>NZ_CP127162.1:200000-872500 GCF_030263935.1 Paenibacillus polygoni | reverse complement strand
ATCCCCACCTTCCTCCGGTTTGTCACCGGCAGTCACCTTAGAGTGCCCACCCGAAGTGCTGGCAACTAAGATCAAGGGTTGCGCTCGTTGCGGGACTTAACCCAACATCTCACGACACGAGCTGACGACAACCATGCACCACCTGTCTCCTCTGTCCCGAAGGAAAGGTCTATCTCTAGACCGGTCAGAGGGATGTCAAGACCTGGTAAGGTTCTTCGCGTTGCTTCGAATTAAACCACATACTCCACTGCTTGTGCGGGTCCCCGTCAATTCCTTTGAGTTTCAGTCTTGCGACCGTACTCCCCAGGCGGAATGCTTAATGTGTTAACTTCGGCACCAAGGGTATCGAAACCCCTAACACCTAGCATTCATCGTTTACGGCGTGGACTACCAGGGTATCTAATCCTGTTTGCTCCCCACGCTTTCGCGCCTCAGCGTCAGTTACAGCCCAGAAAGTCGCCTTCGCCACTGGTGTTCCTCCACATCTCTACGCATTTCACCGCTACACGTGGAATTCCACTTTCCTCTTCTGTACTCAAGTTACCCAGTTTTGGGTGCGACCCGAGGTTGAGCCCCGGGATTAAACACCCAACTTAAATAACCGCCTGCGCGCGCTTTACGCCCAATAATTCCGGACAACGCTTGCCCCCTACGTATTACCGCGGCTGCTGGCACGTAGTTAGCCGGGGCTTTCTTCTCAGGTACCGTCACTCCTTGAGCAGTTACTCTCAAGGACGTTCTTCCCTGGCAACAGAGCTTTACGATCCGAAAACCTTCATCACTCACGCGGCGTTGCTCCGTCAGACTTTCGTCCATTGCGGAAGATTCCCTACTGCTGCCTCCCGTAGGAGTCTGGGCCGTGTCTCAGTCCCAGTGTGGCCGATCACCCTCTCAGGTCGGCTACGCATCGTCGCCTTGGTAGGCCTTTACCCCACCAACTAGCTAATGCGCCGCAGGCCCATCCATAAGTGACAGATTGCTCCGTCTTTCTTTCTTCTCTCATGCGAGAGAAGAACCTATCCGGTATTAGCTACCGTTTCCGGTAGTTATCCTAGTCTTATGGGCAGGTTGCCTACGTGTTACTCACCCGTCCGCCGCTAAGTCTCAGAGAAGCAAGCTTCTCACCCGACTCCGCTCGACTTGCATGTATTAGGCACGCCGCCAGCGTTCGTCCTGAGCCAGGATCAAACTCTCCAATAAAGTTATTGAAAAGAGCGATAAGCTCATTTAGAAAATGCTGACGAGAACTTAAAGTTCTCTATTCAATTTGTTATGACCAACAAATTGAATTTGTATTGATTCACTCTCGAGTTTTACTTTCGTAAAACTCCTCGTTGTTCAGTTTTCAAAGATCAATCTCACTAACAACTCTCGTCGTCAGCAACTTTTATATCATATCATTTCCGGTTCAGAGTGTCAAGCTTTTTTTAGAAGTTTCATTCAACTTCGTTAAGTTGCTTGGTTATTCAGTGTGTTGCTTACTGGCTAACTTCTTGGCCGGAATTAGAATATACCATGCTGATATTAATTATGCAAGTACTTTTTTCAAAAAAATTAATACCCATATTTGTAATGCTATGAATGCAGTATACAAGTCCATCATCACAATCTATTTCTTCTATATAGAACTCCTTCTATTTTGAAAAATGAAAAAGCAGTCGATGATTGTATCGGCTGCCTCATTGTTTTATTGAACACGTTTAACGTAATACTAAACCGTCTAGAAAATTTAGAAAGATCCTGCTGCTTGTTTACTACGTGGTATTACACGAGTGACAGGATCATTTACATCTACTCCTTGAACTTCCCACTGTGTGGATTCATTCAACACGTAATGAAGTGTAATTGTTTTTTTCATATCTGAAACCCACAGCTTATCGCCGATAATGGAAGTGATTTCCGCTTTCACTCCTTCCTTACCCTCTGTAAACTTCACTTCCCATTCGTCAAAAATTAGAGGCGTTAAAAGGATTTTTTCATCCTTCTCTGCTGCATCACCTAATAGAATGTTAGAGGCTGACGTCTCAGCATCTCGTATTACCTGATCGGGTGTAGGTAACTTGGGGTTAGACTCACCTCCACAAGCTACTAATCCAAGGAGCAATAAAAAAACCAGACTATTCATACAGAATTTTAATATGATGAACTCCCCTCTCTAACTTAACAATTGGTTGAATAAAGATATACTTTTCCCTTATCACTCGAACAAGTAACCATCCTTCATTAGACACGTTGCTTTCCTTAAAGAAGCAACGTCCGTCCCCTGCCCACCCCCGTATCAGGGGGAGCTGTTTTTCCTCTCTACTTTGCAGACTCCAAAAGCGTAACTTCAGGGATTTAGGTGATCTCGAGATTTGGGCGACTTTTGGCTTTGGCTGGACCTCCTACTTCGGAGCAATACCTCGTCCAGACAAAACAAGCGGAGCACAGAGCTCGTGAACACCGTTTCCCATCCCACTTACGCTAATCACAGAGCTCGTGACACTGTACTCCCATTCCACTTACGCTAATCACAGATCTCGCGAATACTGTACCCCCATCCACTTACACTAACCACAGAACACCGTATTTCTCCTTCCACGAACAAGTAATCATCCTTCATTAGACACGTTGCTTTCCTTAAAGAAGCAACGTCGTCCCCTGCTCACCCCAGTATCAGGGGGAGCTGTTTTTCCTTCTCTTCTTTGCAGACTCCAAAAGCGTAACTTCAGGGATTTAGGTGATCTCGAGATCTGGGCGACTTTTGGCTTTGGCTGGACCTTCTACTTCAGAGCAATACCTCGTCCAGACAAAACAAGTGGAGCACAGGGCTCGTGAACACCGTTTCCCATCCCACTTACGCTAATCCTATTACACCACGTTCTTTTTCAGCTGCGCATGATACAACTCACTATAAAATCCGTTCGCCCCCAGCAACTCCTCATGCGACCCTTGCTCAATCAGCCTCCCATGCTGCATCACAAGAATCTTGTCAGCCTGGCGAATTGTATTCAGCCGGTGAGCAATAACAAAGCTGGTTCTGCCCTGCATCAGACGCTGCAATCCTTCTTGAATCTTAATCTCCGTTACCGTATCAATACTGCTGGTCGCTTCATCAAGAACAAGCATAGCAGGATTCGCGAGCATTGCCCGGGCAATAGCGAGCAGTTGCTTTTGACCCTGACTAATCCCGCTCCCATCAGCATGAAGTACTTGGTCATAGCCATTCTTAAGTCTAGTAATAAAAGAATGAGCATTCGCCATCTTTGCCGCTTCCTCTACTTCTTCATCGCTAGCGTCCAAGCGACCATAGCGGATATTTTCACGAATCGTTCCCTCAAAAAGGAATGAATCTTGCAGTACAAAAGCCATATGAGAGCGCAGACTCTTCCGCTGTATGGTCGTTACATCCTGACCATCTACGGTAATCGTTCCTTGATCAGGACTATAAAACCTCGAAATTAACTGAATCAGCGTAGTTTTACCTGCCCCTGTAGGTCCAACAAGTGCAATCATTTCCCCTGGTTTGGCTTCAAAAGAAATATCCTGAAGAGTAGCTCCTTTTTCTTCATAGCCAAAAGAAACATGTTCAAACTTCACGGCACCTTCTACATGACCTAATTTCTTAGCTCCAGCTTCATCTATTACCTCAGGGTCTTCGTCCATAATTTCAAAGACTCGCTCCGCTCCTGCAATCGCAGATAAGATTGTATTCCACTGGTTTGCGAGATCATTCAGCGGTCTTGTGAACTGCCGAGCATACTCAGCGAAAATAATAATGACCCCAACACTAATCGAACCTGAGATTGCCATAATCCCGCCAATCCCTGCAATAATGGCAAAACTAAGATTGTTCAGCCCATTCATCAGCTTGGGAATAAACCCCGATATCGTCTGGGCCCAAAATCCTGATAGACGAATTCGATCATTTCGCTCTTTAAACGCAGTAAGAACTCGTTCCTCCTGAGAAAAAGCTTTAATAATTCGCTGCCCAGACAAGGTTTCTTCAATATATCCGTTCAGTTCTCCCAAATTACGCTGACGTTCCTTAAATAAAGGACCCGTCCGTTTGGTAATCCAGCGCATACCTAGGGCCATCAAAGGAACAACGGTAAAAGTAAGCAGCGTGAGGAGCGGACTCAGTGTCAGCATGACAATAACGACACCTGCGAGTGTCAAAATGCTGGATGTAATCTGAATAATGGAACCATTCAAGGTTGCACTGACATTTTCAATATCGTTTGTCAGTCTGCTCATAATCTCGCCTTGCTGACGTTTGCCGAAGAAAGGAATAGGCAGTCTATGAAGATGTTCAAATAAATCATGTCGCATCCGGTACACCGTTTCCTGAGCCACTTCAATCATCCAAATATTCTGCAAGAAAGCAAAGAGTGGATGAAGAAGATAAACACCCCCGAGCGCCACTAAAAAGTACACCCATGTACGATCTCCCTCTCCCGCGAGATACGTATCTACCGCCGTACCAATAAGGTACGGCCCAAGCAGTGCTAACGCAGAAGTGAGAACGACCATAACAAGTACCAGAATCAGCTTCAGCTTTCTTTTTGCAAGGTAATCCCAGATTCGGCGCAGTGTCCACGACCAATTTTTCGCTTTGACTGCTTTTTTCCGGGTTCCCTGTCCAAGCTGATTTGTATCTTTCAGTGCCTCGGAACGCTCCTGACGAAACGGTTCGGCTAGTTGTTTAAGCATGCTGCGCCTCCTGTCCGTATTGGGATTCATAGATTCGGCGATATAGAGATGATTCGATAAGCAGCTGCTCATGTGTACCACTCGCAATCAGTCTTCCTTCATCAAGCAGTAAAATGAGATCTGCAGATAAAGTAGATGATATTTTTTGCGTAATAATAAACGTTGTACAAGATAATTCATTAAGTTCATCTAAAAGGGCGGCTTCCGTCTTCACATCGAGCGCACTTGTACTGTCATCGAGAATCAAAATTTGCGGATGACGAACGAGTGCTCTAGCAATAGATAGACGCTGTTTTTGTCCGCCTGACAGGTTGACACCCCGCTGACCAAGCATGGTATCGTAGCCATTTGGCAAGGAGAGAATCGTATCGTGGATTTGAGCTTTGCGAGCAGCCTCTTCCATTTCCTCAAGGCTGGCACTCTGATTGCCCCAAGCGATATTGTCACGTACGGAACCGGTAAATAGGACCGCTTCCTGCGGTACGTAACCAATCGCGTCTCGAAGTTGTTCCACCGGTATCTCTTGAATATTCTGATCCTGAATCGTAATTGTCCCCTCATTTGGCTCATATAACCTGAGGAGCAGCTGAACCAGCGAAGTTTTCCCCGATCCCGTGGCACCCATAATAGCGATCCGTTCACCAGGCTTCGCCTGAAATGAAATATCACTTAGAACATTCAGCTCTCCTTCTGGATAATGAAAATGAACCCCTCTATACTCAATAGCTCCTTGCAATGTTACTTTTTTAGAGGAATTTGAACTCTCCTTGGTATCGTACACATCCGGATCCATCAGCAGCACTTCCTGAATCCGGTTTACGGAAGCATTGGCCCGGGAAAAGGTTGCTACGATCCATGACAGCATCGATAATGCTCCCATTGTACGAACGGAATAGTTGATCACGGCGACGACTTCCCCGAGGGAAGCACTCCCCGTTGTGACAATCTCTTTGCGTCCAAACCATAAGATGAGCAGAACACTTGCATTCATAAGAAGCATAATAAAAGGCATGGTTGTCTCTGCGAGACGCTGAGCTGACATCGTTGAAGTCATTAACTTATGTATGGAACGGCCAAACCGTTCTACCTCATGACCCATACGTACAAACACACGAATAAGCCGTATACCAATGAGGTTTTCCTGCGCTACTCCATTCACTTCATCCAGCCGATTCTGTACATTCCTAAAGAGAACCGATACCTTTTTCATAATGAAGAAAATAAAAATGAGCAGGATGGGTACCGTGACCGCTAGAAACAATCCCAATTTCACGTTGACGATCAGTGCCATAATGACACTGCCGATGACCACCAGCGGTAACCTTGTTGCAAAGCGCAAACTCATAAATACCGTGTCTTGAATTTGTGTAATGTCACCAGTAAGCCGAATTATAAGTGAAGAGGTAGCAAAACGATTAAAAACCGCGTAAGAAAATGCCTGTACTTTTTCATACAAAGCTTCCCTAAGATCCGATCCAAAACCCTGACTCGCATGCGCTGCATAAAAAGAACTCGAAATCCCTGCTACAAAGGCGATTACCGCACTACCGAGCAAAAATCCACCCCATGTCCATACCACGCTCAGGTTCTCCTGCTGAATTCCATCATCAATAATCTTCTGAATGAGATAAGGTTGAATCAGTTCTACCATAAGCTCGAGCAGCAGCATAAAGAGTGCGGCGATTGCGGCTACCCGGTATTTCCGTAAATAAGTAAACACTAGGGCCATATTCATTCCTCCGACTTTGAAGCATATAGTCATAATCTAAATATTTCTACTCCACTAATACCCTAAATCATACACTATTATCCATATTATAGCGCATACATCCGCCTCATTCTTCACTCCACGAAAATTAAACCGTAAAATTCAGAACGAAGATTAAGATACATTCAGTTCGACTTTCAATTCAATTCAATTCATTTCGGTCTTATCAAAATAAAAAAAAAGCAGGTAAACTATTTGGACAAGTTTACCTGCGTTCTGGGCAGCCGAGATGATCTAGGCAGCCTTTGAATTATGATAAAGGTCATTTCATTCCATATAATTTGGAATCGAGACTCTTCTTTTTTTATATATCATGCCTGGTTTACTCTTTGTTTCTCTAGATTACGAAGCTCAATCCGGCGAATCTTGCCTGAACTTGTTTTGGGTAAGTCACTAATAAATTCAATCTTACGTGGATATTTATAAGGTGCTGTTATCTCTTTTACGTATTGCTGAATTTCTTTAATGAGAGTGTTGGAACCTGTGGTGCCGTCTTGCAGCACGATGAAGGCCTTCACGATATGCCCTCTGGTCTCGTCTGGACTTGCTACGACAGCACATTCTTTCACCGCAGGATGCTTCATGAGTGCTTCTTCCACTTCAAACGGTCCAATCGTATAGCCCGAGCTGATGATAATATCATCTCCGCGGCCTTCGAACCAGAAGTACCCTTCTTCATCGATGCTTGCGCGGTCTCCTGTTAGGAAATACTCCCCTTTTATACTTTGTTGCTTCCGATTCTCATCTAAATAATAGGCACTGAAAAGGGCTGGCATTTCTCTATGAACAGCAATGTTTCCTACTTCTCCAGGTGGAACCAGCTGTCCTTCATCATCGACTACCTGAACAAGTCCTGGAGACATGGACATCCCCATCGAACCTTTACGGAAAGGCATATCTTTCAGGTTACCGATCAAAAGCGTACTTTCCGTCTGGCCATAACCATCCCGAATTGTTATATCGAAATGGCGCTGGAAGCTGCTAATCACTTCAAGGTTCAGCGGCTCACCGGCAGATACGGCACTGCGCAAGCTGGATAAGTCATACTGACCAAGTCCATCTAGTTTTGCCATCAGCCGATATTCGGTAGGTGTACAGCAAAGTACATTAATTTTGTAATCTTGCAAAAACCGTAAATAACGTTTTGGTTCAAACGAACCACTGTATACAAATCCTGTTGCTCCATTTCCGAGTACAGATAGGAACGGACTCCAAATCCATTTTTGCCATCCAGGGGCTGCTGTAGCCCACACCGTATCTTGCGATTTGATATCAAGCCATGACGAAGTAATGCGAAGATGAGCGTAACCCCAGCCGTGAGTATGAACAACTCCCTTAGGATTGCCTGTTGTACCTGAGGTGTACGTCAGAATGGCGATATCATCCCGGTGTGTATCCACCGCCTTACGTACCTCTGGCTGTCCTTCCATCAGTTGATTCAGCATATGGTATCCCGCTTTTTCTTCTCCTGGTTTAGCAGCTACCGCAATTCGGTAATCCAAGGAAGGAATCGTTTCTTCTATCTTATCAACTTCGTCTGTCACACCGGACCATACAATGACAGCACGAGCTTTTGAATGGACAAGCCGGTAAGAAAGGTCTTTGGCTCTCAGCATCTCAGAAGAAGGAATAATAACAAGGCCAAGTTTCAAACAAGCGATATATATGGCGTACGCAATTACGTTTCTAGGTACCATAACAAGTACCTTGTCACCTTTTGTAAGACCAAGATCTGCAAGCCCGCCTGCAACTTGGTTTGCTTTTTTCAGCAAATTTCCATAAGTAACTTCCTCTTCATGTTCATGCTCATCCAAGCACTTGAGTGCTACGTTTTCAGCCGGATGATGTTCCATTTCTGATGTCATATTATAGTACTCCGGTGCAATCCAGTGCTCGTAATTCACGCTCCATCGTCTCCTTAATGTCATATAGGTATTAGGACCATTATAACATTTATTAGTACCTGGTGCTAATAAATAGATTTCTTATCTCCCTTTTTTTGCCTGGTGAAGACAAAAAAGCAAGGAATACAGCAGACTAAGTGTCCATACAAACCCCCTTATCTTTGCTAAGATTGTCTCATCTCAGCAATAATAAGGGGGCATGAACATCTTACCTATACTTTGACCGTACAATAACAATAGAGTAAATGGGTGCGGTGCGGTGCGGTGCAGTTCAGTACAGTTCAGTACAGTGCAATGCAGTTCACTCTTACGAGAGCATCCCTCTATATATTCCAGGAACAGAACCTTCAATAACGGTAGCACCCGTTGTTTTTTCATAAAATGGGGCCGGTCCAGCTCCTCCGATAATCGCATATCCGTAGCCTTCCTGCTTCATATAATCCAATGCATACAGCAGCAGCATTTTCCCAATTCCGCGTCCACGCTCTTTCTCATCCACTCCGGTAGGACCAAAAAAACCTTTAGCCGTAGCGTCATAACAAGCAAATCCAAGCATCTTACCGTTCTCTACCGCAATAAGACAGGTAATAGGCAACCTGGAAAAAGCAACTTCCGCTTCACTTACCCATCCCTTACCGAAATGCTTTCCCACCCAGTCAGCGACAACATGCTTCTCTGGTGCAATCGCACGGCGGATCGTAACCCCTGTACGCTGTTCATAACTTCTTAGTGGTTCTATTTCAGGCAAATCATATAGTTTCACAAGCATATCGGGCATAAGACGTACCTCCGCTATTTTTTTGTATTGATGTGGAACAAGAATATTGTTACGCAGCAAACTGTTCGACATAGAGCAGGTATTTTTAGAATTTATTTTTCTATAAGTATACTCGGATAATGGTCTTATTGGCATGTTCTAATGCGCTGTCTATTTGCAATAACTTGCGATGATGAGATGAACCGCATCTTTATATAAATTTGCTAACCTGATCTTCTTCTATCTAATCTACAAAATAGTTAGTTCTCTTGTCATGTCTATGCTTGGCGGCATGATGGCCAGCTTTTTATAGTTTCATCTCAACTGGTAACCTAAATTATAAAAAAGAAAGAATCTATAGCAAGATAAAAATCCCCCTGATCATCTGATAAGGTAGTAACCTTGAAGATATGGCAGAGGGATTTTGGATTTTACGTTGTAATCCTAGTTATAGATTCGCGATCATTATTATGTACGTAAATAGCTTAGCCAGATCTCTCGAGGCATTCGGTCCCAGCTGAAGCGCGGGCTTTCCAGAACTCATCCTAATATCACCATAGATTATGCCCCAGTCACTTGTATATTTCGGCTTTACTGGTTCTGGCGGTTCAAGACCGTACTTATCCATTATCTGTTCCCTTAATTCGTTAGATAATGACAATTCCTTACCCTCATCAGGGATGTTTACCCGCTCCATCTTAGTAGAAATCGTACTAATACGATCTGCTTGTACCTTGCTGCTCGTTGCCTCCTGTGCTTCAGCAGTTTCGAGTTGAAACAATAAGAGAACCGCACATAAGAAGGTACAAATCATTCCTTTATTCATTTCTTTTCTCCCCTTCTAAAACATATCTCTTTGTAGACTATACTAAAATGGTATAATTAAGTTTAAATGACAAAAATAACCACGTAATCATCTTGAAATGAAAAGCTACTATAACACAGAATCATCGTTCTCTCCATGGTTATAACCTATAATAAGGAGGCGCAAAATGGTATTTTTGATACTTTTACTCTTAGTCATTATTATTTTCTTGCTGCTTAACATTAATGCTAAAATTCCACCGCGAGATTATGTGAAAGAGGCTCTTGAGAGAGATGAAAAATGGCGTCAGGACATCGAAAAGAAAAAAGAACAGGAACAATGGGAAACGTAAGAATTCCAGTACTCGTCCCAAACAAAAAATGGATACCGCTTTGGTATCCATTTCTGACTGCGGACAAACTAGCTTAAACTAGTTTGCCTGCGGTCTTTTTTATTGATATTACTTGTTAGTTCTAACCAGTTTCTTCTATTGAAAATAACTGGCTTATTCCAAACCTACTGTAACATTTACATTTCCATTAATGGCTTTGGAATAAGGGCAATAATCATGAGCTAGTTTCACATACTTCTGTGCTGTTTCCTCATCCAATCCATCAATACGAACGTTCAGTTCGACTTCTAGTTTAACTCCGTTATCCTCAGGATCTGCTTTTAACATCACCGTCGCGGTTACTGTGCTCTTCTCAATCTTTACTTGATTCTTCTTCAATTGGAATTCCAGCGCAGAGTTAAAGCAAGCACTATATCCCGCAGCAAATAATTGTTCCGGATTAGTCGCTGTTGTTTCTTTTCCTCCAAGTTCAGGCGGGGATGCAACTTCCAGCAAGAATGTATTATCTGGAGATTGTACAAATCCTTGGCGTCCACCTGTGTTAATTACGGTTGTCTCATATAATGTTTTCATCGTTTTCTTCTCCTTTAGATTACTCATGTATTTTGTTTCTTGTTTCGATTCTCTCTAGTTTCGCTTCTCGTAAGTTTTGATTCTCTCTAGTTTCAATTCATCTTCGTATTAATTCCAACTCAACTTAATTAACTTTAAAAATATTTAATTACCAACAATTCAATTGTACACAATCTAATATTGAAAGTAAACCCTTTTTTAAAAATGAATGACTTTTACTCTCTTTCCGCTTTTCAGAAATGCTGAATAACATTTTCTCAATTAACGAACACTATCTCTGTCCTTTTTAAATATGTCCCTAGGTTGTAGGGGTCAAACCCCAGTATCTTTCCTTTGAATTTGTCAAGTGCTTTGATTACAATTTTTATTGACTCCAGTAAAAAACCTTATAATTTCAAGCTGCATTTTGATATCGTTTTCTAAAATTCTGGCCAGTTTGTTTTTCGTATACTTTTTACAAGGAGCGTGGATTCATGAAGAAGCCTACTGAAAGAACGGTTCAAATGACCCGGTTTCTTCTTGCAATGCCAGGCCGCTTTGTAACCGTACGTGAGCTGTCAGATGAATTGGATGTTAGTGAAAAAACGATTAAACGCGAGCTGTCAGCTATGGAAGAATGGCTCAGCGATTATGCTCTTACGCTCAACCGTAAACCCGGGGCTGGTCTTATGCTTGAAGGAGAACCATCTGCTTTCGAATCTGTTCGTAGCGTGCTCGAAACCTTTAAAGCACCCGCCAGTTATTCCCGAGAGGAACGCCGATATTTTATTATTAGTGAGCTTTTGCTGAGTTCTGAACCGATCAAACTTTTCAATTTTGCATCAAGATTCAAGGTTACAGAAGGTACGCTCAGCCACGATCTGGATCTTATAGAAGGCTGGCTTGAAGCCTTTCATATTAAGTTAATGCGTAAACCTGGATATGGAATTTATGTAGAAGGCACGGAGAAAGATTACCGGGCCGCACTCATTCATTTGCTTCATGAAAGTGTGGATGAGTATGAACTTATTCGTCTGGTTCGCGACCCTCTAAATGAAAGCGGTCAAAAAATAGGTCGAATTCAACAACATATCCGAAACCGTCTTTTGAATCTTGTTGAAGATCGCACGATTGTGATGATTGAGAAGAATTTGACAGAACTCGAAGAAAGAACCGGGATGAAGCTGACAGACAGCGCCTTTATTGGACTTGCCGTCCACCTTGCTCTGGCAATCGAGAGAATCAAAAAGGGACAACGTATTGTTATTCCCCCAAGCGTACTTAGCGAACTGCGATTGCACCCTGATTTCAAGGCAGCTCACATGCTTGTAAAGCGCTTAGAAGAATCCCTTGAACTAGAGATTCCCGAAGATGAAGTTGGCTATATTACGATGCACCTAAAGGGTGCTGAAACTAGGATTCAAACCGAAGCTGAGTCAGAAGCAGCCTATGAGAATGTCAGTTTCGAACTCGTTCGCCTGGCGCGAAAAATTCTTAAAGAAGCAGAAGCGGAAACCGGTTTTGAACTGAAAAGCAACAGCAAGCTTTTCTATGGTTTTATTAGTCATCTTGGCCCTGCTATTGAGCGGTTAAGGCTTGGTCTTGATATACGCAACCCTTTGCTCTCTCAGATTAAGGAGCAATACGCTACCACTTATAAGGTAGCCAAAAAGTGCGCTAAAGTTCTAGAAGATTATCTAGATAAGCCTGTCCCGGAAGCAGAAATCGGTTACATTGCTCTCCACATCGGAGCGATGACGGAGTATGCAGGAGTTAAGTTTAGAGAACGACCTGTTCGTGTCTTAATCGTATGTGCGAACGGGATGGGCACCTCTAGTCTTCTCCAAACCCGAATAAGAAAGAAGTTCCCTTCTCTCCAAGTTGTTGATGCCATCTCTGCTGCAGAGGTTAGTGAGCTTGATGAACAAGTCGATCTTGTTATCTCCACAGTAGATTTATCAAGCAGAAGGCAGGTCGTTAAGGTATCGCCCCTTCTTGGAGAAGCAGATATCAAAAACGTAAAAACTGCGTTGGAACATCTGGAACCTTTACCAGAAATCCAGCCTGTTTCAAACGAAGCTTCCGCTTCTTTACCAGCTACGCTCGAAAAGCAAAAGAATCTGATTCAAGGCATCCAAGATCTCATGAATAATTTAGTGATTGAAGATCAGGTAGAATCTAGAACGATTCATGAGCTGATTGATAAGATTGCTAGGCAGTTTACGGCCGAAGAGGAAGAAGCTTCAACGCTCAGCCTCGAACTTCATGACAGGGAACGACTTGGAGAAACGATCCTTTCTACTGAGGGAATCTTTCTTCTACACTGCAGATCGACCGTTATTCATCGTTTAGCTCTAGGTATTATGCGCTTTAAGGAACCGCTGACCTATGGCACAGAAAATGATGCAAATCTCAATGCTGCCATCATTTTATTAGCTCCAAAACAAAGCGAACGTACGTATCTGGAAGCGGCAAGTGAAGTCAGCAAATCCCTGATAGACCGTCCTGGCTTTGCTATTCGTTTAAGTGTAGCTCGCCAAGCTGCCTTAACAAAAGAAATTCAAGGTATTTTGAAAGATTTATATTTACGAAAAATGGAACAATACACAATGGAGGTTGAACAAATATGAGTACGCTGGAAGCAACTAGCGAATCTGTCCCTAAAAAAGCGGGCAACATCAAGCAAGCAACTCAAAAATTTGGTCGCTTTCTAAGTGCAATGGTTATGCCGAATATCGGTGCCTTCATTGCCTGGGGGCTTCTGACTGCTCTCTTTATTGAGGCAGGTTATTTTCCAAATGCTACACTGGCATCCCTTGTGGATCCAATGATTAAATACCTCCTTCCATTGCTGATTGCTTATAGCGGCGGTAAAGCCGTTCACGATCATCGAGGCGGGGTACTCGGTGCCATTGCCGCAATGGGGGTTATCGTCGGAGCAGATATTCCGATGTTTATCGGTGCCATGATTATGGGTCCGCTCGGCGGATGGGTAATCAAGCAGTTTGATAAATATGTTGGAAGCAAAACACCTTCTGGTTTTGAAATGCTTGTTAACAACTTCTCTGCCGGTATTATCGGTATGCTTCTCGCTATTGCAGGACTTTACGGTATCGGACCTGTCGTAGCCGCATTTACCAACGTTTTGGCTTCTGGCGTAGATGCGATGCTGAATTGGGGTATTCTCCCTCTGGTATCCATCTTTATCGAGCCAGCAAAAATTTTGTTCTTAAATAATGCAATTAACCATGGAATTTTGAGCCCTATCGGTATTCAACAAGCAGAAACAACGGGTCAATCCATCATGTTCTTGCTTGAAGCAAACCCAGGCCCTGGTCTTGGTGTACTGCTTGCATACTGCTTCTTCGGTAAAGGTTCCATCAAAGGATCAGCACCGGGTGCAGCAATCATTCATTTCTTTGGCGGAATTCATGAGGTTTACTTCCCGTATGTCCTGATGAAACCAATTATGTTCGTATCCGTCATCGTGGCTGGTATGGCTGGTGTATTCACATTTAATATGCTTGATGCAGGTCTCATCGCTGCTTCTTCTCCAGGTAGTATCATTGCGATCTTGGCGATGTCAGCAAAAGGTTCTTATCTTCCTATTCTTGCAGGTGTTCTCGTATCAACTGTAGTATCATTCTTGCTCTCATCTATATTCTTACGCAAATCTTCTACAAATGAACAAGATCTGGAAAAAGCAAAAGAAGCAGTAGCAGGTATGAAAAAAAGCAGTAAAGGGATCACTGATGCTCCTGCAGCTAACTTGAATGACAAAGCGGAAATCAAGAAAATCATCTTTGCATGTGATGCTGGTATGGGTTCAAGTGCGATGGGTGCTACTTCTTTCCGTAAAAAAGTAAAAGCAGCCGGTCTGTCGATTGAGGTAACAAACACAGCCATCGAGAATATCCCAGGTGATGCAGATATTGTTGTTACACAACAGAACTTGACTCCACGGGCAAAAGGAAAAGCACCAAATGCAATTCACGTCTCGATCGATAACTTTGTTAACAATCCGATTTATGACAAATTAATTGCCGACTTAAAAGCAAAACATGAACAAAGTGCGTCTCCTGTACCTGACTATGCAAAAGAAGATGTAGCGGGTGCAGCAGAAAAAGCCGTGCCTGAAGAAGTGAATGAAACTTCGGAAGAAACAAAAGGCGGCGACGTACTACGTAAAGAAAACATTGTACTAGAGCTTCCATCCGTAAGTAAGGAAGATGCGATTCGCCGTGCAGGTGAATCCCTTGTTGCAGCAGGTTATGTAAAACCGCATTATGTGGATGCCATGATTGAACGCGAAGGGGTAGCAACGACTTACATCGGTAACGGGGTAGCGATTCCTCATGGAGTCGGCGATGCGAAGAAAGAAATTAAAACAAGCGGTATCGTGGTTCATCAATATCCAGAAGGTGTTGAATTCGAAGGCGGCCGTGCATATCTCGTAATTGGGATCGCTGGAGCTGGCAGAGAGCACTTACAGATTCTCACGAAAATTGCAGAAGCGATTGAAGATGAATCTACCGTAACTAGACTGGCTGAGTCCAAAGATACTAATGAAATCTACAGTATTTTCGGGGAATAAATCATACTAAATCTTCAAAACGAAAGCGGGTTTTTCATATGAAAAAAGCAATTCAATTTGGAGCAGGAAATATTGGGCGCGGCTTTATCGGCGCCCTGCTCTCTCAAGCTTCTTACCATGTCGTGTTTGCTGATATTAATGAAGAAATGATCAATGAACTGAACGAGAAAAAAAGCTATCAAATCCATATTCTTGATCTGGAGCAAAGACAAGAAACAATCACGAATGTGTCCGGTGTTCTCTCAAATGGTCCAGATATCGTGAACGAAGTGGCTGAAGCTGACATTGTAACGACTGCAGTAGGTCCGAATGTTCTCAAAATCATTGCTTCTACGATTGCTAAAGGGATTGAAGCTCGCAGAGAAGCAGGCAGAGGCGTTCTAAATATCATTGCTTGTGAGAATATGGTCGGTGGAAGTAAACACCTAGAAGAACAAGTATACACTCACTTGTCTGAAGCAGGTAAGGCGTATGCTGAGGAGAATGTCGGTTTTGCTAACTGTTCAGTAGACCGTATCGTTCCTCCTTACCAAGGTGAGAACATGCTTGATGTTGGTGTGGAGTCTTTCTACGAATGGATCGTAGAAGAGCCTTCCCTTAAAGGAGAAGTACCTCAAATTCCAGGTATGAAATTGACAGATAACCTGCTTGCTTATGTGCAGCGTAAACTGTTCACACTAAACACAGGTCATGCAATTACCGCTTACCTTGGTTACCTGGCTGGTATGGAGACCATTGAAGAAGCAATCAATAATGATGAGATTCGCGCAGTGGTTCGTCAGGCAATGGAAGAAAGCGGCGATGCCCTGATTAAGAAACATGGTTTTGATAAAGAAGAACACTATAAATACATTGATAAGATTGAAAAACGCTTTAAAAACCCATATATTCGCGATGAAGTAATTCGTGTAGGTCGTGAGCCGCTTCGTAAGCTCGGTCCTGCTGATCGTCTAGTAGGTCCTGCGAATATGGCGATTCAATATGGACTTGGCCATGCTGCTCTTCTAAAAGGTATTGCAGCTGCATTCCATTATGATAATCCGCAAGATCCGCAGTCTAAAGAGTTGCAAGAGCAAATTGCCCAAAAAGGCATTGAAGCTACTGTATCCTCTGTTACTGGATTTACGGAAGGCAGTGAAGATCACCGTATTATCTGTGAAGAATATGCGAAGACTTCCAAAGCTTAATAGATGCTATATGAAGCTGAATAGCTCAGCCGTCATCCTCTAAGGGTGACGGCTTTTTATATATTTTTAGTGCAGCTTTCTCTGCTAGAATGGTTCTATTTGTCTATATGTCGTTACAAATATATCGTTTTAATGAGTGATGAGATTGATATTTGTACATAAGATTTTTCGCAATTATGTTAATTGTTTTGTCCATTTGGGTATTCTATAAGTATATTTAAATGATAAACAGGACTAATTACACCTTGTTTTCGCTCAGGGAATTCCATTATATTTAAAGAAAACGGTTACAAAAATATGTCTTCACTTTTTTCTTCCTGCTACCGACATAGTTATTATGAACTAATCAAAAGCGAACGGAGGAATTTCTATGATGAAAGAACTACAAATTGCTGAGCAAAAAGGTTATTCTGTACATCTTTCTTTAACCGATGGATCTGTCTATTCTGGGGTCGTAAGTCTTCAGCTTCCTTATAAGAAGCTTCGTCTAAAACATACACAAGGTATTGTCAGTATTCCTTTTCAGGAAATTAGACATTGCTCTACGCTCATTCCTGTCCCATTTTGAACTTTAAATCTCTATCCTACATTCATTTTCACTTGATCAGCCGATGTCCACTCTTTTGATAAGGAGCGAATATCGGCTTTTGTTATGGATTCTCTCCTCCTATGCTTCTATTTCTCGCAAGCAATCCCATCCTTATCCCGATCTTTTGATTTATTAGCTTCATACAGCGATGCAGAAACATGCGGTTTATATTTCGTTTTGCCTCCCTTATTTTTAATGGAAGAAGACTTGGCCACTCCGCCTTTATACACTTTGTTCAGCTCCGTACAGTTCTTATACTTCTTTGCACCTGCCGCATGGATCTCACCCATTACCCCAAACGATATGGAAACAGAAACCATAGTTACCAGCAACACTTTTAGCATTTTTCTCATTTACACGCTACCTCCGATACGATATGTATACTACATCATTATTTATTTTAAACTAACCTAAAAGGAAATTAAATGAAATAAATAGAAAAAAGCCCTTTAAAAGGGCTTTTTCGTCTCTTTTTTCTGTCTCTTTTTTCTTTTTTTGTTACTCACTTATTGTCCCAACATAAACAAACTTACAGCACCTAAAGCCAAAATTACCATAGAAAGCACCTGTATCCATGATCGAAGCTCCCAATACCGAATAGCGTAGACCACAGACATACTGAGGAAAAACCAGCCAAGAGAAATACCTGAATTCACTAACGATATAATTAATAAAATTAGGGCGAGGGCGGTAACAACAGCCTCCGCTATAACAAACTTAGGATTACGTTTTTTCTTATCCGGGTTCAGGATATGAATCACCTCCGGATACCATTTAACCATAGAGTCTAGTCACTTGAAAACAGCTTGTCTCCATATACATATGTCCTTATTTCACACCATTATATACAAATGCTTTAATAATCGAACGCTGTGCAAAGAAAAAAATAATCAGAATGGGGACAACAAGTATCAAATTGCCTGCCATAAGCACATTCCAGGTGGTTAGTCCTTCTGTTTCTCGAATCTTGGCAATCCCAAGCGGAAGGGTCCGTGCCGTTTCGTTCGTTGTCATCACCAGCGGCCAAAAATAATCATTCCAGTGACTAATAAAACTAAACAATCCGAAGGTTATAAGTGCAGGACGAGCCATAGGAATCATGAGCTTTATCATGATCTTCCACTCTTTTGCTTTATCTAAACGAGCTGCCTCAATGAGTTCATTTGGCACTTGCTTGAATGATTGGCGCAGAAGAAATATCCCGAATGCACTGGATGCAAAAGGTAGAATCAGCCCAAGATGCGTATTAAGCAGATTCCAGGAACTAAGTTCAAGATAGACTGGCAAGAAAATAAGCTGAGAAGGAATCATTAGTGTGACCATGACAAGTCCAAACAAAATACCTGATCCCTTAAACTCAAATCTCGCAAACGCATACGCCGCAGGAATAATGGTAATCATCTGCAGCAGCAGAATGCCTGCGGAGATCATTACGCTGTTCATAAAATAGTGAAGAAACGGTCCCGAGTTCCAGGCTTGCATAAAGTTTTGCCACTGCGGGGCTGCTGGAATCCACTCAGGCGGGAAGATCATCGTTTCCGGCAGTGTTTTCAGTGACGTGGACACCATCCAGACAAAGGGCAAAGCGAAGATAAGAACGAGTACTCCCATTAAAATCACGTTAACGACTTTTAGGAGACTGTTCAAGACCTTCATACTGCTTGCTTCCTCTTTCACTCTATCCGTGGATGTGCGTTTTACTCTTGCTGCTGGTTCAAGCACATTCATAAGTAGCCTCCTCTCCCTGTTACCGATAATGCACCTTTTTGGATAATAGCCGGAAATAGATCAGGGTAAGAATCCCGACAATCACCAGCAAAATTACCCCAGCGGCTGAAGCATAGCCAATTTTAAAGAAACGAAATCCATATTGATAAATGTAATAGACCAAGGTGTTTGTGGAATTTACCGGCCCGCCCTGTGTCATAATGGCAATCGTCTCAAACACCTGAAAGGAACCAATCATACTCATAATCGCCAGGAAAAACAGCGTTGGGGATAGCATGGGCAGCGTTAGTCTCATAAACGTACGCCATGGTTTGGAACGATCCAGTGCAGCCGCTTCATATATACTCTGCGGAATGCTTTGCAAACCAGCGATAAAGACAAGGGTGTTAAATCCGATCCCTTTCCACACGGCAACCAGAATGAGTGACATGAGGGAAGTATCTGGGTGGGATAACCACTCTAATGGCCCAAATCCAAATAAACTGATAACCCAGTTCAACAGCCCATACTCAGGGTCCATCAGCCAGCTCCATAATAGTGAAATAGAGACTAAAGAAATAATATGCGGACTGAATATGGCCCCTTGGACAAATCCATAGAAAGCTCCGGAACGATTTAACCAAAGAGCCAGCAGTAAAGAAATACTAAGGGTGAGAAGAACCGTAGAAACGGTGTATATTGTCGTATTTAGTATGACTTGACGAAACTCATCATCCGACAATAAGGCCGAAAAATTTTGCAAACCGACATAATCCTTTGTAGGGCTGACAAAATTCCAGTCAAACACGCTGAGATAGATCATATAAAAAATAGGATAAATGAAGAAAACTCCAAATACAGCTAGTGCCGGTGTTACCATTCCATAGGGTCTAAGCTTATGCCATATGCTTGATGTCGAACTCATCATACCTCTAGCCTCCCCCGCTCACCGAAATGAGTTCAAGAGATGCAGGCGTTCCATTTGGAGTGGCAGCGGCTCTATATTCCGCTTGTCTTACCCTCTTCCCGCTAAGGTCAAAATAGTACAACTGCTCATATGGAATCGTCACGGTAACCATGTTATTCATCATAAGAGGAGTAAGGAATGTTTTAACGGAAAACATACCGAAGCTTGATTGGATCTGATATATACTCTCTGCTCCGAGACTTTCCCTGGTTACGATTTCTCCACTGATTCTAAGGCCTTCTCCTTTTAAATCATACCCGTCATGCAGCTGTGCGTGCTCAGGACGAAATCCGAAATGACCAATCTCTTCTTTGCCTTTTGCCGATAAGGAGGGAAAATGAATCCCTTTATAAGGCAGAATATTCATCGCAGGTGTTCCAATAAACTGAGCAGCGAACCGGTTTGCTGGATTATGGTACAGTTCAATGGGGGAAGCCGCTTGCTGAATGACTCCTTTATTCATAATGACAATCTCATCGCCCATAGACATGGCCTCTACCTGATCATGGGTTACATACACAAACGTCGTCCCCAGCCTTTTATGCAGCTGAATAAGCTCTGTCCGCATCTGATGGCGGAGCTTCGCATCAAGGTTACTGAGCGGCTCATCGAGAATAAAGACCTCTGGTTTCTTAACCATAGCGCGAGCAAGAGCGACACGCTGGCGCTGTCCGCCGGAGAGCATCTCCGGCTTCTTTTTCATATAATCACTCAGGCCTACAATTTCTGCGATATCCGCAATCAGCGTTTCCCGTTCCTTCTTCGGAATCTTCCGGTTAATCAGTCCGAATTCAATATTGTTATGAACACTCATCGTTGGATAAAGTGCGTAGTTTTGGAATACCATCGCCACATCACGCATACCCGGAGGCACTCCGTTCACTCGCTTGCCATCAATAAAAATATCTCCGCTGGACTGGTCATCAAGCCCCGCAATCATGCGGAGCGTTGTTGATTTACCACAGCCAGATGGACCGACAAGCACCGTAAATGAACCATCTTTTATCGTAAGGTCAAGGTCCTTGATTACCTCTTCCTGTTTAAAAAACTTACTGATTCCTTTTAGTTCAATTTGGCCCATCTTCTCCACTCCTTTTATTTACTTAACAGTGCATTGGCTTTCTCATTGGCTTCGTTCATCGCATCCTGAGCAGAGATTTTAGGATCAAGCAATGTTTTCTCAATAGCATTCTTTACGATCTTCGCAACTTCGGGATACGCCGTCTCCATTGGACGAGGTCTGGCATAAGCCAGCTGATCTACCGCAACTTTATATTGCGGATATTCCTTATAGAGCGATTGTAGTTCTTCACTTTCAAGTGCTGAGATTCGCGTAGGTAAATATCCTGTGTGTTTGCTCTGATATGTTGTACTTTCAGCCGTTGTCATGAAGGTAAGGAACTCCCAAGCTGCCGCTGTTTCTGCTTCACTAAGTTTTGATGTAATGACGAGCTGACAGCCGCCTGTAGGAACGCCATAGGATTTATTCGCCGGCATAAAGGCCGTGTTAAATTTAAAGTTATTTCCCTGTGAGATTTCAATAGCACCGGCAACCCCTGCGGTTGAACCAAATCGAAACGCAGATGTCTGGTTAGCCCAGTCTTTTTCTGCTGTTGCTCCGGCTTCATCCCCTACTGGAATTTTAATGATTCCTTCGCCGGCTAACTTCTTCCAGAACTCTACAGGAGCAACACCTTCAGGAGAGTTAAATAACGCAGACTTCCCATCATCCGCTAATACCTGACCACCAGACTGTGCTACAAGCCCCTCGTAGAACCAGATATCTGTAGGCATCGTCATTGCTGTTTTCCCTTTTGATTTCAGCACTTTGCCGTACTCTTCGAATTCGTCCCATGTCTTCGGTCCAGCGGGGTCGAGCCCGGCCTCTTCTAGAAGGCTGACATTCATATACATAATCGGTGTACTGCGCATAAACGGCAGCCCGTATAGCTTGCCATCCACATAGGCATTCCCCATTAAGCCTGGATTGAAGTCGTCAATCTGCAGTTTTTCTTTATCTTGTTCTGCTAAAGCAGTAAGGTCTGTGATCATACCGTACCTCGCAAAGGTCCCTGTGGAGGAAATC
Organism: Paenibacillus polygoni; assembly: GCF_030263935.1. NCBI lineage: Bacteria > Bacillati > Bacillota > Bacilli > Caryophanales > Paenibacillaceae > Paenibacillus > Paenibacillus polygoni. The sequence goes on along the minus strand of NZ_CP127162.1, from coordinate 850,540 downwards.
TCTAGATCGGATACGGCCGGTGCATTGTTTGCAGCAAAAGCAGCTTGTACCTTGGCATGTAAATCATCATAGTTACCTTGATACTCAGCAACGACTTCGATTCGATCCTGAGACTCATTAAAACGTTTGACTAATTCTTGTTTTGCCTCTTCAATCTTTTCTCCATAGGCATACCAGTATTTAATCTGTATCTTCTCTTCCGTATTTCCGCTGTTCCCGGGGGCAGCACCTGCCGTACTTGTTACATTGCTGCCTCCTGAATCCGTACCGCAAGCAGTAAGCAAAACGCTCATTCCTAGTACCAGTGTTAATAAGTTCCGTCTCTTTCCTCTTCTCATCCTTTGTATCCTCCTTAGAATGAACATCACGAATTTAACCCCAGCTGCCTGATATAACAAAAAGAAACCTCGATCAGACCAAGAACAGCCAATTACAGGCTCTCTTGATCCGATTAGGTTTCTCCATCACTCCAACCCGGGTACTTATTTACTTGTCAGGAAATACGTTAGTTCTCTTATCTCTTCTCATCATAAGACGTTACTGTTAACCGAATTGAAGAATCATGTTAAGTAAGGATAAACTTTATAGGTTAGATTGGAAGGAAACTGCTCTTAGAATGATTGTTCCCACATCTGCTGACTAGATGAAGAAATGGCCGTCGCCCCCTCCAAAATACAGGCTTCCGCATGCTCTCTTTTTCGCAGAAGTCCTCCGGAGATGACGGGAATGTCTGTCATTTCTCTCACCTTGTGAAGCACCTCGGGAATACGTGCCGGCATGATCTCGATAATATCAGGTTCAACTTGAGCGAGACTTTGCGCAATATTGCCAAGACCTTCAGAATCGACTAGAAAGAATCGCTGAATGGTAGTAAGCCCTAATTTCTGTGCTTTCTTAACGACTTGAATCTTCGTGGTAATGATCCCGTCCGGCCGTATGGCATTCGCTACATATTCAAGCCCCTGCTGATCATAAGAAAGCCCCCCGATCTTCTCTACATGCACGAAGACCGGAATATGATGCTTCTGAAATAATTCCACATAACTTTTAATGACACCAATGCTTCCAGTAAGAAGGAATACTGCACTCAGTTGATCTCGATAAGAAAGCGCGGTTTCAAGATAGCGTACATCCCGAATGGACGCTACATTACGATACTCGGATAGACGTTTTAGCAGATCCTCCACAGCATGCTGCTGTTTTGTTTTTCTAGCGAAAAAATTGGTGTTGTCTGCCCCTATAACTAGCTGAGATACACGGTTAGACATGCGCTTTATCTCCCCCGCGTCTTTTGTCTGCACTGATTTGCAGGTCCTCTTCAGTCAGCTCCGCTTCCAATGCTTCGAATAAATCTGCTTCGTTCCATCGCTCAGCCAGCAGCTGCACAGAGCATTCCCGTTCCTCCTGTTTTCCGCGAGCATGGGGAGTGGCTCTAAAATGATTCATATAAGTAAAAATATCAGGTAACTGGTCAGCGAGTGTGGAATCTGTAATATCGACAGCCTGAACCCGCACTTCTTCTCCTGTAATTTCCGCAATACGATAGGCATGCTGATCCAGACAAGCAGACAGCTGAATGAATGTCCAACCATTCTGTTCCATAATTGAATCGACATGCGTATGTCCGTTAAAATAGATCCCTGTTCCTTTTTTCTGGCGGAGAATACGCCACATATCAATAGAAGGATCAATGGATCCCTTTTCACGATCTGAACCTGTCGTTGTTAAATAGACCGGGTGATGTGCAAAGACCAGCGTCGGCTTTGTTCCTGAGTTTTGGACCACTTGTTCAAACCAGTTTAGTTGCTCCTCGTCAAGCCAGCCTCCCCAGTTCCTTACATCCATCTCTCTTGTTGTATCTAGAAATACAAGGATGAAGTCTTCCATCGTTATCGAGTAATAACAGGCTTGCCCTGTTTGTTTTTGAATTTCTTTTTTAGGCTGAGTGTACGTATCGTGATTACCCAAAACATGATGGAACCTGCGTTCATAGGAATGGATAATCTCGTAAACTTCTCGCAGTTCGCTCGTTGTTCCGAGATTCGTCAGATCCCCAAGTGATATATAGAGGTCGGCTTCAGAGCTTAAAAAATGGTGGAGCATGTTTTTATAAAATGCATCTCTTGCTTCTACCCAGTTACCAAGTGTTTGGTCTGCCTCATGATAATGTAAGTCACCTATCAACGCGATCCTCATGGTCTTGACACTCTCCTTTGAGTTGATCTGTAATGAAGTATAGAAGGAGAATGTTATCTGTGATCTCTATCCTGTCGTGTTTTTTGTAAATATGTATCTCTAGCTAATCTGTGTTTACATTTAAATCAAATTGTGTTAAAAATAATAAATTAAAGTCTGTGTTTGTAAATTTTATAGACAGATATATTCTCACACCATCTTTTTGGAAGAAGTTTGCATATTTACGCAATATAGTGTGTCATCTGTTATGATAGTGGTATATATAGGAAGAAGGGCTCGAATACACACTCGCGCCCTTTTATTATTTGCATCATTTGAAGCAAAATCTTTGCATTTACATACTCTAGTTGAGGCCACTAAACGCATTATAAAGGTGTTGCCTTCTTCCGTTTAAATTACTTTCCTGATGACTAGAAATACATACAATGACTTGAACCTGGACATAATCTTGTAGAGAATATGGAAATCATTATCGATTTACTATTTGTTTCGCAGAATACGGAGGGATCCATTTGGAAGCAGAAGGTTTACGACAAGTTGAGAAATATGCGCTGAAAAAGCAAAGAGTCTACCAGAAAGATTGGAAAATGTACATTCTGCGGGCAATGCTTGCCAGTATGTTCATTGGTTTCGGAGTAATTGTTGCTTTTAAGACAGGTAACTATTTTTACATAGCAGATTCACCGGCAGCCTACCCCATGGCCGCACTTACATTTGGAGCAGCGATCATCTTGATTGCTTATGGGGGAGCGGATCTATTTACGGGAAATACCTTCTATTTTACTTATGCAGCTCTTAAGAAAAAAATGGAATGGAGAACCGTCTATAAGCTCTGGGGACTCACCTACGCGGGTAACCTGCTTGGTGCCCTGGTATTCGCGTTTCTCATTGATGTAACGAATCTCTACGCTTCTCCTAGTGTTAACTCGTTCCTGCTTAATGTTGTGGAGCATAAGCTGGATGCTACCATAGTGGAGTTGTTTTTCCGTGCTATTCTATGTAACTGGCTTGTATGTCTCGCTTTTTTTGTACCGATGTTCATGAAGGAAAATGGCGCGAAGCTATTTGCGATGGTCCTCTTTGTCTTCTGCTTTTTTATATCAGGTTATGAACATAGTATTGCTAACATGTGTACCTTTGCGATCGCCCTTGTGCTGGATCATTCGGAAACGATCACGGTTGGAGCCGTACTTCACAATTTAATTCCAGTGACCATTGGTAATATGGTCGGCGGCGTATTTATGATGGGATATTTCTATTACTATATCAATAAGCCGTTTGAGGATGAAGAAGAAATACAACACTAATCTACGGGTAACGAGAAACAGGGTGCGGGAACATCTAATGTTCCTACACCCTGTTTATGCATTCATTCTATACAAGGGGCAGTCCGTACTTAGTCCCCTACTTCCTTATTACACTGCTGCCGTTTCAATATGAATGGTTGTTTTTAAACCAAGCGCATTCATCACACTTTGGATCTTCTCTGTCGTTGCTCCTTCATATTCATTCCGTTCATCTCTTGATACCTGTGCTTCTGACACCCCTAGTCTTTTCGCAAGCTCAGCTTGAGATAAGTTCATATAGATCCGATGAGCAATTAGATTCTTACCGACTTCCATAATCGTCTCAATCGGGAGGAAAATTCCTTGTTTAATCATTTCGTAATGTTGAATATCTTGTTCAAGCTCCCCTTTAAAAGCAAGCAGCGGCTGAACAGCGTGTGAAATTTGGTCTTTACTCAGACCCATACTTTCTAACCGAAGTTTCTCATTTGCGATATAGGCTTTGTGGTCTTTCAGCTTTTCATTCGCTCTACGGTAAGCGGTTTCAGTCTTAATCATTTCTACTAATCCTTCCTTTGCTCTTTAGCATTATATTAAATGTTCATGTTGTTCTTATTTCCTTATGTAATGCAATCTATACTTAAAATATGCCTTAAAAAATGAATCTATTCGTAAACTTAACAGCTATGTTAATATTATAGACTTGAATCATCTGGTGGTCAATTCATTCCTTAGTCTACAAAAAAAGACTGATTTCATAAATAGAAATACAGTCTCTTCTGTCATCCTATGTATCACTTTTATGGTTATTCCTTCTTCTTTTCTTTGATGCTGTGTTAGCCTTTCGTTCCAAATGAAGCTGGAATTTCTTTTACTACTACACCGAACAGGAGGATACACAAGTAACCAAACATAATAACCATATCTATACGTCGACTCATCTTATTTCCTCCTATACCTTCTTTTTTATTAATGTAACAGCACACCAATCATTTGTATATATTTCCCTCTATTTCCTTTAGATAAATCCATCTTACCCTCTTCCTTTTTTATCGAACAATGGAGTTCATTTCTGTAGAGAATAATTCATCAAAAATAATTTCTGAGGAATATCGACATGAATTGCAAAAGCCTCCAACTCGCCGACACGATTCGTACAAATGACATATTCTGCGTCTTTCAAAGCTTTGTGCCGATCAGTTGTCGAAGAATCCGTCCGTGTTAATCCACTACTATAACACCCTGCTGGCACAACTCGGTTACCATATCCGGATTATGTTTATTCACATCATGAAAAGCTTCCCCTATGCAGCAATTGCAAGATAGGAAGCTTTATCAACAACATGACTTCTTTTTTCTACATACGCATAAAATTCGCATATTATTCTCGTTTGTCTCTATCTCACTACCCGCTATCTCAGCTATCTCACATCCACAGCATGCGCTACAAGAGGAACCGTAAGACCAAGTCCATAAGCGGATGCAACCGCCCCTATAAAATAAGCAATGAACCAAATGTCACGGTTTGAGTATCCAATATGATAATAGTACGTCCGTTTATTCTCACTTTGAAACCCCTTCGCCTCCATCGCCACGGCGATCCGCTGCGCTCTTCGAATACTTTGTGCCAAAAGCGGAATCGCATACGATTTTATCAGCGCATATATATTCCACTTAGGTGTTTGCTTCCCTCCTCCTCGGATCATCAAAGCATGCCGAAGTGTTTGAAATTCGTAGATTAGAACCGGGATCAGATTCATCGCAGCCAGAAAACTATACGCATATTTCGGCGGAAGTCTCCACTGCTGCATCAGAGAGTAGAACAAGCGCACAGGCCTTGTTGTCAGCCCAAACAACAAGCCGATTGCAGCCATCGATAAAGCTCTGCAGCCTAGATGAACCCCGCGTAAAAAACTCTCTTCGGTTATATGAATAATGCCGTATTTCCACCAAGTTGTTTCTCCTTTTCCAAAAAACATCATGCCCGTCGATGTCGATATAAATACCAGAATAAATGGGGATGCATATAGGAGTAAACGCAGCGGAGGATGACCGGAACCGATTAAGAGAAGAAGCATAGTGATTGTTAAATAAATCATCATATTGAGATTATGGATTAGGATGACCACAAGAAACATCAAAGCAAACGTAAGGAGTTTAAACCCAGGGTTAACCCGGTGCAGCCAAGTTTCTTGGTATGGGATATTTAGTGGCAAGTAGTGATTCTCCCCTCTGCTGCCTGCCATACAGATGTACAGTACCTAGCCAAGATTTCCTCATCATGAGTCACCATGATGATGGCTGTTCCTTCGCTTCGCAATCGTTCAAGTTCATCCAGCATCGCAAATGTATTCCTTGCATCCTGCCCGAATGTAGGCTCATCAAGCAGTAATACACGGGGATTCCGAACGACCGCGGAAGCGACACTCAGCCTTCTTTTTTGCCCAAGGGACAACTCGTAAGGATGCCTGTTCTCTAATCCGTTTAGATGGAACCTTCGCAGCAGTTCTTTCACCCGTGCCTGGCGTTCTTCCTTCGATATGGGCTCAAAAAGCAGTGAATACTCCACTTCGTTCCATACGGAATACGTAATAAACTGCAATTCTGGATTCTGAAATACATAGGCGATATGCTGTGCTGCTTGCTTCGTATTTTTGAGCTCTATGCCGTTTACGAAATACGTACCCGTGATGGGGAGAAGCTTCATTAATCCGAGCAAAAATGAACTTTTCCCCGCACCATTGTGTCCCGTAATTCCAATAAAATCACCGGGCAGGACCTGCAGCTCCTCTGCTCGAATAACAGGCTTGTTGCTGCGATGAATCATGCAGTCCTGAAGCAATAGAAGCGGTTCTGCCTCTTTCTCAGCAGCAATGTTTATTCCCTGCCTAGAAGGTCTAGGACGGTTCTTCCAAATTCCCGGATGCCAGATTCCATAATTCGTGATCGTCTGCTGATGCTGACGGAAGATCTCTTTGACCCCGCCATCTGCCATGATCTCTCCTTCGGAAGTTAAGACAATAATCCGATCTACATAATCAAGGATATAATCAATTTTATGTTCAACGATAATCACCGTGCGATCTTCCGTAATTGCTCGGATCGTATCCCATATTTCCATCGTCCCTTGCTGATCCAGCAGTGCTGTCGGTTCATCTAGAAAAAGGACACTTGGTTCTACTCCAAGTACCGAAGCAATGGCCAGACGCTGCTTCATGCCTTGGGAGAGAGCTTGCACCGGTGTATGTAAGTCAGGTAAATCAAGTCCAACAAGACTTAGAAGTGCTCTAATCTTTGCCTGCATTTCATCCCGGGGAACCTGACGATTCTCTAGCACAAAAGCTAACTCCTCATCTACATAAGGCATACAAAACTGAGTATCTGGGTCTTGGAATACAATCCCAGGATGATCAGGAATACACAGATGGTCCGCCTTCATCGGTACATCAATGGAGTGAGGAATAAGTCCGCTCATCACTTGAAGCAGTGTTGACTTCCCGCTGCCGCTCGCACCAAGCAGTAACACTTTCTCTCCTTGGTTTATGGTTACAGATAATTTATTAAACCAGATCTGAGATTCTCCAGGAAACTTGAGACGCAGACCGTCAATAGCTACCGCTGCTGGCGGCTGAGTAACGTGTGCTTTCTCCTTTATTTGCATCATATTGCCCTCCACTGGACCCATTTATAGAAGAGCACATTAATGCAGTGCCTCCATATCCTCTTTCGTCGTCTTTCTCAGGGATTTCGTTACCCCCGTTAACTCCAATGCTTTATACAGTGAATAAGCAACTATTCCGGCTAACACAATACTTCCTGCTAATCGCAGTCCAATAAGCAGCGCATAACTCCACGTTTGCAGAGAATCGATATAACCATACCCAAAATCGAGGATTAGAGATCCGGCTGCTGAGCCGATGGCAGCAAGTGACGTAATCCATACATTCACTTTTCGATATAAAAAAAGTGCAAATATAAGTTCAGCCCCAAGCCCCTGTACCGCACCATAGATCAGCGTAGAAATCCCCCACTCACTTCCTAGAAAGGCACTTACCGTTGAAGCCGCAATCTCTGCTAGTAGAGCGACACCAGGTTTACGGATGACGAGAAAAGCAAAGGTCCCTGCCATAAACCACATGCCATAAATCATTTGTTCCGCATGGAGTCCGAACGGTTTGACTAGATCGTAAGTAGGTCCCCAGATCTTGTAGATGATTCCAAATACAACGGCAAGCACAATGGTAACTAGAATATCAGTTAATGTAAGCCCTTTGCGCCCTGACTTTAAACGTTCCCCTTTTGTCTGCAACATGTACAAATTCCTCCTTAGAATATAAAAAAAGCCTCCCCAATTCGGGCAGGCCAGGTAAGGACGCATCTGTATTCGCATCTAAAAGACAAAGGACACACTTGCATCGGCAGCAATAGCTTGTAGGGTTACCCCACATCATCACATTCAGCTGGCTGCTTCTACATTCATGCATCACATTTGTTCTTACATACGATTCGCGATATTCGTTCTCTACGCTGGCATTACCCAGATCAGATCTACGGTCAGCGGCATAAGGCCGCTCTCTCAGCCTGACTTCATCAAGCTCCCGTTCATGCTTTTTAAGTTAGTTACAATGTACATGAAATATGATTTATTGGCAATTATTTCTATAAATTTATAAGGGTCTGTGCTCCTTCTGCTCTTAGCTACAAGGAGTGTATCCAGTAATGGGCCGGGAAGGAACATGTACGGGATCTAATGCAATCGTAGAGTTTTAAATTTCTCGATAGCCTCGGATAATGAATTCATACTTAATGGCTTGCTTATATATTCATCCATACCCAAGGACATATATTTCTCCCGATCCCCTTTTATCGCATGTGCTGTTACAGCCACAATATAAGGACGATCCTCTGCTAGCTGTTCACGAATCAAGCGTGTAGATTCCACTCCATCCATGACCGGCATTTGAATATCCATAAACACGATATCATAGGATTCTTCTAAACAAGCTTTCAGTGCTTCTTTTCCGTTAGGTACAACGACAGCCTTATAACCTAATTTATTCATCATTTTAACAAGGACAATCTGATTAACTTCATTATCTTCTACAACAAGAATACGAAGCCCGCTGTCTATTTCATCATCGCTTCTTTGAATATGCCTATCCTCTATAAAATCGAGGTTGGTCTGCAGGGAGAAATAAGCGGTAAACACAAAACGTGAGCCAGATTGGTCTCTTCTAGGCTCATACCTTATCTCTCCGCCCATCAATTCTACCATCTTCTTGCTGATTGCAAGACCGAGTCCCGTTCCTTCGATTTGTCTTGTCATATAATGATCTACTTGGTAAAAAGGTTCGAACAGTCTGTCTGCTTTACTTTCTGGAATCCCAATACCCGTATCCAAAACTTCAAATTCAAGACACACCTCATCATCGTCTTGGTCGATCTTCTTGGCAGATAAAGAGATGCTTCCCTTCTGTGTAAACTTAATCGCATTACTGAGCAGATTAATTAAAACCTGCCTAAGCTTATTACCGTCGCCCATCAGTTTGTCAGGAATTCTCTCATCGATTGATATTTCTACATGTAAATCTTTATTCCTAGCTCTTGGCAGATTTAGATAGTAAACATCCGAAACAATCGTGTTTAACTGCATCGGTTCGATCGATAGCTCCATTCTTCCCGATTCAACTTTGGAGAAATCAAGAATATCGTTAATAATCGTTAGAAGCGCTTCCCCGCTCTGCTTAATGATGGATGCATACTGCATTTGTTCATCACACAGCTCTGTCTCCAGCAGTAAATCGGTCATTCCAATGACACCATTCATTGGAGTACGTATCTCATGACTCATCATCGCCAGGAATTCACTTTTTGCTTTGTTCGTTCTTTCCGCAGCTTCTTTTTCTATAATAAGCCGTTTCTGTTCGGTCATATCTTTCGCAATAAGATAAAAACCGACTTTATGATTATGGATAATAATAGGAGCGAGCGTAGCGAGTATTTCCACCACATGTCCATCCTTATGACGTACCACGTTAATATCACGCTCAATTGCCGTATACTCCTGATCTACAAAAGCAAGATTAGCAATGGCTTCTTCCCCTACAATACGCGAAATTCGAGTACCAATTAATTCAGAAATTGCATATCCCGTGAGTTGTTCTGCCATTTGGTTGCCATTGATGATCATTCCGTCCAGCCCAAAAGAAATAATCGCATCATGATTATACTTTTTGAGCGATGTGTACCTTTCTACACTCTCCAATAGTTTCAGTTCTGCGACCTTGCTGCTGGTGATATCTATCATATGAACAATGTAATAGGCAGGTTCTCCCGTTTGTTGATCACAATATAAAGATATATAGACACAAGCCCAGACCACATTACCGTTTCTATGTAGGTATTGTTTTTCATTCTCGAAACCAGAAGACATCTTTGGTGCAAGCTCAGTTGGCGGTATAGCTTCTGATAGTATATAGTCAAGTGCAGGAAGCGTAATAAGCTCTTCTCTGCTAAACCCTATGATTTGGCATGCTGCAGGATTCACATCGATCCATTTACCGTCTAGTGATACGAATGCAACCCCAACAGGCGCTTGAGTAAAAATGTGCTCTACTAAATTTATATTCTCTAATCGCTCCAGGTCACTCATCTCAGCACCTCCTCACATGGACTATTATACAACTAGTGAGAAGACTTGTGGACGGGTTGTTTTATGAAAAACTGCCATATTGATCAATATTTTTGTAAAAAACGGTTAAAATACGCATTTTATAAAAAGCAATGCGGGATTTTTCCTTTTTCCTCTCTTTTTCGCTATCAATCCCCACAAAAAAAAGAGATGACCTATGTGCCATAAAAGGCATGTCATCTCTCTTCTTATCCGATTTAAAATGCAGGGATCATTGTATCCTTATGATTCTCTTCAATAAATTTTCTAGCTTCATCACTTGTCAGTGCAGCTGCCAGTTTTTGAATGGCTTCAGAGTCTTTGTTGTCTTCACGTGCAACCAGCGATATTGCAAATTCCTCATCCAGCGTTTCAGTGACGATCGCATCCTTAGGTGTTAAACCAAGCGGTGACGCATAGGCAGGATAGAGAGTAACCATATCCACATCATCATAAGCACGGCCAAGCATGAGAAGATCTACTTCTTTAAACTTATAGTTCTTAGGATTGCCCGTAATATCCGACTGAAGAGCATCCATACCCACACCATCCTTCAGTGTAATCATTCCATTCTCAGCAAACATCGCAAGGGAACGTCCAATATTGGCTGGATCATTCGGAATTCCAATCGTTGCACCCTCTGGTAACTCCTCAATGCTGTTGTATTTCTTAGAGTAACCACCGTAAATAATGTGATAAATAGGTGTAACCATGACGAGGTTTGCATCATTATTTTCGTTATATTGCTCCATGAACACTTTATGCTGGAAGAAGTTCGCATCCACTTCTTTATTCTTTAGAGCTTCATTAGGCTGAATATTATCGGATACACTCACAATTTCAAGCTGAATCCCGTCTTTTTCAAGCACCGGTTTTATCGCTTCCATCATATCGACCATCGCAGACAGGCTGCTGGCTACTTTGATCTGCTGCATCTCCCCTTCTTGAGAAGCAGTAGAATCTCCTTGAGCACCCCCGTCACTGCTCTTAGAACCACAAGCAGCTAGAGTCAACATAAGTACCGTAAGCATAGCAAGTCCAAACCATTGTTTCAGGCCATTCTTTTTTGACTTCATCATCTGACATTCCTCTTTTCCTTATATTCAAAAGCAAAACATTGCACTTATTAACGCTTATCCAGAGTACGTGCCAAAAGATTCCCCAAATACTGAATAAGCTGCACGAATACAATCATAATGACGATGGTGAATACCATAAGTTCGGTTTCATACCGCTGATACCCGTATCTGATAGCAAAGTCACCAATTCCTCCGCCCCCAACGACACCGACAACCGTGGAGTAGGAAATAAAGCTGACCGCAGACAACGTTAATCCGCGTACTAATCCCGCTCTTGCTTCAACATACAAAAATTTATAAATAAACTGAAAGAGATTTGCTCCCATCGAGGACGCAGCCTCAACTACACCTTTCGGCACTTCAAGCAGCGACTGCTCAGCGAGCCTAGAGTAACTTGCGATAGCTACAACAGCAAGCGGAATAGAGGCGGCAGTTGTACCTAGAGCGGTGCCTACAATCATTCGAGTCAATGGAATCATAAAGACCACGAGCAGCAAGAATGGAAATGAACGAATGATATTTACGATAACGTCAAGTATGGTGAATAATACAACATTCTCATATTTCTGTCCTTTTCGCGTTAAGTACAGCAGTGTTCCCAGCGGAAGTCCGATTAGGATCGCAGCCGCCAGGGAGACGCCAACCATGAAAAAGGTTTGTCCGATGGCTTCCCACATTTCACTTTCGTACTTCGCTATATATGTCTCATAAAAATTCATCCTTCGCTGTCACCTGCTTCCTGCTCTTCATACCAGGCGAGCATATCAGGTGGTAATGCCCCTTCCTGAATTGGAAGCGTCCGTACAATCTTCCCTGCATCCATAAAAGATACGGCCGTACACAGACGTTCGACAACCGGTACTTCATGCGTCACAATAACGATCGTAATCTTTAATTCTTCATTAACGTGTCTAAGTACCTCGAGCACACCCGAAGTCGTCTTCGGATCAAGCGCAGAGGTGGGTTCATCACATAGCAGTACCTGAGGTTCATTGGCAAGTGCTCTTGCAATGGCCACCCGCTGTTTTTGTCCCCCGCTAAGCTGCGCAGGATACTGCTTTGCCTTGTCCTCAAGACCCACAAAACGCAAATATTCGTGTACCCGAGTTATACGTTCCGCCTTTTTCACACCGGCAAGCTCAAGAGGAATGGCTACATTCCCCTCAACAGTGCGGTTCTCAATCAGATTAAAGTGCTGAAAAATCATTCCGATCTTTCTTCTTGCTTGTCTGAGCTCCCTTTCCCTCATCCGCGTAAGCTCTTGTCCACCGATATAAACCTGTCCATCTTCGGGTCTCTCCAACAAATTCATGATGCGAAGCAGTGTTGATTTGCCAGCGCCGCTTGCCCCGATAATGCCATGAATACTGCCCTGTTCGATATGTAGCGAAACATGATCTACTACCGTCAGTCGCTCTCCATGCTTCTTAGAACCAAAACTCTTGCTGACATGGTCTAGCGATATCAAGCTTATTCCTCCTTCAATATTGACATAAAGAAAACCCGCGCAAGACATCCGTCTCGTGCGAGCATGTATTTCGATCATCGTACTACTTAAAAATGATAAATTCACATTTGTCAATTTCATTTCGCACTTTCAAATCATACCATATTGATAGGGATTTGACTCTAATTTTTCTTAAGAAATTCAGAGGAATACGGCTTCCAATTTAATGAAAGCTCTATTTTCTTATTTAAACCAGCCTTTTTCTTTAAAATGCTTAATAGCTTCAATCCGGTTGCCCACACCGAGCTTGTCTAAAATGACGGACACATAATTTCTTACCGTTCCTGTGGTGATGTATAGTTCATTGGAAATTTCTTTCGTGTTTTTGCCATCAGCGATTAGTTCCAGTACGGCTTTCTCTCGTTCCGTAAGCGGGTTTTTTTCCCCATATCCTTCGTCAACAAGTTCCGCTGCATAGATTCTTCTTCCCGCCATAACACTTCGAATCGTTTGTGCTAGTTCCTCAATCGGACTGTCTTTCAACAAATATCCGCTGACGCCCGCCTTCAGTGCCCGTTCAAAATAGCCGCTGCGAGCAAACGTAGTCAGGATCACGATTTTTACATCTAGATCCTTCATTTCTTCCGCTGCATCAAGTCCGCTTTTGATTGGCATTTCAATATCCATAATACAGATGTCCGGCCCATGTTCTTTGACAAGGTTAACCACATCTTCACCGTTATTTGCCCGTCCAATGACTTCCATATCTTCTTCTAAATCAAGTAAGGAGGCGAGGGCTCCAAGCAGCATCCGCTGATCCTCAGCAATTACAATACGAATCATATCACTCAAACTCCTCTCACATTTGACGCTGAACGGCCCGGGGCACTGCAATTCGCAGCTTGGTCCCTTCTTCTGAGGTGATCGCAAGACTGCCGTTAACAAATTCCAACCGTTCTTTCATTCCCCGAAGTCCGTTACCGCGAATTCGTTCAGGCGCGTCTTTCATCCCTTTTCCATTATCTCTTACGGTTATAACAAGTTCGGTATGATCCGGTTGGATTCTAATCTCACATATACTTGCTTCACTATGTTTAATGACATTCGTAACAGCTTCTTTCAGGCACATACCCAGCACGTTCTCTGCCATAAGGGAGACCCCTGTCAGATTATCTTCTCCTTCGATCAAGAGCTCGATGTCCGCAACCTTCAGAATCTGCCTAATACGGAACAATTCATCTTCAAACCGGGTACCTCTCATCTGGGTGACCATCTCTCTTACTTCCTTAAGAGCGGTTCTCGCTGTTAGTGTTACATCCTTCATCTCTTCCTGAGCTCGAGCTGGATTACGGGTGATCATCTTACTCGCCAGTTCACTCTTGAGACCAATAAGCGAAAGCTTTTGCCCCAGTGTATCATGTAAATCTCTTGCAATCCGCTGTCTTTCTTCCTGTTTGACCAGTTCCGATATCCGTTTATTCGCATCTTCTAGCTGACCCTGAAGCGCGTCTTGTTTATTCTTGTTATATGTACTGACAGGCAATAGAATAACAGCGATCATACTAATCAGTACAAAAGGCAGCTGTGTGATCACGACAAGATTAGCGGACGCCAGCAAATAATTGATAGTGGCAAAGGTACCGACTAAATGAATGGTATATAACGTAATAAAGCCGGCTTTATTTTGAATCGTACCAATAAAAAAAGCGAGAAATAAAGAGAAATAAACAAATCCAAAAATAACTGCCATTAAAATAGAGATGGCGATCTGCAGCCCATACCAGATATATACCGGCCACCCCTTCATCACAAGACCCAGCAAATTAGATGCAAAAAACAACATAATCGCCAGGATACCAAACACGACATATCCTTTGGAAGAGGAGCCGATGATAAAGTAAAAAGGGAGGATGAAACATACTAACCATACATACGGATTAAGACCCGTATTCTTGCGGAAAACGTCCTGCCAACGATGCATCATACTCACGAACTCACACCTGCTTCTATTCAGAAATATCAAGAAAAAATGACTATAGATTCCAAGCATCTATAGTCATTTCTCTCATTTTTAGCTTATGAAATATTGTATCATATCCTGTGCTTTAACTGACAGGCGCTGAAGTAGATACCTGATCCTTGCGGATCTCATTAAGAGCTAGCGCCCGCTTCTGCTCACGAAGCACTTTCTTATATTCTCTAAAGGTGACAAAACGTTTGCTTTTCTCATCCCAAAGCCGGAACCGCATGGCCTTTAGACTGGTTGCCACGGTGATGGTCGTCGCTTTATGCAGAGGAGGTGTCGCATTATGTGCTTCCTCCAAATGATAATTCGGCACTCTTGGACTTAGGTGATGCACATGGTGGAAACCAATATTTCCTGTAATCCACTGCAATACTTTAGGAAGTTTATAGTATGAGCTGCCTTCTACGGCTGCCTGAACATAAGACCAATCTTCTTCATTTTCAAAATAGGAATCTTCAAAAGTATGTTGTACATAGAAGAGCCAGATGCCCAGCATACTTGCAAAATAAAAGACAGGGATTTGAATCAGTAAGAAAGCTTCCCAGCCTACTATAAGACACAAAGCAGCGTAAACGGCTGCAATCAGCAGATTCGTTAAATACGTATTCATACGCTCTTTACGTTTTGCATTTTTCCGATTAAAACGATATTGAAGCAAAAATACAGCGATCGGGCCGATTCCGAACAAAACAATGGGATTACGATACAAGCGGTAATACAATTTCGTCATCCATTTAGATGACTGATACTCTTCGGTTGTCATCATCCAGATGTCGCCTGTTCCTCGCTTATCCAGATTACCGCTGGTTGCATGGTGCATCGAATGACTATACTTCCACTGCATATAAGGAGTAAGGGAAATGACACCAAGCAGTGTACCTACGATATCGTTCGCCTTGCGGCTTTTAAAGAAAGACCCATGACAGCAATCGTGAAAAATAATAAACGCACGAATGACAAACCCGGCAGCGATCAGACATAGAGGCAAAGTTATAAAATAGGAAACCGTGAGACTTTCAAAGGCTAGATACCAGAGTAAAAAAAGAGGTACCAATGTATTAATCATTTGAATGATACTGGATTTCAGTTCTGTTTTCTCATAAGGGGCTACTTCTTTTTTTAATTGAGTTTTAAAGGATGCAGACATGGCATGAACTCCTTCACGCGTAAGCTCTACGCATATAATACCTTAATTATATGGGGAGACTGTCATATGGGTAAGTCATAAACGTCAGTGATAATGTATGATAAATGTCATGCTCCATTGACAAAAGGAACTCGCCCATTTTTTAATCTTCAGGTTGCATATTACTAATACTTCAAGTAAACTGTCATATACAACTGTTACATGAAAGGAAGGTAGATAAGAATGATCATCCCTTCAATTAATAGAATTAACGAACTGAGCCGCAAGCAAAAAACAGAAGGCTTGACTGAGGAAGAGCTTGCTGAGCAGCAAGTCCTGCGTAAAGAATATCTGAAAGCTATCCGCGGACAAGTGATGTCCACTATTTCCGGGCTTACCATTGTTGATCCCAATGGTGAAGATGTTACACCAGAAAAGCTTAAAATTGAGCAACAACAAAATAAATCGAAGCTTAACTAAAGCTTCATGCGGATATATTTCGTTATAGATCAAAAAGGATAGGAACAAGGCAATTATGCCCTGTCCCTATCCTTTTTTTATTTAACACTATATTGAATCAATTTCATAATACCTTTAGTTGCTTTAATCAGGGGGATATATAGATCAAAATGGTTTTGTTTGTCTATATATAGTTACAAATTCATCATTTTAATGAGTTATGAAATTGATTCTATTGAAAGAATTTCACGAATTTCATGCTCACTGAGCGGGGAAACGGCTTCTTGCCCAGGCTGTATAATTTCTTCGATTAGATTCTTTTTGCGCTGCTGAAGTTCATACATTTTATCTTCTACCGTTCCTTGGGTCACTAAACGTATGACTTGAACTACCTTTTTCTGCCCCATACGGTGTGCTCTGCTTGCTGCTTGATCTTCAACTGCGGGATTCCACCATAAATCATACAAAATCACGGTATCAGCACCCGTCAGATTAAGCCCTGTCCCGCCTGCTTTCAGCGAGATCAGGAAAAGATCACTTTCACCTTGATTAAACCGCTCGCAGAGTTCCACTCTTTCTTGTCCTGGTGTCTGACCATCCAGATAGAAGAACGGAATTCCTTGATATCCAAGTTCTCTGCCAATGATTCCGAGCATCTCGGTAAACTGAGAGAATAACAAGATTCGTTTTCCTGCACTGCGGCTCTCCTCAATTAGTTCCATCAGCTGCTCAAACTTCGCAGAACTTCCTTGATATCCTTCCACAAACAAAGCCGGATGACAGCAAAGCTGTCTCAGTCTCGTTAACCCTGCTAAAATTCGAATACGGTTCTTCTGAAATCCTTCTTCATTTAAATGCTTTACCGTCTCTTGCCGCAGCTTAGCTAGATATGCAATGTACAGCTTTTTCTGCTCTGGCAATAACTCAGAAGCTTGCAGAGATTCGATTTTATCAGGCAGTTCCTGCAGTACATCGGATTTTACCCGGCGCAGCAGAAATGGACGGATCCGCTTCGCAATCGATTCTCTAGACAACTCCTGAAAAGCTTTTCTTCCGGAGAATAATTCGGGAAAAACCACATCATAAATGGACCATAGTTCTTCCTGGTTATTCTCGATCGGAGTACCGGTGAGTGCAAATCGATGTTTTGCTGAAAGCTGTTTGACCGATTGTGCCGTCTGTGTCGAATGATTCTTGAATGCCTGCGCTTCGTCGAGAACGAGGATATGGAACTGCTGCTTCGCATACAGATTGCCGTCTCTTCGAAGCAGTGGATACGAGGTAATGACCACATCTATTTCACTCATCTGACGAATGGCATCTCCCCGTTCTCCTTTGCTTCCATCTGCAATGACGGTTCGAAGACCAGGAGCAAATTTGCTAAGTTCATTATGCCAGTTATATACAAGCGAAGCGGGACACACGATGAGTGCCGGCATGTTGTGTTCGCGCATGGTGTCTATCTCTGACAGAATAAATGTGATGCTTTGCAGGGTTTTTCCAAGTCCCATATCATCAGCCAAAATTCCGCCGAAACCATAGGAAGCCAGCATTTTCATCCATCTGTAGCCTGTCTTCTGATAATCACGAAGTTCCGCATTCAGAGAGGAAGGTACCGGATCGTTCATCTTCTCAGGATGGGCGAGATTTTCAAGGAACTGCTGGAGGGTGTCGCTTATCTCAATCTGCTCTGATTGCCTGTCCATCAGTGACAAACCAAGGTACACAGGAAGTTTGGCTTCTCCTCTGCTTAAATCTCCCTTACGGAATCCCATCTCATTCATCAGCCTCACCATTTCCTGAAACTCAGGAGTTGTCAGCGGCTGTAACGCTCCATTTCTGAGCCGGTGATATTTGCGTTTTGCCTCCACACTCGTTAATACTTCTTTGATCTCATCATCCGGGATTCCCTTGATATCAAATTTGAATTCAAGCCAGTCCGTTCTTTCATCCAAATGAGCACGAATGAAAGGAATCACCGGTGCGGTGACAACCCTCACTTTTACCGCGGAGGTGGCAAGCACCTCAACAAGCTGCTCAAGCTGAGGCATGGTGTAGTACAGAAAATCAAACTCTGCATCCTCATCTTCCAGATAATATCCTGCTTCCGTTCTTGCAAAACTGCTGCTTTCCATGAGCCGCAGGATTTGTTCCTCCTGCACCTTGTCACGAACGAGGATACGGCCTGCCGGAGTACGCTCTTTCTCCTCCAGCGGATTAATCATGACATCTCCATACTGAAATTCAAGCCCTGCGAGCAGTTTCTCTCTCACTCGGTCTAAATACAGCCGAGCTTTAAGCGGAACTTTTACCATCTGACTCGAAATTTCTTCCCCCACATGCACGCGGCCAAGGCGCATAAGTCCTGGTACAACTTTCTCCATATAAGGTCCCATCTGCTCGGAAGGAATACGAAGTACAGGAGATTTTTTAGCTGCTAATTTATCCTTAAGTCCTGCTAAATGATGAGCAGATTGCTCTGGAATCTTATAAAAAACACCGCGATGAAGCACCATAGAATAATCTCTTAGAACGATCATCTGAAGAAGTCCCGGTATTTCCAGCTGAAATCCACTGTGATCTAACGCTTTCGAAAATTCAAAATCAAGAGGAAGCGTCTGATCAGGCAGCGAAAAACTGCTGAACAGTTCCTCTCCCTGCTGTACATAAACATCTCCGGCTCTCGATAGTAGCGGAGCAACTTTCTCCCAAGCCAGCGGCGGGATCAGCAGCATTCGATCTTGTGTGCGGGCTTTTCCTATTCCCGGATATCCGCCTAGTGACTCCAGATACATCTCTTCTTGACGCTCTAGATGAATGAGTTCAGCAAGGACCGAGTAATCTTGAGGCAAAAAGCAATGAACCTCAGGATCATACGTGAAATGTTTGGAGAACACATGTGATTCCTTGCGCGCTAGACGACTTAAAAACTGTTTTACCTGCTGCACGATATATAATCGTTTAGGACCCAGTTTCATCTCAAGACCAAGCATTTGCTTATGAAATCCATAAGGAACGGTTTTAATAATAAACTGGACCGACAGCCGCTCTCTTGTATCCAAAATGGTATTTGCAGCAGCCGCCGAAATACGTGGACTGCTGCTAAACAAAGAAAGAATGTCTTCTGCTCGCTGATTTTCTGCCTGTTCAGAGGTATCTGCACGCTGAATCCTTGGCGTTAAGTACCCCTCCGGCAGTTCAAGATCCGGGTTATACAGCAATGATGGATAAGCGCTGACTTTAGCCGTACCTTCCTCCTGCAAATAACTAATCTGAATGAGTACAGCCGCTATATGGTTGCAATAGTAATCGTGTACAGGGAATGCTGGACATGAACAACTGGCCAGTACATCTCCATTCCGATCTAAGTTCACTTCAACATCGTATCTATTCTTGGTCCCGTCTTTGACTACAGCTCGGAACTGTCCTTTATCTGAATCAGATAAGATCATTCCTACACTGCCTGAATCATACGTGTATTCTCCTTGCTCATAGAAGCGGGGACCGCAAAGCAGTTTTATTTTTCGTCGATTCAGCATAATATTCATTCGATATACTTCCCTTTCCTTATCCTCAGTCTATGAGAAAAAGCGTCCCTAAGGACGCCTTTAATAACATGATGACAGAGGCTGTCATCAGTTTTATGCACCGGCACCAAAACGTTTGCGATAACCGCATTTACGGCATAACTCTTCCACTGCCTCACGGCGGGAAAACCCATAAAATAAATCATTCGCACGTTTACTCTCCACGATCTCAGAGAATGGGGTTGCATTGATATTTCCGAGGTTAATTACCCCTTCTCCATCGAGACAACATGGAATAACGGTTCCATCTACGAGCACACCTGCCTGTGTACGAAGTCCATGACAGAAGCCTTTCCCATCATCTTCTTCCGCAGCAAGACTCGGCCACTCAAATTCATGATCCTGATTCAGATATATGTTTTTAGCGATTTTCACACCGCTGCCCGGTGTTACTTTCTCTTCAATCTTAAAATCGAGTCCAAATTCCTGTTCCAATATATCTAGTGTTTCCCGGTTCCGTTGTTTTTGCAAATTTGTCATATTGTCCTCAGTTAGATTCCAAAGCCGGAACGAAACGATAATATCTTGTTTGACTGCTTCTCTTACAAATTCAATGATACGGTAGAGATATCCTTCGCGATCCTCACTTCCCTCATGACCATCAAAACTATGAAGAGAGAAGTTCATTTGTCTCACTGCAGGTTTCCCTAAAATACGATGTCTCGCCTTTTCTATTAACGTTCCATTTGTCGTCATATTGACTTTAAAGCCTTTCGCATCAGCTGCATCAAGGAGCTGATCAAGCTTTGGATGAAGCAAAGGTTCCCCTTTTACATGCAAATAAATATGTTGGGTATGTGGTTTAATTTGATCAAGTATGTTATTAAATGTATTCAAATCCATGAACTTTGCTTGTCGCTTCGTCTGTGGGCAGAAGCTGCACGCTAAATTGCAGATACTTGTAATCTCAACATAAACTTTCTTGAATGTTTTCAAGCCCATGTACTCCAATCTGTTATCTATTATAACTTACATTATAAAGAAGCCCGCTCTATACGACCAGTAGAAGTTCCGTTTAGAGCTGTTTTACGAAGGAATTCAGCATGTAATTGAAGACCGCCCATAAAAAAGACAGTCACAACGATGTGCGGACTGCCCTCGACCTGTCTATTTTTTATTTTTAGATAAGTGCCCCTGCATTTCTGCTACAAAACTTTCATGTTCTTTATTAAAAACAGACGTTTCCTGATTGAATTTCTGTTTCAATTTATTCGCTTTCGCAAAAGCTTTATTACGTTCGCTCACTTTGCTTTTCAGCTTGGATAATGAAATGGCTTCATCTTGTTCTTCCAGCAGGACGTACAACTCTTTATCTTTTGCCAGGCTCTTATTGTACTGCTCATAAAACTCACCGAATGTCGCCTGACGCGCTTCATAATCATTCCACAGCTGGTCTGCCTTTTGAACCATTTCCTGCTCTTTCGCATCATTATGATAGACATCCAAAGCCGATCTCCAAGACTCACTTTTCACTTTGGCCTCATCCATAATCTGTTTAGCTGATTCCAGGTGCTCTTTGCGATCATCTACATGCGTAAGGGCATCTTCTAGTAAATCATCCAGCTTCGCATCCGCCTCTTTCCCTTGCTCCATAATCAGATCATATAACTCTAAATCTTGACCTTCTAAATTCGCAATCTGCTGTAGATGCTCCTGCATCTGATTTTCTGTGTTCACCGTATCTTCCATGGTTTTCATCGTATTCAGCGCATCCTCTTTACTGCAGGCTGCAAGGAGTACCATGCATACGATCAGCAGAGTACCCAGCTTCCCTTTTGACCACATAAAATTAAATCCTCCTGTGTCTATTTATAAACGTAAATCATTTTTGAAATTCATAACAAGATGATTCTCCGGGTTATAGACTTCAATCTTATACCCTTTCTTTTTCAGATGCTTGATAATCTCAGGAAGTGCCTCCAGCGTCTGCTCTTTCTCATGGAATAAAATAACTTCCACATCCTTGTGTACATCTCGTTTTACGTTGGCAATGACTTGTTTCGGGTTACCCGGCAAATCCCAATCCATAGAATCTGTGGTCCAATCCCACAGCTTAAACTGTGCTTTTGCAATATCGCCTCGGAACTTTTCGTCGATCTGCGGAGCACTGCCAAATGGGGCACGAACCAAAAACGGTTTATATCCAGTCAAATCTTGAATGATCTTTTGTTCCTGCTTCACTTCTTTTATAAAGTTGGCAGAACTTCCGCTTTTGTATAGGGTCTTATATTCATGAGTCATAGTATGCATCCCGGGATAACTGCCCTCTTCTACCATTCGCTTCACTGCATCCGGATGTTTATGTATTTCTGTCCCTACCAGAAAAAAAGTTCCCTGTACTTTATTATTTTTAAGAACATCAAGAATGTCATTCGTATATTTACTTGGACCATCATCAAAAGTGAGGTATGCAACTTTTTGAACTTTACCCTTAAACCGAACAGGCTCTTTTTTCGCCATCGGTACAACGGTAAATCCCCCTAGCATACTAGGTTGTTGTACTTCCACCGAGGATTCTGCCACTTGTGGGAATCGATCTAAAGCAAAACTTCCAATCTTCCAAATGAGAAAAACTGAGAGTGCCAAAATAAACGCGGCGATCAATACTCGATCATAACGAATTCTTCTTCTTGCTTGTCTTCCCCGAAATACGGGGCGTTTTTGTTTCCGTTGTCTTCTCAAGGTTGTCACTTCTTTCTATAATATAATAGATTCTTTTACGCGATAGTCTTCTACATTCGCTGTCGATTCCACTTGACGTAAAAGAGGAATTGTCACAATTTGTGGTTATTTCTTAGCCCCAGATATAAGATTAAAGGAATTCCCTATCTGTTGAATGACAACGAGGTTACAATTCAGATAAAATAAACGTAATAACTACATACAACTTTTTCCAAAGGAGCATACCGAATCGTGAGTCCGTATTTGTCACAAATCATCCAAAGTATGGTTAATCGGAATCTCGAAACCTATTATAACAAACATAAAGAGTCCGTACTTGTTATTGGAACCGTGTACGGAAACGAAAGACGAGTCTATGGAATAGGTGATATCCAGCCCTATACTACGACAAACTACAGTGAACTAATCTATGAAATCGGGTCTATTACAAAACTATTCACGACGACATTACTAGCACATTTACATCATGACCGGTTCCTTGATATCGATGATTCGTTAGGACAATATATCCCGCTTCTCCCTCCCGACTCACCGGTTACATTTCGTCATCTGGCGACGCATACCTCGGGTCTTCCGGAAAAGCAAATCTGGAGAAAAATCCGTAACTTATTCGATTCTGAGAAAGGCCGTGACTCCTGTTCCACTTTCAATTTGTCTGAAGCTGCTTTCTACTTACGGCGCGCTACCGCGGAAAGTGTAGGAAAGACTTACCGTTATTCCAATGCCGGAATCGGTCTGCTTGGTCATATTCTTGCTACAGAGATGCAGACTTCCTATGAGCATGCTGTACAAGACATGATTACCATCCCCTTGGAAATGCCAGACACTTCTATTCATCTCACAAACGAAGGGATGACAAGACTCGTTCCTGGATACAGAGGACGCCTGGCTGCTCCACCAATAGAGCTGCATGATTTTCCCGGTACGGGTGCACTCCGTTCTACAGCTAGTGATCTGCTGACTTTTCTTTCCGCTCATATGGGTGTACATCCAAATAGGGAAATTTTTGATATTTATTCTATTACCCAAAAAAACTATTTCCAAAAAAATAACCAGCTCAGAATCGGGTTAGGCTGGCATCAGAATGCACAAGAAGGAATCCTCTATCACAGTGCTGGCACTCATGGATATCAAAGTTTCATCGGTTTTCGTCCTGATCTGCCTTTTGGTGTTGTGATCTTAGCAAATATTCGTAATCACAGCCATCTAAACCCGACTACCATGGGGATGGAACTTCTGCTTGCGGCAAAGCAAGGGATTAAAAAAAGCTGAGGCTTTAGGAACTTCAGTTTCCTAAGGCGTCAGCTTTTTCATTTCTAAAAAGTCTTAGGGTAAGAGGTAACGCAAGGTAATCTATTGTTCTTTGAGTTCATCATAGAATACAGCTTGTGCTGCTGAGAAATAAGGTCCTACAAAGAACCAAGCAAGTCCAAAAGTGATTGCTGTTAACAAAAACCATCCAATAAAGCTAAGAAGGAACAGAACATATTTCCACTTATATCCGTTCATAAGTCTTCTGCTCTCTGTGATCGCTTGGGTTGCTGAATATTCAGGATGATCCCTTAATACGTACAACGTCTGTGAATAAGAAATACTTTTAATAATTCCTGGAACGATGAGCAGCAGAGTCCATAATAGGATAAAGAAGATCATTACAATATACGTCCATATTAACTTTAAGGTTAATCTACCGTCTTGGTATATTTTAAAAATATTACGGATTTGCGCTTTCTCTTTCCTAATAAGATTGATGTAAAACCATGTTACGCCGACATAAAACGGCATTAATACAATCTCATATACAAAACTAAAAAGGGACCCAGGTGCCTCATCGTTAACCCAGGACTCAACCCCTCCACTTCTTTGCATATCCATCGCTGTTGGGATAAGTACGGTAATTATGGAGATAAGGACCGTTAGTAAGATGGCTTTTCCCCAGTTTCCTTTCAGCGCATCAAGTGAGCGGCGTTTCATTTTCATAATGCCCATTATTTATTCATTCCTCCTGTCAAAACTCGATTATAGCACGGTTATTCAGCACAGGGAACCTTGCGTAAAGATTACTTTATTTGGTCTCTCAGCTCCTGAACCGTTTGCACGGCATAGAGTGCTAGTTCTGGAATATCACTCATCTGTTCTTCGTTAATTTTCCGAGGGAATAATATTTCGGTTGTACTGAGCATCGGCGATAACTTCCTTGGATCGTATACGTAACTAATTGTCTGGGTCAGCGTCTGATTTGGCCAAATTTTCTCTATCACCTGCTGAATCTGCGGACAGTTTTTATCGGGGTTTGATATTGGCATTATGTATCTGATGGTCAGTACACAGCCTGGCTCTGCACCCTTCTGTTCCAAAATTTCAGAGGCCAGCTCTTGCAGTGAAGCTGCAAGTTCGATTTCACCCGTAATCAGGTCATCGTCCGTTAATTGAAACTGGATCCGAAATAATCGTGACATCACCGCGAGTTCCATCCGGTCTACTCTGCCCGTAATGCGAATACGCTGATCTAAATTGTCCATATCATACAGCTCATTCTCCAGTGCTACTTTTAAGTTATCAAAAACAGTAGGGTCAAACATAATAGCTCCTTTCCACATTACCTATCAAGATTACAGCCTAAAGAAATGAAAGTGACATATACTGAACTCTCTTGTCTTTGATATACAGATGTAGATAATGCTTTTCATCCACCTGGTAGCTCCATCTACTTTTGGTCATTTTACTAGGCTCTCCGAGCCGGCTTACCACATCATACGTGCTGCTGCCAATGGATATTCCATCAGCCGTCTCTACTTCGCTATTCGTAAAAAAGACACTTAAACCCGTAAATAAAACACCATTTTTCTCGTCTACAAGAATGGTCTTGATTTTGTCTTCCCAAATCGAATAAAAATGCATCTTCTGTATGTACTTAGGATCTCCCTTGATCTGATCATCCCATTCAGCAAAGTTCTGATTCTGCACCTTCAGTTCATTCGCCTTGTAATGAGCACTTTTATTAAGTACATATTCGGAGGGATCTTCCGTCTCCATATCCGCCATCCTCATTTCACCGAGCGTAGCTAAGATGGTGCTGGGCCGGCAAAATAAATTCATATATACTATCGTGTTATATGCAGCATAATACCTTTGTCCACCTAGAAGGTAGGTGTTACTATTCAGATCATAAGCAACTGAGTACACTACATCTTCTGCATGAAAACGAATATAAATAATCTCCTCATTAGATGGTTCAGGAATATCGGCTTTGGCAGTGGATAAATTAATGCTGCCAAATGCTTCGAGTATCATACTGTTATTCTGGGGCGGGGTGCTAAACGTTTTTTCACCCTCATTCGTATGGATCAAAATGCTTGTCTTTCGGATTGAATGTATCGCAAAAGAAATCTGATCTTTAATTCTGCCTTGATCAGACGTCAGCGGCACAGCAAGATCATTGGGAAAATAAGGATTCGCTGGTTCCTTTACCTGATCCTCACTTTCCTCTGAATAAGCATACTGCTTAGTCTCATAGGATTCGGAGGTTGTCTCCGGACTTCTGTGATCTATGGGGGTACGCTCTTTACCCTGGATATAAAACAAAATGATTGTAATCAAAGTCAATACAATCATCAGCAGACTTATGGTCAATAACTCCATTCTTCGCAAACTTTTCATTGTAGAAACTCCCCTCTCGAAGGAACAGTTTCACCCTATCTTTCAAAGATGTATTTTCAATATAGCAGATGCACGCAGAGATAATTGTCGAAATTTGTTGTTTGTTGCTATCCATCTTCATAAGATAATGAAAAGAGGCTCCCCTATAAGAAAAGGGAAGCCTTACATTTCGTTATATTTTTGTTTCTGCTTTATTCGAATTTTAGAATTCCAGTTGAATGTAAGAATACAAAAATCATCAGAATTGGTGCTACATAACGAAGCATGAACAGCCAGATACGGAACCATTTTGTCGTAAGGCCTGCTTCTTTTGCAGCCGTCTTCCAAAAGTATCCCGCAAATAGAGTAACAATGAGTCCGCCAATAGGAAGCAGCCAGTTCGAAGCAAAGAAATCTACATAGTCAAAGAAATTTCGTTCCCCGATATTAATCTTCATCAGACCCATGGAAAGAGCTGACGGAATACTCACCAAGAAGATCAGCAGAGAAATAATCCACACTGCATTATTACGACTCCAGTTCCATTTTTCCATCGCATGCGTAACGGGTACTTGAAGCAAGGATACTAGAGAAGTCAGCGCGGCAATTGCCAGCAGAACAAAGAACAGACCTCCGAACAACCAGCCCAGCGGCATCGCTGAGAAAGCAGCCGGCAAAGCTACAAATACAAGCCCTGGTCCGGAACTTGGATCAATCCCAAAAGCAAATGTTGTCGGGAAAATGATCAGACCTGCTATGAAAGCATAGATCAAATCACCTACACCTACAGCAAGAGTAGCTGATCCTAGCGATTGGTTCCGATCCACAAATGCTCCGTACGTAATCATAGTACCCATTCCCAAAGATAAAGAGAAGAAAGCGTGTCCGAGTGCAACAAGTCCGGCCTCTGGAGTAAGCTTTGAGAAATCAGGAGCCAGGAAGAAATTCACGCCTTCCATCGCACCTGGCAGTGTGATCGAACGAATCATAAGAATGACAAGCAGAACAAGCATTCCAGGGATGAGTATTTTGTTAAACTTCTCAATTCCCCCAGATATCCCTTTTATAACAACCAAAGCAACGATCGCCATCGCAACAAATGCCCAGACTAAAGGCAAGTAACTTCCTGTAAACTTAACAAACTGAGCATCGAAATCTACTCCCGCCGTCATCTGCCCGCTAAAGGACAGTACTGCATAGTGAAGAGTCCAGCCAGCTACTAAGATATAGAACGTCATGATTAGGAAAGGAGCAATTACGGAGATAAATCCTAGTTTTCCCCAAATTCTCCCTCCCCCTGCTTTTACGAAGGATGAAGCTGCACTTCCCCGGCCCGCCCGGCCGATTGACAGCTCAGCAAGCAGAACAGGAAGTCCTACTGCAACCAGACATGCAATAAATAATAGGAAGAAGGCTGCGCCTCCATTTTCCCCTGTGATATAAGGGAATTTCCACATATTACCGAGTCCAACTGCACTGCCGATTGCGGCTAATATAAATCCTTTTGAAGAAGAGAACCGTTCGCTGGTTCCTGTGCCTTTTTCATTTGTGTTAATTGGTCCCATGAAGCCCTCCATCTCGGTTAAATCCGTACTCATATTTATGACTAACTACTAAATAAATAATAATGTATTATACAAGATAGAACTTTAAACGTATATATGTAATGTTATGTTAAATAACGAATAAGTCTTTTTACCTGAACAAGAGACATGAAAATACATCAAAACGAAAATGTTTTTTCTATTTATTTCATTTTTTAAGATATATCTTATTTTTCGACTTTGTTACATCTCATCAAAACAATAAATAGAGACAGTGTTTAACTGCCTCTATCTCTATCTCTATCACACTTGCCTGTCTCTTATTTATTAATATTCAAGTAAGCTTCCTTATATTCAGCCATCAATTGGTTGCCGCCTTGCTTCTTCCATTGTTCGATCGCTGCCTGCCAGCCAGCTTCATCTATTTGACCCATAATATATTTCGTCTGTGCATCAGTGGTCATCAGTTCCAGCTCCTTACCCCGCTCCGAATAGATTGCAGAATCTAGAGTCAACGCAGGGTTAGGCACGATAAACTCATCATTTTCTTTTACAAACTTTTGGCTTTTACGGAACAGATCTGGCTGTTTGGCCAGCTTTTCAATATTATAGTTTTCGTTACGGTTCGGCATCGTATCACGGTACGGCTTCACTTCTTTCAGATCCGCATCACGGTCCAGTACCTCCGTTACATCACCTGCATCCTTCCAGTGTTTGTTCTCTACCCCTTTAACTAAAAGAGTCGCCATTTCTGGATCCATCAACTGGTCAACAAATTTTAGAATCAGCTTCATTTCTTCTTCTGTTTTTACCGTCTTCTTAGGAATCGCCAGGAATCCTGCGTTGCCTGTCTCTCCAGGGAGTCTTCGCCCTTCGGGACCGGTAACTGGAGCCACATCAATCACGGCTTCTGGAACGTTCTTGATCACTTTATCCTGCCAAGACTGGGCATTCCCTCCGGAGAAACGAATTCCCGCACGGCCTGACTCGTATAACTTATCAATTTCGCTTGTGTCTACGACTGCAAAATCTTGATTGATTAAACCTTCCTCATACAGACGCTTTACCAGTTTCATGGTTTCAAAGTAAGGCTCGGTCATAAATTCCGGTGTGAAATTACCTTCTTCATCCACTGCCCATTTGTTAGGCGCACCTTGGGAGACGGCGAGTCGAGTCAGTGTTGAGGCTGCCTCTTGATTATACTTTTTATCAAATACTAGGCCATACGTATCGTCTTTTCCGTTCTTATCTGGATCTTTCTTAGCAATCGCTTTCATCACATTATACCAGTCATCCAGGGTAACAGGAGCCTGCAGCCCAAGTGTATCGAGCCAGTCTTTCCGGTAGTGCAGCGTTGCCCTTCCGAGGTCACGGAACAAAGGTACTCCGTATATTTTACCGTTTACGCTGATGTTTTGATAGAATTCCTCGCTCTGTGCTGCCAGGTTAGGGTAATCTTTGATAAAAGGTCCCACTTCCCAAAACTGTCCATTTTTGAGAGCTCCAATCGTTGTGGGATTATATCCGAGCTTGATTAGCTGAGGCAGCTCTTCTGATGCAATCATTACATTCACTTTTTCATCATAAGCAGACGCGGGGATCCACTGGATATTAAGATCAGTATTCGTGTACTCCATAATGGCTTTCTCGATCTCATTTCCTTTTGTCGGAATCTCCCCTACCTGATTTACAACATATTTCAGTGAATAAGGCTTACTTCCATCGAGCACGGCAGCTTCTTTTCCCGCGCCGCATGCGGATAATACCAGTGCAGCAGTCATAACGGAAGCGGACAACAAATGAACTTTCTTCTTCATCTTTTTTCCCCCTATATCAAATGATAATTTAACCCTTAACTGAGCCCAGCATTGCTCCTTTAGCAAAGTGTTTTTGCAGGAACGGATATACGACCAAGATAGGAAGTGTAGCAAACACGATGACCGCCATTCGAATCGTCAGCGGCTGGATCTCCGCGTCATCAATATTGGTGTCTCCTATGCGGCCGGATGCGAGAATCACGATCTCACGAAGTAAGACTTGAATAGGCCATTTTGTATTGTCATTGATATAAAGAATTGCGTTAAAGAACTGGTTCCAATGTCCAACGGCGTAGAACAGACCAAAAGTCGCCATCGCCGGTAAAGATAAAGGCAGGACAATCCGAATAAGAACGCCCAGATCATTACATCCATCGATCTTTGCGGAATCTTCCAGTCCATCAGGAATTTGTTGAAAGAAATTTTTTAGCACGATGAGGTTAAAAGCACTGATTGCCGTAGGAATCATTAAGGACCATAAGGTATCCGTTAAATGGAGCGCTTTTACGACAAAGTAAGTGGGGATGAGTCCGCCGCCGAACAGCATCGTGAACAGTACTCCCATCATAATTGTCCTGCGTCCGCGAAGATGTCTTTTCGCCAATGGATAAGCCATGAGTGAAGTGAATACCAGGTTAATGAACGTACCGACTACTGTAATGTAGATTGAAACCATCATACTTCGCATCAATGTATCGGTAGAAAAAATGTAACGATACGCCGAGAGTGACCATTCCTTCGGAAATAGAATGATTCCGCCTTGAGCCACTTGAGCTGGGCTCGTGAAAGAGACAGC
Source organism: Paenibacillus polygoni (assembly GCF_030263935.1). Classification (NCBI taxonomy): domain Bacteria; kingdom Bacillati; phylum Bacillota; class Bacilli; order Caryophanales; family Paenibacillaceae; genus Paenibacillus; species Paenibacillus polygoni. The sequence goes on along the minus strand of NZ_CP127162.1, from coordinate 820,186 downwards.
GACTACATATATAAAAGGCAGTGAGCATGCTAAAGCCACAAACAGCAGCAGTGAGTTGTTGATGATATCAAACAGCCGGTTTCCGATGGTTTTATCTTGTTTCATTGCATTTGACCCCTTCCTTTAATAAACGCCTTCTTCACCAAACCGTTTAGCCAGCCAGTTTGCCGAGACGACAAGGACCAGTCCCACAACTGATTTGAATAATCCAACAGCTGCAGAGTAGCTATACTGCGCCTGGGTCAACCCTTTCACATAGACGTACGTATCAAACACTTCACCTACATCCCGAGTGGTTGGGTTCAGCATCAGGAAGATTTGCTCGAAACCGGAATCGAGGAAATTACCAAGCCGAAGAATGAGCAAAATAACAATGGTACTTTTAATCGCAGGCAGAGTGATATGCCACAACTGACGCCATCTCCCTGCTCCATCCATTCTCGCTGCTTCATACAGCTGAAGATCTACGCCAGCCAGTGCAGCAAGAAAGATAATGGTCCCCCAGCCGACTTCTTTCCATATAGACTGCGTTACGATCATTGAGCGGAACCATTCTGGATCTTGCAGAAAAGCGATTTTCTTACCTGTTAATTGGAATAAAAATTCATTAATCAGTCCATTCTCCGTCGTAAAGAGCATGTAGAATATACCTACTACTACAACCCATGATACAAAATGCGGAATATATACTAAGGTTTGGACAAATCTTTTATAAAAAGAAGACCTGACCTCATTCAGCATCAATGCAAGCACAATAGGGAGCGGAAAGAAAAAAATTAAGTTATATAGCGCAAGGATTGCTGTATTACGGAATAACATCCAAAACTGCGGTTCACCAAAAAATCTTTCGAAATGCTTGAAACCTACCCATGGGCTGTCAAAAAAACCGAGGTAAGGTTGATAGTCCTGAAAAGCCATCGTAATGCCGTACATGGGAACATACTTGAAAATAATAAAGTAAGCTATACCCGGCGCTAACATGAAATACAACCATCGATCCCGGATTAGATCACGCATGACCGCACCCTTCATCTTAGATTTAGGTACGAATACATCTACCTGATCCGGATTATGTAACGTCGATTCGCTCTTCATCTGCGGTATTTACCTCCTTTGTCGCTTGGTGACCTGATTATGACATTCAGGAATCAGTGCAAGCTATACCTACGGGGCAACCTCCACAGCAGGTTAATCAAATACCGCTGATAATACCTGTCATTACCGTACTTATGCGCAGCAGGCAACCAGTGATGTGCAGGGTACAACTTTATCGTTTTTACTGCTTATATAAAAAAGCAGCACCCCGAAAATTTCGGTATGCTGCTTCTAAGAAAAGAAGGTGAATCCTCCCTCTTTTCAGGCATGATCTACAGACTTCCCTTCTGCAGCCATTTGTGAACTGCTTCGCTCTTCTCTATATTGGCCTGGCGTTGATCCGTACATTTTACGAAATGCCCGAATAAAGGCACTGATGTTTTTATATCTTAATTTCTCACCAATCTCCGAAATTTTCATGTTTGTCGTCTCCAGCATGTGTTTAGCCATCTTCATTCGGAACTCACTTACGTAATCACTAAAGGTACGCCCTACCTCTTTCTTAAATACACGCCCTAAATACACCGGATGAAAATGAAGCTCTGCTGCAATCGCTTCGAGTGTGAGTTCCTGATCATAACGTTCATGGATAATGGACACCATTTTTTCAGCTGCGCTGACAAACTGACTCTCCTGCCGTTCTTGCAGGATATCTACAATCGGTGTAAGCAGCCGATGCTCAAACCATGACCTAATCTCCTCGTGAGTCTGTAGTTTTAGGAATCGCTCAATCGTTTTTTCTCCTTCAATGATCTTATGGACCGGGATTCCTTGTTCTTGAACAATTTGCAGAATTCGCATTATCAGCTGCAAAAGTAGAATTCGTCTTTCTTTGACGTAGCTGTTCTTGTGCAATACAGCAGACAAATACTGGTCCAGCATCCCCATGGTTTTCTCAAGATCTGCTTCCCGTAAGGAGTGTACCATCTGCTCTTCAAGCGGTTTGAGATGTCCATATACTGCTGTTTCGCCTGACGCACGTTTGTCGATTTCTTCAACACAGACAATCATGCCGGAACCAAGGCTGTTTCTGCAGCGCAGCGCTTCCAGACTTTCCCCATATGCAATGACCGCATCTGCGATATTTTGAAAAGGTCTGCTCACCCCGATACTGATCTGAAGCTGTAAATATTCCTTTGCTTTAGCTTGTATCATTTCAGCTTGCTCGACTGCATATTCTAAAATTTCTTCTCTGCTTCCGTCCTGATTCGCAATCAATGTGATCTGAGTTTCACCAAGCAAAACGGGACTAAATCTGCGATCAGGGGGCAGCAATTCCTCTACGATATTATTTAGCGCGAATAATAAAAGTTCACGATCCTCATCTGCGTACCTCGTGTAGGAAAGATCATCAATCTGAATGGCAAAGACGAGCAGATGCTTCCATTCTCTTGGAAACCCGTACATATCAGAGCGCTGTAACAACTCTTCCTCCGACATTTGCCCTGTGAAAAGTTTGATCACAAAAAATTCGCGTAAATGCCGAATTTGTCCTTGCATTACGTGTTTCAGTTTACTTTTGGTAGAAGCCAGTGCCTTAATACCTTCCTGAATCAGCACTAAATCATCCTTCTGCTCTATCATGCCTGCTTCTTCGTTGGCTTCTCTAGTGAGCTGCGTTAGATAACGAATTGGCTTATACATACGCTGGCTGCCAAAGTATGAAATTGCCGCTACTAGAAGCAGGATAGAAACACAAACAGCGATCGTCATGAGACCGATGGACTGGGATTCCTTGGTTACAGCAGCGATTGAGGTAACAGATACGTACACCCAGTCATTGTAACTAGAAACACGGTAACTCACTCCAAGCTTCTGGCCGCCTGACTTTGTGTTAAAAAAACCACTGGAAGAAGATGTAATCCTTATTTGTTCCCTAATGGCATGGCTAATCTCTGCATACTCTCTTTTCTCCGAAGCGGAAGAGAGAAACATTTGGCCTGAAGCATCAAGGATATAGCTGTTTCCGAGTTCCCTACTCTTCGTCAGCACGCTTCTGATCTCATCTGACATCACCCGAACAACAATCATGCCTTCCGGTTTATCCGTACCCGCGAGTAAAGGCAGCTTATAGATCAAACTGATCGTTTCTTCGGGAACCTCCAGCGCATCCATTGAGTCATCACTGCCCAGCTCCGTTTGAGCTGCAGGTTGAGTTTTTGCTCTTGTATTCCACATCAGCCCCTTAGATTCACTTGCATAGGCTTCAAATTCATCTAGATTCGGTAAGTCCTGAAGCTTTCGGAGTGCAGCAAAATGAAGTGCCCATTCTTTTTCAAATTGAATAATATACGCATCTTTAATATCAGCTGAAGACCGCAGATTCGCCATCTCATTCGTAAGCTTTCGAACGGTAACAAAGTCTTCGTTGGTAAGGGATTGATGAAAGGCTTCCTGAACCAAAGCTGTGTTTGCAAACTGGGTGACGGAATCTTCTAACGTATGCAGCATTTGCTCTACTTGCATTTCAGTCTGTTGTAACATAAGCATATTGGCTGCCTGTACTTTATCCTTAACATCTTGAGAAGCTGTGATGTAAGAAAACAGGCCGATAAATAGGGTAGGTACCGCACCGAGTAAAAGACAGAACACCAAAAGCTTGATCCAATAGTTGCGCATAACTCACCCTCCACCTCTAACTCAAGCTTAATTAATATGGCAGCGTTTACAAATCTATTCAAAATAATTACTAATTAATGTCAAATTCTACTATGTATATTTCATTCGACATGTCTTAAATGACTCCTTTTTACTTGCATCAAATCGTTGTATACAAAAATAGAGGCACCCTGTCTGCATGTAAGCAAACGGGATACCTCTACCTTCATCAACCCTCATCATTTAAATGAATTTAATTTTCTTTTTCTTTTTTTACTGTTACTGTTGTTTCAGCAAGTGTCCGGTTACCCGCATGATCAATTGCTTCATATACAATCGTATATATGCGTTCTTTCAACCCGCCTTTTACCTCAGCACGGAGCATAAATTCAAAATCAGGAGTACCAAACTCTGCTTCTTGAATATCAGCTCTTTGGTGTCCTTCATGTTGATCTTCATCACTGCTTGTAATCGATACTAGATTGATCTTCGCTACTCCAGAAAGGTCATCTTCCGCAAAAGCCGTTACTTTAATCTCCTCCAGCTTGTTGCCCCTTGGGTACAATACCGGCTTATCAACGGAAAGATTGAGCAGCGGCGGGGTCTGATCAATTTGTTCCTGTGTAGTAAACTGAACTTTATATTCACGTTCACTTCCATCTTGTGCAGTAACCGTAATAAAAGCCTGCTTTGAATCCCCACCCGCCTGTATGATGTCCACTTTGGCATATGCAGAACGAACCTCGGCTTCTAGTAGAGGTACATCCTCACCAGCTCCCACTGTAACTTCATAAGATAACCGGTTTGCATCAAATTCTGGCAGCGGCTGGCCGCCAATGATGATCGAGGATAAGGCTGCATCACCGTCTGGAACGGCAATCATAGAGGCTGGGTTCCATCCATCATTCCCAGACAGAATATGTTCGGGAGTGAGCAAAGATGCTTCCTCATATGTTAGCTGTGTTGACCAAGCGTATCTTGCCGCTGGATTTGCCCCAGGTCCATAACTTGCAAATTCTCCATAGCGGGCGGTGAGTTCATTCGCAGGATTTCTCCAGTTATCCCATCCCGTTGATTCAATGTGATCACCGAGTTCACTGTTAATGACATATACATTAGAATAAGGTCTCCACGGACGTCCCAAAGGAACTGTACCTGTAAGTCCTGGTTCTGCAGTGAATCGGCTATTCAAAAATACATAACCTAGTTTGTCTTCCGGGGTGGATGCCGCTGTGACGTAACCATCATTCAGACTGTGAATAATACTGTTCTCAAAAACAACAGTGGCTCCGCCAAAGATAAAATCAACATCTCCTTCAATATAACTGTCTACAAAATACTGACGACCATCATTGGCATAAAAGGTATCTTGATAACCCTTTAGATTGACTTCCCTGAATGTCATACGATCTCCTTTGGTATACAAGGCAACCGCCTGACCGGCATCATCTCCAGCATCATTCATAATCGTTAATCGCTCTGCTGAATAGTCGTTAGCCAGTACCTTGAATCCAGAACTATTGGAAGTTCCCATGGGCAAGCCGTCTGCTCCCGGGGTACTCGCACTGTCGCCATACACAAGAACGGTACCTTCCCTGCTCTCCCCGATCATCCGAATATTTGGTTTTGTAGCCGGAAGGACCAATTTTTCGCGATATATGCCGTTCTTAATATAAATAATTACCTGGGATGTATTCTGATCTGGTACTGCATTAATGGCCTCTTGTACGGTCTGATAATCTCCGCTTCCGTCTAGTGCTACGGTAATACGGCGAGCTGGAATGTCACGAACGGGAAGGGAAGCTGCGCTTTCTGCTCCACCGATGACAGCAGATACAATATAGTAATAAGACTCTCCGTTCGTAAGGCCTGTGTCAGTAAAGGAAGTCTCTGTCAAACCATCCGCGATGGTTAAATAAGAGCCGTCTTCAGACAAGCTTCTTTTTACCGAATACGTATCAGCTCCCGCCAGAGGCTCCCATTTCAGGGTCAGCTGTTCATTGCTCGGTATGATCCTAACCTCCTGAGGTCCTGCCAGTGGCAACCCGTCGCGTTCTTGAGGCTTCACAACAACCACTTCTGATCCTAAGCTGCGCGAATCCTGATTTCTGGCGACTACCTGATAATAATAGGGCTTGCCGCTAATGACATTCGTATCGGTATAGGATGTGGATTTGGTAATTCCTAGTTCCTCAAATGGTCCATTCGCGTATACCGCTCGCTGTACGGAATAGCTCTCAGCTGCATCGACAGCAGACCAAGAAATAAGAGCACCCTGAGAGATACCTTCGCCTGTTATCTCCGGTGTTCTCAGCTGTTGCACCGGTGTAACTTGAATCGGTTCACTACCTGGTCCCTCACCAGCAACACTTGATGCAGATACCGTATAGTAATATACTTGTCCATTTATTAGACCGGAATCTCGATAAGAGGAACCGCTAATTTTACTGACAACGATCTCGAAAGGACCGGTCATGGTCTGACTGCGTTTTACCGTATAGGTCACTGCCTGTTGTGTTAGCGGTTGCCAATTCAGATCGATCTGACCACTTCGGGTAGCAGCGGTAAGTCCGCTTGGAACATCCGGTTTCACTGCACTCTCGCTCGGCAGTGCTGTGGCCTGATTAGATAAGCCGCTCTCTCCAGCGGGTCCTGTTGCAGTCACTACGTAATAATAATGGACTTCGTTCTTTACGGTTTCATCAACATAGCTAAATTCGTTCAGTCCTTTTGCTAGGATCTCGTAAGGACCGCCATCTTTTTGACTGCGTTTCACTGTATAAGAAGCAGCTCCAGCAGCCGGCTGCCAATCGAGTTGAACCTTTCCATTGCCAGGCAAAGCTTTAAGTCCCTTTGGAGATGCTACAGGTTCGTTATACACTTTTAGGTTGTCATAATAGATCGTACCCTTGCCGCTTCCCGGCATTTTCCCCATAATGCGGCTGATTCCACTATCTCGCATATCCGCTTGAAGCGGTACATCGTCTGCACTAAGCACATGATCAATATAGATATCGGCGGTCTGTGCCGTGATATCCACCGCGATCTTCATGTTATACCAGCGGTTATTTTCCGGATGGTCTGCAAGCTTATAGTCGGCTCCACTGCGTTTATATACGAAAGTATCCGTCCCTTCTGCCGCTGGCTGCGTTGGTTTCCGAATTTCAATAGAGAGCGGAATCTTAGTACCTGTCTCATCCTGTAGCTGAAGCAAAATGGAAGTCCCCGGCCATGATTCGGACATGACGTCAGCTTCTACAACAAAGGCACCTGTCTGTTTTGTAAACTGCCGAGTGAACTCTGTATTTACAGGCGCATTATCATAAACTTTTAGACTCTTTGCTGATGAATTCCCTGTTGAACTTGCTGGAGTATCTACCACCGTCACGGTATGGTCGGCATCCTGTGGATCGGGTAGAACTACGTAATCTGCAGGGGTAGCACCGAGTTCAACCTCTTCAAAGTTATCATCTACCACATAGATCGTTCCGACTGAGTCAGTCGGTATCTCGCTTTTTTCCGAAGAACGGAAGCTGTCACTGCTTGCGTTCACTGACCGCAGAGCTGATGCTTCGGACGAAACATCAGACGCTTTCGCAGCAGCTGGCTGCATTGATGCAATAAGCGATAGAACAAGCAGCACACTGAATTTTTTCTTCATTAAACAATCCCTCCTCAAATGAATAGCTTCTTTGCTTTACATCCTCCTTACCTCCCTGATCTGACTATCCATGATTGTTGTCTCAGAGATTCTCCTCATTATCCGTCAGACAACACTTACAAGCTATATATCTAAAGCAACCTCCCGAATTAGAATACGGTTTTTTATGTAAGCGTTATCAAATAAGTTGTTTACTGCATACTTCTTGCTCCTATCTGCACATCACTACATTAGGACAAAAAAAGACCCCTCTCATACCCCGTATGCCGAGAGGAGCCTATTCCTAGATTTACTTATTGTTTCGATGCTTAGTAATCGTCTTACCAACTTCCGTGAGTATGCTGTCTAAGGAAGCAGGATCATGCACATCATACTCATCAATGTTTAATTTGAGCACAGGACAAGCGCTGAATTCACCAATCCATTTCGCGTAGCGTCCATGCATCTCTTCCCAATAGGACGGATCTGTCTGAATTTCCATCTCGCGGCCGCGTTCTTTGATCCGGTTCAAGATCGATGGAAGGCTTCCTTCGAGATAGATAAGTACATCGGGATGAGGGAAATAAGGAGTCATCACCATTGCTTCAAATAAGCTTGTGTAAGTCTCAAAATCCGTTTCACTCATCGTGCCTTTATCTGCATGCATTTGAGCGAAAATACCGGTATCTTCATAGATCGAACGATCTTGAACATATCCTCCTCCTGCTTCAAAAATATTTTTTTGCTCTTTAAAACGTTCAGCCAAAAAATAAATTTGCAGATGGAAGCTCCATCTCTCAAAATCATGATAAAACTTCTCCAAATAAGGGTTATGATCCACCTTCTCTAGAGAGGTTTTGAAATGAAGTCGATCCGCAAGTGCAGCAGTTAAGGTAGATTTTCCTACACCTACCGTCCCCGCCACCGTAATCAAAGCATTTTGCGGGATGTTATAGTCGTTCATTGAATGTACTCCTTTATCTCAGACACAATCAGGTCAAATTGCTCCGGACTTGCGACAAAATCGATCTGATTACCGTCAATTGTAATAATTTTTGTATCTGGCTCTCTCTCAGCAAGAGACGTCATTGCTTCATCGTAATCTATAATAAGCTGTTCAAGATAAGCAGGGTCCATCTTCTGTTCAAAAGAGCGACCGCGTTTCGCAATACGTTTAAGCAGCGTATCAAGATTCGCTCTGATATATATAATAAGATCTGGTTTCGGAAGATCATCAGTAAGGATGTGATAGATCTTGCGATACTTCTCTCTTTTGACACCCTTCAGCGTGCGCTGTGCAAAAATCAAGTTTTTATAGATATGATAATCGGAAATAACTCTTTTGTGATGCTGGATATAGTTCGTCGTCGTGTCTTCCAACTGCTTATACCGATTACACAAAAAGAACATTTCGAGCTGAAAGCTCCATTCATCTATATTTTCATAGAATTTTCCGAGAAACGGATTCTCTTCTACGATTTCTTTTAATAAAGGGATATCTAGTTCCTTGGAAAGCATGGACGACAGCGTCGTTTTTCCAGCTCCTATTGGACCCTCAACCGCAATAAACATGCCTTTTGTCATGTGAATCCTCCTGTTATATTCGTAACCGATATTACCGTCATAGAGAGTTTATTGTATCACAGAATATCTCTTTTCGGACCGATTAAAAAAAGGAAGAAAACATGACAATTCCCAATCCACAAAAATGATATAAACAGCAAAAAACCATTCCCCATGCAGTTACACTGGAAAATGGTCTGAAAGTTAGTTGCTCTCTACTTTGGTTCTACTTGATATACCTCTGCGTACAGGGTATCCCGGTAAGACTGAAACTGCTCCTCTGTAAGCAGATTTGGATAACTCATTACCATCAGAGGAAAATCGGGTTGTCCCGCTCGAAGCGGCGGCTGCACATAGGGATAAGAATTCAGATGAAAACCAAGCCGCTCATAAAATCCAATCCTTCTCTTACTTATTTCTTCATTCGGCAGTTCCACTTCAAGCACGACCGGCTTATTCATCTGTGCTATAAAGTCCATCATCAGCTGCTTACCCAGCCCGCCGCCGCGAATAGATGGTTTTACAGCGATATGCTCTACAAAACAGAATTCATCAAATTCCCACCCGCCCAGAAAGGCGATGACCTCACCCAGGTCATTCTCTTTGGTGAGCAGTCGATAGCTTGGATTCGCAAGCAAAGCTTGCTGTCCTTCAAACGTGCGATATTCAATCAGAGGAAACGATTCCTCCATAATGCTATACACCTGTTCAAACACAGGGGGCTGAATCTTGCTCATAAAGTCACTTCCTTCTTGTTGTTCCCTTCATTCTTCCTCACGTAAGTTAGCACCAGTCTACCATTTGACGTGCAGCTTATCCAGTTCTGCCGAGTACGGAAGCAAAAAAATAACCCGTACCACGAGTGTGGCCGAGTTATCTTTTACCGATCTTCCCAGCTCAAGTCAACGAACTAGTTCAAGTCAACGAACTAGTTCAAGTCAATGCGCGGTGATTTTCGTCCACCGTGGGAAGAACGCGAACTTCTCATCATACCGGATACCGTGTTAAACACTTTATCACGTGCCGTTTTATTTCTCATCAAGTATGTCACTCCAGCACCAACAGCTGTTAACAACAATCCTCTTTTTTTCAACATGATCATTTCCTCCTTCGTAAGTAGTATGGTTACCTTCTTGTTTGAAAATTACCCTTCTTACAGAATTCGAAACGCAAAGAGTTGATTACCTTCTGTAATATTATGGAAACAGACTAGAATAAATCGCTTGTCTCTACCGAACTTTCAAACCTTACAATCGTATGCATCGTATCGCCTATAAGCTGTTTCCATTTGAGCTCATAAAAAACTTCTGTATTCGGTTTATCTTTAAAGAAATCTTCATTAGCCGAAAATGAAACTTCGTAAACAGTTGTTTTTAATTTTCTTTCAAGCACGGAGATGCTTGGCTTCGACAGTGCTTGCTTTGCTTCTTGCGGCAGTCTCATCTCAATAGTGATCGGCTCATTCGATTCGTTTGAGAACTCAGCTATTCCTGTAAATTCTTTCCCCTCCTGTTCCATATGTGAATACACAAGGGTGCTTACTTTATTGATCTGCTCCTTTTCTTCATCCCTTTTAGCAAGGTCCACTTCATTCTCTTCTTCCAGCTTATAAATGATTTTATCCTGCTGCGCAGGAGAAGCCTGAACATCTGATTCAGCCGCTTCATTGTCACATGCGGACAGGAACGACAGACACAAAATCAGTCCTGCTGCCATTAAACTTATTTGTAGGAATGGTTTTCTCATCTTGTTTTATATCAACCTTTCGGAATGGAGTACGTTAGTCAAAGACCCAGTATAACAGAAATGAGTCTCATCACTCTTCCTTTTTCCGTTCAGACGCTGTATGTTTTGCCTTCGTTTCGGTATCCAGCTCTCTGATGCTCCGGTTAAGTCTTAGTAAAGAACTATCTAGTTTATCAAGACGTGACCCGATGGTTTGCAGCACATAGCGAAGTAGAATAACACACACCGCCATTGGGAAACCTATATTCGTAATAAGATAGACCATTTCCTCCAAGGTTAGATTTTCCATTGCTCATTCCTCCTTTACTAAGAAAGGAAATATGAATGGCTATTTTACAACCTAAAGCAAATAAAAAAGCGGATTCTGTTGTTACCTGAACTAAGGGTTCATGTTCATCAGAGTAAAATTCAAAACAAAAAAATGGCCGCCAACATTATCAGTTAACTGATAATATGGCAACCACTTATAACTTGCTCTCTACAATTTTAATATGGATCCGCTTCGCGGCTGTTTTTCACTGCATCTGCTGTCGCTTCATTCTCGGCTAGGGAACCTTGACGATATTTGGATTGGCCTGCTTCACGGCCCGGAAGCTTGTTATCCATTTTCGTATCCTCAAGTTCTTTTCGTTTCTTCTCAAGCCCTTCCCGCACACGACGGCCATAGTCCTGATCCGCCTCAGTAAAGTGTTCAATCATGGCATCTTGAATTCGTTTGTCACAGACGGCAAGTGCTTCGGATAAGTTCTTAATGAGTTCATCACGTTCCCAGTCCTCAAAATTGCGATAGGTTTCACCTGCTTGACCGTAATTGTTCGGCCGGTCAATAGGAGCACTCATCGCCTCCGCATTATACGTTGGGCGGTGCTGAGGGCGACCTTCACTAGTTGCCTCCTGATAGCCTCCAATCATGGATGGCTCATAGTTAACATTCGGATTGTCACCCGACTCTTTTGGATCACGAATATCCATTTGTCCGCGATGTTGGTTCGTCCGTACAGGTACTTTCGGTGCATTTACTGGTAATTTAAGATAGTTCGCACCTATACGATAGCGCTGCGTATCCGAGTAGGAGAAGGTACGTCCCTGCAGCATTTTATCATCCGAGAAGTCCATGCCATCAACCAGAACTCCCGTACCAAAAGCAGCTTGCTCAATCTCTGCATGATAATCTACCGGGTTACGATCTAGAACCATGCGGCCTACCGGAAGCCACGGGAACTTGTCCTCCGGCCAAAGTTTGGTATCATCAAGCGGATCAAAATCCAGTTCAGGATGGTAATCATCCTCCATGATTTGTACATACAGCTCCCATTCAGGATAATCCCCGCGCTCGATCGCTTCATACAAATCTTGTGTCGCATGACTCACATTTTTCCCTTGGATAGCATCTGCCTCTTCTTGCGTTAGGTTACGAATGCCTTGTTTCGGCTCCCAATGGTACTTCACGAGAACTGCCTCACCCTTGTCATTCACCCATTTATAAGTATTTACACCAGAGCCCTGCATATGACGGTATGTAGCCGGGATACCCCATGGTGAAAATAAGAAAGTAATCATATGAGTAGCTTCAGGCGAACGGGAAACAAAATCAAACATCCGCTGAGGATTCGCTACATTGGAAGCTGGATCTGCTTTGAAGGCGTGAATCATATCTGGAAACTTCATTGCATCACGGATAAAGAAAATCTTCAGGTTATTCCCTACCAAATCCCAGTTACCTTCTTCTGTGTACATTTTTACGGCAAATCCGCGCGGATCTCGTGCTGTCTCGGGTGAATCTTTGGATCCTGCCACCGTGGAGAAACGAACCATAAGCGGTGTTCTCTTACCTGCACCCGAAAAAACTTTCGCACGCGTATATTTTTCTACAGGTTCATCTCCTACTTTACCGTAGGTCTCAAAATATCCAAATGCGCCGGCTCCACGCGCGTGAACCACACGCTCTGGCACTTCTTCTCGATCGAAGTGAGATATTTTTTCAATAAAGTGGTAGTTTTCAAGTGTTGCAGGGCCCCTATTGCCGATGGTACGGATGTTTTGATTATCCGTCACCGGATGTCCCTGGCGGGTGGTTAGTGTCTCTCGTTTCACATCTTGTCCGGTTGTCTTGTTCTGTTTCTTATCTTCTGCCAAAATGTAAACCTCCCTAATTAAAATAGTCCCTCAAGCCTTGTAGAATGAAGGATGCTAACGAGAATAACGAGTCCCATTTCATACTTATTATTCTGCAATATTCATTACACTGACTCCGTTATAGATGAACCGTTCACAGAAGCTAATTCATCAAAAATTCTCCTTCTACACCGGATCTTCATCATTCTTTAATAAAGGTCACATTCACTGTCTGCTCATACAAAAAAAACCCGCCGAAACGGCGAGTTCTTTAGTTTATGTCTATCAATCTCATATGTCATAAAAATTAGCGATGATCGGCTGAGCCGGCTTCACTATTCTCTGTTTTCTTTGTCCCTTTACTCTTGTATGGTTTAGGAGAATTGTTAGCGCGGCGTTCGCCTGCTTGCCAACGATTCCATCCTTTTTTTCCTGTACCTCTTCCTGTTCCGCCCTTACCTTTTGCCTTACTCATCGAATCACTCCAGCTCTATTCCTATGTTATGCCTGAACTATACAGGAAAAATAGCGATAAGTACAGTAAAGACATGAAGATCTAGGATTCTTCTTCCCCTGCCAAACCATGAGTTTTGTGTCCTTCTATAGCTGTTCTATTACCTTCGCAGCAGTCTTCTCCCCATTTGCAATACAGTCTGGAACACCTACGCCGTAATAAGAACAACCAGCGAGAAAAATACCTGGATAGTGTGCTGACATTTTCTCTTCCAGTGAACGAACCAACTGATGATGAGTCCGGTGATAATTCGGCATTTCCTCATGCCATACTTTTACATTATAAGAAACAGGATTTTCGGACAGACCAAGACTTTTCCGTACATCTTCTGCTGCTGCTTGCAGCAGTTCTTCTTGTGACATATCCTTCATCTGTTCATAGGCTGGATTTATGCTTTTATAAAAGAGTCTGACTAGCAGCTTACTCTTCTTCGAAGTATGTTTCCATTTACGGCTCGTCCAAGTGCAGGCGTTGCAGATGAGATCGCTGCTATCAGAAGTAATAAATCCGGTCCCATTCGCCGGAAGCCGCTCATCTGGTACATCATACCCGAGATAGATACTGATCATCGAAGAACTGCGCAGCTGTTCAAAATCGTGATTTAGTTCTTCATGCTGAAGCATATTTGCTACTGCCTTATGGGGCGCAGCTAGAATGATCTGATCTACACTTATATCTTCTCCATCAGAAATGGAAATAGTATAGGTTCCTTCCTGCGGTCCATGAACGATTTTGGTAACGGCCGTATTCTTACAGATGGTTACATCCGTCAGTTCTCGCTCATAGGCATCTATAAGTTCAGACATTCCGCCTTCAAAAGATAAAAATTTCTTGCCTTCTTTGGGACCTTTCAGCTCGCTTCGATGAGCATCCAGGCCACGGATGAGACTCCCATACTGATTTTTGTAATCCAATAAATAAGGCATCGTTGATGCAAGAGTCAGTTCATGAATATTGCCCGAATACACCCCGGAAATCACCGGTGCAATCTGCTTTTCCACAAATTCCGTACCAAGAAATGCCTCAAGGAAATCCCCAAGCGAGTCCTGTTTTGTAAACGTCTCATTGGGCGTGTAAAGGTCTTTCATAGCGGCAACTTTTCCTTCGGGAGATATCAGTGTGGTCTCTGCAAGAGACTCAATGCTCATCGGGATCCCAAACATCGCATCTTCCGGAATCTGCTTGAGCTCTCCATCCGTGTGGATGAAAGAAGTCCCTGTCTCGTTATAAACCACTTTTTCTGTAAGCTTTAACTCTTCAATGACTTCGAAAATATGTTTTTTACGAGTGACAATAGAATCTGCTCCCGTCTCCATCGTGAAGCTGTCATCGTGAGCAGTACAAATCTTGCCGCCCAGCTGACTGCCCGATTCAAGTAAAATAACACGAGCAGCAAAGTCTCTTTTCTCCATTTCTTTTTGCAAGGTATAGGCTGCGGATAATCCGGTAATGCCGCCTCCAATTACAGCTATTGTCTTCACAAACGCTCACCTACTATATCTAAAGTATATGGTTATTTAACATCTAAATGATGGAATAAAGTATACCATACCCTGCCTGTTCGTTCTTAGGACAAAACGTAATGGAACATAAAAAAGCATCTGCCCATCCTATCATGTTGATTGCTTTCTCAACGTAAGGATTAGACAGATGCAGATTCTCTCGATGAATAAATGCTCCGCGCAAGCACTAATTAGTCTAGCGGTACCGTCATTTTGCAGCAATGATAGCCGCACCGATCACAATGACTGCCACTCCGATCCAGCGATTCAGGGGGACACTTTCCCCAAAGATATACCAGGCGGCCACGATTCCAATCGCATAAGCAAGGCTTTGCAGCGGATAGGCTACACTTAGCGGCAGCTTGGAGAGAACAATAAACCATAGCCCTGTAGCCAAGCCGTAAAACAGAATGCCTAGCAGGATTAGAGGTGAAAATAAGACGGACACGAAATTGCCGAGCTGAATGCCTCCCTGCTGTTCAAGCCCCATTTTCCAAACAATCTGGCCAGAGACAAGCAGTAATATATTGAGCAATAACATAATATAAGCCATCTTACCGGATCTCCTCCCTGCTCGGATCCTGTGGGGGAACACCATGAACATCAGGGGCTAGAGATGAAGGGCAAACTTGGTCATAGGATTGTTTACGTTTAAGGTGCAGCTCAGAAGATGGCGAGAAGTCAGGTATGGCTATCCCTTGTTCCTCCTCTTCCGCTGTAGTTAATCCCTGTACCACTGCTGCTTTTTCGACCTGCTTTTCGAGCTTTTGAATACGTTCCTCCGTAAGCCCAAGCGTTTGCGTCAGTACGACGACCCGGTTCGTTAGAGAAGATACGGTGATCGTCAGATGCAGCAGAATGAATAGTATGGCAACCACACTCAGCAAATAAAGCAGCGACGGAGCATAGAAAATACCAATGCGTACCGCCAGCCTATCCAAAATGGACGGAAATAAAGATAACACCATCATGATCGCGCTCATCAAAAGCCAAAGCAGTGCATACTGCTCCTTCAGTTTTCGCTTGCGAATTAAATATAGAATCGTAGCGGCAAACGCTAAGCTGATACAAAAGCTGACAAAGTAAACATTAAGATTCATAGCCATGTTCCCACGCTCTCTTTTTCATGGTTTTCATGAGTAAGACAGATAGGATCACCTTGGACATATAGTACACGGATTTCATCGCCGAGATACTAGATACCCCGCCTTGACGTTCCTTCATGATGACAGGAATCTCAGCAAAGGTGAGTTTCCGGTTATACAAGAGCATCAGTGCTTCTACTTCTGGGTAGTCGGTCGGGTACTCGCGAGCGAACAGAGAAATCGCCCGTTTCCCGCAAAAACGATACCCTGAAGTTGGGTCGGTTACAGACTGACCGGTAAGCCGGGTCAAAAGGGCAGACAGTAGACCGATACCCATTTTACGGGCAAAGGTCGACTGAAACCCTTCCTTTGTAATAAAGCGAGAACCAATGACCATGTCCGCTCCTGTCTCAAGGATCGCATCCAGCAGCCGATTCAGATCACTCGGATTATGCTGCCCATCCCCGTCAATCTGCACCGCATAATCGTAATGATGTTCAGCCGCATAGCGGTAACCCGTTTGCACGGCTCCACCGATGCCCAGATTGCAGGTCAGATCGATAACGCTCGCACCTGCAGCTCTCGCGATCCGACTGGTGTCGTCACTTGATCCGTCATTGATGACCAGCACGTCCACATAAGGGATATCTTGACGAATCTGGCGAATCACTTGCCCAATGCCTTCCGCCTCGTTATAAGCAGGAACGATGACAAGTACTTTGAGCGAAGAATTATGAATGGTTGGTTGATTCGTCATAGATAACAGCTCCTTTCTGTGAATGTGAGGGTCTTACGTATTTATTCCAAAACCAGCGTATGATCGCGACGCCGACCACCGTATCCAGCATAATAATCAGTGGCATGGAAGTGTAGTTATATCGGTATTCTGGTACAAATGCTAAGCGTGTCACCGTCATAACCACAACGATCAGCGTAAGCAGCGTGAGCGGCTTTCTCCATTTCCGAACAGCAGCAATCAAAGCGACCGGACAAAAATAGACAAGTGCTAAATGAAGCATACTGCCGAGCGGACTTGGAAGTACACTGTAAGTTGGGGTATGACCGCTGCCAAAATACATATTGGAGTAGATATATTTTATCTTGCCAACGGTATACCATTTTACAAAGGTCCAGGTGTGTTCAGTAAAACCGATCTTCAGCCGCTCTTTTGCGACCTCCATTTGAGTCTTACCGTGACGGTCTACCAGTCCATCATCATAGTTTTTATCTGGATAAGTACCTGCCGCAAATGGATTGACCTGTGTGGAAGCAATAACGACCTCGTTCAGTGTTACCATGTTGCGGATCACCCAAGGTGAGAGAACAACCCCGGTACCAATACAGGTGAACAGCAGTAATTTCAGTGTGAGCTTAAAGTTCTTTTTCCAAAAGTAATAAAACACATAAACCGCTGGAATTAGAATTAAAAATTCCGGACGCGTCAGCACAAGCAAGCCCATTGCCGCACCGCTAAGCAGAGCGAGGGTTCTTGTTTTCTTCTCAAACGCCTGAAGCTGCAGGCGGATATAAAGCATTAAGAAAAAGCATGCCAGCACCTCCGTCAGCACTGCGCCGTTACTCCAAATGAACGGAGGATATACTGCGCTTATGAGCAGTACAATGATCGACACCGTTTGGCCCGCCAGTTTTCGGGCAATGGAATAAATCAGCCCCAAGGTAACAAGGCTAATACCGACTTGGATATACCGAATGTACGGAAAGGGATCATTATGCTGATAATCGACCATCTTATAAACTGCCGCCATAAAAAGCGGATAACCCGGCGTAACCTGGGCGTTTGGCTCCGTATCCTTATAAGCATAAATTCCATCTTCCAGCAGCTGCCGAACCATAATGTCGTAATTCACTGTATCATGCGACACTTTATGATTGACCGAGACGAGAAAGTCGAGTCTTACAAAAGCAGCCAGTGCGAAGATCAATACGATCATCGTTATCAGCAGTATTCTTTTATGTGTAAGCATCTTAGATGCCACCTTGTCCATTTGTAAGTCTTGCTCCTTCCTGAAGTAAATATGTCAGAGGAAGTGGCGTTCGCCGCTTGCTTTCTTTCCTCTTGTTAAAGTCAAGACTACAAGACACTTCTTAACGGTTTTTATCTAAATGCTTAACAAACTCTTAAGTTTTTCATTGATTTATTTTAAACAGTCGTTAGGCTATTCCAAGATGGGCAGTCGAGTCTCGAACACCGTCTGTCTAGGCGAGCTTTCTACGGAGATTTCACCCCCGTGCACATCAAAGATACTCTTGGTGATCGCGAGTCCTAAACCCGTTCCACCCGTTTCTTTCGAACGAGACTGTTCGACGCGGTAGAAACGTTCAAAGATATAAGGAAGGTCCCGCTTCGGAATAGGTTCCCCATAGTTACAGATACGTACAACAACCTGTCCATCTTTTTTTTCAATATAAATGTCTATATATTTACCGCTCTTCGCGTACTTAATTGCGTTAGAAATGAGGTTCTCATAGGCCCGAACAAGTTGGTCCCCGTCTGCCTTAATCATCACCCGATGATCCGGTACATGTGTGCGAATGACCATGTTCGCCTGCTCCAGACTCGGAACGAATTCTTCAGCCAGCTGCTCAATGAGTCCTGTTACATCCAGTTCACGTAAATGAAGAGGCATGCCATTGTTAATACGGGTATATTCAAATAGATCATCGATGAGTTTTTTGAGACTAAGTGATTTTTCATACGCAATATTCATGTAATAGCGAAGTTCCACCTCGCTCGTATAACGGTCTTTATCAATGATTTCTAAGAATCCGAGTATGGAAGTAAGCGGGGTTCGAAGGTCGTGGGAAACACCAGTAATTAAATCATTCTTCGTTTTCTCCGCGTTTCGCTCTTCTTGAATGGAACGATTCAGCTGTTCGCTCATCGCGTTGATACTCTGTGCAATTAGGCCAAGCTCATGGTTTTCTCTAACCGGAATTTCATGCTCGAAATTCCCCTTAGCGATTTTCGCAAGGCCTTGGTTAATCTCCTCCAGATACGTATGAATCTGTTCAGATACGCTGTTGATGTTACCTGCGATTGTACCCAGTTCATCAGAAGCCTTCACCTTTACAGTCGTATGAAGCCGTCCGTCCGCCATCTCCTCAAGAACGCTTGCAAGCTCCTTCGCACGTAAGACAAGCGGGCGGGTCACAAAGATATATAAAGTGATGAAAAATATTGTTCCAAAAATAAGCATGGTAGGTTGAGAACCAACATGGTTGATGATCCATGCCAGGGGCACGTTATAGGGGTTTAGTTTGAGAACATAGGAAGCAAGCAGCCCCCCAATCAGCACAAACAGCAGTGTGAGTCCCATGCATCCAAGAAAAAGGGCAAGGAATTTCCAACGAATACTGATGTATACTTTGGTATTCATATCCCTTACATCTCCTTTGCAGATCTCATTTTGTAGCCGATGCCCCATACCGTTTTAATATAAGCAGGATGCTGCGTATCCTTTTCAATTTTTTCACGGAGCTTACGGATATGTACCATGACCGTATTTTTCGAGTCCATAAATGGCTCATTCCAGACTTCCTCATATATTTTGTCCATACTTAGGACAATTCCCTGATTAACGGCCAGAAGCTTTAAGATATCAAATTCGCGGGGCGTCAGCTTCACTTCCTGGTCCCCCACCGTCACGGTATGCGTAGCCGTATTAATGACAAGATCGTCAATCACAATCTCATCATCGCCCGAATCACTGCGGTTATTGAGCATCTTGTACCGGCGAAGCTGTGATTTAACCCGGGCAACCAGTTCAAGCGGGTTAAAAGGCTTAGTAACATAGTCGTCGGCACCAATGCTTAGGCCTGAAATTTTATCCATATCCTGACTTTTTGCAGATAACATAATAATGGGAGTATTATTTTTTTCTCGTATTTTCATGCATGCTTGAATTCCGTCCATTTGTGGCATCATGACATCAAGAATAATTAAATCAACTGGGTTGTGGCGCAGTATTTCGAGGGCTTCCACCCCATTAAAAGCCTTAAATATTATGTATCCTTCATTCTTTAAATAAATTTCAATAAGTTCAATAATTTCCTTCTCATCATCAACAAGTAAGATTGCTTCTCTGGACATGTTGCATTCACACCTCTTTAAATATTCTAAAATCTATGATTAAACTTTAATAAATGACTCTCATTTGAATGAGTTATGAAATTGTCTCATATCGCATTATAAACCAGAAACCTTAATATTACGGTCACAAACATCTTAATATTAGCTTAAAATTCCTGTAGATGATTCTCTTTAGAATAAGCAATCTCACGCTTTTTATACCGCTCATCGGAAGTTAAGATGGAAACAAAGGTAGTGAAATCAACAGTTAAGCAATAACAAAGGAGAAACAACCCAATGGATCAAGAAAAGCATTATCGTCCCGTCATTGCCCTTACCGGCGCATCAGGACATATCGGCCAGTATCTAATGACCGAGCTACAAAAGAATTACCATATCATCGCCTTATCTGGACGGGCTGACCTACATAAAGATACAGAGCATGTTACTTGGCGCCCTTGTGACTTTTTCTCCTATGACGATGTGGAAGAAGCACTGCGAGGAGCTGACTATGCCATTTATATTAGTCAATTCATTTATTCTTCCGCCAAACTAACTCAGGGCAGATCTGAGGATATGGATGCGATCTTAGCAGGGCATTTTGCCAGAGCAGCACAGCGGAACAAGATGAAAAAAATCATATATATCAGCACCATGCCCCCGGCGGAGATAGATAACAAAGACGACAGATCCCGTCACTTGCAAAGCAGACTTGAAGTAGAGCAGATCTTAAGCTCATCGGGTGTACCTGCTGTTACCTTTTGGATAGAACCGTTTGATAGTCCGTCGATTACTCCTTATTCAATGATGGGTTTAGCGAAAAAATCTATGAAATCAGATGTGAGATCCGTACAGCGGCTCTGTTTACCGGAAGGAAAAAATGCACAGTGGGTTCTACATTATTACACCGAGTGGCTGTCACGTATTACGAAACCGTTCCTTCGGATTACAAGAAGTGAAGATCAGAATGTCCGCATTTTTCCTAGGGCCATAAAAGTTCCAATGCTCGAACTAACCTATGATCAAACGAAAAGCAGTTCATCTCATGCTCTATACCGAATTACAGGCGGAATTTTGGTGAATAGGCGGGAAGTTGATAAGGGGAGACTTGAATTTTTACAGTTGCCAAACTCGAGAGAATGTATCGCAGCGATTCATGATTATGTACCTTCATTACCTTGGTTTATCTATAAGTACTCTCAGGCTGCCATTCATCTGTGGGTTATGAAAGCTTTTGATCTTCACCTTAAGCAGCTTAGCCAGCATAACAAATGACACCCTTCAGGTAAGTGCCCTTCATGTTTGAGTACTGTCTAATCGGGTAACTATTATTATGTCGAAATCAACGTTAATCATGTTAAGGAGGTAATTCAGATGCAACAACAAACAGGAGATCAAGTACGCAATCAAGACGATAGCAAAAACAATTCCCCTGAGCAGCAGGAAAAAGTGAAAAAACATGAGGATATTGAGCCTCAAGCGGAGAACTGGAACCCTCGTGACCTTCCTGATCCGAACAAAAAGAATTAATTCCAAATCATAAGTTTTCATACAAGACCGCCTATCTAAATAGTGCGGTCTTTTTGACGTTGTTTTACGCGTCAATATCATATCTAAGCTCTAAAAGAATAAAACAGCTATGTATTTTTAGTGTAACCATTTTCTGTATGTAGTGTTTATATCTTAAGATCATGTTATTTACAGCGAAGGGTGCTGGGTTCTCTGAACAAGCGAGATCATCTGGAGTATAAAGCAGCAAAAATGAATCACCAAAAGAGCACATGCAAGATATAGATATAGATCATAAGACGGAGGGCACATCCTATCCTATGACCCGTAAGGGGACTTGTAAAATAATTTCCATACTTCTTGGTATAGATGTGATGCTTATTGTACTACATAGCATGGGCTATTATCTCCGCTTATTTCCACCGGACAGTCTAGTATTATCTATGTTTATTTTCAACAGTATTGTGCTGTTGTCGATGGGAATCATAGCTAAGATTTATACCATTGTTGCTGCATTTGTGCCTGGAGTTATTATTGTTTTTCTCATTCTGTACTTCAGCCATGCAATCAATGATGAACATTATACAACCATTCACTCACCGATCGGAAATGAAGCTGTAGTCGTTCTATACTCTGCAACTAGTCTAGGAGAAACCATGTATTCTTATGACTTTTATCAGTCCATGCTGGGGGGCCTCCTATTGAAAGAACTCAACAACCGTTATAGTTATATGGATTTTAGACAATACGACTCCGCTGAAGATGTACTTGGAATGAATGATCCTACGTGGAAAGATAAAAAACATCTTATTTTCCATACAGCATCAGGAGAACACGCCCTGAGGTTAAAATAAAATAAGTGAAAAGTATTGTCATTTTTTACAATTAAGTGGTATTTTATATAACGGATTGATTTCATAGAATTTTTAATGTGCATATGAAATTGGTCATACACAGAAAAATACATAAGTTAGGAGATGAAGAAAAGTGTTAGATAATGATCCTCATGTTACACCGAAAACGTATGATGCTCCGGAAGCCCCAGTGGTAGGCGTGAAAAGTTGGATGCTTGTTGCTTTTCTGATGGCTATCCCGCTCGTGAACCTCATATTTTTATTT
Source organism: Paenibacillus polygoni (assembly GCF_030263935.1). NCBI lineage: Bacteria > Bacillati > Bacillota > Bacilli > Caryophanales > Paenibacillaceae > Paenibacillus > Paenibacillus polygoni. Next base: position 797,610 of record NZ_CP127162.1, on the reverse strand, counting down.
ATTTGGGCTTTTAGCAGCTCTACCAACCCGAACAAGTCCAATTATGCGAAAGCATCCTTACTATGGATGGCAATTGGGATTACTCTTTATATTGTCATCTTCGTTATCGCCTTCTTTATCGTTGATAATAGTTAGTTCTCATGATAAACAGCCCCGTCCTGCTAAGGACAGGGCTGTTTTGCCGCGTAGCCTTGGTTTGCGTTGGTTTCAAGCTCTCTATCGTATAAGCTTCGTCTATTTCCGCCGAACCGTCTGGCATGATCTAGGTCCGGATAACGAAGCTCCCTTGTTCTGAATGCCCAAACATTATTGGGGGTTTTGTATATAATTGAATAGAAACGAAATTTCACAGAAAATGGGTGACTCCATGAACTTACAAGACGTAAAGAAAAGCTATGAACTCATCGTAAGTTTAGGCATGTCTTGTGCCCCCGCTATAAATCTACAAAGAACTAGTTTGAGAAAATTCTCTATGCCTCTCGATTGGATGATTTCTTATTCATTAACTGAGGTTAATAAACTATATAAAAACAAATTTCAGAACTTTATGAAACTAGAAAACCTGACCTTACTGGAAGAAACACATTATTATCTAAAGGATGGCCTGCCTGCCTTCTCAGCCGATAATGACAATACCTTAGTGAAGTCTTATTTTGTCCGGGATACGCTGTATAACATCATTTCAGTCCATGACTTTCCGGTTCTTTCGAATCAACATTGGTCTGTAAGCTATCCGCCATTTAAAGATTAAGCTGATTAGACATATAAAAGGAAAAACCCCTCCTTATGCTTACATAAAGGAAGGGCTTTTGATGAATTGATTTTACGCCATAATTTTGCAAATATCATTAGTGAAAGCGACAGGATCTTCAACCTGCAAGCCTTCAATTAGAAGTGCTTGATTGTACAGTACGCTAGTGTACACAGCAAACTTCTCTTTATCGTTCTCAAATGCTTGTTTGAGTGAATTAAACACTTCATGGTTTGCGTTGATTTCCAGCACTTTATCGGCTTTCACCTGCTGTCCATCTGCATTTGGCATCGCGTTCAGCACTTTTTCCATTTCAATCGTAATCTCACCGTCAGCAGACAAGCAAACCGGATGAGACTTCAGACGTTTGGAAGCTTTGACTTTCTTCACTTTACCGCCAAGCAGTTCTTGCATTTGTTCGAACAATTCTTTGTTCTCATTTTCTTTCGCTTCCGCTTCCTGCTCACTTGCATCCGCTTCAAATCCAAGATCACCGCTCGATACCGAACGGAACTCTTTCTCCTGGTAGTTCTGAAGCATCTTGATGGCGAACTCATCCACATCATCTGTGAAGTACAGAATCTCGTATCCTTTATCGGCTACAAGCTCCGTTTGCGGCAAGCGGTCAATACGTTCTACAGACTCACCTGTTGCGTAGTAGATATACTTCTGCTCTTCCGGCATACGGGATACATATTCAGCCAAGCTCACAAGCTTCTTCTCTTTAGAAGAGTAGAACAGGAGCAAATCTTGAATATCACCCTTATTCATACCGTAGTCGTTATATACACCGAATTTCAATTGTCTGCCGAAGGATTCATAGAACTTCACGTAATTATCGCGCTCATCCTTCATCATCGTTTGAAGTGCGGATTTGATTTTGTTCTTAATGTTCTTCGCAATCAGTTTCAGCTGACGATCATGCTGCAGAAGTTCGCGGGAAATGTTGAGTGATAGATCCTCGGAGTCTACCATCCCTTTCACGAAGCTGAAGTAATCTGGCAGCAAGTCACCGCATTTGTCCATAATAAGAACACCGTTAGAGTAGAGTTCAAGACCTTTTTCGTACTCTTTTGTGTAGTAATCAAACGGTGTTTTTTCCGGTATAAACAGGATGGCATTATATACAACTGCACCGTCTGCACTGATATGAACGTGTTTCAGCGGCTTATCGAAACCATAGCGTTTTTCAAAATAAAAGTTCTCATAATCTTCATTTGTGAGCTCATTTTTATTTTTGCGCCAGATCGGTACCATGCTGTTCACGGTTTGTTCTTCGATAACTTCCTCGAACTCGTTCTCAGCATCTTCTTTCGGCTTCTGCGTCTTCACATCCATCTTGATCGGATAGCGAATGAAATCAGAATACTTCTTGATGATGGTTCTAAGACGATACTCTTCAAGGTATTCATCGTAAGAATCTTCTTCTGTATTCTCACGAATGTGAAGAATAATATCGGTTCCCACGCTGTCTTTCTCTGCTAATTCAATGGTATATCCATCTGCGCCTTCGGACTCCCATTTGTAAGCCTGCTCGCTTCCCCATGCTTTTGTAATCACGGTAATCTTGTCAGCCACCATGAATGCAGAGTAAAAACCAACCCCGAACTGACCAATGATATTGTGTCCTTCCTTCAGTTCGTTCTCGTTCTTGAACGCAAAAGAACCGCTGTTCGCGATGATCCCGAGGTTATTCTCCAGATCTTCTTGTGTCATCCCGATTCCTGTATCGGAAATTGTTAAAGTGCGGTTTTCTTTGTCCGCCGTAATCTTAATAAAGTAGTCTTCGGACTGGAAAGTCAGTTGATCTTCCACCAAAGCTTTATAGTACATTTTATCAATCGCATCACTTGCGTTAGAAATCAGTTCCCGTAAGAAAATTTCTTTCTGGGTGTAAATGGAGTTAATCATCATTTCAAGTAAACGCTTGGATTCCGCTTGGAATTGTTTCGTTGCCATGAATAGTCTCCCTTCTACTCGTTAACCTATTTTAGCACTCTAATAAAGAGAGTGCTAAGTCTTCCTTTTATATACCATATTCCATTTTTTAATGTCAAGTTTTAGGACTGATTATAGTAACCTGGTACCATCACACTGACCGTCTCAAAGTACATAAACCGCAGCTCGTCCTGCTGATTTTCAGCACCCATTTCCTTATACCATGCTTCCTCCATCTGTTCTTCTTCAACTACATTTCCTCGCCACAATGCCAGTCCTAACTCTTTAAAATAATAAGCATACCCATTATCCTCTTCGGACCGATCATAAGGCGATACATTATCAATCATCGGAATCAGTATCTTAGCTTTCGTGTGAAAAGCATCCACCTTCTGTTCCGGCAAATGGATACGGACTTGAAGAAGTTCCGGTTCATAACCTGTGACCATCTCTATAAAAGAGATCTTTCCCTCCGGATCATAGTCGATACGAAAAACATCATTAAGCGAATAATTCCAAAGACCTTTTAGATGCTCTTTCCTATAGGATTCCAACACCTCACTGCATTCTTTCTCGCTCATCCCAAGATAGAGATTTCCAATGCGCTCACCGGGAATGACATCAATCACCGTATTCGGCACTGGTCTTAAAGCGTTATTGTATGGCCCTTCTACTCCTGGTAAGAGAAACGCCTTATAGTCTTGCATTGGATCATCCCAATCTGTAAGTCCATAATAAGCATTTGCTAATTCGGTAAAATAAGAATCGGAGAAACGTTTGATCTTTCTTCCTTGATATTCGGATACGGCTCCTTCTCCGGTAATAAGTACGGGAGCACTTCCAATCACCTGAAAGGTGAAATTATGTATTTTGTCGCCTGCTAACGGTAAAATGGCAATGGGACGCTGATTTACGATATAAGAAGGATCTAACACCTCTTCCGAGCAACATTCAAAAAGGGCACATACCGGATTCTTCTCCGCTGTCTCCCCTATTACTTGTCCGTAGGCATAGTCCTCATTCATCAAAGGGATCGTAAATACGTCACCAGTCTTGCATGTTTGCAGGGTTGGTCTAACCCAATTTCTGCAGTACTCGATTACACTATTCTTTTCTTCATTAGATAGGTTCATCTGATAAGGCGGAACCATGAGATCATGCGCCAAGAAAATGACTTGAAGGATTGCCTCCGCTTGGTCCTCGCTAGCATGAACCATAATTCCCCCATCGTCATATTCAAAGGTAATTCGGTCCAGCAACCCTTCTTCCTCTTCCTGAATCTTCTCTAACAATTGGAGACCCGCTTGTGTATTCGTCTGTACTCCGAATAGGTTCGCAAGTCTTGTTATGAATATGTAGCGATCCAGGTCATAATCAGGAATAAATAACGTCATGTGTCCAATTGTAATATGCTTATGGGTATCTTTTGATAAGATCATGTAAATCCAGCTCCTTATTATTGTCCTAATGCCTGTGTAAGTATTTTCATAAAGCTGAATGTCATTAATACACTGCACCTTTAATGTCCATAGTATCATGAGACTACGAAGAAGAATGAAAAGATTAGAAAGTTTATTGAAGCTAACTTTACCACTTTAAAATAGTAGTTGATTGGTGTGGTAAAAATTGTTATATTCTGAACAAATGAACTCTTTATCTACCCATCTTCCCATACGTAAAGGAGACTTTCCTATGTCGATCACCCAAGTTATTGATGCTCAGCTTGAAGCTTACAATGCACGTGATATTGAAGCTTTACTCCGTACTTATCATCCCAATTGTGTTATTGAAGATGCTGCGGGCAACGTGCAACAAACGAACAGAGAAGAGATTCGCGCTAGATATACGAAGACATTTGAAGTAAGTCCTGAGCTGCATGCGAAGATTCTGACTCGGATTGTGAACGGTCCTTATGTCATCGATCATGAAGAAGTCAGCGGACATAGCGGAAGAACAGATCTGCTGTATGCTGTTCCTGTCTACCGTGTTGAAGATGGTCTGATCACACATGTACGTTTTATCGGTTAATTCATCAAGCTAGATATAAAATAAAGAGGTAAGTCCCCAGTCATAAATGATCGGGGGCTTACCTTTCTTTGTAAGAATTTCTTCATTTCAGAACATCGATTACTCCACTTAAAGATGCTGGTAGCTGCTAATGTCCTATATGATCATCCGGAGCAATGAATTGATAGGAAGAAAGCAGAACAAAAAAGATGACCATTACAATTAAAGAAATTCCTATCCATTGATAGAAGCCTTTATTTGCAGAATCCTTTTTTGACTTCACAAGGAAATTGATGCCCATAGTTAAAAATATAATAAGTAAGGGAATTACGATTATCATACATACACCCTCCTTTTTTCCATTCTATACTAAAAATTAATGATCTACTGAATCAATTCATAAGTGGACTCTATTAAAGAGCTTCTTCCTGCTATAAATGAGGGTTTATTTCCCTATTCTTCTTATCTCTTTTGCTCTCGTTCTCTGGAAATAATATACTTAATGTCTATAGATCATTTCTGACTAATCCTACCGAAGATCTTGAAAGGGGCATTGTTCTAATGAAATATAACTATCTAGGTCAAAGTGGACTTCAAGTCTCACAGCTTGGGCTTGGCACGAATTCTTTTGGTAAGAGAGCGGATGAGCAAACCTCTGCCCGTATTCTCCATCACGCCATCGATCATGGTATCAACTTTATTGATACAGCCAATATTTATGCAGGAACCGAATCAGAACGAATCATTGGACAAGCCCTGCAAGGGAAGCGAGATCAAGTCGTACTCGCTACAAAAGCAGGTCTTGTCAAAGACGATAAGCCTAACGGGCGTGGATCTTCCCGCTATCATCTACAGCTTGAGCTGGAGAACAGCCTGAGACGACTCCAAACCGATTATGTGGATCTCTATCAGATTCATACCTTTGATCCTAACACACCTCTAGAAGAAACCCTTCGGGCACTCGACGACATGGTACGTTCCGGTAAAGTACGCTACATCGGCGCTTCTAACTATGCTGCTTGGGAGATTATGAAGGCACTCGGTATTAGCGAGATGCGGAATTTCGTGCGCTATGTATCTACTCAGACCAGTTACTCTCTAGCGGATCGTACACCCGAACTTGAACTCGTTCCGATGTGTCTTAACCAAGGTGTTGGAATCATCCCTTACTTCCCGCTTGCAGGGGGAATTCTGACAGGGAAGTATACGAACAAAAACAGCGCTCCATCTGGTTCCCGTGCCGAGACGGATCCGAACTTTAACCGTTTCCTAGAAGAGCATAATTTGGAGCTTGGACGTAAGGTAAGTGATCTTGCCGCTTCCCATGGTTACTCCCCGAGTGCTTTATCTGTTGCTTGGCTTATGAACCGTCCAGCGGTCTCTACCGTTATTGTGGGTGCGACAAAGACAGAGCAGCTAGACGATAATATCAAAAGCCTTGAGATTGATATGAATTCAGATCTCGGTGCTGAGCTGGATCAGATCAGTGAACCGTTTATTCATGCTAAACCTTTTGCGACGTATCGTATTTAGGTAGATCTGCACAAAGTGCCTTTGATGCATTTGAATTAGCATTGTAATCAAAAAAAGTAACCTACTCCAGTGAAAACTAGCGAGTGGGTTACTTTGCTTTGGTTATGTATAACATCGGGTGAATCTAACGAAAGAAATCATTTTATTTGATACATGATTTTGCTGCCCTCAAGTTATTAGAAGGGTTAGTGTTCTTCAACAAACAATCCCAGTTGCTCGATTAACGGAATTATAGTCTCAATCGACTTTGAGGTATGAATTCCCATCAGATAGTCATATGCGATAAAGACCTTCATTCTTCTAGGATAATATACTTTAGCCCACATATCTTCACGCAAAACTAATCTGCAAAAAGAACCCACCTGCTCTTTATCAAGCTCATCTAAGTCTTTTATATGAGTATAAGTTTCTAGTAATTCCTTAGAATAGAGTTCACGATATTGTTCATTCATTTCCATAAAAGTATCGTAAGAAAAACTTCTCGCGACTTGATTAACCATCAAAAATGGTATTTTCATATATTCCATAACCATCTGTATGGCTTGAATATAACTGTCTTCTATTTTCATATAATGGTCAGCTGTCAGCATCTCACCATCAAACAACTTACCTATGTCACTAATAGCAATCCAATCTTCCTTTAGATATCTTCCCTCTTCATCGCGGAAATGAGGATTATATTTTGTAATTGCGTACTTATACAACTTATCAACTCTCCTAAATAATTTAATTGCCAGTAAAATACATTCCATGTTATGTTTATGAGAAATTTTTCCACTGGAGGCTAGCAATATGACCCATGAAACTACAGAAAAGATCATGCTCACGATTCCAGAATCCTTTGAAAGTAAAAGGCTGATCATCCGTGCACCTAAATATGGGGATGGCGCTGCCTCCTATGAAGCGGTTCAGGAGAGCATGGAAGAACTGCGTCCATGGATGCCTTTTGCGAATGACTCGCTTACCCCCGAGAACTCGGAAATTAATATCAGGCAGGCACATCTGAAATTTCTGAAGCGATCCGATTTACGACTCATGCTGTTCTCCAAAGAAAATGGACAATTGGTCGGAAGCAGCGGACTGCACCGGATTGACTGGGATGTTCGCAAATTTGAAATTGGTTACTGGCTTAGAAGCTCCTATGCAGGTCAAGGCTATATGAGTGAATCTGTAGAAGCCATAACCAACTACGCAATTCGTGAACTCGCGGCTAACCGGATCGAAATTCGCTGTGACGCAAGAAATGTGAAAAGCGCGAAGGTAGCCGAGCGGAACGGGTTTGTCCTTGAAGGAATTTTACGCGGAGACAGTCTGGATGTCTATGGGAAGTTGTCGGACACCATGCTTTTCTCAAAAATACGAGGGAAAGAATTTTAAAGATTTCCCCCGCTAAACAGACCATAAATAGTCCATGTTATCGATATGCTAAAGCGGTATCTAAGTAAAAAGAGTCGTTAATGGGCTGAACTGCACCTCTATGTTAGACGCTTCTAACATAGAGGTGCAGTTTTTTGATAATTATATTTGATTCATGACTAAAAATTCTCTATCTCTGCTAAGAAAGGTTTGTCCCTTATGAAATCCAGCTCGCTCATATACTTTCATAGCCCGTTCATTGAATGTGGCAACAACGAGCTGTAATGACGAATAATTCGAGAGATTACGGATGAATGAAATACTCTCTTTTAAAAACAATCCACCCTGCCCGTTTCCCGTCAGATCAGGTCTCATCCCTAAACCTATATCGATTTGCTGTTCATTATTATAAATTCTGGCTGCATATCCTCCCGGAACCCTTGCCGCTTCTCCTATACAAATAAACCCGATAAGTTGCTCTTCTTCATCAAGTGCGGCGTAGTAATTGCCCCCCGTTAGTTCCTCTATAGTCTCTTCATCGTCATCCATGTTGTACAGTGAATAAGGTTCAGGGTATGTCCATGTGGCGATGGTTTTTGCGTGCTTTTGACTCATTGGTATAAATTTTAAATGGTTCATAGGTAGGCCATCCTTTACATCTACGCAGAGCGTATTTATATAGTAAGTAATTACTTGTACTTGCTGTCCCACTGTTGTTTCCATGTTCCAAAGTCCATCCCCGAGAACTCCTCCAGTGTCCGTCCATCTAGTGAATACACCGAGCCATCTGTAGGATCATCAAGGTCAGGTAAACTGTACCCGCCAATTACCTCATTCTCCGTCTGCATTACATATACGATTGTTTGGCCCTTAAGGTTAGAAGGAGCTTGATTTAACGGATGATTCTTAACATAGAATTTAGAAGTATAAATTATTTTCCCGATATACGAAGCGGCATCGACAGATTGAACACTCCAATACATTTGATGCGGCAGCTGCGTCAGGTCTTTTTTTTCAAGCCTATGTTCATACACTATGTCTTCTTGCTGAATGATTTCATAACCTTGTTCTATTAGAAATTCACCAGCTGGGGAGTCTACCTTTGGTAATGTGTGATTACTGCATGCCGTCGTCATAAATACCAAAATGATTAGTAATGTGAGACCTCTCATTTTCAATCATTCGATCCTACATATTTCTGAAGAGACTTGAATATAAGGAGCAACAGCTCACAACATACTTTCCATAGAACGAACAGAACACCAAAACCAATTGCACCTGCAACAAAACCTAGAAGAACATGATCTCCCCCTGTAGTCGTAGTTTCATAAAAATCACTTGAAAATGTATTCATGAGGGTGAAGGTCAATGAGATATATTTTCCGAATACAAAAGCATTGTATAAAACCCCAATCATTCCAGTCCAAAATAAGAGATATACCAAATCCTCTGCTGGTTTTCGCCCCAAGGTGAATAGTTCACTGACCGTAAGCGGTTCAACCTTTTTCGGTATGGTTTCGCCAGGCTGCTCAGGCTTCTCTTCATTCTGCTGTTCCATACGATCCCTCTCCTTTCCTGATCCACAATCTATATTCCATTATTATACATTTATATTGTTGGTTTGGAATTTAAACCCTCAAAAAAACACCCTTGCAAAACGGGTCGCTATCTTTATCACTATCTTATTTTCTTCCTATGATTCCTTGTTTAGAAGAAATTGGGGTATCTGCGTTATCCGCTAATTCTCCAAGTTTCCTCTGTAGGTACAGCCAATCAAATCTGTCGTTTATGGGTATACATTGATAGACATTGATAGATGTAAACAATGAGCCCCAACTAATTACATACGAAACGAGTGAAGTGACATGAAGAAGTTATTTTTTGCCCTATTCGCCACAATGCTGCTCCTAAGTGCCTGCGATAAAGAGAATACTAATGACGATTCTCCTGTTCAGAACGACTCTTCCGTTCAAAATGATACCGCTGTTCATCCAAGCCAAGATTCGAATCAGGATAACGCAGTGAATCCTCCTACCACTTCATCTGCTGGACGAAGTACGTATACCAAAGAATTAAATGCAGCAGATATTCATTCAATTGAAGTAAGTCAGCACTACATAGGTAATATTTTCATCAAAATGGAGCAAAATACGGACCACATTACAGCTACACTAAATAATGAAGAGATAAATGCAGAGACTGCCCCCGAACTAGTTCTGTCAACGAACAGCCAAACGCTGATTGCAGAGGTACGAGTACCGGGTGACATCGATGCCAATTCCAATCATACAGGTGCGAATCCGAATCATGTAAAACTTAATCTCACGCTTATTATCCCTGAAAAAGCATATGAACATATTTCACTCATTACACAAAGCGGTAATATTACAGTGGAACGGTTAAACACCAAAACGATGGAGATCAAAACGGATGCAGGTAACCTTGATATGAAACAAGTGAGTACAAGTCAGCTGAATGCCGAATCGGGTGCAGGCGATATCTTCTTTCAAACAGATACCCCAGAAGCATTTACCTTCCTTGCCGGAACAGGCTCAGGCAAACTTGAATTGCTTGGAGAAGTGATCGAACAAACAGCGTCATCTGAACCAGACCATACCATCGGCAGCGGAGCTAATGAGGCAAGACTCGTAACAGGAGCAGGAATTGTCCGAGTATATCAGTAAAATATATAATTCGTTATACACCTAACCCTTTTAAATGAAAGGGCTAGGTGTTTTTTTGCATAAATACATAGAAGGATTTTAATTACTCATTCCTCTATATAAAATCTCATTGCAGAGTTAAATTTTTACACTAAGATGTGAGGGTGAATTAGACGATATAGTAACATAGGCCTTTATTATAGAGTTCGTTTTACCTACGAATATGGCGAACCTTTCACAAGAGCGAAACTAACGCGTAAACGTTGCAGGAACATTTCTATAACAAGTGGTCCCTAATATAAATCATCACCTAACGCGGGAGGAAAAAGAAATGACGCAAGAATTAAGTGAATTGCATAAAAGAAATGGACTTATGGTTAGGTTGTTATGGATTTGCACTGCTCTTGGGCTCGCCGCAAGTTACCGAAGTTTGGATATCATTCTCGCGATCCTGTGCACAGCCATTCCCGTAGCAGCAATATGCACTCTCTTCTATCTCAAGAAGTGGTATGTGAAACAAACGATGTATTTTGTGGCTGTTGGATTTAATGTGATTTGTTTTACCTTTATGTATGCAAGTAAATCACCTTCAGATTATGTCATTATGTTTCTAGGACTGGCTCTTACCTCTCTTTATATGGATATGAAACCGCTGCTGCTCAATGGAATCATTGGACTCATCGTGCTTAACTATTTCTGCTACGCTATCTATGTGGGTGAAGATACGATCGGCTCCAATGCTTATTACTGGGTCACTTGGCTAACTATGCTCGGTCAAAGCACCATTGGAAAACGAATGTTGAAAAATATAAAATCAAGCATGCAAGAATCGGAGCAGGCACGACAAAAGATGGAACTACTCATGACCGAAGTACGGCAAGTATCTAATGTAATTACGACGTCGGGAGCAGAACTTAACGAAAATGCAAATATGGCAGGAAAGATTAATAATGAGGTGCTGCTTGCTTTTCAAGAAATATCAACGGGAATGGAATCGCAAGCCGGCAGTGTATCTGACATTAGTTCCGCAATGCATGAGTTAAATGAATCCGTGCAAAGAACATCTGATGCTTCAAACACAACGAGCGACCGGGCTCGTAAAGCCGCGGAGTTAACGAAGGATGGAAAGATTCAAGTTGCTGAGCTCAGTTCTCTGATTCACCTCGTGTCTGAAATCGTCGAAGATACAACACACATGATTGAAAAAGTAAATAATGAAAATAAGAAAATTGGCGGGATTCTCACCGCTATTCAGGAGATCAGCACACAGACAAACCTGCTCTCTCTAAACGCATCCATTGAAGCCGCACGTGCAGGTGAACATGGACAAGGCTTTGCCGTTGTTGCTGCTGAAATTCGTAAGTTATCCCAGTCTACCCAGCAGTCATCAGCCGATATTGCCGAAATTTTGTCCTCCATTCAGAAAGATGTAAGCAGTGCCGCCCTACGTATTTCCGAAGGCAAAGAAGCATCGATGGCAGGAACGACTTCTACTGATATTATTGAAGCACTCTTCACGAATATTGACCTCAACACTACCGAAGTGATGGAGCAAGCTGTTCACCTGCAGAACCTCAATAGTCAGCTGCAAGAGGCTTCTGCTCGAATTAATGACGAACTAAATTCAGTATCCTCTGTGACGGAGCAATCTGCTGCTTCTGTAGAAGAAGTACTTGCCAGCGCTGAATTGCAGCAGGAACGAGTTACTAATATGGTGGAGAGTATTGTAAAGCTCAATGAAACGACACAAAGTTTGAATAAGGTTTTGCAGGGATAAGTGTGTTGATGAATAAGAAAAACTCTTTCCACGTTATTTGCTTTGGAAAGAGTTTTTTTCATGTAGTCTTAGGCTAGACTCTCATCGGTCTCGCTACCTTTCGGTCATTCTATATAAATTCCCTCTTTATTTTTCAATCTCTAGAATTAATTTTTCCATTTTCAAAATTTCTTTATTACTTTCATTATTTAATACTCTTAACTCTTCCACATATAGCTTAGTTTTATCTATTACTTCTTTTTTCAAGTCCTCATAAATAACTCTTTTTTCTTTCCAATACGGATATGTTAAATTCGGCACTTTTTTCGTTTCTATTGCTCCACTTCCTTCAGGTTTATCAGCAGATACCTTACTTATCTCCACTATATTTTTTTCCATTTTTAGTTCAATCCAAATATTAGATTTTTCGATATCACTTATTAAAACATATCTCTCTGTTTTCAGAAGTCTTACGGCTTCTAAAAAATAGTACAACCACCAATAAACTGAAACTGTAAAATTATCAATCTCTTCAGTTATAAAAATACCGTAAGTTTCATTATCAATTTCAAACTGAAAATATCCCTCTGTCCCGTTTAATTCGTTTCCCTCTACATCCTCACTTTCAAATAACTTATAACTGATTTTGAACATCTATTCTCCACCCTATCGAGTCATTTTTTTATATCCCCTACTGTGAATTTATGTCTTCCATACACTGTACCAAATTGACCATCGGGATGAATAAAAACTTCTATTATTTCTCCTTCTATTTCATAAGTCAGATGACCTGTTTTTCCTTGACTTTTTAGATGGTTATAAGCTATTTCAGCATATTTATTTATCTCCTCTTTACTCCATTTAGGATTGAAAAAACTAGATTCTAATTTATCTGCCAATTGGTCATCAGATAGATATTTTGATTGTTGCGCAATAGACTCAATATTATGTTTGTTAATATGCTTTTTATTCGTTGTACTTAATGGATATTTTATTTCAACATCCGATAATTCAGTATTTCTTGCCTCACTAGAGTCTTTGGTCTTACCTTTTCCACCCGAACCGCCTATTTCACTATTCTTGCCCTTCAACAGCTTCCCTATCGTTAAATAAGCAGCAGCTTGACTTGCTACATAGCCAGCATAATACCCTGTACCTTTTTCTTCTATATCTTGCTTCATTTGTTCTACAAACTGTTCTGCATCAGCTCTTGCGGTTCCACTCCCCCAGGCGTAATCCCATGCGAAGCGTGCACCTATACAAACATCGACTACTCTCCCAACTGTAAATGCATATCCTATATCATATGCTGTTCCAAAGGGGTTCTCCCATAAACTCTTTCCCGTACCTACTACATTATTAAAGAGTCCTTCTATTGTAGCTCCTACTCCCCTAAAACCAGAAAATATATAGTCAACAGCACTTTCTAGCTTTGCCTCCACTTTTGGGGGTAAGCTAGGCATAACGATCGCCGATCCTCCTTCTCCATCCGCCTCAGCAAAACTCCTGGCTATAAAGTTCAGCTGCTGGGCAATCGACGAAATTTTCTCCATCGTCACACCCATGGATTGCCTGGCCGATAAATACTCATGAAAAAACCTTTCTTTTGTCGCCCCTGACCAGCCTTCACTTATAAAGTAAATTTGCTTGTCTAATTGATTGCACATCCGTTCCAGTTCCTGACGCTGGCTCAAGAAGTGTCTGGCAACTTCCATCAGCTGGTCAGGTGAGACCATTATTTTCACCATAAGGATTTCATTCTCACTGTTAGTTAAGGTGAATAAATTCTATCAAATAATGGAAAATATTACATCGGCCGTTATTCCTTTAACTTCTATTCAATCTCTATCTTATGTACTTCATAAAAAGGAAAATTCAGACAATTAATAGATACGTCTTTCATCACTGACTCTACTAATCCACCTCCACGAGAAATATCTTTTCTTTAAATGCACCTCGCTGATCCGCCTTTTCTTTACGAATCTTATTTAGTTCCTCTTCACTAATACCATGAACCGAAGCCAGTGCGTAAATAACCTCTAGCAAATCCGCTAATTCTTCATTAGCTAGTACATCTGTTTCCGCTTCTTGATATTCCCTGTGTTCCTCTTCCAGCTTTGCTCTCAGCGCTGATTTGTAAGTTTTCTGGTCTAGAATTAAAGTCTTACATCGTTTCCCTTGAGATTGGATAATATTCGGAATTAAATCCCTTACTAGCTTATTATAGGTTGGCACGTTTATATCAGTCTCCTCTCGATCTCAATCTAACATTAATCTTACTCATGAAATTATTAAAACATGGTTTCCTAAAAATCCACTCCTATCTATCAATGAAAAGCAAGTCTCGTACGTATTATCAAGATTCTATAGTTGTTCGATCAACTAAGTGTACTAGTAACTCTCATTGCCTTCATATGGACACCTCCATTTGGATGTTAAAAAAATTCACTTCTATTATGAATGTAACACAAAAACACAGAGAGCGATTTTTGCTCAACTGTGCTTTGGCTTTCAACGTGTTAACTTTTCTAACATCCGCTGAATTAACCATTTCAGTTTCTCGTCATCCATTTTTCTCATACCATATTTTCTTACAAACTCCTGCATAATACTGAACTTCACTAGCTGAAGAACTAATAACTCTGAATGAAGATTTTTACGGTGTCCCACATTTTCAAATGAGTTAAAATCAACCATGAGTTTATCTAACTCATCATAGTTAGCACTTGGATTAAAATAACATTCAAGAAAATACTTAAAAGTTATAAAGTTCATTTCGTCATTCAAGATTATCCCGCCTACTATTATTTAATGATTGGGAAGCTAGTTAGAATTCTAAATTCCTGACGATTGGTTTAAGAAGTGTCTGACAACTTCCATCAGCTGGTCAGGTGAGACCATTATTTTCACCATAAGGATTTCACTCTCACTGTTAGTTAAGGTGAATAAATCCTATCAAATAATGGAAAATATTACATCGGTCGTTATTCCTTCAACTTCTATTCAATCTCTATCTTATGTACTTCATAAAAAGGAAAAAGCTTCCTTGATTTATACTCAAGGAAGCTAGTAATAATTTTATATAAACATTTTATTGAATAAGTGCACGTCGTCTTTCAAGCTCTACATCCATCGCTGCCCGCTGATCATCCAGTTTGTAGAACCACATGGTAATTCCAATCAACAGACAAATGATTAGCGGCACCCAAATAAAGCAGAGTTCAATATAGCTGAGTGCTGTTGAGTTTTGTGTGGCGTTGGGAACATAGCCCCCCATTTTTAGAACAACCCCAATTAAGAAACTCCCGAGTCCCAAGCTTACTTTTACAAAGAAACCTTGAATCGCTGCAATCATCCCAGATATACTTTTATTCTTTTTATACTCTGAATAATCAATAATATCGGGCTGGATAGCAAATGTAACTCCGAAAATCCCGTAAATACCAAGCCCTGTGATCGCAAGCCCTGCTATGACTAAAAACGATGAGGATTTTCCGAAATAAATAAGCAAATCTCCTACGATGTAAATGATCGTGCTTAATAGCAGTATATTTCTTTTTGACATCTTCTTTTGAAGCCAAGGTAAAATAATGAGCATAGGCAGACCCGATAAAATTCCGAATAGCCCAACAAAAGTAAGCCAATCTTGACGATTCAAATTATAAGTAAAATAATAAATTACAGTCGTATTTCGTATAACAAAAAGAGCGAAGTAGAGAAAATTCACGATAAAAAATATGGCAGCTTGACCGGTCAATCCCTTAAAGTCTTCTTTGAAGGAAGATTTCCCAGGATGGATGGTTGGCGGAACAACCTCTTTGGTACTCATAAAAGTAATCACAAATATGATAAGCGCCATGATGCCATAGATGCTCATTGTGATTAAGTAACCTCTTTGTTCATCACCTTGTCCAAAGAAATCTACCATCGGCATGGTAATGGACATGACTAAAGCGGTTCCAAGTAATGCGCAGATCATTCTTGTCGATACTAACCAGTTACGTTCATGGTTATCTGAAGTTAATCTGGGTACGATTGTATTTAATGGTATATTAACAACCGAGTAGGCAATGTTCAGCAAGGTATACGTGACATAGGCCCATATAATTTTCCCTGTCATACTGAAATCAGGCACAATAAAAGTCATAATCGTGAATACAGCAAAAGGAATAGCACCTATGATAAAATAAGGTCTTCCTTGACCCCATCGGGTATGTGTTCGATCTACTAATAATCCCATGCCGGTATCTGCAAAAGCATCAATTATTTTCGTTAATAACATTAACGTACCTGCCACTGCTGCTGTTATTCCAAAAACGTCAGTATAAAAGAAGAGCAGATAGGAACCCATGGTGCTGAACACAAGATTACATCCTAGATCGCCAATCCCGTAACCAATTCTTTTTTTCCACTTAGACATATTTTCACTCCGTCCCTACTAATCTATCGATGTCACTTTCCCTGATCTCATGAAAAAATCCATGTGAACTACTCTATATTTTCGATAATCTTGATAACGTTTTCATATCTTGCTTTAAATTCTGATATACCGATTTATATACACGGTAATATTCATTATATTTTTCATGGTTCTGCGGGTCGGGCATAATCTTCTGATCCAGTACCTGCCACTTTTTCACGTCCTCATACGATAGAAGTCCTGTACCAATTCCGGCAAGCATTACATCCCCCATATTGGCTTCCACATCATGAATCGGACAGACAACGGAATAACCCGTCACATCGGCAAAGATTTGTCTCCAGAGTTTTGACTTCGTTACACCGCCGGCGATGATAATAGATTCACCTAAGTTCTCCCCCGTTGCTTCCATTGCATCACGCAGTGAGAACGCAACCGCTTCCAGAAATGCACGGTAGATATGAGCCTTTGTATGTGCCAGCGTAAGTCCAACCATCGTTCCTTTTGCATCTGAATCCCAGATTGGGCTTCTTTCCCCCATGAAGTAAGGAAGAACAATAAGGCCCTCGCTGCCAACTGGAATCGCAGCTGCTTGTTTATTCAATACATCATAGGCATTTTCTCCACCATTTTTCTCGGCTTCCACTTCAAATTGGCACATGGTTTGACGGAACCATTTCACAATTGCTCCTGCTGTGGCACCTCCGGCAAAATAATAAGAAAGTCTTTGAGCATCATATAGATAAGGCCAGACAATGAGATTCTTTCCCTTAATGGGTTTGTCCGAAATTAACGCTGCGCACATGGAAGTTCCAATTGCGGCTGCATAAATACCAGATTCAAATACACCAAGACCAATATTCGCTGCACCACAGTCAATACCGCTTGCAATCACTGGCATTCCTTCAGAGAGCCCTAATTCAGATGCAGCTTCCTTTGTCAGTCCTCCAATAATATCTGTCGATTCTACTATGTTTTCCGGCATCATCGACATAGGAATACCCATGGCATCCATCATTTCTTTAGACCATGTTCTGTTATTCATATCAAAAATACCGCCAATATTCCCCGCTGAGGAATAATCAATCGCAATGTTTCCGGTCAATTTATAAATAACGTAATCATTTGGTGGCAAAAATAATTTCGTTTTTTTCCAGTTTTCCGGTTCATTATTCTTCATCCATAATATTTTGGTAAAGCCATAGTAAGGATCTGCTCCATTGTGGGTAATATCTAATAGTTTTTCTTCTCCAATCGTGTCTAGAACCCATTTGGTTTCTTCTTCCGCTCTACGGTCCATCCAGATCATACAAGGTCTAACAGGCTCCATATTTTCATCTAACGGAATTCCAGAACCTCCGTACAGACCGCTAATCGCGATTCCGCGTATTTTATCTGCCGGAACATTTGCCTTCTTCACTGTGTTTTTAATAGAAAGCTTCGCTGCTTCGAGCCATACATCCGGCCACTGTTCAGCCCATAAAGGTCTTGGTGTAAGCACATCATATTCCTGTAAATCTTGGGCAATGAGGTTGCCTTCTGTGTCCATTAAGATGGTTTTGGTACCGGATGTTCCAATATCTGTGCCGAGTAAATAGAACAAGGATGTCGCCTCCTGATGTAATTGTTTCTTTATTTAAGTCTATTAGATTAGATGCAAGTAAAAGCGCCATCCACTACAAAGTCTGCTCCCGTAGTAAAGCTGCTCGTATCCCCTGCAAGGTAAACACAAATGGATTGTAGTTCTTCCGGTCTTCCCATTCTGCCAAGAGGAGCCATTTGATTCCATTGTTCAATTAATGGTTGTAAGCTTGGGGAATTTAACGTAAGTTCTGTTCCTATGTAGCCTGGACTGATACTATTCACGCGCACATTTCTAGTCGCCCACTCTACCGCTAGAGATTTTGTCAATTGGATGACACCTGCTTTAGAAGCATTATAAGAACACTGCGGCTGCGGTACATTTACGATATGTGCTGACATCGAAGCCGTGTTAATAATGGAACCCCCGCCTTGCTTTAACATCACTTTTCCAGCAGCTTGAGCCGTTAAAAACACCCCGGTAAGATTGATATCGATTACTTTTTTCCATTGTTCATATGTCATATCCTCAGCAGGTATATTCATGCAGATTCCAGCATTACAGAAAGCAACATCCAACCGTCCAAAGGCATCCAGCACTTTTTCCATCATAGCATTCACATCTTCTGGATCTGTGACATCCGCTTTAATAGCAATCGCCTGAATTCCATGATTACTTTCTAGTTCGGCAGCTGTTTTCTTTGCTTCTTCAAAATCCAGGTCCACGATAGCTACATCGGCTCCTGCCTCACAGAAAGCGGTTGCAACACTTTTGCCAATTCCTCTCGCACCGCCTGTAACGAAGATCTTCTTTCCGTCTAATCTCATTTTTTCAATAATTCCCATAAATCTATTTCCCCTTTCTATTTTGTAAAGCTGTTTTATTAAATAGATTAATAAAATCAATTTACATAATATACCCGCTTTATAAGACAAGTCAACCTTCCATAAAAAAACAGCGACTTATTTCACACTCATTGTATGAATTTTATGATTCGTTAGTCACATCATTTTGCTCTAAATTGTTATTTATCCGATAGCTATGTTATATTTAAAGGAATTTTATAAAAGTCGTTTGTATAATGGGGTTTAGTTATGGATCATAACATTACATTTAGGGATATAAAGAAAAGTAATTACTCATCGATTTATCATCTTATTTATCAAAATGAGAAGCTTTCAAAACAAGAAATCGCAAATCAACTTCATCTGAGTCTGCCAACTGTAACTCAAAATTTAGTTCGCTTAGAAAAGGAAAAACTGATTGAAAAGAACGGGCAATTTGAATCCTCGGTTGGAAGACGTGCAACGGCATATGCATTATGTCCGCAGGCTCGTGTCAGCATAGGGGTTGAAATTCAAAGAAATACAATTTGTATTTCCGCAGTAGATTTGCTCGGTGTTGTTTTTCATAAAACCAACCTGTCACTTACATACGCAAATGAAGAGAGTTACTTTAAACAAGTAAGTCAAGCTGTACAAGCTTTCATCTCCTCTCTTATGATCGAACAAGAGCAAGTCTTGGGTGTTGGTTTTGCAATACAAGCATTAACATCAGCAGATGGACAAAACATTACCTACGGAAAAATATTAAATTGTACGGGGCTCCACATTTCTGTTTTTTCACAGCACCTTGATTATCCTTGCCGTTTTTTTCATGATGCCAAATGTGCTGCAACCACGGAACTGTGGATCAGGAAAGATATTGACGATGCTGTCTATCTGTCGATTGGTACGCATCTTGGGGGAGCCATCATTATCAATGGCCAAATTTATATGGGGAATGAAGGACATAGCGGCACGGTAGAACATATGACAATCGATCCACGTGGTTCTCTTTGCTACTGCGGAAAAACAGGATGTATGGAAACACTATGTTCTGTTAGTGCGCTATTAAAAGAAGATGAATCGTTAGAATTTTTCTTCCAACAGTTACGTTCTGGAATCCCTTCCTATATGGAAAGATGGAATGTATTCTTAGATCATTTAGCACTATCGATCAACAATATTCATCTTGTCATTAATAGAGAATTTATTCTGGGCGGTCATATATCTCCTTACTTAACAGAACATGATATTCAACTTCTTCATGAGAAAGTTTATGAGCGCACCGCTTTTCCTAGCAATGAGCCATTTATTTATATTAGCCGTTCATCTGAAAATGGAGTTTCTAATGGCGCTGCCATTACTTTTATTCAATCCTTTTTAAATGAGATTTAGGAGTTTCAACAATGAATGAACAACAACTATTAAACCTATTGAACGATATGGCGGGAGATGGACTCGTTTATATAGAAGAGGAAGGATATTCCACGAGTGAAGGTGCACCTGCTTGGAATGCAACTAGAAAAGCAGAAAAATTAGATCGTATTGCACTTATTCCGATCCTCTGTAACCTATTAGAAAAGGCAAAAAAAGAAACCTTGAAACAAGATATTTATTTTGTGCTCGGTAACATTGGAGTAAATACAGGTGATCCACGCGTAGTCCATATTCTTTTAAAACGACTCGAAGCAGAAAAAAACAAGTATACTTTAGACAGTATTCTCTCTCAACTCGCCAAGCAAAAGGAAGTTTCTAACTGTGCGCCTATCCTTCAATTTATTGATGATCCTCGCTGGTTAGTCCGTCACTCCGCCTTTCAAGCTTTAAGTAAATGTAAATGTTCTGCCGCGGAAGAGGCTTTAATCCAAGTTATTACTACATCACAAGATGAATATGATCTTTTTTATGCAATCGGTTCTCTCTGTGATCTTGGGGCAACCCGCTCGGTCCCTTATCTTCTTCCTTTAATGAAACATCCAAAAGGCGAAGTGAGACGCTCTGCTCTTAGTGCCCTAGATCAACTGGGAGATTCCACATTTCTGCCTCTTTTTATTGAAGCGATGAAAGATCGCTCTCCTGCTGTTAAATATTATGCTTTGTTAGCAATTCAGAATCATGGAGATGAAACGGCGATAGACTCTGTCTATCAACGAGTAAAAACGATGTTAAAAAGAATGCGATCAATAGAAAGCAATGAATTAGTGCCTGCGTTTGAATTTCTAAATCGATATAGAGAAAAATATAACCACATTCAAGAATTATTTGAATGGATTATATCGAAAAAGTGGGACTATCTTTTTGATGAAGAGAAAGACATGGTTAAGAAGATCGTCACATAATTAAAAATCAAACCGTCTTGTTTATAAAAAAGAAAACACCAACGAAAAAGAGCAACCTATTCTTTATAGATTGCTCTTTTTCTGCTATTGTGCGGACAGGTTTTTTGGGTGTTTTGTCATTATCCCATCTTCGGATTAACTATTTCTCAATTTCCACTTCAAACTCTAGTTCAGGAAAATAGGTTTTCATCACATTCCCTTCCTCATCATACTTATAATTACCTTTTTCGGTGTCACTATATATATTTTGATAAGGTTTGATAATGATCTTAGACGGGAGCGTAGTAAAAGGTTCTAGCCGGAGATCTGAAATCATTCCAGAGCTATTTGCCTGACCTCTCCCATTTCCACTAACTATTCTCAGCTCATTACCTTCATCATCATACACATCGTAACCCAAATCGTTTGTTAGCGGATCATATCTCATTCCTTCCGGAAGAACGAAATGAGTCGTGATATTTGTCGTTATTGGTGTTAGTTCTACTCTTTCTAAAGTTATGGTATAGATTCCATGGGTCTTGGTCTCATTAGGAGAAATATCAACGATGTCCTGTTTCGTCTTCTCAACGGGGATATGTATAACAACAGGATCCTCAAATGGTTTAACTTCCAGGTTTAATGTAAGAATGAACGAATCAGGAAAAGGTGTTCCTTCTTGATTTCGCAAATCGGAAAATTCCAAAATCACAGAATTCTCAGATGCTCCAGGATGAAAAAATCTAGGTATCTCACCATATTTAGGCGCAAACTCATGGATATCTCTACCGTTGATCTGCAGCGTATAGCCGCTTAGATCTTCGTTCAGCTTCTCTCCTGTCTCATCTGAATTATCCTGCGTCGTACGTACTAGACTGAGGGATACCCTCGTGCCGTCATAGATGATTTCAGGGACCGTAAATGTGGTATCCCCTCGAACCACACTAACATTTGGGGTAGCCGCTAATTTTTTCTCTGATGCTGTTCTCAGTCCAAGATCATCCACAAATGCAAAGATACTCTTTATTCCCGGAATTTGCTGCAACGAACCCGCCATCGTTGGTGACACAAATCCACTCCCTACTATCACCATGACTGCTGAAGCCGCTATAGCCGTTGAAACCGTGATTTTCCTCCACATCTTCTTTCGCCCCCTGCGGTTTGTTTTATTTTGATAAATCACCTCCATCACTAGATCCGTAAGATCGATAGGAGCCTCTTTTTCTCGTATCATTCGGATGACCTGATCTATGGGTTCCTCTTTTTTATGTAAATGATTCTTCATACACGCAGCCCCCCTTCCCCATTCCTTTTGATCAGTTTTTTACGTATGCGCTCAAATTTCTTCCTCGCCGTAGCGGCTTTAATATTCATGACTTGTCCGATCTCATCATAAGAGTAGTCTTCCACTGCACGAAGCAGCAGAATATGTTTTTCATCAAAAGAAAGATGATCCATTAGTTTTTCTAATCTGTCACTGCTTTGGGTATCCTTCTTGTATGCCAGTTCTGCCGAGTAAGTATTCTTAAAGAATTGGAGCAGCTCTACATCTCGGAATTTCTTTTTATTGAGATTCATACAGTGGTTGTACGCAATTTTGTAGAGCCATGCTGAAAAGGAACCAGGTCTCGTGTAGCTTGCTATGTTCTCATACGCCTTAATAAAAATGTCCTGGACTGCATCCTGTGTCATTTCGGTCTGCTTTAATAAGTAATAACAATATACATAGATTTGCCTTTGATACTTCTCGACAATGACTCTATAGGGCTCGGTCTCTCCCTGCTGTATCCTCTGGATCATATGATCTAAATGTAATTGTTCACGATCATCTGCACTGTTCCGCTGTATAGAGTTCAAAGGTGCCTCTCCCTCCTTTCCACGCCTATATAACAATTCATAGTTCTGAAATGTGACATTACATTAAAATAATTCCGATAAAATCTTCACACAAAAATAAAAGCCGGATCGCATCTCTGCTCTCCGACCCTACTCTATCCTAAAATCTAATTCTCACTCACTGGTACGACCTTGGTATCTCGATCCCATGCGGTTACAATCTCATTTTTCCGTTCTTTCAGCAGCTCTTCCTTATCGTCCCGATAGAACAAATTATAAGTATCAAAAGGAATGATTCGTCCATCAGGATGGACAATGTGAACACAGGACTTTTTGACAGAGCGCACATCAAAGTTGTGTGCATCAAGGAACTGCATAATGATCACCCGGAACACGTTGTCATACGTAATCTCTTCAGGAACAGCAGCGAGCGGCAGGCAGCAAAGCAGGCTTTTCAGCGAAAGAGCAGAAGACTCCGGCGAGTGGCCGGTCGACAATAGCTCGAACATTTTATCTCGGATCACCGGGTCCTGTTCAAATACGATCGTATTGCTGTCCCCTTCAAGTAAAATGTCAGGATCAATCATTCCGGTCAGCGGAATAACTTGTCCGCCAAGCTTCAGCGCATATCCCATGGCGAGGCAGTCCGGGTGACATGGAACCGGCAAAATATCATCTTCGTCAAATACTCCCGACTGGTCAATGATCATCTGCCTCACTTCACTCACCGTCAAACGATCTGTTGCAGCGTCATATCCTTCGAGTCTCCCTGCCGCCTGAATAGGCTGAATGGTGACTCCGCGAACGGCTTTCTGCTGAAGACCATACTGAATAATGTCACCGATCTCTCCGTCATTAAGGCCCTTTTTCAGCGTAACAACTAAGGTTGTAGAGATGTTAAATTCATTTAAATGGTCAATTGCCTGCTGGCGTATCCGTCTCAGGTCTGCCCCGCGCAGCTCTTTTAGTACATGTGCTTCAAAACTGTCGAACTGCAAATAAACCTCAAATCCAGGAGCATATTCAGATAACTTACGGGCAAATTCCCGGTCCTGTGCAATGCGAATTCCATTCGTGTTCACCATAATATGTTTGATGGGCCGCGATTTACACATATCCAAAATTTCAAAAAAATCAGGATGTGTCGTCGGCTCGCCGCCGCTGATTTGCACGATGTCTGCTTCGCCTTCATTTTCAATAATGCGGTCTAACATAAATTCAATCTGTGCAAGTGACCGGTACGAGGTACGATGCGGTGAAGATTCTGCAAAACAGATCGGACACTGCAGATTACAGTGATCGGTAATCTCTAGTAAGGTTAGGCAGCTATGCTGCTCATGATCTGGACATAATCCGCAGTCATAAGGGCATCCGTACTTAATCGGAGTATTCCACACGAGCGGCATTTCTGAATGCTTAATAAACTGACGAGTCCGGTGATAATACTCTACATCGGTGGAGATCAGCACTTTCTCCGGTCCGTGAATGAGGCACCTTTTGACCATGTAGATTTTACCGTCTTCTTCAATTACCTTGGCTTCTACTTTGCGATAACAGGTCGTACATATACTGTTGGTCAGTTCGTGATAGAGATAAGGACGGTTAGGCATGAAATCGCTCCTCCTGTTAAATACAGATTAGGCTTGCATATTCGTACTCGTTATTTGATGACCTACCTTCTTCCTGCCATAAATAAGCCAAGCATAATAAAGCACACCAGCGATGCAGGCAAGCTGAATATTGTTCAGTCCGAGGTACGGATGCGGCGTTGGTTTGATCCATTCAATCCCTAGACGAAACAATAGGTATCCTGCCATAAACCACTGAAACATCCGTCCAGATACATACTTTACTTGAGTAGATGTGCTGCTTTTACCACGACTCTGACGATTAAGCGGGATCAGCAGTATAGCTAAGATAATAAGAAAGAAAATCTCATAGAGCTGCGCTGGATGACGAGCCACCCCATCTCCAAAATCCACACCCGTAATCCATGTTGTCGGCGTACCATAGGTATGATCTGTAAGGCCGGTAAGGAAACATCCGATCCTTCCTATACAAAGACCGAGCATCAGTGGATACACAAAATCATCCCCCGTCGATTGGGACCATCCTACCCAGCGCTTGGTAAGTTCCACCCCGATCAGTCCTCCGAGTAACCCCCCGACAATCGTCTTTCCGCCCCATAAGAGTTGTCCTTGACTAAGATGCTCCCAAGTAGCGACCGGGTCTTCAAGCCAAAACAGCAACTTGGCACCAATCGCTGCACCCAGAATCGTACCTGCTAAGATTTGCAGGCTCATCAGGGCAGACATCCCGCTCGGTCTTCTTGTCCATAGATAGACCCTAAATCCAATAAAATAGCTAAGGGACTCAAATAGTACATGGGGGTGAATCCGTAAGGACCCAATAGTAAGATACACAGGAAAATCCATCAGTCCACTCCTAGACATCGATAGTAATAACTAACATTAGCGAATCATTTTCATAATACCTTTAGTACGATAACAAAAAGGCACCGCATATCGTAATTAAGAGTATGGCAAGTCCTCCAATGATTGCTAAGATTGCCACAATGACTTGCAAAAGAATATTTTTCTTAGGCTCATGAACAGAAGAAACTGCTCCATTATTGATACACTGATCACGGCAATACCCCGTCGCTGGGTCATAGCAGTTCTCACAGATCGGCTTACCACATCTTCTACACTGAGCAACAGCCTGCTGATCCGGATGGTTCATACAGAGAAATTCCGCCATCACTTCACCTCTATTTGATAAGTATTGTTATTCAATGGAACTTTACTTTTGATATTACGCTGAAAATGGTGTGCCTTTCGTTTTCAAATGAGAAGCCTTCCATTTATTTTTTAATAAAAGGATCGTATCCTTTCGCCTTGATCGCATCAACCAGCTCAGGACTCATCGCAAAATTCGAAACCTCATTTGTTTTGTAATTGACAGATATGTTAAAGTGTTGATCCTTATTCCCGATTACATTCCCCTCAAAACTAACTCTGTAACTTACATAAGTCGGCAGTATTTGTTCTCCCGTTATTTCCACATCAAGTTCATATTTTTCTTTTAGATGCTCCACCGCTGTAATTTTGGCCTGATCAATAATGACTTGATTATTCATTTTCTTCTCCATGTTATGGTTGTATATTTTTTGAAATCCTAATGCGAGCAGGATAATTATAATGATGCCAAGCACAACCATGATGGGCCGAAACTTGAATACAATCACGATCACCCCCTTTTCATTCCTATAGGCTATGAACCTAGCTAGAGCTAACAGATTATGTACCATAATAATCCATATACTGGATATATAAAAGCTTTATTTCCATATTTTCATGAGTTGTAAAATGGATTTACCTGTAAATAATTATTCTGCTTGAATATACAAAAGAACCCGAGAGATGGTTCTCCCGGGCTCAATCTATCTATCTTTTTATTTTCATCAATCTGCCTGATCTATAGGCTCTCTCACTCTTTACCAACTTTTATCTGTCTAGACCATACTTACTTCAATTCCTAATCTTCTCTATTCCTATACCTGCTTTGCTGCATGCAGCTTCATTATAAATGAAATCTGTCCTGCATGAATTCCTGTATGATACATAAGCCTTCCTACGGCTTCGAGTGGTGTGGAGTCGCCAATAGGACATTTTTTTATCTCGTTCCACTCAGATTCAGGCAGCTCCGACATTCCCGCAATAAGCCAGGTTTGAGACTCCTCTAAAAACGATACGAGCTCTGCAAGATTTGTAAATGTTTCTTTACTGCGTGCAGCCCCTCGGTGGGTATGAATCACAAGATCTTCCGGCATCGGCTTATTAAAAAACCATGCGGCAAACATATACTCTACCTCGGCATTATGCCTGAGCATATATCCAATCGAAGTATCGTCCATTTGAAGTGCGAGTTCCTCTGTAGTTAGCTGCTTCACCGTATTTAGAAAACGGCTTTGAATTGCATTCCATACGGGCATGACCGTAGCAAAGGTAGACATTTTCTTTCTCTCCTCCTTGTTTCAATTTGATATCATATTACCGGGTTATTCCTTTATTTCGCTGCTGCACTGCTGGCATGACCATCGCGGGCTACATGTTCAATCTGTTCTCCGGCAAGGTCTAGATCAAAAGCAAGACCAAAGCCTGCCACGTATCTTCCTGTCTTGGGAGTAAGCTCGAACAAGTTGAAATCGAGTCCCCGCAGCATCGTTACAAGTTTCGCTGGAAACTTTTCTTCGAACAGAGCAAATACTTCCGGGTATCCCTCATTTCCCACATTTTTCGCTGTACAAGGGAAACGAGCCCGCTGTCTTGCAAATAAATTACCCGAAGCTGCTTCATCTTCAATTAGCATCACGTCCACTTGCGGACGTTTATCCATATAATGATAGTGATTTGCAATGCGGCTGATATAGATGTACATTTTATTGTCATGCGCTACAAAAGGAGCATAAGAAATGAAAGGCTTCCCTTCCTCATCTAACGTACTTAACATGAGCGATCTCAGCTCACCTGCAAATTGTAAATAGTTATTTTTCACTTCTTCCATATTGATTCGATTCATATTCATCATCTAATTCTCCACCTGCTCTATTTATATTTTGTGAAGTACGTGTATTCTTGGTTTTCTCTCGTTCATTATCTCTACTTCCACTTCTACACCGTATACACTTCGAATTAAATCCTGGTTTAGTACATCCTTCGGGGTTCCGTATGCTTTTCGCTCCCCGTTCTGAATGACACATACTTTATCGCTGTATAGACTCGCATGGTTCAGATCATGCAGCACCATAACTACCGTGATCCCAAGTTCCTTATTCAGTGTCTTCACAAGCTCCAAAACATCCAGTTGATGCGCAATATCCAGATAGGTAGTCGGTTCATCGAGTAATAGCAGCTTGGGACGCTGGGCGAGAGCCATGGCAAGCCAAGCTTTTCTTGACTCCCCGCCTGATAAGGAATGAACCAAACGGTGTTCATACCTTGTCATATTTGTCTGTTCAAGTGACCACTGAATGATCTCACGATCCTCCTGAGTGAGTTGTTCGTACCATTTTTTATGCGGCATCCGTCCAAAACCAACCAAATCTCGAACGGTCATATCCATAGGGCTTACATTTGATTGAGACAACATACATAGCTGCTTCGCCACTTCTCGGACATTCATCTCTTGGAGTTCCTTACCATCAATGGTCACTGTGCCGCTTGCGTAAGGAATAAGGCCGGATATACTTTTGAGCAATGTTGATTTCCCTGACCCATTCGGTCCGATGATGGAGACAACTTCTCCTTTTTGAACGGTAAGCGACAGGTTCTGAACAATTGGCCGTTCTCCGTAATGTACATGTACCGATTCTACTTGCAGCAATGCTATGCCCCTCCTTTACGCATCAGATAGAGAAAATAAGGCCCTCCGACCATCGCCATTACAATACCCGCCGGAATTTCAAGCGGACTAAACATCGATCTGCCGATGGTATCGGCTACAATCAATACGACAGCTCCCAGTGCTAAGCTAAAAGGAAGGCTGTATTTATAATCCGAACCGATCATCATACGTGCCATATGCGGAACGATGAGTCCAACGAAGCCGACAAGCCCTACCATGGAGACAGAGACAGAAGCAAGAAAGACAGCAACAAAAGAAAGCGTAATCCGCACCCGATTTATGTTTTGACCGAGATTATGTGCTGCCTGTTCTCCAAGCCGTAAAATATTCGCCTGCCGTATACATAGGAGTGCCATAATCCATCCCACCGCAGAATAAGGTAGAATTGTTAACACCGTATCCATCCCTTTTCCCGATAAACTCCCGTTCATCCATGAGAGCGCAGCAGGTAATTTATCACTATAGAGAATAGACAACAGTCCGATAACTCCGCCAAATACTGCATTCACCGCTACCCCTGATAAAATAATGCGTATGGGCGTTATCCCATGCGTCTTCGTCCAGGCCCATCCATAAACCATCGCTGCAGCGATCCCTCCGCCGACAATAGCTGCAATAGGAATAAGCGAAGATAACTCTGGCATGACCAGCATGATAAAAAGCACAGTAACCGCAGCACCGCTGGAAACGCCAGTCAGTCCAGGGTCTGCCAGCGGATTATGCATTACCGCTTGCAGCAGCGCACCCGAAACTGCTAGATTGGCCCCGATGATGAGTGCGAGGATCACGCGGGGGATACGTATATTCCATAGGATGGTGTTCCATTGTTCACTTCCCGATCCGGTTAAAGTCTGAAGGACTTCCGCAGGAGACAACCTCACGCTTCCGATGCCGATAGCAAGAATAATAATGATCAGTAAGATGAGATACGTCATTGCAAGAAGGAACTTCCGACTTCTCTGCTGCCCTGTTGTATTCACAAGCTCATAATCCCCCTATTCCCCGTACAAAACGGAGGAAAGTGCTTGATAAGCGTCAGGCGTTTTGGACAGGGAAGCAACACCAAACAAGTTGTAATCCAGTGTTTTCATTTTTCCATTCTTGAAAGCATTCATTTTCTCCCATGCGCCGTTCTTCTTCACATCTTCCTCGAACTTCTTCGCTACCGCTTCAGCGTCGCCGTGGGCTACAAGTAAAATCACGTCCGGGTTGGCTTCTACTACACTTTCCATATTAAAAGGAACATACGTCTCGGTGGACTGCATTGTATCCGTAAGTACATTCGTTGCTCCCAGATTTCTAGCGAGACTGCCGGCAAACGTATCTTCATTCATCAGCATGAGATAATCGGTGGAACCGAATAAGAACATAACAGATGGAGCTTCTTTTCCTTCTACTGATTTCAAAATCTCCGATTCCTGCTCAGCAAAAGAACTCAGCACCTGCTCTGCCTCGGCTTCTTTGCCATAAAGACGTCCTATGGCAACCAGTGAAGCTTTGAGTCCATCTAATGAATCAACAGGGAGATATGCCCCCTTCAAACCAGAAGGCTCCAGCATTTTGTTAATGCTGTCTTTAATCGATTCCGGTGCCAGTACCGCATCAGGGGTTAGACTTGCGATCATTTCAAGATCCGGCTGATGAGATGATCCTACTTTCTGTACATCTTGATAAGCTGCTGGCAGTTCGCTTTGTGTAGTCGGTACACCTTCTAGCGATAATCCTAAGTCATTAAATAACTCTGTGATGGCTACTGACAAAGTTACGGTCGTACTCGGTGTTTTATTATCAAATTGAGACAAGATTTCTTCTACTAATGCTTCGTCTACCGCAACCGTTGCAGCAGCTTCATCTGCTGCTGGAGTAGTATCTTCCGATCCCGTTGTTACTGTTGTATCTGCGGCTGCTTGCTGCTGAGCATCAGAACTGGTCTCACTGCCGGCCCCTTCCTGATTCCCACACGCCACCATAACAACCATGGTTAAAGCGATAATTCCTAATTTCAACGACGAAACCTTCTTCATACCTTCATGCCCCCTGATTTATTGTTATCTCTCTATGTAGACGAGTAATTGATAATGATTATCATTATATGTTGGTTGATAATGGTTATCAATGGACTTTTTCCTGCTTACCCATGGATTAATCTCACTATGTTTTTATGTTCTTCACACCTGTTCTTTCTCTGTACATGAATAAAATGCAAAAAACCTTCTAACGATGGATTCGTTAGAAGGTTTTTATGGTGTTTACGCTATTCTAGAGATAATACCGTTACTCTCAAGGACTACACGGTCGGACTCATTCACAGGGCGATATCCTTTTTCCAAAAGTTCTTTAATATAAATCTTGTTGTAAACAAAAGAAAATACAATGCCGCAAACCCATGCTCCAAATCCCAGTGTAAAGGATCCAAAAATAGCTTCAAGAATGAACATAATAGCTGCCCACTTTAAATCTCCTCTAAATAATGCAGGAAAGAAACCAAAGAAAAATGTTGTCCAGCTAAAACCTACTTTAACGTCTTTTCCTACTCCTGCTTCATTAGCTACCACGACTCTCACCACGTGCACCCCTGTTCTTGTAAAAAAGCGGCTTGTCATTTGAAATAAAACTGATCTCATTTCAATCAATATAGGCCTTATGTATAACTAAATGACGAAACACATCTTTTTATAGTTAATTCTCCTAATATATCGGTTTTATCAATCTGTAATTTTAGAAACACCACCCTAATAATTCATTAAAACATGTAAAAATATTTCAGTTATCTCCCCCATATCTTTATTTCTATTAGATCCTAAAAACTACAAAAACCCCTCATCATCATCTGTGTTTGCATGTTTGTAAACATCGCAATCAGCCGATCATCTGAGGGATCCATTAGAATTATATTATTTTGTGTTTATCTTAACTATTTGCTACTTGATTGTGCAGAGAGCTGCTTCATATTTAAATACTTCTTCCCACTTCTTATCGGTTCCTAATGGAATCCCTTCAGTAGCCCAATCTTCCGGCTTCTCAAGCTGATCATAGGCCTCCATAAGTCTCTTATTAGCATGAATAATTGCTTCTCTTTTTTGTGATTTCAAGACTTTATTATCATAGTAACCAAGGAAATATTGCTTGAAAATTCCTCTCGCAGTTGTAAGTGAATACTCCTGATTAGCTCCACCCCATACCTTATCAGCCTGATCATCTCGCTGACCATCGTCTTCCCATCCGCACAGCATACAAACCTCGTATCCATAATTCTGGATTTCAAGTGTGGGATAACCACAACATGGACAAGGGAACCGTTTCGGATCTATTTCCTCTTCATCATGGTTATAGAACTCCTCATCCTCCATCCACTTCGCAGCATCTCTTCTCGAATTTATCTCCGTATCAATTACTAATGGAAGCCAGAGAATCGTACCTATTAGAAAGTGAACAACCTTACTCCCCTTTTTTCCGATCATTTGATTTAATTCTTCCATATAAACATGCGTTTCGTTCTGAGTCTTGTTCATTATCGCAAAATACTCGTCATCTTCATTCATCTCATTCCCCAAAAACTCTGGAAGTTCTTTAGATATAAATCGATAAGCGTAAATGACACCAATCAATATGTACACACAAACTGCAATTACAAGCCACTTGATTACCAATACTCTAATTCCCCCTGAAGTAAATCTTGCTAAAGACAACATTTTACCGAATGAGGACATGAATAACCATGAATATATTGGTATTAAACTCTAAAATAATCTCGGCTGAGTATCTGCTTCATCTCTTCGAGAAGAGTATTTATTTTATCTAGCTCCGCACGTTCCAACAGTTTCTCCAATGAATCTTCATGGTAACGAATGCTCGTAAACCACATGGAGGACACCACCGCATATAGATCATTTAGTACTCTCCGCTCAGCATCATGTAGTTTCCTCATGTCTCGGTAACCATCAATAAATGAATCAAATAACCTCAGCTTATCTTCCCTGGTCAGCCCTTCTGCTAAATCCATCTCATATGCAGTGAGCAATCCTTCTGTTACCATGTCTCCAACCAAAGTCGCTTCACCAGCAATATTGTAATCAAAAATTCCGATCTCTTCTCCGACCCATGTTAAGTTGTTAATAGAGTAATCTCCTTGCGTTGCAAATCTTGGAAGTCCTGACCACACGGTATGTAAATTCTTCATTCTATGCTCGTACATCTCTGTAATTTGTTGATACTTATCCAGCTGTAGATGACCTGCTTCTCCAAGCTCTTTGAAACGATTATATCCACTGGCTTCATTGTATCCGATGACGTCAAAGATAGAGTTTGCTTCCATATGTAGATTGTCTCTCTCCGCAATTCGGTGCATTTCCCCCATTAATCTTCCGATTTTATAAGCGGTGCGGAGATCAATTTTTCGAATTTCCTCTCCAATATATTCTTCCACTGATACGATGAGAGGAGTATTTTCTATAAAGTAAGTTAAACATAACGCCTGTTCTTCTCCAGCTGCTGGATATCTTCTTGGCGTAATGATCCCGTTCGTGCGCATATGTTCGGAGAAAACACTTTGCTGTTCAATGATATGACCAGGATGTTCTTCCTCATTAATACATTTCACTACAACCGAATCAGCATTTTCAAAATTAGCTTTTACAATCACTTTGACACAAGGGGTAGAAGTATTCGGATCGATATAATATCGTTCAATAAAATAGGTTAGTTCTGTAATGGGATCCGTCATACGATATAAAGCTAAGATGTCGGAAATATGATTCCGTTCTATCTTCATAATGTAATAACCCCCTATGTACTATATTAGCTGCTATTTCTCTTTCATCATATAGATCTCCTTCTTTTTAGGACTTGATATTTGTCGTCTAGCATAGAAAAGATCGACACAAAAAACCGCCCTTTCAGCTATCGCCGAAAGAACGGTTTCCTTCTTCTTTAGTGCTGTTCGTGAAGCACGAACTGAGCAATATTTTTACAATGATCTCCGATCCGTTCAAGGTTCGTAAGCAAGTCCAAATAAATGGTTCCTGCACTGCTTGAGCAGATATTTTGGTTTAGACGAATGATGTGATTTTTGCGGAACACAACTTCAAGGTCATCCAACTTCATTTCCAGTTCCAACACGGCTTTAGCTGCCTCGGTGTCCTGTCCTTCCAGAGCAACGAGCGCCTTCTCTACCGTTTGATCTGCCACTTCCATCATTTCTTGCAGTTCTTTCGTAGCCGCTTCCGAGAACAAAATCTTGTTATTGATACTGAACTCCGCAAGTTCTACTACATTCTCCGCATGGTCACCGATTCGCTCAATATCACTAACGGTTTGGAACCAACCAGAAGCTTTTTCCGACTCCCCTGCCGGCAGTCCGTTCTTCTGGTGAATTCGAATGATATAATCCGTAATTTTGCGATTGAGCTCATTAATAAGCTCTTCCTTTTGCAAGGCAAGGTCGGCATACTTCGTATCCCGATCAAAGAAGAACTTCGTTGCATCCTGCAACGATTCTCTTGCATACTGACCCATACGCACAATTTCATGCTGAGCTTGTCCTAATGCGACCGCTGGTGTGGCAAGTAGACGATCATCGAGATAGATCGGTTTAAACTGAATCTCATCCATCTTGCCTGGAATGACT
This sequence comes from Paenibacillus polygoni, assembly GCF_030263935.1. Taxonomy (NCBI): domain Bacteria; kingdom Bacillati; phylum Bacillota; class Bacilli; order Caryophanales; family Paenibacillaceae; genus Paenibacillus; species Paenibacillus polygoni. Next base: position 763,597 of record NZ_CP127162.1, on the reverse strand, counting down.
TTGGTTACAATCCATGCGAGTACAGGAATCAGCGGCAGGAAGATAAGGGTGTTCGTCACGTTAAACAATCCGTGGGCATATGCAATCTGCATCCGAATATTCACGCCTTCTCCAATCCACAGCACGACCCAAAGTACGACAGGCAGCAGAAGCGTGAAGATGATGGCTCCGCAAACGTTAAAAATAACGTGTACTAACGCCGTACGTCTTGCTGCGATCGACGCACCAATAGATGCGAGCACCGCTGTAATCGTTGTCCCGATGTTGTCACCAAACAGGATCGGCAAAGATCCGCTGAGACTGATCATCCCTTCATCCGCAATCGTCTGCAGAATTCCGATCGTTGCACTTGAACTCTGTACGACCATCGTAAAGATGGTACCGACAAGAAGTCCAAGTACAGGCTGATCTGCCATTTGAATCATAAAATCAGTAAAAGCGGGCAATTCCCTAAGCGGTTTCACTCCACCACTCATGGTAGATAGTCCAAGGAACAACATCCCGAAACCAAAGATGACTTGGCCAATGTATTGAAATTTCTTCTTATTCAGGAAAAATAAAAAGAAGGCACCTACTGCAATAATAGGCAGCGCATACTCTTCAATTTTGATCCCGACGATAAAAGCAGTCATTGTTGTACCGATATTCGCACCAAGTACAACCCCAATTGCTTGTCTAAGTGTCATAAGTCCAGCGTTTACAAGTCCAATTGCCATTACTGTCGTCCCAGAAGAGGACTGAATTAAACAAGTAACGATAATTCCAACTAGAACGCCCAATATCGGATTTGTGGTGTACTTTTCCAAAATCCCGCGCATTTTGTCTCCGGCTGATTTCTGCAGTCCGTCTGACATAAATTTGATACCAAATAGAAAGATGCCGAGTCCCCCGACAAACTTAAACAATATCTCTTGCCAATCCAATATATGAAAGCCTCCCTCAGTTATTGGTCCGTACAAACCTTTTTTAATTTATCATACTCACGAATCGAAATGAATAATTCAAGTTTAGACATTTTATGATATTTTTAGTACAAAATAAGGAAAATACTTAAGATGTTGTTAATATGAGTGTGATAAATGTTATTGAATGCAAAAAAAGAGAGCTGACAATTCAGCCCTCTCCAATGAAAATATCAGATTAGATCAGTTTACGACGATACCATTTGTCCCCGCGGAAACGAATCCAGAAAATCACCCCACGAATGCTCCACTCCGTGACCATAGCAATCCATACCCCCATAATTCCAAGTCCTAGCGTAATTCCTAGGAAGTATCCTAAAAATACACGGAGAACCCACATTGACAATAACGAAGTTAAAGAAGTAAAGTTTGAATCTCCAGCTGCACGCAGTGCAGAAGGAAGGATAAAACTAATAGACCAAAAGATCGGCTGAACAATTGCAATCAGCAGTGTAAGTGCAAAGATATCAGGTACAATCTCAGCCGGCGGCGAGAATAATCCCACGATGAACGGAAACAGCGGAAGGATTATAGCAGCAACCAAAATAAAAAATGCTGTCGACAAGCCCATGAACGACTTAATAAATTTCCTTGCGTCCGGTATATTGCCATTACCAATACACTGCCCAACTACGGTGACAATGGCGATACTAAGCGCGCTGCCCCCAATTTGAAACAAGAGCGATATGGAGCCGCTGATTGCATTTACGGTAATAGCTAACGTCCCGAGCTGAACAATAAACGTCTGAGTAAGCAGTTTCCCGCCGTTAAAGAACATCTGCTCAGCGGCAAATGGAATGCCTACCGCCATAATCCTTTTGAGAATTGAAAAATCCAGTTTTAGAGCTTCTTTGATCTTGTATTTTAGAGTCTGGTTTATTTTGATCAGATAATACATCGAGATACACATGCCCAGCACCCGTGCTGTAATCATGGAAATAACGAGACCCATAATTCCCATATCGAATATAGTAATAAGCAAAATATTCAGTCCAAGATACGTAAGGTTCATGATGAGTGACAAGCCTAGACAAGCCTTCGTCTCTGCTACCCCGCGTAGAACACCGGTTACGGCCTGAAATATCGCAATAAACGGATAAGAAATACAGCTGCCTATAAGAAAGACTCGAGCATTCTCAAAAACTTCTGCCTCCGCCTTACCAAATAATAAATTCAGGATAGGGTTATGGAAAGTAATGACCAGCCCGCATATGACTATGGAAAGAATCGCTATTGCCGTAATGGCCTGTGTAGCCGATTTCGATACCATCTCCTCATTGCGGCTCCCTTTATACTGAGCAACAATGACGGTTCCCCCTGTGGCTACCGCAACAAATACGTTAACGAGAAAAATATTGATCGAATCGACCATACTCACGGCACTTACTGCAGCAACGCCCGATGATGCAATCATCGCTGTATTTAGCAGCGCCATTAAAATAATAAAAGCCTGATCCACAAATATCGGGATAATAATCGCGATAATCTGCCTGAAATCAAGCGTCTTTCCAGTAAAATATTTATTCAAGAATGTATTAGATTTTTCTCTATACATAGGAACTAGATTACTCAAAGGATCATCTCTTTTTCATTGTGTATTTACAACATCGCCCAATAGTATAGCATGATTATGCGAGTATGGGTCGTGAAGTATTTCTTTTTTTGTGGTAATGATTGCAGAAAGTCCATTTTTCGACTATACTTTCGTTATTCCAATAAAAGTAAACAGGTGTTCATTAATGCAAATCTTAAAAGAAGAAATCCGAAATAATATTCTAAGCGCAGCCCTATCTGAATTTGAACAATATGGGTATGCGCAGTCCTCGATGAGACGAATTGCGACTGCAGCGGGAATAACAACCGGTAACATTTATCGCTATTTTAAGAACAAGGATGATTTATTCCAGGCCCTGATGGGCAGTGCACATGAGCAGTTTATTTCGTACACCATTGCAATTAAGGAAGAAATAGAGAATACCTTCACCATTCACAGTGACGAGGTATTCGAGTATATCAAAATGGTGGATGAGACCATTGTAGAACTGCTGAAAGACTCAAGTACAGAGATCAAAATCTTATTAACCTTAAGTGAAGGTTCGGCTTACGCATCGGCAAAACAGGATCTTATTGCGATTGTTATTCAGATTCTTGAGAAGGTATTTAAGGTTACTCGGGAAACAACGGACTTGGTCCCTGAAGATCAATTAACTATCCAAATGCTAGCCGTCACCATCATTGAAGGGGTATGCCTAATTCTCCGTGATCACCGGGATGGAGCAACTATTAAATATCTTGTTGATGAGCTGCTGCAGGTGTTCTCCGTGGGGATTGCGGAGAAAATTAATTGCGGTACTCGCAAAGCTTAGATTCAACTCTACGAGTGAATGAAGGTTTGCGAGTAATCGCAATTCTTTTAATCATCTTAATTAGTGATAAAAAAATTGCGAGTACTCGCAAAGCTTAGATTCATCTCTACGAGTGAATGAAGGTTTGCGAGTACTTCCAAATCTTAGCCTCTTCTCTACGAGTGAGTGAAGGTTTAGAAGTACCCGAATTTCTCTCCAACTGCGGTACTCCTAAACAATAGTTCATCTCAGCTGAGTGGATCATTGTTTAGGGGTATCTCCAAGCCAATAGGTCCACCTCTGCCGAGCGGATAATTGGGCTCTATTCCAATCTTTTGGATTCACCTCTTCAGAGTGAATGAAGGATGGGGAGAAATCCTAATCTATTGGTGCGTCTCAAATGATTTAATCTTTAATAGAAAGCACATCTCTTTTTTTAGCATTATAATGAACGCCTGTTTACTAATGTTCTATACCTCAAGCAATGCCACTATTCCATAATCAAGGGAGTTAATGTTCGAATGCAAAAGATACTAAAGTGGCGCTGGCTTATTCTAGCCATCTGGCTGGTTAGCGCAAGCTTACTCACTGTATTTCAGCCAGATGTCAACGCGATTCTGCATGAGAGAGGCCAAGATCCGCTCACCAAAGACAGTCCTTCCAAAGTAGCAAGTGAGCTGCTAAAAGAAATGACAGGAGATCAAGGCACAAGCGATATTATTGTTTTTCATAATGAAAATAAACTGTCTGATACGGATCTGACTCAGATTGAAGCAGGTATAGAGAACATACGAGATCATAGTGCTGAACTCGGTGTGCACGATATGATCGATCCTTTTTCTACCCCAGAGGCGAAATCCTCTCTTCTCTCCGAGAATGGAACGACCCTTATGGTCAGCTTCAGTCTCGATAAAGGAGATCGTGAAGTTGCCGTTATTAAGGAACAACTTGAACAAGAACTCGCTGAGATAGATACTGATTATTATCTAAGCGGTGAAGATTTTATACAGAACGATTATTTAGAAGCAACAACGGCAGGTGTAGAAAAAAGTGCTTTATTGACCGTTGTGTTCATTCTGGCCGTTCTTATTATTATGTTCCGTTCACTGCTCATACCCTTTATCTCGCTGCTAACGGTGGGGATTACCTATCTCGTATCCATGGGCATTGCAGCACAAATTATTGAAAAATTGAATTTCCCGATCACCAGCGTAACGCAGATGCTGCTTGTCCTCATTCTGTTTGGGATCGGTACCGACTACAACATTCTTTTATTCAACCGCTTTAAAGAGGAACTTGCTCATGGTGCAACGATTGATGAAGCTATTTTCACTACGTTCCGAACGGCAGGCAAAACCATTCTTTACAGTACATTAACCGTATTTATTGCGTTTGCTGCACTCAGTTTCTCAAACTTTGGGATTTACAAATCCGCGAACGTGGTTGCCATTGGTGCGATTGTATTAATTGTGCAGATTTATACCTTGACCCCCTTCTTTATGAAGACACTTGGGGAAAAGCTATTCTGGCCTGCCAAACAAAATAACGGCCATAAAGACAGCAAGTTCTGGACCAAGCTCGCTACCATATCAGTAAAATATCCGGTGATTACTACCGCGCTTATTATAATTATCATGGTTCCTGTGCTCATGTTCAGCAAACAGACGCTTTCTTTTGATCAGCTGAAAGAACTCGGTAATGCCTACCCTTCAACAAAAGGGTTCAGCCTTGTCGCAGAAAACTTCAGTAAAGGTCAGGCGCTGCCTACGAATGTAGTCATTCAAAATGATGAGAGGCTGGATAACAATGATGCCCTGGCTGTAATTGATTCCATTACCCACTCCCTTAATCAGCTTGAAGGAGTTGACAGCGTATCGAGTGTAACGCAGCCGCAGTTTGAGGAAATTCCGGATTTGTATACCGATAACCAGACCTCAGCTATAACGGATGGAATCTCAGCTTCTAGGGACGGGGTCGATCAGATCCAAGATGGAATTTCACAGATGGAAGCAGGACTCACTACACCTGACTTTTCCGAAGTAGATCAGCTAGTTTCCGGTTCGGGAGAGATTACATCAGGCTATCAGCAGCTGACAGATGCGGTGAAAGAGCTTGGAGGCGGTATAAGTGACAGTGCTTCCGGAGCAACCGGACTTTCTTCGGGGATTTCCGAGATTCGCACTGGACTATCTTCCATACAAAAGAGCTCAGCACAAGTCTCTAGCGGACTCGGTGAGATCCAAAAACAATATACGGCGCTTGGCAGTGGATATGAATCACTAGCGAAGCAGCTGCCCGCTATTCAGCAAGGTATGACAGGGATTAACGGACTGATTACGGCCCTCGGTGCTGCCCATAGTGAACTAACATCAGATGATACCTATGTGCAGCTGAAGACACAGGGTGCGGCACTCGAAGGCGGCATCGCCCAGTGGGCTGGTGGACTGACACAGCTCAACGAGAACTATGGCAAGCTTAATAGTGCCTTCAAACAAGCTGCTGGTGGTCTGAATCAAATTAACAGTGCTCAGGGACAAATCCTCAGCGGCCTCAAGGAATTAGAAAACGGAGCAAAACAACTGAGCACTGGCCTGAATCAAGGCGCTGGCGGCGCGGATGAGATTGCTGCAAATATGAATAAATTAAATGCCGCTTTGGCTAAAGTGAACCAGGGACAAAAAGAACTGAGTAACGGTTTATCTCAGTTTTCCGGCGGTCTAACTTCATTAAAAGATGGACTTCATCAAAGTGGAAATGGGCTTGAAGATATTTCGGAGGGACTTGGAAAAACCAATGAATTCCTAACGCAGTTTGAATCTTCGAAAACATTCTTCATTCCTAGAGAAGCGCTCGAAGGAGAAGATTTTGCCCAGGTACTTGATAATTTCATGTCCGAAGATCGTAAAATTACGAAATTGATGGTTATTTTAAATGATGATCCTTATTCCAAGAAAGCGATGGACACCATTGAAGAGATTAACGATACCGTTGCTTCGGGACTTAAAGGAACCGTACTAGACGGAGCAGTATTTGGAGCAGCAGGACCAAGCTCAACAACTTATGACACCAATAAAGTACAGCTGGAGTCATTTAACGGAACAGCAGTGATCGTAATAATCGGGGTATTCCTTGTACTGCTGTTTGTCATTCGTTCCATTCTGCCATCCATCTATATTGTATTGTCTCTAATTGTCTCTTACTTTGTTGCCATGGCTGCAACGAACCTGGTTACCTATCAGATCCTCGGTGCTGACGGCGTATCATCCTTTGTTCCCTTCTTCTCCTTCATCATTATTGTGGCGGTCGGAGTCGATTACAGTATCTTCTTCATGATGCGCTACAAAGAATACGGGGAACTGGACCCTGCAAAAGCACTCGTGGAATCAGCCAAAAATATTGGCGGCGTCATCATCTCCGCCATGATTATACTCGGCGGCACCTTTGCCACACTCATCCCATCAGGACTTGTCCTGCTGATTGAACTGGCTTCTGCAGTCATTGCGGGTCTCCTTGTACTCTGCTTCATTTTACTTCCGATGCTGGTACCTGCTTTAATTATGCTGCCTAACGCATTCAGCAAGAGAAAAAACACAGCTGCAAATGAGAAATATACGTTGCATCAATAACGACATACAGTTGTTAAAAGAAGCAGATGCCTATCATAGGCTCTGCTTCTTTGTTTTATTTTGAGAGACAATACTCCTCTTTTAATATACCGAATACTTCCCGATCCACTACCCCTTTGCCGGACCAAAGTGCTGCTTGTCTGAGAGTACCTTCTTTTATAAAACCGTTTTTCAGGAGCACCTTTTTGGAGATTTCATTCTGCGGCATCACATCTGCCTGAACTCGGTTAATACCTGCGCGCAGGAACAGGAATTCAAGCACCAAGCGAACCGCTTCCGTTGCATATCCCCTGCCCCAATAAGCCTCTGCTAAGAAGTAACCCATCATGGCCATGTTCACCTTGCGATTAAGATCAAATACCTCAATAATACCAACCAGCCGATCCTGCTGATCCTTAGCAAAAATCCCCCACTTTACACGGGTCTGTTTATTGAAGTCTCGCTCAAAGTGCCCGACCATTTTCCTTACCGTGTCTTTGTTATGTCTCGGAAGGATTCCGCAGTATCTAAATATCACGTCATTGCTGTATATTTCGAACAATTCATCCACATGTTCCTCTTCTACTTTCTTAAGTACAAGAATCTCTGATTTCAGAATAGGAAACGAGTCAAAAATGGGATCCATATTCTCCTCCTTGTCATTCATCTTATTCTTCCTACGTTCCGGCCTATCCCTGCAAGTTTAGATCTTTTAAGAACGGATTACGGGCAGCAATGTCGTTTGCTTTCTTCATGAGGTCTATTCCTTCCGGTCCTTGTGCAAACCGGTTAAGCAGAATCCAGCGCAAATAAGCGATAGCTTCAAATGTAGTTCTGTCTTCCTCTTGAATAGGATGTAAGGAGAGATAAGCATTAGAGAAAGCTTCGGCAAGGAAAGAAGGCATATAGATTCGCTTTAGAAAAAGAGACCAGGAAAAGTCAAACCTCGGATCACCAAGCTGTCCATTCGTCCAGTCAATGATCGTCATACGTCCATCCTTCTCTACCAAATTATTTAAGTGAAAATCACCATGAATGAAATGACAGTGTTCGATAGAAGTTACGGATGCCACTTCAGTTACCACAGCTAATAGATCCGGATGCTGATCAAGATCGGGAAAATAATAAGCAAAAAAATCGTATTTAGGAAGTGTCAGCGGAAGTAGTTTCTCCACATTCACCTGGTGAATCTGATATAAAAGAGCCGCGATCTCCTGCATTTTCTTTTCACTATAATCTTGTAGTTCTCCGCCATCATCATAGGTAAACAGTACTTGTTCCTTTTGTTCAGAACGTTTTCTTCCCCACCCCAGAGGCTTCGATACAGGTAAACCTTGCTCATATAATCCTGATAACAATCGGTACTGATAATCAATATTCGGCTTAGAAACTTTGTTCCACACTTTCAGAATAAAACGATTATCCTGTATACATAGTTTGGTTACTTCTGCTTCCATTCCTTGAGTCATGGGCTGTACAATAATCGGTGGATTTTGAGCTAACAACTCATCCAGTAAAGGGTCTTTCTGTATCCATTCCATGTCACGTAACAGAGATCTCAGCTCCTTTTTTTTCTCCATGTTATAGCCTATTTGTCGTATCCTTGTTACATTCGCTTAGAGAGTTTAGGATACCTTTGAAAATCAGGTACAAGTCAACAACTCATGACTAAAGTCACGAGCTTGTCTCCGTCTACAATGTAGACGGTGCTTGTATTTCATACAAGCCTTTTAAACTTATTCCTAACCAGTAGTGCAGACGTACCTATTGGTACTCCTACCTTAGAATGTTGGAACATAAGGACGGTTGACTTCGCCCCTACTAGAAAAGACATGCTTAACTAGTAACTGCACTCATGGCTTCCACGCCTTTTCTGTACAGGTTCATAGCACCAATACGGTCATCATTTGATTTGTAATGGCAATTACGACACTCGAAAGTATGCTGTTTTTTGTTACGGTTGCGCTTATCAACATGTCCGCATTTAGGGCATGTTTGAGAAGTGTACTTAGGGTTTACTATCATTACTTTATGTCCGTGTAATACGGCTTTATATTCAAGTAGTTCACGAAATTGATAGAATGCCCATGAGACGCTTACATACCGGTTGCGCACTTTCACCTTTTCGGTAGCGTTACGAACGCCGCTTAAATCTTCTAATACAAACAACGTCCCTTTTGGATATTGTTCAACGAGTGCCTTTGTTACTTGATGATTAACATCACGAACATAACGGTTTTCTCTTGAACCAATTTTTTTTAGACGTTTACGAGCAGAAGGGGTTTTACGTTGTTGCAATTGCTTACGAAGTGTTTTGAATTGTCCTCGTTTGTGCTTAATGATTCTGCCTTTAAAAAACTCAGTTTTCCCTTTACTGTCATAAGTTGAAGCTAAGAAGTTTAAGCCCAAATCAATACCGACAACGTTATTAATGCCTGTGTTGCTAATTTTTTCAAAGTCTTTTGTCACAGGAATATGCAAAAACCACTTGTTATATTTGTGGACTAACTTTGCAGTTCCAAATTTCCAAGTGCCATCGAAGTAATGCTTCATGCCTTGTTTTTCAAAGTGAAATTTCAAACGTCCGTCTAACGTGTTTACAGAAAATCGATTCTCGTTAAGGGAATAATCACGATTCCAAACTAAATCATACTCAGGTTGCTTAAAGGTGACTAACGACCACTCATGGCCATTGGATTTAGCGGATTTATAACGAGCAATAACTGTTTTCATAACCGATTGCGCCATTTGACTTTTTAAGTGAAAATTTTCTCTCAAGGTAGAATAAAAACTTGAATTGAGCTTAGCTTGATTTAATTCTTTTGTTTCAAACACCTTCGCAGATAACCAATTACAGGCTTTGCGATATGCATTTGTCGTAATTGAAAGTGAGTTAACTTGTTCACTTGAAACGTAAATTTGTATCTTTGCAGTAATTGTAGACAACTAGATTCACCATCTTTCACTAATAATACGATATCAGATACTTTAGTGAAAGAAAATAAAAAAATTACAGCCAAATTACAGAAGGTCTGTTGGCTTCCACCAACGGCGCTTCCTCCCATGACTAAAGTCACGGGTATCTACGCCGAAACATGAATATAAAACATTTTTTACTTTCCCGTTACGCTCGAAATAAGGTAAGTTCTTATGAGATTTGAAAGATCTGATATTATGATACAAAGGAGTGATGAATCATGGAACTGCAGATTTCTGCTGAACATAGTCATGAAGATAGGACCCATGTACGTAATAAGCTGATTGCATTTAATCATGCTCACTTTTCTAAAGAACTGAGTAATCGGTATGAAGAATTGAACCTATTTGTAAAAAACGAAGACGGGGAAACGCTGGGTGGAATTGTGGGAGATATTTGCTGGAACTGGCTGGAGATCCACTATCTAATTCTGGATGAACAGATTCGCGGACTTGGTTATGGCTCGAAGTTATTGTTAGAGATCGAGGAAATAGCCAGGCAGAAATCATGCGATTTCATTAAACTCGATACCCTTAGCTTCCAAGCACTCGACTTCTATTTGAAATATGGCTATGAAGTATACGGATCTATCAATAATGCAGGCGGTCATACTCACTATTACTTAAAAAAGGATTTGAAAAGTTAGCAGGATACGCAACTTCCTAATCATTATAAGAAAAGCCCTGCAGTTCTGCAGGGCTTTCTCCAAGATTCAGATTTCAATAATTACGAAAGTACGTCGTATTTGAATTCATCTTCAACGCTTGAAATATCAACGGTATCATAAATGAGCCAGTTTCCTTCTTTATTTTTCACGAGATAGTACAAGCTCTCCATATCTAATTTCAAAATTTTGTCTGTTTCTTCTGCATACAGAATCGCAGTATTCCCGGTGTACTTAATGACACTCATAAATTTCGCAGACATATCAAAATTAATTGCTTTTAGGAGACCCTCATCAATCATAGCTTGCATCATCTCATAGAGTGCAGATGAAGGGTCCATCGAGGAGAGAAGTAACGCTGTATTTTTTTCGTTAAATCCTTGGTATTGGTTATTTATGGTCTCCATGATTGCTTTTTCCGTATCTACTGGTACTTGAACTTGAGTGCCGATGAGATCCTCAGCTGCATAATAGTAGTCCTCGTAGTACAAATCATACTGTCTTAACGTACCATTCGGCATTTTCATCAAGTTCACTTCATAGGTTTCTACCGAATCCCAGAAGAATGGACCGCTGATATAACTTCGTGTTCGAGTAACGGTCGCGTAAATGTCATCCCCATACGCCTCAATGTTATTTACATTGCTGTAGACCACTTTTGCTTTGGAAAGAAATTGATCGCGGTATTCTTCTTTAATCTCCTCATAATAAGGAGCATCAGGGTGAATCAGCTGCATCGCTTTCGCCAAACTCCGTTCATTTTCTGCCGCTTGCTGTTTTTTGAAAAATTCGGTGACTTGTGCTTTTACCTTGCTATCCGCAATTCCAGTTGAGATGTGAATCGTTTTGTTCTGCTGATTCCATTTCACATCATAACCCGTTGCTTCTGCTACGAATCGAAGCGGAACAAGCGTGCTTCCCTTGGTTATGTAAGGTGCCGCGGAAAGGCTTGTCTTCATTCCATCAATATAAGCTGATTTCTGTCCAACCGTCAGCTGAATTTTCGTCGAACCGTTATTGGCATTAATTCGTTTAGCCGCATTATTATAAGCGACAGTGTAATTGAAGGCTTCAAATAAGGGACGGAACTGTACGAAAGTGACTCCATTTTTGATTTCAGGGGAAATAGAAAAGCTCATTACCTTCCCATCTAGATATACCTGGATCTTTTTAGTTGCCGCACTGGCAGGGGCCACGTTACTAAGGACGGTACATACCATCAGCAGAGATAACATAAGAAGCCCAAATTTCTTTCTCATCATGCAGTCTTCTCCTCTAAGTTGTAAGTTTTTCAGGGAAAGAGAACTCTCTCCTCTCATTCCAAAATAATGAAACGAGCCCATCATAAGCCATCGTAACCTCACACAAAAGAGATTTCAACACTTGTGTAACTTTTTACATAGAGGTAAAATATGACAATAGGTCAACTGTCCATACAGCCGTAATCTTACTTTTCCTTACCTTTCTTTTTAGCTGCTGCTTTTTCTTTATTCTCAGCGGCTCGAAACTGTACAATCCTGCTGATTAATTCATAGGGAAGTTCCTGATTCAGCGGAAATTGGACAGAACCTTTTGCCCCCTTATATCCGGATAATTCCTCTTTAAAAGCCTCGATACCACTTGGAGCCGGATAAAAGCCAATGTGATTTTTAAAAGCAGCATAATGAACTAGATTCCCACTCAGCGCAAAGGTAGGCATTTGATAACTTATCTTTTCCACTGCTTCTGGGGCAGCTCCTTTTATTACCTTTCTGAGCTTCTGAAGGATTTCTTGGATCTCAGCTGGAAACTGAGAAATATATTCATCAACCGACTCAACCTTCGTTTTCTTTTCATCCATGATAGATATCGCCCCCAATCCCTATAATAGTTACTTATAACGTAATACCTTACAGACGTTATTGTTATGCTTCAAAAAATGCTACCGAATATTCTACTACGCCGGATTGATCCTTAAGACTATTTACACTAAGCTCTAGTGCCATAAATGCATCATCCGGAACTTCAAATGGTGCCTTTATTCCCCATAGGGATGCTTTTTTAAATCCAAACTTCGGATAATATTCGGGATGACCCAAAACAATAACCGAACCGTACCCCAACTCTTTCGCTACTTGTATTCCTTCTTCAATAAGCCTTCTACCGACACCTTGATTCTGATATTGGGGTAGTACAGAAACAGGAGCAAGTGCTAGAGATTCTGCTGTCTTTCCTTCACCCACGATTTTAATTTTTGAAAAAAGAATATGCCCGATGACTTCATCATTCTCTTTATTTATCGCTACTAAAGATAATTCAGGGATGAACGCTTCCGATGTACGGATCCTGGCAACGAGTTCATGCTCTTTTTTATCACTGAATTCCATAGATTCAAACGCACGTTGTACTATCTTCTTTACGGCTTCATAATCCTTCGCTTCTTCTTTTCTAATGATCATATGCATATTTCCATATCTCCTTTTTGGGGACAATCTCCCTACTCTTCATCGTACTCTAAAAGTATACCCGAAGAATAAGACCTGCTTTCACGAATACTTGGGTAAAACCGAACAAGGAGAAGTAATTTACTGGATTAAAGAAACTTAAATAAGATATAATGGAATGAATCTTTTGAATGAGGTGAATGGGATGAACTTCCGCAGGGTTCGAAGTAATTAGTTGCCGGGCTGGATAAAAACGCGTACCAGCTGTCAAGGGACACGTCTGTCCTTTTGTCCACAGTAACTAAGTATTTGAACGATATGGGGCTGTTCTTTCTCTAGCTTGTTATGAACCTCCATTTGAAAGGTGGAAGAAAACAATGAATACACTCGAATACAAAGATTTTTATGATAAAGTAGGAAAACGCATTGGCTGGGATTTTAGTAAGATGAAATGTGTCTCCGAAGGATTACCGTGGGACTTTTATAATGAAGTAACAAAAGTAACGAAGAAGTCAGATCTCCTGCTTGATATCGGAACGGGCGGCGGCGAAGCAATCCTCTCCATCGCGGATGCTGCACTCCTTCTCGTCGGGATTGACCGTTCCACAGGAATGATGGAGACCGCAACTAAAAATGCGGTAAGTTCCGGCATACCTAATGTCCGTTTTCTGCAGATGGATGCAGAACAGCTTGATTTTCCTAACCATTTCTTTCAGGTCGTCTCTTCTAGACACTCATGCTTCGATCCAAATGAAATCGCTAAAGTGTTAGCTCCAGGCGGTATTTTTCTAACTCAACAAGTAAGCGAAAATGATAAAGTGAATATAAAAGAGGCATTTGGGAGAGGTCAGGCATTCGGTAAGAAAAACGGGACTTTAAAAAATCAGTATATTACGGAACTAAGGGAAGCTGGCTTTACGGATATCAAGGCCGTTGAAGCTAGCGTTACCGAATATTATCAGACGCCGGAAGACTTATTGTTTCTTCTGAAGCATACGCCGATTATTCCTAACTTTGGAGAAACCGAAGATGATTTTCAAATCTTGGAGCAATGGATTAGGGACAATCAGACCGACATAGGAATAATGACCAATTCATCACGATTTATGATCACAGCTCGGAAATAAAAATACTCAGGAGAGCATAAAAACACTCAAGAGATCATAAAAGCGCTCATGATAAAAAGGGTACTCGTGGGGGTACTCGCATAAGTCCCCCGTCCCTCTTTGACTGTAGACAAACTAGCTTTGCCTAGTTTGCTGCGGTCTTTTTTCTTATTTCATCTTGTTAAAATGCTTGATGACTACATTGCTAAAAACGGCAGTCCCGCCTTCTGTAAAAAGGGTAATGGCTCGATCACCTGCATTTGGAAAAATTTCATTCGTAAAAGCGACCCTGCCATCATCAATAAAAACTTCAATACTTGTTTTATCAACGAGGATTTTTAAATGCACCTTCTTGTTGTTCCCATTAAATGGTGCGGTACTTTCTACATATCGGTTACTCTCATCAGGATGCCCTGTTGAAGCTCGGTTCACATAAGAATACTCGCCTTCTACAAAAACACCGACGTCTACATGGCGCGTCTTATCACTGGATTCTCGAAGTCTGAGTCCTACATTCTTCATCTCCGACCAAGAGATATCTGTCTCCAGCTGATACATGTCTCCTGTTACATTAAGTGTTGTAGAGCCATCCACTTCGATATGTTCAAATGCATCCGCTGAACTTGTTAACTCCTCTAATACTTCAATGGGTTGGGATACTAAATAGTACTTGTTATCTCCTTCTGCCTGTAGCTTAATCTGACGGACAATGGAGTCTGTACCGTTAAAACCTTCTTCGAGGGTAGGTGTAACCTGTGCGTAATCCCAATTATTCATCCAAGCTAACGCATACCGATGATTATATGGATCTCTTTCCACTCCGTCTTCAAACGTTACCGCACCATACCAGTCAAAACCGTAATCGAGCCACTGAGGCTCAGTCTGATTCGGGATAAACTGTTCACCATCAAAATCTCCAATCCAATAGGCATACGTATTCGGTTGACCAGTAGATTTGCCGTTGGCACTGACACCAAGAACCCACTTTAGGTTGCCATCATCCGCTCGTAACTGATAAAGATCAGGACATTCTAAAACTCCGATATTTTCGGCATGGAAACTGCTTGTATAATGCCATTCTTTCAAATTATCGGACTCATAAAATCCAATTTTTGTGCCTTCTGCCAGCGTCATCACCCATTTATGTGATTCATGATCCCATATTACTTTTGGATCTCTGAAATCTTTCACTCCCGGATTCGCGAGAACAGGAGTATCTTCATACGGTTGGAACGTTTGACCGCGGTCTGTACTGTACCATAAAAATTGTTCCTGCTTTCCTTCATCTGCCGAGGGCTGTGTCAGGATTGCTACAATTGCACCTTCACCAAACCCTGCTGTGTTTGTATCATCTATAACAACTGAGCCTGACCATGGGTCTCCATTTTGGTTCGTGTATTTGGGAATGGCAACGCCTTTATCTTCCCACTCCACTAAATCTACAGAAGTCGCATGCCTCCATTCTGTACCGTTTCCCTCAGGATAATCTCTATTATAAAGATAATAGTAATGGTATTCTCCATCAAAATAGATCGGCTTCTGAGGGTCGTTTTTCCATTTATCAGGCACGGTAAAATGATATCCGGGACGAACACTTCCCTCTGGAAACGGATGAATAGTAGCTTCCTTATCGTTATTAACTGCGGTATAAGTGATTAGTGCTAATGCGATTAAACAACAAGCGAAAAAAATGAACATCCCCGTCTTACTTCTCCTCAATTTCTCAATTACATTCAACTATATCCCCACTTTTGCCTCTGAACTATTGCTGTTAAAACCCATAGATAAAAAGAAAGTAAATGCGATATAGAATCCGCATTTACTTTTCACTACTTACATTTCTTTTTTATTTGGTTTATTTTGAATGGTTATGGTTTGAGTTACCATTTCCGTTTGAGTTACCATTTCCATTTGAGTTACCGTTTGAGTTACCATTTCCATTTGAGTTACCATTTCCGTTTGAGTTACCATTTCCGTTTGAGTTACCATTTCCGTTTGAGTTACCATTCGGTTTGTTTGGATTATCTGTAGAAATTGTAATTTGACCCTGCTCTAGAATGCTGTCCTTCACTACAGAAGTTGTAGAATTCTTAATGTTCAATAAGAAGCTTGGCGCAAAAGTAGAGTGATGATCTTCAAAGAATCCTCTGTTCGTCATGTAACTTGTGATGACTACATTATTACCTTTCACTTGTGGAATTGCGAAGTGAGCATATGTCCAAGTAATATCATTAGGATCTAGATCTTGATGCAGTACAAGTCCAGTACCGTTCAGTGGTTTATAAGGACCCGTTAATGAATTAGATACATACCCTAGCAGGTAGATGTCTTCATCATCGATTCCATCAATGTACATTTTAGATCCTCTGGAACTTGTGAACAGGTACCATTTACCTCTTAATTTAAATACATTCGGACGCTCAATTTCATCTGTAACGGTATTAGAAGCGATCAGAGGTTTCAACTCTTTTTTGAATGTATAATCATCATTAAGTTCAATAATACCAAGTGCTCCATTCGCGATTTCCGCAAATGCTCTTACTGGGCTTTCCAGCAGTTTCTTTCTTTCCGCTTCGAAGAAAGCTTTCGTTCCACCGTAATAAGCTGGATTATTGAGAGATTCTGCCCCTTGATATCCTGTCTTTTTCCCTGTATTTGCTTCAAACACAAGATATTTACGACCTTTGTCCTCTACGTAGTGAGGATCTCTTAAGGTATGGTTATCGTTGTAGTCACCTTGGCTAAAACCAGTAGATTCCACGTTTTGATAGATCTCGCCGTCTTTTCCATCATAGATCGATTTAAGATCTTCTACACCATCAATCTTCAGCGTGTTTTTATTTGGCGCTGATACATTGACTTGAGCTGTAGTCAAAATTTGTTTTCCGTAAAAACCGCGTTCTGGAGCCCATGCTTGGCGATTCGTGTAGAACAAGCGAATTTTACCATCGGAAGTCATTGTTGCAGATCCAGACCATTCTTCCGCTTGATCGTTTAGAAGAGTGTCGCCTGGTACAAGTTTATCGCTATCTTTAAATACTCGGCCGGCATTCTTCCAGCTGGAAAGCGAAGTTTCGCCTGCTTTTTTATAGAACATGTAAATGAATGTATCTGATCCACGTTTTGGGTCACCCGCTAAAGCAAACACAATTTCATACCCTTTGTAGTTCGCTACAGTCCCATCCGCATTTTGCAGCGGCCAAGAGTCCCAAACGTCCATTTCAATTTTATTGCCGTTCTCATCATATTTCACTGCTGAAGGAATGTTTTGAATCGTGGACGCATCAAATTCAGGAACCTTAAATTGTTCACTGTTTTGTTGTGCAGGTATTTTCAGCATATCGGCACGAGTGATATGGGAAAATCCGTATGTTTCTCCTGCATCCGTATTGTTTCCTTTTGCGAATGCCAATGTCCCGCCGCTAACCAATAAAGAAGCGGACAAGGATAGTACTACTGATTGTTTCATCATCTTTTTAAAATTCATAACTGACTCCTCTTTTATAAATTAACTTTAAACTCATTGTAATAAAAGCGGGTCATCTTAAACATGTCTTACATTGATGCCTTTTGCGGCTTATATTGATTTGTCTATTTCTTCGTATACTTTTCCCATGAAGATTGAAGCTCATCAAGCAGCTGATCTCTGCTTATCTGCTTCCGAACATAAGCTTGCATCGCAAAGCCGAACTCATCTCTTGTCGCTTCCGGAAATTTAAACCAATTCCAGGACAAGGTTTTTTTATCCTCTACATAACGCATTAGATCCTTCGCGAGTGAATCTGAGTCATTTGTTTCTATATTTTTAAATGCAGGAATAAAATGAAATTCTTCTCTCATAAACTTTTTCCCCTGTTCCGAAGATACCATCCAGTTCAAAAACTTCTTTGCTTCTTTTTTCTCTTCGGGTGAAGACAGCTTATTCACAGCCCAATTATTCGAAACTCCAAATGGCAGAGCATCATTTTCCTCACGATCATTAATCGACATAGGGATAAATCCAATATTTATATCAGGTGATATTCCCTTGATTTTAGGCTCCACCCAGTTGCCCTGTTTTAACATCGCTGATTTACCTGTTGCAAACCGCTCCACCTCGGTATTATAATCAATCGTCTCATAATCTTGGTTACCATACTCCATGGTGAGGTCCAGCATTTGAATGACATCCTGGATCTCTTTATTCCCACGGATGGTCTGTTTCCCTTCATTTAAGGCCTCTATAAAAGCGTCTGGGTTGTCCTGCTGAGCAAAAGCAATATTGAGCATAAGGATATAAAACCAATTATCTCCGTATCCCACGGTAAAAGGCGTGATCCCTTCGGCCTGTAATTTTTCAGCTGCCTCTTTTAATTCGGTAAATGTAGTAGGAAGTGTATCAATCTTGGCCTTAGCAAAAAGGTCTTTATTGTAGATGAAGCCGTAGCCTTCAAAATTGATCGGTATTCCATATATTTTCCCATCTATTGTCATCGGCTCAAGTGCCTGATCATAGGCTTGATCCACCCATGGCTGATCCGATAAATCCTCTAGATACCTTTGCCATGCCTTAGCTTCTTCATAACCACCGTTTGGAAAAATATCAGGGCCTGCATTAGCAGCAAATCTCGCTCTCAATTCCCTAAGGTAGCTTGCACCCCCGCCATAAGTTAAAACTTCAACGTTTACATGTGGATTTTCCTTTTCGTATACCTCTGCCATCTTCTCGAACTCGGTCGCAATCTCTACTTTGGGATTCAGGATCTCTAAAGTGATTGTCTGTTCTGCTTCGAGAGGTTTTGCTTCCTTCTGTGAAACGAGGTCCCTTCCACATGAACAAAGAGACAGGGTAATAAACCCTGCCATAATCAGAATTCCTATTCGCTTCATGTTTCCTCCATTACTTCTGCTTGTCTATACTTATACATTCGCCATTCTGACTTCGCTGGTTATCCTATTTTTCCGCTCCACATTTCGATATTCAATAGGTGTCATACCTACGTGCTTTTTAAACAATTTAGAAAAATAAATTTCATCTTGGTATCCGAGCTTCAGAGCAATCGAGTACATCTTCTCGTCCGTTTCAATTAACCACTGTTTTGCTTGATTAATTCGTAACTGGATTACGTAACTCGAGAGTGTCACCCCTACCTTTTGTTTGAATCGCCGCGAGATGTGTTCACGGCTTAGGAAAAACCGGGTGGACAGCTTATCCAAACTTAATTCTTCTGTATAGTGTTCTTCAACAAAAGTCACAATATCTTGCATGCGTCTTGCATCATCAAGATCTGCTAAACGGTGAATTGCTCTGTAATTTTGTTCTGCCATAGACCTCTGTGCAGATTGATAGGAGGAAGCAATCTCTTGTAATGAACGGATGGAATACCCACTGACCAAACGTACGGGAATATCAAACTGTTGTGTAATCCATTCTTCCACCTCAAAGAACTCACCCACTACCGATAGAATCATACTCACATGCGGGTCATTCTGCAGGGTATATGCATTCCCCAGTCCTCGAGCATCTAGTTCACGGCTCAGATGCTGTATGTAAGGTTCCGAGTGATGCGTTTGATGAAAATACAATAACGTAAGATCGTACGCATCCGCTTGTGGAAGAGAGGAAGCAATTGCATTCAAATCGAAACTTTCTCCGTGACAAGCGGAGGTAATCTCTCTGTTCAAACGAAATGATTTTACCTCTTCATAAAAACCGGATTCTACATTGCGGCGTTCTTCCTCTTCCAGTTTCCAGGCATTTACCGCTCTTGTTAAAGCTTCATTCAATAACTGATCTTCGATCGGCTTCATTAAATAATCGACGCATCCATGCTGTAACGCTTTTCTCATATAAGAATAGTCATCAAATCCGGAAATCATGATTACTTTCCCCGGGTAAGATATAGTTCCCAGCCATTCGATAAATTCAATACCATTATTCTTAGGCATTTTCACGTCGGTCAGAATAATCTCTGGACATTCCAGATCAATAATCCGCTGCGCTTCGAACCCATTTTTCGCTTCAAAAATTTCTGTGATTCCATGTTTCTCCCACTGTCCCAAGAAACGAATGATTTTTCTTACATTATTCTCATCATCTACGATAAGAGCCTTCATGTCTTACTCCTCCTTCATACTTAAGTGGAATCACCAGCCGTACGGAGAACCCTTCTCCCTGCAAGTTGTCTACTGTGATTCCTGCTGACTGATCGAAATGAAGAACCAAGCGATCATGAATGTTTTTTAAACCGATATGTTGTAGTGCATAGTTCTCTTCACTTACGACTGCATAAATATTATTTCGTAATAATTCCAGTTCCTCCGCTGTCATACTATTTCCGTTATTTTCAACGACTAGATGGATATTCTCGCCCTGAATTTCGCCGTATATATGTAAGCAGGCTTGTTCATATCCTTTGTCATAGCAATGTTTAAAAAAGTTTTCAACGAGTGGCTGCAAAATCATACTCGGAACGGGCACTTTCAGAATTTCTTCTGGAATCTCAAGTGAGTAACTAAAGTCATTTTGAAAACGTTCCTCTTGAAGATGCAGATAGGCTTTGACATACTCTACTTCACTTTGAATCGTTGCTTTTTGATCGACTCGTATAGAGTAGCGCATCATTCTAGATAGAGAGTTGATGAGCTGGTAGACTTTAGGTGAATCAGATAGAAGAGCAACCGTTGCAATAGATTGCAGTGCATTAAATAGAAAGTGCGGATTAACCTGTGACTTTAATGCCCGATGCTGATTCTTTCTATTTTCTATCTCAAGTTTGTATTCCCGGTCAATATGTCGATTAATTCGGTTCATCATATCTTTGATATTTCGCTCCAGGATCCCAATTTCATCCTCTCGTTTATCGTTAAATGGAGCATTCAGATTCTCTGCTTCTATGCTTTGTACCTTTTGGCTGAGCAGTTTGATCGGACGTGTAACATAGTAGGAAATAACGGCTACCATAATCATACCGAGACCTCCCACAAGGACACCAACCATAATGTTGGTATAGGCTGTTGTTCTCACGCTCTCAAATAATAATTGACTTGAGGTGATTTTTGTAAAATACCAATCTTCAATTGGCACTTGAAGTGAATTAGTAAAAATAATATTTCCATCAGAAAATGTTGTTCCAGATGAAGAAGAATAAATAATATTTGCTAGTTCAGCCGGAACTGCCCTGCCTGTCCAGTTATCTTCACTCGTGTATATAATGTGCCCCTCGCTATCAGACAAAACCACCGCTTCATTTTTTGCAAGCACATGATTTGCCAGACTCGCGATTTGGTCCAGATCCATATCTATTGTAATGATTCCAAGAAACTCATTCGTCAGGGTATCCATAATTTTGTGGTGTATGGTAAGTACCATCGTTTGATCAGATTCTGGCAAAATGGAAGTATTGTTATAGTTCACAATTGGATGAGGGGGCTCAATAACATAGTGCACTTCTGAATCCATGAGCTTCTGAATGGAGGCTTGTTTCAATAGTTCCGGATCGCGTTTGCCCGAACTAAGCATAGCGTTATAGACGGAATAAGAGGTCTGTTCTGCTTCGATATAAAATCGAATCTGACGAAACTCACTTCTCATCAGGTAAAAATGAATCATATCTTTTTTAATATCACGCAGTTTTAGATAAGGTGAGTCTTCAAATCCCGCTTCAAAGAAGCGAAATAAATCCGGATTTCGATATAAGAGATAAGGAAGACTCAGAATTTCATCAAAATATGCTGCTAAATCCATAGATGCCTGCTGCATCTGCTCTGTGCTGTTCTGGAGTTCATGCCGCTCCACGTTTTCCTTTGTCTGCCGATAGACCAGAAGGACGGAGAGGAAATAAGGAAGAATGATAAATACAAGCAGCAAGATTAGTAAGCGATTCTGGATGCTCTTCAACAATACATACTCCTTTATATGAAGACATGTTCTAATGTCTAGTTGATTAAAATGGTCGGTGTATCCAAATAAATACTTGCTGCACGCAGCAAGTATTCACAAAGAATTCTACTATTCTCATAGCCATAGTTATGACGTGTTTATGTGACACTCACCCGATCTATTACAACTGTCTCCGGACAAACTTTTACGATTCATTACCCAATTCGAATTCAGATGAAACAACGCACCCTATTAAAAGTTCACTAGATGGGGTATTTAAAACCCTCAACCGGCCAATGGTAATTACCATTACTGCTCACAAGACGAAACTTCTCCCTGACAGTCTATTATTATAGACTAATCATTTTTCACAGATTATAATAACAAAATACATCATAAAAACGAACATTAAGGCGGTAAGTATGAAGAATTATAAGCAAATATTTCAAGGCACTGCATTTACCAGTAAGTCTCCTAAAGAAATTGAGATCTTAAAAAATCACCTTTTCTGTATTAATACAGATGGAATTATCAAAAATATTGTAGCGCCTCATGACGCAGAATATCAAACCATACTAGATGCATATCAAGGAAAACCTAACTTCCATTCCCTAGAGGAAGGGCAATATTTCTTGCCTGGTTTTGTCGATCTGCATGTACATGCGCCGCAGTGGGCTCAATCAGGAACTGCGCTAGACATCCCGCTATATGATTGGTTACACACGTACACCTTTCCGCTGGAGTCTAAATTCTCGGATCTCGATTTTGCGAAGGAAGTTTATGATGATGTGGTAAGCACCTTGCTGGCTAATGGAACAACCACTGCTCTTTACTTCGCCACGGTACACAAGGAAGCAAGTATTCTGCTTGCAGAAATCTGCGCTAGTAAAGGTCAGCGTGGTCTCGTAGGGAAAGTCGTCATGGATGACCCAGAAGGCAATCCAGAAATCTATCGGGACGCTAATACTGAGACAGCCTTAGCTGATACGGAAGAATTTATTATCGCTGTACAGGAACTAGCCAAAACAACTAAACAAGGCGTTTATCCTGTCGTGACACCAAGATTTATTCCAAGCTGTACAGATGAAGGGTTAAAAGGCCTCGGAGAGCTTGCAGCGAAATACGATACCTATGTTCAGTCCCACTGCAGTGAAAGTGATTGGGCACATGGTTATGTACAAGATCGTTTTAATAAAAACGATGCTTTTGCTCTGAATGATTTTGGCTTGCTTCGTGATAAATCGGTCATGGCTCATTGCAATTTCCTGGATAACGATGATGTCGAATTATTCGCTGAGACCGGAACGGCGATCGCCCATTGTCCTGTGTCTAATGCTTATTTTGCGAACAGCGTCATCCCTGTTAAAGAGTTCCACTCCAAGGGTGTTGAGATCGGCCTCGGATCTGATATTTCCGGAGGCTTCTCTCCAAGTCTGTTCGATAACATAAGACAAGCGGTCATTTCATCCCGAATGCTGGAAGATGGTGTGAATCCTAGCATTCCTGCGGAGAATCGCGGCGTTCCGGACTCACGGATTACAGTTAACGAAGCATTCTATCTGGCGACAGCCGGCGGCGGAGAAAGCCTCAGCCTGCCGATCGGTCGTATTGAAGAGAATTATGTATGGGATGTACAAGTTATCGATACGAAGTTACCTACGGCTAGATTGCCTATTTTTAATGAAAATGAAGACTTACATGATGTGTTCCAAAAAATGATGTACCTTGTACGGCCTGAACATATCCGTGAAGTTTGGGTACAAGGCGAGAAAGTTCATACACGCTAAGCATTGAAAAAATAGAGAAAATCCGGGGTGTGCATCAGAGTGAAAACACAAGTAGAGCATCAAGGTAATACTGAAATGAAGTCGCAACATCTAACTGTCTTACCCGATGAAAAAGTACCATTTTTAAAATCTGCTTTCCTAGGTTTACAACACGTACTGGCTATGGATATCTATGTGGTGCCTTTTCTGATCGCAATATTACTTGGATTACAATCCAATCAGTCGAGTGCTTTGATTCAATCTACTTTTATTGCTGCGGGGATCGGAACGATCGTACAATCCTACTTTTGTATGAAACTGCCTATGGCCCAGGGACCTTCTTATGTTCCGCTGGGTGCGATCATCAGTATTTATGCTGCTAGCGGCGGCGGGGAATTAGGTTGGAGTTCCGTGCTGGGTGCAAGTTTGGTCGGTTCGCTGCTTGTGATCGGACTAGGATTTACCGGTGTTTATAATACGATTGTCAAAAACTTCATTCCGCCTGTCGTAGGCGGTACGATTATCTTTAACGTAGGACTTTCACTACTGCCTGTTGCACTGCAAGATAATATTTATGATGCTTCCGGTGCTACCATTCAGCAAAATGTTCTGCTAGCACTGATTACTGGTGCTGTACTTATGTTTTTCGTTATTCTCGGTTCTCTTTTAGGTAAAAAAGGTGCTTTCTTCCGAATCACATCCGTACTTATGGCATTAATCGCTGGATGTATTGCAGCAAGCTTTATGGGCGTTCTGGATTTTTCAGCAGTCGCTAATGCGAAATGGTTCAGCATGCCGCAGATTCCTTTTAAAGATTTCGGATTTTCTTTCAATCTTTCAGCGATTATTACAATGGTCATTGTTTATCTCGTACTCATGGCAGAAACAACAGGTACTTGGTTTGCCATCAGTAACGTCATTGATCGGCCGTTAACGGATAAGAATATTAACCAAGGTGTAGTAGGCGAAGGAATCAGCTGCCTGGTTGCTTCCCTGCTCGGTTCGACTCCGGTTACTGGTTATTCCACAAATGCAGGAATTATTTCGATCACCGGTATTGCAAGCCGCCGCGTCTTTCTCGCGGTAGGAGGATGGTTTGTCCTCTTCGGTTGTCTCAGTAAACTTGCAGTTCTCATCTCTTCGATTCCATCAGCAGTTATCGGCGGCGTATTCGCCATCATCTGCGGAATTATCGCTATTAACGGACTGCAAGTAATCAAGAATCAAACCATGGGCGAAAAAGAAATGTATATTATTGCGATTCCGATGATTTTCACACTTGCTTTAGTGCTCATTCCTGATGAATTCTTATCTTCCATGCCTACTTTCGTGCAGTATATCTTGGGCTCTCCTATTCTGGTTGCCTCGGTTACCGCGATTGTTCTTAATAAAATACTGCCGAGTGCAAAGTAAGATAGAATACTATACCAATTTAAAAATGTATCTAATTTATACTCTTTAACTTCAAAACGCGTAAGAAGCTGCTCCATACGATTAGCTTCTTACGCGTTTTCCTATTCTTTTACCTGCGCTACTTCACCATCACTAGTGAAATAATACCAAGTGTCATAATGATCAACGACGGCCGGGTCCGTATTCGAACCATAGTAGCTCGCCGTATACTTGGAATCAGTCAACTGCTTGCTGCCTAGCGAAAAAGAAATTTCCACATCTGGATATGAAAAATTTCGTTCAGCATGCTCTTTTACAAATAGTCCCTTTACGATTCCTTCCTGAACTTCACTGCTCAGAAAAAAATTACGACTGTCCTCGAAAATTTGTCTCTTTTCATCCTCATTATTTATCACGTAACGAAATACCATTGTCGTCTCCGTAAACAGGATGGACAGCTCTTCTATATTTTCATAGGTGGACAGCATACGTTCTTTAAACACTTTCACTTTATCGCTACGAATTTCTTTACTAGGAGCACATCCCGTTACTATAAGCAATGTACAGCAAAGCAGGATGATAATAGACTGACGCATGCCACCCCCTCCTTCAATGGTAAAAGAAACTTTCTTAGATAAGTATATTATTCCCGGTCGAACCGATCATTCCTTCGAAAGCTTTCATTGCATCGAAGTGTATTCGATAATTAATACTTTCTCTTCGCCCCCACGTTGAAACAGCAATCCAACGGTTATCGTTCACATCTTGATGGTCATTTTCGCTTTATAAAAACTCACAAAATACTCGCTAACTTGAGCCTGTTTATCTATCATTTCAATAGGTGCAATCAACTGAATCTTCTCTCCATTAAAATCGGCTGTCTTTTCTCCTATTTCCGCCGTCAGCGTATTCCCGTTATAACGGATGGTAATCTTTCTTGCTGCTGGCTCCCATTCCACGACTGAACCGAATTGCTCAAAACTTGTGCGCAGCTGCACGAGTTTACGCTCTGATTCTCCAAACACTTTTTTCTGAATTACCGCATGAATGCCCCAGTTGGCATCCACGACTTGTGTTATGCCGAAATCGGTGGATATGGACATAAAAGAGTATGCTTCATCTTCGGTTAAGTTCATTCCTTTCATCAGGAAAGCCTTCGTCTTCAAGGCCGCATCTTTCATTGCTTTGTCAATGGATGATTTATTATAAATATCCTGCTGAGCATTTTCTCCCAGTTCTTCTAAGTAGTTCGCATAGCTGAATCCATGGATGACCCACTCGTTCTCATTCTCAAGCAGCGGGAAGTTAAGGTCACTTAACTTGTTATTTAGCGATGCTTTTTTATGTAAAATAATCTGAATATCGCCTGTTAATGAAGTTTCAATTGCAGTTCCATTCAGTTCTGAATCTCCTTGCCCCGCATGCGGATCACCGATAGACAAGAGTGCTCCAGGAACAGAAACGGGATAGTACATGGTAGCTCCTTCGGTAACACGCCAATCATCAATATTACCGCCATAATAGGATGGAGGAACGGAGTTCACAATATCTGCTTCTTTTGGTGCTACACACATCGTTCCAAAGTGAAGTCTTACCGGAATCTGAACATCTTTTAATACGTCATTGTTTCTTTCAATTGTATTCGGATCAACGATAAGGCCGGGATAATCCATCGTCTGATGTATTTTTCCATTCGGATCTGTTTGAGGTGTCCATTTATAACTGTACAATCCTTTTGCATAGTCTGTTCCCCCAGCGGAATCCATCTCATAGATCGTTATCACTTCACGCTTCATTGGTTCTTCGATCATCTCACCGTATAAGTACCCCCATTTTGAAGCAACATTGGCACCATAGGTCTTACCTGCATACTGCTCATTCCCATTTGGACGCAGCTTCATATCGAGTATCTTTACTTCAAGTACATCTCCAGGCTCTGCTCCTTCGACGGCAATGGGCCCTGTCATAATATGTACACCCGGTCCACGATTTTCCACATTTTGTTCTGTTTCGTTCCAGTGATAAATATCCTCTACTCCTTCATCCCCTTGGATCATTCGTTCATAATCATCCCCAGAATGATGGGTCACTGTCTCGACGGTAACCATATCCCCGGAGTTTACGGTAAGGACAGGCTTGCCTACTCCGATGTTCCCCCAGCGGATATTATCTGCATTTGCTGCGAGATAGTGGGTTTTAGGGATACTGCTCACCTTATCTGCGTTAGCATTACTAACTCCATAACTGGGATTGACCAAAAGAAACATGGATAAGGCAACATAAAATTTGCATAAATGACGTTTTTTCATAATTCATCCCCTCAATATTTAGTATATGTTACTTTTTCTTACTTAATATGGGATTGATTATATCAAACGGTTTTTCCATGAACAATATAAACATTTTTATTAGGCTGAATTTAATTTTTGATCAACTACTTTGTTTTCGAAGGGTTCTAAGCATGAAGAAAGTGATTAAGAGACGGAAATACGAGTATGTGAGCTTTTCTAAAATGTGGTTTGAGCCAAGGAATTCTAATCTTAAGACAAAAAGAAGCCGCCCAATTGGCGACTTCTCTTATTGGTGACTTCTTATTCGTTTTGCTAAACGGTATCCATTTTTATATTGATTTTTCTATCTTTATAATAGTACTCCTTGTCATGCTCATTGATTTCGCGAAGCACACGGCAAGGATTCCCAACAGCAACCACATTTGCTGGAATGTCCTTGGTTACCACACTGCCCGCACCGATCACGGTATTATCACCAATCTTTACACCTGGAAGAATCACAGCACCTGCACCAATCCATACATTCCTGCCGATATGAACGGGTATGTTGAACTGTGTTACAGGCTCACGCAGCTCGGGCAGAACGGGATGGCCTCCCGTAGCAACCGTTACATTTGGACCAAACATCGTATAATCTCCCACATAGATGTGCGTATCATCTACCATCGTCAGATTAAAGTTAGCATACACATTGCTTCCAAAATGCACATGTTTCCCACCCCAATTCGCATGAAATGGAGGCTCGATATAGCAGTCATCTCCAATCTCAGCAAACATTTCTTTCAAAAGCGCTTGGCGCTTTTCACCTTCAGATGGACGGGTTGCATTAAAATCATAGAGCTTTTCTAAGCATTTCATCTGTTTATTCATCAAATTTTCGTCGGTGCAACTATAAATTTCGCCTGAATGCATTTTCTCATATATATTCATATGATCACGCCTTTCTTGGTGAATATGTACTCTGGATAAGCTTATCTTGAATAGTAGGATCATTACAACTCTTTCTAAAAATCTTCTGAGTTGCGAATAAATGAAAGTACCTACAATGAGTAAATCGCTAAAATAAAAACATTCTAAAAATAAAGGATGCACTTCAAAAGGAAGGGCATCCCTATCGTTAGAAAAATAGTCTGTTCTGGCACGTACCTCATGTAATAATTCGTTTATACAATTATTGACCCTGACTCCTGCGGTCATGTGACACCGAATAAGCATCGTGGCGGAAGTTTAAAATTGGATCTTTCGAGCATTCGATACCCGCAGGAACTTCCGTTGGATCAAAAACACGATCCTGGGCTTTCTCGTCTGCTATACCGGTGATTGATAACTCACCCACCACAATTCGTTCTCGGTCCTCCGGCCAAGCAGAGGTTGGATCATCTGCCGGATCTCCCTCCTGCCCTAGAACTACAGATAATTGAAATGCTACAGGCCCTTTTGACAGCCGCTCAGCTAGTTCATCCTCCAAGTAATTGGGCGATTGCGCTTTGACTTCTTCATTCGTTAAAAAATGCAGCCCCGCTTCCGGTTCCCACTCATATTTAACAGCCTGCCGCTCGCCATTGCCATTGATGAAATAGTAAGCGTGAATGGAATGATACCGGTTGGTAGCAAAACTGAGCGGAGGCTGCAGCATCTTAACAGCTTGAAGCCCGGCTCGGCTTTCCTCATATTTCTCCATGACCGCTTTAAATTTGTCTGCCGTTGTCGCACCCTCAACTGAATTTTCTTTAATCGTGCCTAAGATATCAATAAAGGATTGGGGTGTCTTGGCAAAAAAGATCGGCAATGTAATCGTGACCAAACTTGTCACGCCCCCATCAGGCAATTCAAACTGAACAGCCATCCCTTTCGCGGGTGAAAAAACATCCGGTATGGATGGATTCGTCGAGCTGTTGGAGAAGCGCACAAGAGCTTGCACCTCTTGATTTTGCAGATGGGGAGCAGTCGTTAAAGATACCGCTTGTCCGTTAGGAGTAAATACCGCATGATAAACGACTCCTTTCGCGTGCGCACGTCAGTAACTTGGATATTTACCTGCTACTTCCTCAATGGAGTCTACGGCTTCAGCAGCAAGTCCAGATGGTTCAACATTTTTATTATCCATTTTCGTTCACCTCTTTGTCATTTATCAAAACAAAAAAGGGGATATCATCATCCCCTTTTTTCTAGCTTTGTGAAGCGTCTAATAGGTCATTCCAGGACTTCATCATACGCTGACCGCGCCAAATATCTTTGACCGTAGCATCAGGATAAGCACTGTACCAACCGGATGCAGTTACCTGATATTTGGCGATGTAGTCTTTCGCTTCCGCAGATTCAATTCCCGGAAAGTCTACCACTTCATTAAACATATTATTTAACAAATCCGGAATTTCGGTTCCAAAGTCATCAATATAACTATCCCAATCGCCATCGTAAGCTGTCGCAAATAGCAAGCGTGTGTCATTATCAAAAATCACAAAACGCATATCGTGAACGGTCGCGATCCGCGCCATTGTCTCGGCTTGTCTCGAAGCGCTTTTTTTCAACTTCTCACGAAGACGATCTGCACCCCCTTCTTTAAGCGGCGCAATAATCGTAAGTTCGGATATCTCACCTTCCCGCAAACCTGCTCGTCCAGCGCTAGTAATCGGATTCGTCTGATTTTGTTCTTCTTTCATGTTAATTCCTCCTTAGATATGATGTTAATCCAGCTCCACCATCCACCGTATTGCCGTCATACTGGGAATGAAAAAGTACTCGCCGCCCTTAGTAATGGAGAAACTGGGAAGTTCCTTTACTCGGTGACGAATAGGCTTGTCTGGAATCGTAAATATCCCTTCCCCTTCATTTTTTCCGGTAATCGGGTCTTTTTCGGTTGATATGCCGGCGAAATTGCCTCCATTTAACCAATCCGTTTTGATAAATTCGAACTGCCGAGACAATGAGCTACATATTCCTGCAAAAATAATTCCTCTATCCTGTCCGTCATCCTCCATGACCCCTTCGGGCAGTACAGGACCATACATTGTCGACCGCCGAAGCAGCCGATGAATGTTCACATTAACTACAAAATCTTGCAAACTGTCCCGTGGAAAAGCACGCCGAATATGCGAGCTTACCGGACATTTGAAACCTTTCGGATCATCCGCATACGTAAATGCATTTCTGCGGTGGATATCTTCCCCGAGTGCTGGATCATCCGTTTCCGGGGCCAGACTTAAAGGGGCACCACTTGGCCATCTACCCACCATTTTTGCAGCCAAAAGTTCTTCATCATCCCGATGATCGGCATGCTCCCGCAAATAACGGCGAAAAGCCGCAACTCTCATATGGAGTTTACGAAGACTGAGGTAACAACCGTTATGACCCAGTTCTACCGGTTCCGGGCCCTTGGTTACGGTACCGGATTCGTTTACATATCCGAACAGGAATTCACCGGCTTTAATCTCATCTTCCTGTCCCACCGCATTCGGTATATGATTTCCTTGGATTCTCGGGTTGCTAATTCCATCCATGAAGCCAAGGTGCGTACGACCGTCAGGATTCATACCGACCTCAAGCCTGTAAATAACCGATATACCCCGTAAGTCGCTATGAATTCGATGAGCTGCTTCTTCTGCCTGATGGAGCGCTTCCTCAGTAGACGCAAACAGAGCAAGCGCCACGTCAACTTTGTCAGTACCGAGCGGGTCTTCCCAGTGTTCCGGGCTGCTTTCGTTCACATCGCCTAGCTTTGCGGCCCGGGCAGCCATGCCCTCCCGGAACTCTTTGTCGAAACTGTTTAACGAATCCTGAGGAACCCCTAGCTTCTGCAGCCCGCGAAAAGTAAAACCAACATTGACCCAAGCACCTTCGTGAGGTTTACTCCACTCTCCAGCTGATGTTACTTCATCGAGAAGCCGCTGCAGCATCGCTTTCCCATCCTGCAGGTGGTCGATGGATAACAGTACATAAGTTCCTACATAAGGGGTTGGCCGTTCTTGTAAAACGATTCCTTGAATGTCATCGTAATTTAGTTCTTTTTGTTCTGTGTCTATGACGTTCACCCCTCCCTCTGTTCTTAGATGCGTAATCATAATGTTTAAAAAGAGCGCCAATTTTCCCATCAATTCTTCTATTTAATTAAACCTCCCTCAGATAGTTAACCAGGTAAGACTCCCTACATAGCGGTATGCAAGACGAGTTAGAACCCTGACTTCCGGGGGGCACCATGCCAAAAAGCCGATCCCAACGGACCGGCTCATCTTCTCAGGAAGCTTCCATACTAATGATTTCTAGGTGTGATTTATTTGATTGATCTCTCCCCTTCGTTATAGATACCATAATTCACTGAAGTACATATCATTTTGTTACTTTTGAATGAATCTAAGACAAGGGAGTTATCATGATGAAAAGAATTGTAACACTAAGTACTCGCAGACTAATGGATACTGAAAAATACGGCGGATGCGGCGCTTGCCAAACCTCTTGCCAATCCGCTTGCAAGACTTCTTGCGGGGTTGCTAACCAGCGTTGTGAAAACCCAATGAACAAGTAAGGAGCTTGGATACTAAGAATGATTCATCAATATCAACTGAACGGATACAATATCGTGCTCGATACCTACAGCGGTTCGGTGCATGTTGTTGATGACCTGGCATATAAAATTATTGAGCTATATGAGCAGACACCTCCAGAAGAAATTCTGAGGTTAATGCTTGAAGAATATAAACAGGATGCGGATATTACAGAGGAAGACATCCGGGATACAATCGCCGCTGTTGAGGAACTCAAAGATTCAGGACAGCTCTTTACAAGCGATCCGTATGAGAATCTCTCCATGGATTTAAAAAATCGAAAAACATATGTGAAAGCGCTATGCCTCAATGTCGCACATACGTGTAATCTATCATGCGATTATTGCTTCGCGAGTCAAGGGAAATATAATGGCAACCGGGCAATCATGAGTTATGAGGTTGGGCAAAAAGCGATTGATTTCCTTCTAGAGAATTCAGGTCATCACCGGAACCTAGACATAGACTTTTTCGGCGGCGAACCGCTTATGGCCTGGAAAGTCGTTAAACAGATTGTCGCTTATGCCAGAAGCAAAGAAAAAGAATATAAGAAAAAATTCCGCTTCACCTTTACGACAAACGGCATGCTGCTGAACGATGAAGTTACCGAATTTTTAAATCAGGAAATGTACAACGTTGTACTCAGTCTGGACGGAAGAAAAGAAGTTCATGACCGGCTGCGTACAACGGTGAATGGAAAAGGCAGTTATGACCATATTGTGCCGAAGTTTCAGGAATTCGTTCAAAAGCGCGGAGACCAAGAATACTATGTGCGGGGAACCTACACGGGGAACAATGTGGATTTCACAAATGATATTTTTCATATCGCAGACCTTGGTTTTGATAAAATCTCGATGGAGCCGGTTATCTGTGATCCCCGGGAGCCTTATGCACTAACCGAAAAAGATCTCCCGGAAATTTATAACCAGTATGAAATTCTCGCTAAAGAAATGATCAACCGTGATGAACAAGGCGAAGGCTTCACCTTCTATCATTACATGCTGGACCTCTCCGAAGGACCTTGTATCCAGAAAAGAATTACGGGATGCGGTTCGGGAACGGAATATCTTGCGGTAACGCCATGGGGCGAGCTTTTCCCTTGTCACCAGTTCGTCGGAGATGAAGAGTACAGCATGGGCAATCTGTGGGATGGCATCACACGGACAGATCTGCAGTGTCAGTTCAAAGAGAGCAACTGCTACTCAAAACCAGAATGCAAATATTGCTGGGCGAAACTTTATTGCAGCGGCGGCTGTCCTGCCAATGCTCTGCATGCAACAGGTTCGATCAACGGCACTTATGACTTTAGCTGTGACGTCTTCCGTAAGCGGGTGGAATGCTCCATGATGGTGAAGGTTGCTGAGTCGATGAGAGCAATGGAGAGTACCTCCTAAAGTTACATCTTTGGGTTTAACTAGATAGAGGAAATAATAGAAAAGATAACAGAGTGCATCACACTTTATATGTGGTGTACTTTGTTTTTTTGTTAGCTATTCCATGTCCTGAATTTAATGCTCTACACGAAGAAAAAAGGCTGCTGCTGCAGCCACACAAAGGAGATTAGTGATGGGCATTGGCTTGATGATAAATTCTCAGTCTTGATATAAAAACTTTACAAGCAGAGTTCCGAAAAGAAGGCTAGGATCATCAATTTCCAGCTTGTTTTTCGTATACATAAGTTAAGTAGTCTCGAGCTTTCCTGAATTCCTCTCTGAATTCTGCAGGAACTGCATTGATTTCTTTAATACTAGAGAGCCCTAGTTTTGCCTGAATCGTTTCATAAGTGATTAAAGTTTGCATGTACTGTTCGTATTCTTCTGCTGTTAGCACCTCTTTACTTGAGGGCAGTCCGTTTATTTTGTCAAAGTAGGGTTGAATTTCGCTCAATAATACTTTCATTTTCTCTAATTGTTCTGCAGGTACTTGAGAATAATCGATGTTTCCATTTTTATCGCCATATTCAATTTTTGCATTTGTAATTACGTGTAATGCATCTTTAAATTGTTTGAATTCTTCTTTTCCTAGGTTACCTTTTGCTTGATTTAATTTTGCATTAGCTAATAAGTAACCTTCCATTGTAATATGAATCCCATGTTTTTTCAGATTCTCAAAGGAACCATAGATATCATCTACTAGCAATGCTTGATAAGCAAATGCACTGGTTGGGATCACTAAGCAAGCAGCAATACCAGCGATCACCCATCTTTTTTTAGAAGAACGCTTCCGTATACTGCCCATTTCAGATTTTGCCTTACGAACACCCAATTTACTTCTTTCATGAAGCTCCACAGGGATTTCGATATTAGATAACTCTTGCTTAATATGATGACCCATAAATACCTGCCTCCTCCTTTAATTGTTGACGAAGCGTACCTAGAGCGCGGTAAAGAACAGACTT
Source organism: Paenibacillus polygoni (assembly GCF_030263935.1). NCBI lineage: Bacteria > Bacillati > Bacillota > Bacilli > Caryophanales > Paenibacillaceae > Paenibacillus > Paenibacillus polygoni. The sequence goes on along the minus strand of NZ_CP127162.1, from coordinate 729,269 downwards.
TGCGGTTCCAAGCGGAATATCTAATATCTCTGAAATTTCCTTTAGTGTGCGATCATCGTAATACTTTAGTAAAATGACACTCTTCTCATCCTCTTTCAACGTATCAATCAGCTTATTTAAAGATATCGTAAGTGCAATATCTTCATCTTCTGTCCCAGCAGGCACTTCAAAGTCTGCATGTAACGGGATCACTTTTTTATTTCTATTGATTAAGCTCAGTGCATAATTGATTGTAATTTTCATGAGCCAAGTCTTAAAATACTCTGGTTTTTTCAAAGTACTGATATTCTTAAACGACTGATAGGCCACTTCTTGAACAAGATCTAGTGCATCTTCTTTATTTTTCACATAAACATAGGCCATTCGATAAATATCTGCTTCATACTGCTGAAAAAGAAGTAAAAAGGCTTTATCGTTTCCTTTTTGCGCTTTCTTTACTAAACGTTCATGTTTCATCGCATTTCCTCCTTTCGTTTTTGTTTTACATCTATTAGATAGACGGGAAGGTAATTTGGCTTATTTTTTTGAAAATTTTTATGTATTTCCCTTATTTAACATTTAATATAACCTAACCTATTACTAGGTCAATAAATAGCATTGTAATAAACAAGGTTATCACTGAGCAAAAAAGGATAGATGAATACAGGTTTTACTCCTGTTCATCTATCCTTTTCCCTTTACCTTCTTTTCTTTTTGTAAATTCTATCCCTTTACTTCATGCCATCGTTTAGTTTCTGTAATCGTTCATTTCCAATGGAGATCCCATAACGGTCAGCATCATAATACAGCTTTGAAATCTCCCACTTTCGGGAACGACGCACAGCACCTGCTCTCCCTCTGTTAAACGACCCGAATTCAGCAATTCCTCAAGCATAATATAGATTGAAGCCGATCCGGTATTACCTTTCGTATATAAATTCGTAAACCACTTCTCTTCAGGGATGTTCACTCCACCCAGCTCAAACAACCGAAATATTTCCTCTTTGAAAAAATGAGATGAATAATGGCAGACCATCCAGTCAATTGCTTCGGGATTAATCTTACCTTCCTCTATCAGCTCCAGGATTTGATTCGTTCCCACCTTTGTAATTTCATTAACAAGCCTCACATCTTGCTTCAGATTAAGGGCTCCTTGATCTGCCGCTTCATGAATAGATGGATAATCAAGCCAGGAAGAGATACCGCTCTCTTTATCCATTCCTGAATACATACAAACATCGTATTGATTCGCATAAGACTTGTTGTCTATCCATTCAATTCGCAGCGACTGACCTTCCTGGGAAGGAGCATTTTGCAGTACCGCTGCACCTGCACCATCTGACAGCATAAATCTTAAGAAATCCGTATCAAATGGTACTCGACCGTTCGCATAATTCTTTTGTGCTTCAAACTTTGTATGTTTAAATTCCCGGCTCAGAAACTCACTGGCACATGAGATTGCTACTGTATTCTCACCCGATTTTATATGTAAATAAGCATTCTTGAGGGCGTGCATTCCACTGGCACATAACCCCGTATGCGATGAAATTTCCATAACAGGTAATTCAGTCTCGGCATGTACCATACTTGCAAATCCAGGGAGGAGTAAGTCAGCTCTTGTTGTACCGGCCGCTAGGAATCCAATCTGATGTTCTTCCACATTCCCATTCCGATTGAGTGCATCACGAATAGCCAAGGAAGCCATTTCTGTGTTGGAATATATACTCTTTTGTTCCTTATTCATCGCATAGTAGCGATAACGAATTTGATTCTTCTCCAGAATAATCCGCTTGGTCTTGGATGTCTTACCTCCTATTTTGCCAAGATAATCTTCAATTTCATCATTGCTAACGGGAGAGCCTGGAAGGAACTTACCTAAACTTGTAATATAGACAGAATTCATATAGCACCTCACTATTAAATTTATTACTAGTTATAGATATTCCCTCTCAAGAAAAAATATCACTCTTTATTCCAAATGAAGTAGTCTTCCAGTATATGAGAGAGCATCATTCGTATTATTTCATCAAAATGATAAAAGGACATGACAGTACCTAATTCGTACCAACATGTCCTTATCCGATTTAATAGCATAGTAGAGCTGAAAATAGTTTGTCCAAATACTTGTCTCGCAACAATGGAGTTCTTAAACCTGTAAATCCTTTTCAAAGGCCTGCATGGAGCTCATCCGCCTTCTCTCCGCCCTACCTGATTTCTCTTTTATTATTTCACCTTTTTTTACAGCTCTAATAATCTCCAACATCAAACTTTTCTTCGTAACAAATACATCAAGGAGAAAAATAAAACGGTAAGCATAACACAAAAAGCAATCGAATACGGCATGATTTGAATTCCTTTTTCGGATAGATTCCGCATCCACAAAATTCCGGTTATCATCAGAAACGGAATCAATGCAATTATAACGTAGGCCGCTCTATTCTTCATAAACATTTCCCTTCTCTACATTTTAAAATTAAAACCATTTAAGTATATTTTTACATATATTTTTTATAATTATATACCTAATAACCAAAAAGATCACTACACTTGCTCACTCTCATTACTACCTCATTAATACAAAACAAAGTACATCGCATCTTATTAACTTTGTTAATTGCTGGCACTAGATCGGTTTACCCTCTTTGTCTATTCAAATGGCTTGTCTAAGTTTACGTTCTGTTTTAGCGATAAGAAGAAATCATCATCTATAAAATAGATATTGCAAAAAAATCTGTGAAGATAGCTGGCAACAGGAGGAGAATCACCTACATAATAAAAGTCTACCTATAAGGCTTTACTTGAATGTGAAGCACATCCCTTATAGATAGACTTTGGATTAATCAACGTGTATTCCTATCCGATCACTTTTCATCGGTTTATTTAATCACTAATTCACCAATCGTTCTAATAATCGTGTCATACGGCTCAAGCTCCATGGTTTGTTTTCCATATTCCGTATCAATCGTTGTCCTCTGAACCTCATCACTGTTATTAATCACAACTAATATCTTACTCTCTGGGTAATAAGTACATTCTGTATATAAATTATCCGTAATATATTTCGTCTCATGTAACTCATCTCCGGCATAACGAATGATGTTCAGCAGTAATCTTGTATTTTCCAAACTGAATTCAAAGGAAGGAAGGTAAATCCCTTTCCCTTTTCCAAAGGTATGCGTAGACAGAGTTACCATTCCACTCACTTCACCCACGACTGCAGCTGATCCGTCCGTGAGATAAATGTTATTCTTTGGTGCTATACTTGCTCCTTCAGGTACGAAGCCATGCTCGTCCGAAGCTTCAAAAGTCCATTTTCCATGAGCCACCCTTGCGCCGGTATCCTCATCCAGACCGAGAACGTGTGACATTCTGAAAAAGGTATCGTGCCCTTCTACTGCCGATGGCTGATTAACTCCAATAAAAGTACCGCCCTCATACACCCATTTCGTCAGTAAGTCCACACACTTGTGGTCATGCCAGTTCCCTCCACCGCTCCACGCTGAACCGGCAGATCCCGCATTAATGACTACATCACAATTTTGCAATACGCCCTGACGGATATCTTCAAAATCAATGAACTGAACTTCAATCGGCAGTCCCGATAGAGCTTCATTAATATGAATCAAATCATGCATATAGGTTTCGTGGAAATGTCCAGACAATGTCCAGGCTCTCAGCTTGCCCCAGCTATGCAGAACCGCTACTTTTGTCTTGATATGATACGGTTTTCCTTTATCGTGCAGCTCTTTAATCTCTCTGAATTCATTCGCAATCTTCTCAATGTAATCGCAAAAATCGGGATACGGCTCTACCAGATGCAAATATCCGCCAAGTCCAATCCGGTCAATCGGCTCACGCAGCAAAGCGCGCCGGATATTGATCCAATACTTTTTGGCATCAAGCGTTGGGTCCCCGCCTTCCATAAAAGTAGGAAGCCCGCCTAAACCAACCGGGAAAAGATAAGGATGCAGCCGTATCTCATGCGTATCTACTTTCACACCGGAACAAAGCCTTGCTTCATAACCAGAGAATACACATTTAATCATTCCATCAAATCCAAATTCCTGAAAGCGATCATTGTACGGTTCCATCCCCACCCAGCTGTCATCGTAAAAAACATACGCAAGCTTATCATGCTTATGGACAATATCAATTAATTGCTTCCCGAAATCAATGACAAAATCATTGATAAATGCCATATAGTCGAGCTTCCGCTGCTCCGCTAGGATATGACTGACGCGATATTTTCCGCCATTCACAAAATCTTCGGCTGTAAGCGAATATCCATATTTCTTTTCAAAAAGATCCAGTGCTCTTGAACTTACCGTAAAATCATAGGCCCCCCAGTCTGTGAACAGATGGCGATTGCGTTCATTACTGCCCCAAATCCAGGCGAAATTATAAAATAAAGAGGTGAACCGAACAACGGTTGTCTCCTTATGCTGCTCGCACCAAGCTTCCATCCACTCCAGCAGATACTTTTGCGTATCCGCATACATCGGATCGATCTGCATCAAATGCTCTTTGTCCCAATGATTCGTTGTGTGATTGTACATGGAGATCTCTTCCCAGATCCGGTAGACCATGAAGCTTACTGTGTATTTATGCCAAGGGGTAATTCCGCTGATGACTACATTTCCTGATTCTCTTTCATAATTCCATTGTTCTCTAGGAACTTCTTCCCCTGTTGTCCGGTCATACACTTGCCAATACTTCAGCGCTTCTTTGGAGTCATTTACTCGGAATTGTTCGTCAAAGAAATCTTCCATTAGATAAATCGAGATATAATCTTGTACAGCGACCTTCGCACCCGTAATTAAAAAACATTGCTGCAGCTTATCGAGATTCTTTCTTGCCCATTCGTTATGATCTCTGATGATACAAATCGTCGAATAAATACCGTATCCTGCGTTAATAATCTCATCGGATAATTTCGTACCGTCACTATCACGGATCACATCAGCGCCCCACCGCTCCGCTAACTGTAGCGTAAGTGTCTCATAACCTGATTCTCCTGGCAGAGTAAAGGATCCCGTTGTTTTTTTAGACAAGATTAATTCCTCCTATGTAAGCATATCGGATAGAAAAGAAAGTGCGAGGCCTTGGCCCCAGCCCTGAATCCAGTCTTTTGGAATATTACGATACCCTTCCCGGTCTTTCATCACCGCTGTACCGCCTGATACACCGAGTACTCGGCCGTCTTCGGTAATATGGTTTAATATGCCATTCAAGGCTTTTTGCACATATTTGGTATGCAGCGGGTTACCGTTATTAATCATTGCAGCTGCAATACCGCAAGAGGCAGACACTTCTTCATAAGATTCCATATCATCAAGTATGGTCCGCCACAAGCCGTTCTCCGTCTGGACAAGCTTTAGCCCCGCAAGTTGATCTCGAAGCGAACACTCCACGTCCATGCACTGAGGATACAAATACCAGTCTTTCAAAAGTATCTTCACTTGTGACATCGTATAAGCTCCCCAAGCATTCGCTCTTCCCCAAAAAAATCCAGACATATGATCCTGATTGACATTGTTATAGCCGTGGTACCAAAAACCCGTGCTAGGATCTTGCAGGTATTTGATATGCCAGTAATATTGATTGAGGGCATCCTGGATCATTGCCTCATCTTTCAATTTGGTTCCTACACGGAGCAGGAAAAATGCCGCCATAAACAAAGTATCCGCCCAAGCTTGTTCTGGAAAATCATTATTCGCCGATACCGTATGCTGCAGAACATTGTCCCCAAACCTGAGCGCATGGTTCTGGAGATAATCTACCTTGCTCATCACAATATCCCAATATTTCTGATCCCCTGTTTCTTCATACAATGTGATCGGCATATGCCCCATAGCACATGTGTTTACCGTCCAATGCGGCAGGCCAAGCTCGATATATTCATCTGCCCAATGAATCAGCATATTCAGATACTCTTTATTCCCTGTTGTTTGATAGGCTCTGGATACCCCATAATAAGCCACACCGCAAGGCCAGTCCCATGTTAAATCCATTGCCATTGTTTTTTTGACGACGTTGTCGATGATCCTTATGATCTCTTCTCTGTCATAGTTTAATTGAAGCATCTGTATTCTCCTCTCGTTCGTACACATCTTAAGTGGTGAGTGAGAGCGATCCGACACCAATGGAAGCGCTTTAATATAACTATTGTAAACCGCTTTGTTGGGCTATATCTAAGCATATTCAAATAAAAACTACGCATTTTCAACCCTTTATAGCATATATAAGGTTGAAATTGGAATATTGTTAGCCTATACTAGGCACAAATCAACGGAATGGGAGTATGGAGTATGCCCAGAAAAAAGAAACCGGTCATTGAATACCGTCACTACAGCTTGCCTCTCAACTTCCCGATCTTGCTGTTAAGCGGTGAACGCTGGAAGATTTCTGATATCAAAAGCGAGCATCTCCATTTTCATAACCATTTGGAGATTGGAATCTGTCATTCAGACAGCGGCTTTATGGAGATCAAAGGAGAGTCTATCCCTTTTCAAGCCGGCGATGTAACCTTCATTCCGAGGTATCTCCCTCATACGACGTATAGTTCACCAAATACAGCCAGTCGCTGGTCCTATCTCTTTTTTTCGCCGGAAGACCTCTTTAGGTATTCATTTAAAGGTGCATACCATAACTTCGAACCCAACCTGCAGATGCTAAAGGGAATGAACTGTATATTTAACAAAGAGAACCATCCGAAGATTTATACCCTTGCGACGTCGGTTGTAGAAGAACTGAAACAGCAGAATACTCACTATCAGGAAAGTGCCTTAGGCTTACTATTATCTTTATATATCGAACTTCTTAGAATTCACTCCATGAGTCTCCCCTTGGCAAATCAAGAAACCGAGCAAAATGTGAAAGGTGATTTTGTTATTTCACCGGTTCTGGAATATATCACGAAAAATTACATGAGACCGATCACTATCAATTTTCTAGCCGATTTATGCCATTTAAGCCCTACTCATTTCCGTAGAAAGTTCCATGAAATGATGGGAACCTCTCCTCTCGATTTTCTAAACAGTACCCGGATTGAAGAAGCCTGCAAGCAGTTAAAACGTACGGATGATTCCATTCTTTCTATATCTGAGCAAGTCGGATTTCAGTCCATATCCAGCTTCAATCGTTGTTTTTCCAAACTTATGGGGAAGTCTCCTAAACAGTGGCGTAAAGGGGTGCAATCAGAAGCACAATCCGCGAATGCGTCTATACTTGAGTTTACGGGGTGGGTATAGTCTAAAGGTAAAAAGTAAAATATACAAAATAAAGACGCTTCTAGGGATTGATTCCTAAGCGTCTTTTGTCGTTCATTTATGACGATATTAACTAGCGTATATCGACTTTTCATATCAGTGCCACCAAGCCTTCATTACCCTTCTAACAATAGATCATTCAGCTGCTTAATTTGTTTTCTCTCTCCCGCTACAACAAGCGTCATCCCGAGCATCAGTCTATCTTGCGGGCCAGGATTAATCTTCTGTTTTCCCTTCTCTACAATAGCAAGGATCGTTGCACCCGTGCGGGCTCTAACATGTAATTCTTCGATTGTTTTATTAATGCTTTTAAAGTGCGGCTCTATTTTGCACCATTCAATGACGAGTTCATCAAGCGTTACTTGAACCGTATCAAGTGCCTTCGGTTTGTACTGCATGCCTCCAATAATCGAAGCAATCTGTCTGGACTCTTCATCATCCAAGCTTACTTGAGAGATGCATTCATCTGGATCCTCATCTAAAAAATGATAGAGTTCTCTTCTTCCATCATTATGGATGACTACCACGATCTTACTGCCTGAATTCGCTTCCAATTGATACTTTTTTCCTATTCCAGGAAGATCAGATTCTCTTATAGTTCCCATATTTATATACCTCCATTATTTAAAAAGATCAGATGGATTCGTTCCATTTTTCCTCTTTCGGTTTTTCCTTTACTTGGTTCCATCTAAACAGTTTATTTAAGCCATTATAGATATGTTTTGATTCTTTCGCTAGTAGTGGACCAAGAATAGCCAATATTAACACATATAGTGCCGAAAATGGTTTTAAAATCGGTAACAAACCAGCTGATATCCCTAAATTAGCTACTATGATCGTGAACTCTCCCCGAGCCATCACCGTAAGACCAATATTGGTCGAAGCTTTATGAGATAGTCCCGCTTTTCGTCCAGCGATCATTCCTGCTAGAATATTCCCTATCATTGTTAACACAACAGCCCCAATGGCGATCCATGCCGCATCACCCAGTGTTAACGGGTCAATACTTAGACCAAAGCTGAAGAAGAAGATGGCACCAAAGAAATCTCGGAACGGAACCACGAGCTGTTCGATCCTCTTACTGTGGGTTGTTTCCGATAGAGCTAACCCAAATAATAAAGCCCCGATCGCTTCTGCTACATGCAGAGTCTCGGAAAAACCAGCGATAAAGAACAAAAGTGAGAATACAACGATAATGAATATTTCATTGGATGTAATATTAAGCAGCTTATTTAGCAAAGGCGTTCCTTTTCTTGCAATGACGAAGAATAGTAACATATACCCCATTGAGAGTGCTACAGATAGCAGAATACCACCAATAGACGTTGCTCCCCCTAGGAGTAGACCAGACATCACGGATAGGAAAACAGCGAGGAACAAATCATCAAACAAAATCATACCCAGGATAAGCTCTGTCTCAGAGTTACCCGTCCGTCTGAAATCGACGAGTACTTTTGCCACAATGGCCGTAGAGGATACAGATAACATCCCTGCAATAATTAACGTTTCATATAACGGGAAGCTCACCATGAAACCATAAGCTAAACCGATAATAAAATTGATCAGAACATAGACCGTTCCACCAAACACAATATTGCGGCCTGATTTAATTAATTTAGATACGGAGAACTCGAGTCCTATATAAAATAATAAAAACAGAACCCCGATCCGACCTAAAAAGGCGATCACTTCATTACTTTCAATGAAGGTCAAATCAATCAACCCTAGTGTCGGGGCGTGCGGCCCAACGATCATCCCTAACACAATTAAAAAGGGTATGATTGAAAACTTGAATTTACCTGCAATCAGTGAAAAGATCGCAATAAGTAATAAAGCGGTTCCAACTTCGAAAATCATATGGTCCATACAACTTCATCTCCCTCCTATGTATCATGTTCATGTTCAGCAGACCAACTTCCATTATAACATTAAATTTTCCACCCATTTTATAAATTAGTGAACTTTTGTAAACTTTTTTAGAGGCTGAAATCGGGTGGACATTGATTTTTTTATTAACAATGCAAAAAAGCTTATTCTTTACTCATTATAAGTTGGAATAAGCCTTTGAAAGTTTATCATCATGATATGGATATCAAGTACTTCTCTAAATGCATTATAGGTTGAATGATGGGTTCAGTCGGCACTGGGTAGCCCCACCAATAAAAGAATCATAATAGGGTGTGTATGTCCTTCAAGGTCTCGGGTATTAGCTCAAAATACGTTCTACGGCACTCTCAAAATCAACTACTTCCTGACCAATTTTCACTAAGCAAGTATCATCGTCAGATGCAGGCTCAAAACCGATCCTGATATTTGGAATATTGAATTTATCTTTTAGATCTACTAGAGTTTCTAATATTTTTTTGACGTTCAGCCTTACATCTGAACTCTTGCCCTCGTATAGCTCATTCTCGGAAAAATTAAATGTAATATCTCCAATTTCTTCATCAAAGGAAAATATTATCAGCACATCTTTTAAACTACATCCTATTTCCATTTGTTTCAGAAAAACATTTCCCGTTCCAATTGGTGAAAGTACGTCCTTGAAACTTTTGATTTGATGAAATTCAATATCTGCTCCACTTTTGTTGTCAAAGAAATGGGAGGACTTCACCTCCACTAAGTCAATATTAAGTTCATCAGAAATTAACTTATCTAACTCATCTTTTCGGAAGTCCTCTAGTATAATTTCAACGTTTTCCAAACGAACCACTCCCTCTATTGGTCAATAAAGCCCTTAAATGTTCCGTCTTTATTTAGTCTTACTCCCCGACCATCAGGTAATTTCTTTTCTAGGAATGTGATTCCCCTATCGTTTGTAACTTTAACAAAATCCCCCGGAGCATTAATAATTCCCTCCAAATGCTTCTTTGCTGTCTGATTAATTTGGTCTGAACCACCCTTAACTTTACCCCAAATTTCAGGATTTCTCCCTGCATGTTTTTGAAGAGCATGTCCTACAACAGTCTCTCCACCTTTTTTAGCCTGTGTTGCTGAGTTAATAATGGTTTCATGACTAACACCAGTACCCATCATCCCCCCAGTACTCTTCCCTCCATCTCCACCCGAATCATGCTTGAAATTAGGATGAGCCTTGAGGCCAATCCGTCGCGTGGTCAAGCCAGCCAGAAAAACGGCAGCCTGTTGTCCCAAATAGTTGGATGTACCGCCCGAATCTTCAACATCTTCGGCGAACTTCTCCCGCGTGTCTGCATCGAAGATCATTTTGCCTCCCCAAACCGCAGTATCGATGATTTCTTCTGCGGTTCCAATGGTTGCATTATAGGCCATATCTCCCACTGTGCTAAGTGGGTCTTCAACCAAAGATGTAGCTGTATCTATCAACGAACTCCCTATAGACTTTGCTCCAGACTGAAACCCCTGCCAAAAATCCTCTGCATGATCCTGAAACGTGTTTACTTCGGTGTTGTTGCTTGCAGCAGATGCTGTATTCCAATGTTCTATGCTTTCATCTGCCTGAATAAATCGGAGGGCAATGCTTTTCAAATCCTGGCTAATGATTCTAAGTTGTTCAATTGTTTTATTCATTTCGAAGTTGATTCGCTGAAAATCCACGAAAAATCGGGCACTTGCCGTCCCATCCCAGGATGCCATCAAGCCCCTAATCTGTTGGTCCAAAAAGCTTTTGATCGTTTCTAGTTCTTCCGCAGCCCTTGCAGCTTCATCCGAAACTCGGATCAGCACCTCAGGCGGAACAAGTATTCTAGACATCCGCATCCTCTCCAACATTTCATTAATTCTATATTTTATCCATAATATGGAATCAGCGAAAGATTCCGGAGTCCTTCATATTGATGGAATTGAAGAGGAGATTCTGAAAGATTCAGACTTTTTATTTCAATAATAGTTCTGAAGAGCTAAGTAGCCCTATACTGCTTATTATAGTGGCACCACGATTTCTCAGTATGATATATACCTAACTAAACGGCCATAAAAGGATTCCCCTTTCATAGCCGTTTGCGCTTGCTTTTTATTCAGTTGGCAGAGTCAAGCCAAGGATGACACCTCGTACTCAAAAGATTCGTAAGCTGTTTTCCATTCTAAATATTATTAGGGTCTGATGATAACGAGGTGGAGGGCATCTTGCAGTTTCTCGTGTTACTCCGTGTCAGCTGCTTCAATGTCATCAGTTACAACGGGTATTAGTGGTGACAAAAATGGGTCACCTTTCTCTTCCACGTTCCCCCTTGCAAGAGCATATACTCTAAACTCATTAAAATGTTTTGGATGCTCATCATTAAATACATAGAGCATTCCATATGAGCCAGGTGCAATAATCCCTATATCCTTCATTATTTCTACAGGGCTAAATTTTAATGAAGGCTCACGATTCCATAATCCCGTCATCCAAAGATGATATTGTCCATTTACCGCCTTCATATCTAATACATCTACATTCAGCTGCAAATCTTCAATGTACTTTTTAATTGCTTCAACAATCTTTATTTCTTTTTCATTACTTACCTCGTCACCAGTACTTTCTAATATGACTGCCCAACCATGATATTGGTACATATTTTCACCTCTCTAGCCCTTCATTAAAATAGATATCTTTTCCTTCTACAGATTGGCAGTCATGGGTTGCACTTATTGTCGTGTATCCTAATAAAACGGCCATACAAGGATACCCTTCCATGGCCGTTTGCGCTTGTTTTTTATTTAGTCTTATTAGTAGAGAGTTAATTCCTAATAAACACAATCTTCACACCAACTACCTGACTCTGCCCATTAACTGCTTTATACACACCGTAAGCACCATCACCCATACCGGTACGAGATACAACGCCACCCGTCAGAACACCCGCTTCTTCCCCATTGTCGGTGATATCACAACAGGCTAAATACCATTCGCTATCTGTATCAGCATTACCGCTGTGATTAGCCACATCAGGAATTCGGTAATGGTTACTATCAAAAATCCCAGCCTGTCCGCTATCCACCCCAACCACAAAGGGACACTTGATCCACTCCAAGAATGTTCCCTGTTCAGCAACCGATTGATGATAAGCCGTCAGTTTAGCATTAGCTTCACCCCAATCTGGAATTTCCACCTTCTCTACTTCCGTGTTCCAAGTACCATTCGCAGCAAGCTCTAACACACCCATGATAACGGTATTGGTATCTAGTTCATAACAAGGGTCAGCAACAACCAGTTGCCCAGAATTCACTTCGAAATTACCTAGTTGAATGATCAAGAGAGATTACCTCCAAATAATTGCGATTTGATGATTTTTATTCTAACATAATCTTCCTCCTTAATATTCCCTTCAGAATATAGACGAAAAAACGGAGCAACCTCGTGAGGGAGCTCCGTTTTATTTTTAAAAAATTTATTTAAAGCATCGCTTTGGAATTATTCATGCTGTTAACTTTACATCTGACATAAAAAACTAATCTACAACGTCTCCGTACTAAGCGTGAATCCTTCGATCACGACATCTTCATCGACCTCAATCATGATGCATCGTTTCCCTTGGAAATTCACCTGTTTCACATACTTTAAATCCTGCGGGCTCACCGAAATCGTGGCTACCTTGGTATCGATTTTAATCGATTTTGTGGTATATTTCGGCATAACGCTGCTCGCTTTCAGCTCATAGTTCCTATCATCAATAATTGTTTCAAATGCCCGCTCCACTTTCTCCGGTGTTACGTCCTCTACGCCGCTTACCGTCAGGACACGTTCTAAATCTTTATAATCCAGCTTCGGTGGTTCTTCCTCTTCCTCGTTCGTTTCAATCACATACTGAATCTCTTCGTATACTTGTGCGATGGTAGAAGCATCAAGTTCTTCACCCGCTACTTCCTTCACGATGTCCTCGAAGATCGCTCTCTCTTCCAGCGCCGTCACTGACCTTTCGGCAGTTAAGACCTGTTCGATGAAATGCGGATCTGGAAAGTTCGATTTCCCCGTACAGTACAAAATACGGTTCACATCGGAGTAATTGTCTGTCACGCTAGGATAAAAGAACCCTTGCTCCGGCGAACTGAGCTTGATAATCGGATCTACATTCACATTGTACTTATATTCTCTCTCCACATAGTCAAATAAGAGTGTTTTCTTCTGCTTCTCCGTAGAATTCACACTGCATAGGATGAACGGATGTGCGAACACCTCGTCTTTCCCGCTCTCCTCAGCTTCTTCATTTCTGGCTTTGGTCGGCAAGTAGTACTGTCCACGCACGAACGTAATTACGGTATCCCGTTCATATTTGGCATCGACCAACATTTTATCTACGAGCAGGAGCATAAGGTCCTGCCATTCTTCGGGATCACCTGTTACTAAAGCTTGGTGTAACAGCACCTGCGCTGGTTCCTCTGCTTCTTCTTGAAATTTAAGTTCGAACAACTTCTGATCTAATTCACCAGTGAGCAGTTTTTTAAAATTACCCATGTGCAGCTCCTGTTTCTCTCGCTCGACTAATTCAAAAGGATTCCGCTCCCAGTGATATACTTCGTTTGTTTCCTTCATAATGTACACGTTAAGAATATCGTAAATATTCAGTAAATCATGGTCCATCTTAAACTGCTTACGTATGTGCGCGACTTCTTTCTTGTTCATGGTTCGTCAAACATCTCCTAAGAACTAAATTGGTTTTATCAGTATAAACGATATACCTCCCCTTCGCTAGAAGCGGGGTTTATGTTACTTCTTTTCAGGAATGTAACAGAGGCTTTCCATCCAATATTACCAAGTATGCCGTAAGTCCAAGACAGTCAAAATGAATTAATATGTTAAAGATCGCATGTTATTTACCCTTATCGAAAATCATATAAAAACACACTCATAGGAGGTAAATAGTACGGGCATCACAATTGGATCAATAGTAGTATTATAATTGATATATTCAACTTCAAAAGGAGCCTTTTTATGCAAAATATAGAAACTGACCGACTATTATTAAGAAATTTCTCTGAAAAAGATGCGGAGAGCATGCTTGAGTATTTATCCAATCCCAGAGTGAATTGTTTCCTTGGCGATAAAATTTCAACATGGGAAGAAGCCATCTCTAATGCTAATAAAAAGAGTGAAGATGACTCCTATATTGCTGTCTGCCTGAAGGATGGCGGCGATCTGATCGGGGAGTTATTCACTATGAAAGAAGAACCTGACACCTATAATGTGGGATGGAATTTTAATCAGAAATACGAGGGTAAAGGGTATGCAAGTGAAAGCGCGAAAGCCTTATTACAGTATCTCTTCGAACAACAAGGAGCGAGAAGAGTGTATGCCTACGTGGAAGACGACAACTATAGATCCCAGAAGTTATGTGAGAGATTAGGTATGCGAAAAGAGGGCTGTTTCTTGGAATTCATTTCGTTCACCAAATACGAAGACGGAACACCTAAATACGAAAACACCTTCCAGTATGCGATACTTAAAAAAGAATGGTTAGAAACTGCAAATAGATAAACGTGGGTGTACTGAAGTCATATGTTGCTATAAAAAATAGGGGAAGAAATGAATGGATCTTGGCTTATCCCAACTCCATTCATCCTTCCCCGTTTTGCTATGAAACACCTCATTTTATATGCCAATGTGTGCAGAAAGCATTAAACTGTCTACCAAAATCGTTTATTCAAAATTATCTATTCAAATTCAAAATCGTTACTTACGAAGGACAGCTGTCTAACCCTGCCTATATATTAATACAAACCTTCGATATGTCCCGCCTCATCCAGCCTTATGCGCCATGCTGCTGGTTCTTCAGGCAGCCCCGGCATCGTAACTACTTTCCCGGTCAGAACGACAACGAATCCTGCGCCGGCCGACCACCGGATATCCTGCACCTCGATCGTGAACTGTTCCGGCGCTCCAAGCACGGCAGGACGGTCTGTAAACGAGTATGGTGTCTTCGCCATGCAGACAGGAAGGTCATGCACGCCTAGCCGTTCCAATTCCTGCAATGCTCGCCTCGCAGCCGGACGATATTTGACTCCAGCTCCGCGGTAAATTCGCGTAACGATCGTCTCAATCTTCTCCGTAATTGGCATGTCCTCAGGATAAAGCAGTTCGAACGTATCCGCTGCCGATCCGTCAGCCAGCTCCGCCACTTCCTGCGCCAACTCGCGGCAGCCTTCCCCGCCAAGCTCCCAGGCATCGGAGACAATCGCCTTCATACCAAGCTCTGCACAGAGATCCATAACCTGCGCCAGCTCTGCCTCTGTATCTGCCGCAAAGCGGTTAATTGCAACGATTACCGGTACACCGAAAGTACGCATGTTCTCCACATGGCGGCGTAAGTTACTGAATCCGGTATGTATCGCCTCGGCATTCTCCGTGAGGAGTTCCTGCTTGGGCACACCACCATTGTATTTTAACGCACGTACAGTCGCGACAATGACCGCAGCTGAAGGTTGCAGATTCCCCATACGACACTTAATGTCCATGAATTTTTCCGCGCCCAGATCCGCACCAAATCCTGCTTCAGTCACGACGTAATCCGCAAGCTTGAGAGCATGACGAGTAGCCCGTATGCTGCTGCATCCGTGGGCAATATTCGCAAACGGCCCGCCGTGAACAAACACTGGGTCGCCTTCAATTGTCTGTACCAGGTTTGGATGGATTGCATCTTTAAGCAGGGCACACATCGCGTCTACTGCCCGAAGCTCACCCGCCGTTACTGGCCGTTTGTCCATATCGTATGCCACGACGATCCTGCTCAGCCGCTCTCTTAAATCATCCATATCTTCAGCTAAACACAGCACCGCCATTACTTCCGAAGCCGTCGAAATAAGGAAGCCATCTTCGCGCACAGTGCCGTTGTTATCACCGATACCAATGACGATCTGACGCAGCGGCCGATCATTCATATCAAGGGCCCGTTTCCAGACAATACGAGCCGGGTCAAGACGGAGATCATTTCCTTGGAAAATATGGTTATCGATGAGTGCTGCGAGCAGATTATGGGCGGCTGTAATTGCATGGATATCTCCTGTAAAGTGGAGATTAATGTCCTCCGCCGGCACAATCTGTGCTTTTCCGCTGCCGGTCGCTCCGCCTTTCATTCCCATGCATGGTCCGAGTGATGGCTCACGCAGTGCGGCAGCAGCTTTTCGTCCAATTCGGTTCAATCCTTGTGTGAGTCCAATCGTTGTGAGCGTCTTGCCCTCCCCTGCTGGCGTTGGATTCATCGCAGTCACAAGAATAAGCTTTCCGTCTGGGCGGTGTGAGATGGATTCCCATACATCCTTGGATAACTTTGCTTTCCACTTTCCGTAAAGTTCAAGCTGATCCATATCCAGCCCTAGCTTTGCTGCAACTTCTGTAATTGGTTTCATAGATGCCTTCATACCTCTCCTGTTTAAGTTCACTATCCAAATGTTAACATGAATGCACAAGCCCTCAAAGTACTGCTTTCTCTACATCCGGTCGTTCTCTATCTTTACCGTTATTCCTCCTATATTATAAAAAAAACACCTCAAGATAGGTAACCATCTTGAGGCGATTTTAGTACAGGCTCATTTTTAAAGAGAGGGCACAGATTAGGAATAAAGCTAGCTAGCTACCTCCCCTACTATACCTAGCCAGTGATTTAGCCCCAGCTGTAACCAGCACTTTAGCCACTCACCGTTGGTACTCCGCGAATGTTCTACCGGCCATTAAAGCAGCGGATTCTCGTGCTTCGCTTTCAGAATCGACCAGCGACGCTCCACCTCTTTTTCAAATTCGCCAAGCATTTCTTTATTTTCATCCTTAAGCAGGTGTTTTGATTTGCCCATATATTTCAGCCAGTCAGCGAGCGGAATGCGTTTCTTCTTCGCGTCAGGATCATACGTGATATTCGTTTCTCCCTGCTCCACTTCATACAGCGGGAAGAAGCATGAATTGACGGCCGCACGGACGATGTTTTCTCCATCCTTGTCGCTCGATTTCCAGTTCAGCGGACATGTGATTAGCAGCTTGCCGTAGACGGTACCTACATTCTGGGCGTACCACTGTGCTTTTGCCGCCTTTTTCACAAGATCCTGAGGGAATGCTTCTGTCCCAGTAAATACATAAGGGATATGCGCTGCTGCCATCATTTGCACCGTATCTTTGTGATGGAAGTGTTTCCCCTGTTGCTGTTTGCCAACGCCAGACGTACTGGTCATGTGTCCTAAAGGAGTGGAATATGAAAGCTGTGCTCCCGTATTCATGTAGCCTTCGTTATCGTATTCTAGAATGATCAGGTTATGGCCCCGCAGCGCCGTCCCGATTGCTGAACCCATTCCAATGTCCATGCCGCCGTCCCCGGTGACCATGACAAATGTGAAATCCTCGGGAACTTCAATTTCTCCCCGGCGTTTCTTCTCCAGGAACGCTTCTACTGTACCGGATAATGTAGCCGGCCCGTTCTGGAACAAGTTATGAATGAAGCTCTGTTTATGCGAGTTATACGGATAACCTGTTGTGGTGATATAAGCGCAGCCGGTATGGAATAAAGTAACGACATTGCCTTCAATCCCTTTGAAAAAGAGCTCCAGTGCCGGGAAAATACCACAGCCCGGGCAGGCTCCATGACCCGAAGCAAACCGCTTCGGTTTAGCGGCAAGCGCCCGCATCGGCGGTACTCTAACAGCCAGCTTGTTTGTCGCTTCATCCACCTTTACGGTGATTAGACCGGATTTATAGCTGTCGCCATTCATTGGCGCAATAACCGGCTGCAGTCTTTTCGCCTCATCTCCCGGTGTTTGGCCGTAATAATCAAACGGCACCTTTGCATAGCCCAGTTCCATTGCCTCGATCGTTAAGGCAAAGAAAGCTTCCGCATCATCTGCGTAAAAATCTTTCCCGCCAAGGCCAAATATGCGGGAAAGCACAATCGGCTGTGGTCCGCGTAAATCTTGCAAGGCCGATTTGACCTCATGCGTCAGATTAGCGCCATTCGCACCATAAGAATCGGCACGTTCACCCACAAGCAGCGCTTTGACATCTGTCAGCGCGTCGCGGATTTCTTTTGCCGGGAATGGACGAATAATATTCGGGCTGATTACGCCCGCTTTAATCCCTTTTTCACGCAGCCGGTCTACGACGTCTTTAGAGGATTCTGCTGCCGAATTGAGCAGGAACAAAGCTACCTCCGCATCTTCCATGCGGTACAAATCTAGCGGCGCATAGGATCTTCCGGACAATGCCGCATACTCCTCCGCCACTTCCTTGAACACCTCGCCCGCACGGTACATCGCGTTTGACTGCTGATAGTGGTTGTTGATCA
The DNA here is from genome assembly GCF_030263935.1 of Paenibacillus polygoni. Classification (NCBI taxonomy): domain Bacteria; kingdom Bacillati; phylum Bacillota; class Bacilli; order Caryophanales; family Paenibacillaceae; genus Paenibacillus; species Paenibacillus polygoni. The sequence goes on along the minus strand of NZ_CP127162.1, from coordinate 710,803 downwards.
GATCGTCACCGTTCATATAAGCTCCAACGACGATCGGATTGTTCTCGTCCAGCACATGCGGGAATGCTGGCGCCTGCTCCCCTACAAACTCCTGCACGGTTTCCCGGTTCGTAAATATCTGCACCCGGCGTTTCTGATGCGATGTGAAAAATCCGTCATAAGCCACGATAACCGGCAGACGTACGTCTTCATGTTCAGCAATACGCAGCGCCATGATATTAAGGTCATATACTGCTTGCGGCGAACGCGCCGTCAGTATTACCCAGCCGGTGTTCAGGCCGTAATAAAGATCGGAATGGTCCCCTCGGATATCCAGTGGCCCGCTGACCGCTCGCGTTACCAGGTTCATCACCATCGGGAATCGAGTACCTGCCTGTACAGGAAGCTGTTCAATCATATAAAGGAACCCATTCGCGCTAGTGGCATTAAATACCCGTGCTCCGGCAGCAGCTGCACCATAACAGATCCCGGCAGAGCCGTGTTCACCGTCAGCTGGAATCAGCTTGATATCGTGTTCACCTCGCGTACCCATCATATCAAGATATTGAGCGATTTCTGTAGACGGCGTTATTGGAAAATAACCCATGATATGATAGTTGATCTGGGCAGCAGCCATAGCTGCCATTTCGTTGCCTGATTCAAAGACCGCAGTTTGAGCGGCCGGCATCTTTTGCCCCGTTATTTCTGTCATTTGCATGTTCATGATTTAACTCCCTCCGCAGTTATATAGGGGAATGATTGCGGCACCCGGTGTTGCTTCGCATAATATGGCTCTTCCAACATGGCGGACAAAGCGCTCGTTGGACAAGCTTCCACACATTTTAGGCAGCCTTTGCAGTACTGATAATCGATCCCTTTCATAAACATCTGCAGGTTGCCGCGTTTATCCGGTTTCTGTTCCCATACGATGCAGAAATCCGGACATACCGTATCGCAGGCGGCACAGCTAATGCAGTTTTCCTGCTTGTATTCCGGCAAATAACCTTGCCTTGAGCTGCTAAGATCCTTCAGTACGCTGTTTGCTGTAACCTTCAGTATTCCGCCCTGCTCCTGGGTTTCATATCCGAGGATGGGCTGCGGTCTTACGAAGGCCGCCTCATCCATAAGCTCTGTGCCATTTCCTAAAGAAAGAAACTGGACTTCATTATATCCTCTATCAAAAGTACGCAAATTAGCTTCCACGAGATGTGGCAGCTTTTTCTCAAACGTTTTACGGATAACCTGCCGCATATCGTCCGGGTTAAGGAAACTGCAAATCCGGAACAGGGCACCAAGCATCGCTGTATTGACTTTCGTTTTTTCCTCAACAGCTATTCTCAGCGCATCGATCGCAGCCACCGTACCTTGCGTCATGTTCAGATCTGCGGCGACTTCGGATAGTTCTCGCGCTGTGTTCACAAGCACCGTTCCGTCCGGTCTTAATCCGCTTATTACATCAACTGTTTTATATAATGCCTCATGAAATACGCCGACTACATGCGGCTGTTCAATGGGACTGTGATCGCGGATTTCCACGTCTGGATCACAGAATCTTACGAAACTCTTTACCGGTGAACCTTTTTTCTCCGAACCATAGCTAGAAAAATTGGAACCGTTCAGACCAGAGCCAGTCACTCCAGCTTCGGCCAACATTTTTCCAGCTAAGTTGGCACCAAGCCCGCCGATGGATTCAAGACGGATCTCGTAAAATCCCAGTTCATTTTTTTGAGGTAAAATCGACATCTTCTCTCCTCATTTCTTCTAGGGTCAATGATACCAGTTTAAAAGAAGAAACGAGCAGGGGTTGTGATTTTAGTCACAGCCTTAGAAATAGTGATTCCAATCACCCATACAGCCTTGGCAGCAGGGTATACTGACTTTTGACAGTCCAATTGAAGGGCAAGCGTATACTGAATCAAACGATAAAGAATGACATGAAAACAGGAGGAAAGATAATGAATAACAACGTGACAGAGCAGACCATACAGCATCAGCCATCCATGTTCTGCTTTCAATGCCAGGAAGCATCCAAAGGAACAGGCTGCACCCTTATCGGGGTATGCGGTAAACCGCATGACGTGGCGAACCTGCAGGATTTGCTGATTTATCTGCTGAAAGGTATCTCTTTTCTCAGTCTAGATGTTCGGCTGCCAGAAGTGCTTGAACAGCGCGTATCGCTGTTTATCATGGACTCCTTGTTTGCAACGATTACAAACGCCAACTTTGATCGCGAGATTTTTGTAGGAAAAATAAGAGAATCGTTTGCGCTCCGCGGCGAGGTGCGTGGCTATTATAATGAACAATTTCCAGACCAGGCTGCGAGTCTCCCGGATGCTGCTGTGTGGGAAGCGGATACCGAGGCTGCTTTTGATGAAAAAGCACGTACGGTTGGTGTCCTCTCCACGCGTAACGAAGACATCCGCTCGCTGCGCGAATTAATTACATACGGACTCAAGGGGATGGCAGCTTATACGTACCATGCACTTCATCTGGAGAGGGATGACAACGAACTCAACCGATTTATGCGCCGTGCACTTGCAGCTACGCTTGACGACAGCCTTGAAATGCAGGATCTCATAGCTTTGACGATGGAAACGGGGAAATACGGTGTAAACGCCATGGCGATGCTTGACGAAGCAAACACCTCCGTGTACGGAAATCCCGAAATAACGAAGGTAAATATCGGGGTTAGAAACCGGCCCGGCATTCTCATCAGCGGTCATGATCTGAAAGATCTAGAAGAACTGCTTAAGCAGACGGAAGGAACCGGCGTGGACGTGTATACGCACAGTGAAATGCTCCCTGCTCACTATTATCCAGCGTTCAAGAAGTATGAGCATTTTGTAGGCAATTACGGAAATGCCTGGTGGAAGCAGACTAGCGAGTTTGCAGCCTTTAATGGACCGATTCTCATGACAACCAACTGTATCGTTCCGCCGAAGGATAGTTATAAGGAACGTATTTATACAACAGGCAACACCGGATTCCCAGGCGTCCGTCATATTCCAGAAGGAGCGGATGGTGCTCCAAAGGACTTTTCTGCGCTGATCGAACAAGCAAAACAATGCCCAGCTCCAACCGAACTTGAAACAGGCGAGATCATTGGCGGCTTCGCTCATGCTGCTGTGATGAACGTGGCTGATCAAATTGTCGATGCTGTAAAAACCGGTGCGATTCGCCGTTTCTTCGTCATGGCCGGCTGCGACGGGCGGATGAAATCCCGCAATTATTACACCGATTTTGCAGCCGAGCTTCCGAAAGATACAGTCATCCTGACCGCAGGCTGTGCTAAATACAAATACAATAAGCTGGATCTAGGCGAGATCGGCGGAATTCCGCGGGTTCTAGACGCTGGGCAATGCAATGATTCTTACTCCCTGGTCGTTATCGCTATGAAACTAAAAGAAGTATTCGAACTTGAGGATATCAATGAACTGCCGATTTCCTATAACATTGCCTGGTACGAGCAAAAAGCAGTGATCGTGCTGCTTGCCCTGTTGTATCTTGGCGTCAAAAATATTCATCTTGGCCCTACGCTTCCTGCATTCCTATCACCTAACGTTGCCAAAGTACTCGTAGAGAACTTCGGAATCGGCGGGATTACTAATGTAGAAGATGACATGAAAATGTTCCTAGGTGCCTAATAAAAAACCTGTATTTATTGCCAAACAATTTTCTAAACGAACACAAAAAAAGAAGACACACAGGACTTAAACTGTCCCCTGCAGAATAGACCATTGAAAAAAATCTATCCAATTGGGGGACAGTTAACCCTCTTGTTGTCTTCTTTTTATTCTTTAATGAATGTTATTTATTATAATGTACTGCGCCGCAGTTCATAAAAATACTGCACAATGGGATGCTTTAACTTTATCTTCTCAGACATGTTTAGAATTCGTTTCTTCCCAACTCGTCTATCGATTAATGCGAATACATTCAATAAGATATCATTACTTTCTAGGTTATCCTCTATGGAAGTAGATAAGTACTTGGTCGCTGCAACGACAAAATTAGATTTAGTTAAAGTTGCTTGGGCTGTCATAAGCTCCTTAGCAAGTTCAGATATCTTCCTCTTTCTTGCAATTACGATTAAACGATCTTCGGGAACGGTTCCCTTCGTATCTTGTCTGACCGCTTCAATCTCTTCATTGCTAACGGGGACTTCCAGAGTTGAATCACTTTTTATTTCTTGGTCTGTCTGATACCATCTGATCGTGTTATTTGGATCACTCATGTTGAGCACATTCTTTTTATCAACGGCAATGTAACAATTCCCTGATTTACCAAGTAAATAATGATAACTTGTTGCACGGTATTCGACCCTTCCAACTAACGCAGGAGAGAGAAAACTCTCCAGTTCTTTCTTCAATTTACTCCAGGACATAGATCCTCCTATTCCTTAAATCCTAACCTACCTATTTTTGCGGTTGCCCGGCTTTCTATGCTTTCTTGTCGTATGACGAGACATTCTCTAACTTAAACACACTGTATCGTCCATTCAGACCTTCCCCCGATTCTATCATATCTTTATTTAATTTACAGCACGTTCGTCTATGCATAGAAAAAAGACTGCCGATAAGTACCATCGACAGTCCGCGTGAGAGGATCCACTTCCCTCTTTACATTAGTTTACATAGGATTAAAGCAACCCAAGGTATAATGAAAATGGTTCAACTAACCCCAATATTGCGCTGCAATACGTTGTCCTTGATTAATTTTCGCCCACTGTTCATCTTCCGTGAGTTCATTACCGCCATCACAAGACGCAAATCCGCATTGGTGAGAAAGTAATAAGCGATCTTTATCAATGATTTTCGATGCTTCATCAAGCATTCTGATCACACGAGCCTCATCGTCAAGCGTATTCGTTTTGGAAGACAACAATCCAAGTACAATTTCTGTTTCAGGCTTATCTTTGAATACGGCAAGTGCCTCAAGCGAGCCTGCACGTTCATCATCCCATTCAAGGAAAAAGCGATCGTATTTCAGCTGCTTCAAGAACAGATTCGCAATCTTGGCATACGAGCCGCCGCCCATATTCCGGGAATCATAATTACCGCGGCAGTTATGTGTCCACATTTTGAGACCTAAGCTGTGACCATAATCAATGATGGTATTGTTAATGTCGATAAATTCCGCAGCAAGAGCCTGCACTTCCTCTTGATCAATGTTCTCACCCGTATAAGGAGAGTTCGGGTTATCATCTGCAAATAGCTCCCATAGGCAATCGTCGAATTGCAGAATTTTTCCTCCTACAGCAGCAAAATCCTCTACAAATTCCTTATAAGCTTTAACGAGACCCTCTTTAAGCTCATGTCGATCTTTATAAACAGCTTCCGCACCGCCAATGTTATCTGACCAAGACAATTCCCCAAAAATATGGGATGGTGATGGTACGCACAGTTTCGTTTCATGGTCACCCGCAGCGGCTTGCAGCTCTTTATACACTTGAATGAAATGATGGTTTTTACCGCTTAATTCGCCTGTAATACGTAGTCCAATATCTTTTCGAGTCTCATATTTGGAAGCTCCATCCGTATCTCTGAAAAAGTATCCATGATCCGCAATATAGCGGTCAACTCCTTCAAAGCCCCAGACAAAATCTAAATGCCACATCGATTTGGAATACTCTCCATCGGTAAGAATGGATACACCATTTTTAATTTCTTTATCAACTACGGCTTTAATTGCATCCGTCTCACACTGCTCATATCCCTCGAAATCTTGGTAAAAAGGATAAGTGATATCATCACGGTGTTCAATCTCATGTTTATATTCTAATAAGTCCGATGGACGCAGCAAGCTGCCTACGATTTGAAATCTATTGCACATGTAAAATCCTCCTTAGTTAACATCTCTCTTTATGTATTGCTCTGATTCTAGCATGGAGGAATACGATCCACATAACACCTAAAAGGAATACCTGGTTATAGTTAAAAGCTATAACAAGAAACTGAGATTACCTTATAGCTATTATCATTTTCTTGGAGGACAAGTAATATAGACGAACTGTTTTGTTCCACATAAATGCTGTATACTCAGGAAAAACATAGGATGGGAGGAACACAAATGACAAACATCATTGTAGAACTTAAGAAAATGTCTCACAAAAAGGGCTTTGAAAACAAAGGCGATTTTCAAAAATTATTGGAAAAATGTAAGGATACAGAGTTAACAAGTACAGATGTTGATTTTTTAACAGAACTATATTTTTCAGCCAAAAATTTGTACATTCGCAACACCATATTGAAGGTTCTTGTATTTTGTGAGGAAATCAATTTAAAAGATTTTTTCTTCAAAGCTTTTAAAAAAGAGCGTTATCTAGATATGAGATTGACTGCAATTCGAGGATATGCAAAGTATGCGACTGAGAACGAAGTCGAGAAACTGATGTCTAAATTCACAGAAATTCTCATGAAGCGCCCTGAAAGCACACCATATAACTATCAAGAATATGAGCTGCTTCGTTCTGCTTTTGGTTTACCCTATTTAGTAGATAAATATGGATATGATTGTTTTATTCAGGCGTATGAACAGGAGGAAAAACAATATCACGCCATGCCAGATGCTTTCAAGGGACATTTTACACTAGATGAAAGAGGAGATATTGTTCAGCTTCGATCCTTAGCAGAGACCAAGAGAATGCTTGATGGATTTAAGAACAGCGTATAATAAGATTTGCTCGAAAGAGTGTTCTATAGTAAATATGTGAAAAACGATGAGTATAATCGGTGCAATTTCTATTCATAAAAAAGACTGCCGATAAATACATCGACAGTCTGAGTGAGAGAAGTTACTTTCTCTTTAACTTAGTTACATATTACTTACCCAAATTACTGAGCAGCACATTGTCCTTGTTTAATCGTCGCCCATCGTACATCTTCTGAGAGCTCATAACCGTTATCACAGGACGAAAAACCATATTTTTGAGAAAAAAATTACTATAATCAATTCAAACTACCGTCCGGTATCATTCCATATGGTTTGCTTCAAAATGATCAAGCAATGCACGTACTTCATCTGTTGATTTCGTATTCATCAGTTGATTTCTGAGTTCGCCTGCACCACGGAATCCTTTGACATATATTTTGAAGAAACGATGAAGCGCTGATACGGAACGAGGTAATACTTCTATATATTGATCATGCAGATCCAGCTGCAATCTTAGGAGATCCAGGTGCTCCTTACTGCTATGCTCTTTTGGTTCTTTCTCAAAGGCAAATGGATTTTTGAAAATACCGCGCCCAATCATCACGCCATCCACACCATATTTAGTGGCCAGGTCCAGACCCATTTGACGGTCAAGAATATCGCCGTTAATGGTAAGTAATGTGTTCGGTGCGATTTGGTCACGTAATTCCTTAATCTCCGGAATGAGCTCCCAGTGCGCATCGACCTGGCTCATTTCATCTCTTGTACGCAAATGAATAGAAAGGTTCGCGATATCTTGTTTTAGAATATGCGTTAACCATTCTCTCCACTCGTCTACTTCCTTAAAGCCAAGGCGTGTTTTCACACTTACCGGCAGTCCGCCCGCTTTTGCCGCCTCAATAAGTTCTGCCGCAAGATCTGGACGAAGAATGAGGCCGCTGCCTTTCCCTCTTTGTGCGACATTTGGGACCGGACAGCCCATGTTAATATCAATTCCTTTAAAGCCCATCTCCGCTAAGCCGATACTCATTCGCCGGAAATTCTCAGGTTGATCCCCCCAAATATGGGCAACTAGCGGCTGCTCATCCTCTGTAAACAGTAAGCGTCCGCGAACACTCTTCATTCCTTCTGGATGACAGTAGCTCTCTGCGTTTGTGAATTCCGTGAAAAACACATCAGGTCTGCCTGCCTTAGCTACCACATGACGGAATACGACATCCGTTACATCTTCCATTGGAGCTAATACGAAAAAAGGTTTAGGTAAATCATTCCAAAAATTATCTGACATATCTAAATTTCATATCCTTTCATTTATAGGTACCTCTCCAAATGATATTTCAAAATAAATACGGAAACTTTTTATATTTTTAACACATACTTAATAGACTAAGCGATCATCCCTAATAGGAACTAGCATCTATGTGAACTTTCAAGTTAATGTATTAGATCATTTTACAGTATACCCTAGCTTTATTCATTTATCATCAACAAGGTCCTCTTCAGGCGATCGTCGTCATGTCGAAAAAAAATCCCACAAAAACAGAAGCATATCCTCTGAATTCCTCTCATCTCTTATCCGTTTTTTTCAAAAGTGAAAAAGAGCCCTTACCAGGACTCTTCATTTTTTGAATTTTCGAGTTATATGTAGCTTTTTCTGTATACAGCTACTGTTTCAAAATCCTAGAAAACATTTCTTATGATAAAGTACGGACAGATTACTCCGTGAAAAATAAATCATACAATTCTAAACCAAGAATTTTTCTACAAATTAAAGCCACTCCGCCGAGCAATGTTAATCTATGAATATGGTCATCAATGGAAATAACTTGAGTTGCGCCGCGTGGGTCAAGTGCCATATATTCTTTATTGATCTCGTCTAATAAATATGGGAAGAAGGCAATAAACCGAGATGAAAGAAACACCGCGTCTGGTGCACTGTATTGTACTGAATTGTAAGTAATTTGTGCGATAGCTGAGGCCCATTCCTTCATAATCGCAGTTACTTGCTCATCCTTTTTATCCATTAGTATAATAAAGTCCTCTAAAGTAAAGTTCGGGATGTTTTTCAATTTACTAATCTGGTCGAGCACTGCTTTTTCAGAATATACTTCTTCTAATCGGCGTTTCTTTTTATTATCTGAAATGATAATCGATCGCCCAATCTCACCAGACAAACCATTTAAGCCTTTATACAAATTCCTATCGATAATCGTTCCTACACCGATTCCGTTATGAATGTTGATGGCTAGAATATTATCAAATTGAACTTTATGAGCATGCTGATAAAAGTCTCGGATATAAATAGCAGTGAGATTTGCTTCATTTTCTATAATGACAGGAACATCGATAAGTTCCTTTAACGCATCGATTAAATTAAAGGTTTGAAAATCTAAGAAGGGACTATACAAAATTTGATTATTAAAAACTGGCGCATGCACAGAAATAGCGATTCCTATTAATCCATGAATGGTATCATCAATTTTCAAATTTACAATAATATCTTTCATGACTGCAAAGATATCTTTAGCTTTGTTCGTATAAATTTTGATGGAATCATGATGAATGAGCTCACCATTGATATAATTTATGGAGTATCTTAAATGTTTAACTCCCATATCAAACGCCAGTACAAACCCATATTTGCGATTAAAGCGTATTAAGTTTGGTCTTCGCCCGCCAATATTAGACGCTTCACCTATTCCTAACTCTTCAATTAAACCCTCGTTGTGAAGCTCACGAACAATAGAAGAAACTGTGGATTTTTGAAGATTGATTTTGTCAGCTATTGAACTTCTAGATGTCTGATCAGTATCAAATAAAGTTTTTAATACTAATTTTTTATTATTTTCTCTCATTACATCCTGATCAGTTTTCTTAATCATTTAATTATAATTCCTTTCAAATATTGTTCAGTTAGAAGTATAGCATATTGGACAAGTTATCTAAAAAAATAGTTGAAAGATTACTCTCCCAACTATTTCTTAGTTTCACGATTCTATTTTATTTTTCTTCAATTTCTTTATACATAAAATAGTCGAAGTCTGCTGGCAATTCATAACCGGAATAATCAACATTAGCCATTCCAACAAAAGCTCCAGTGAAGAATCCTCCATAGGATTGAACCACATAATCATCAGACAAAATTGCTGCATCCAACGTCAAGTCAATATCAGTCCAATGCTCATTATCAAAAGAATAGGCATAGGTATAGGTCTCTTTTCTAACTTTCACTTTAAAATGCACATAATCAACGTGATCAGGTACTTTAATGGCTTTATCCTTAAGGAAACTTGTGAGTACTCCTCGATCATTCTGAGTCACTTCAATGACTCGTCCATTGATTTCATTCCAAGTTACGTGAATCATAGACCAATGCTTCGTATTATAGTAATTTACGAGTCCAGACATCTGCTGAAATGTAAAAGGGGAATACGCTACTGCTGTTTGAGCATCAAAATAAAAGGATTGCCAACGTCTTGCTACAAGAGACTGTTCATGTTCATTTGTTAAAGAGCCTTTGCCAAATAAGCGCAAATTTCCAGGCTTTTCTGTAAGTGAACCTATTTTCTCATCAAATGGAACTCGTAAGGTATTAAAATTAATATTTAAAGTATCGGAGTCAAAATCATCCTTCTCTGGATAGGTCGGAGCATATTTTGTTTCAACACACCCTTTAGGGGCTTCAACAAAACGACTTCCCTGCTTGCCGCCTACGATATGCGGCCATTTATGATCGTCCCACTCTACCTTTTGAATTGCTGTTTCTCTTCCTAATGTACACCAGCCGCGCGGATCACGGATCGATTCTGTATCATGATGCCATGGGCGTCCCGTCAAATGTGCAAAATACCATTCTCCTGATGGAGTATCTACTAACGATCCATGTCCACATTTTTGAAGCTCATTATTAGGCGCATCAAATGCAGTCAAAAATACATCACCAGGTTGTGTTTCATAAGGACCAAATAATTCTGCAGACCTAGCAACTACCTCTTGATGAGAATAAACCGTACCTCCCTCCGCACAAAATAGATAATATTGTCCAAACAACTTATAGATATGAGGACCTTCTACTAATTTAACATCGGTTCCCATATAAATGATCTTTGCAGTCTCAGGAAGCATTCTCTTTTCTTCAACCGAATATTCCGTAAGTTTAATTCCGTTAAAAGGATGACGATATTCTCGATGATCCCATTCCATTTGGACAAGATATTTTTTTCCATCGTCATCATGAAACAGGGAAGCGTCAAAACCCACTCCATTTAACTTGATTGGATCACTCCATGGACCGTTAATGTTTTCAGCAGTAGTTAAATAATTGGTCATATCTTTGAAGGCGCCTTCAGTAACTTTTACATCAGTGTAAACAAGCCAAAACTTTCCGTCAGCATAGGATAAATCAGGGGCCCATATACCTGCTGAATCCTTGTTTCCTTTCATATCTAGCAGCACCTTCGTGGAAAGCGGATGAGTGATAAGCCGCCAATTGACCAAATCTTTAGATTCATGAATCTGAACGCCTGGAAACCATTCAAATGTAGAAGTTGCAATATAGTAAGTATCATCAACTCTTATAATTGAGGGATCTGCATTAAACCCTTTTAATACTGGATTATTAATTTGCATGAAAATTTCCTCCCTATACCTCTATTATTTAGTAAGAAATCGACTAAAATATTGACCATTTCTTAGATACTATGGCGAGCCTCAATTTCTTTATTAATTTCATAAACTTGTTCATCCGTTAAATCGTATTTAGAAATAATAATCATAGCAAGAATTAACAAGATAGCAGGCAGAACAGCAACTAACCATAATATTCCTTGTTGAGCAAAGCTAGATTGTACTTCACTTCCAGCTGCATACCCTGTAAAGCTTAGAACAAAGCCAGGAACAACACCGCCTAACGCCATACCAAATTTGAAAAAGAATCCAGTTAAAGCGTTCACAACTCCCGAAATACGCCGTCCTGATTGAAGCTCACCATAAGAAATCACTTCTGGCACTAATGCCCACATGTATCCGGTTGCAACAATTACGCCCGTAGATTTAATGAATTGAGCAATTAGAACCCATGTAATATGATCTTGTGGATTTGGAATAAAGTATATAAAGAACATCCCAATAATCGCTATACTTAAGAACACCAGGAACATACTTTTTTTACCGATTGCTTTCTTGATTTTAGGAACTAAAGGTAAAAAGATAAATGCCGGTATGGACCCTAGTGCATTAAACCACTGAACATAATCTGATGCTTGTACAACATACTGCATATAATAGGCTCCGCCTGCATTACCGATCGACATCATGGCAAAAGCGGTTATAAAAAAGAAGGCTAGAATTCGCAATGGTTTATTTCGTTTAAATTCAGTCACCAAATCTGAAATCTTGACTTCATCTTGCTTTGAATCATCCATTACAACTCTTTCTTTCGACTGAGTAAAACAAAACAATAAGATAAGAAAACCGACACCTGCATATATAGCCATTGTTATGAGCCAGCCAGAAGCACTTGATTTCGTATCCCATGTACCATCGGAAGAGAACAACTTAACGAGTACGGGCACTCCATAGGCAACTGCAAGACCACCAAGATTAGCAAGGAACATACGTGTTGAAGTTAATTTCGTAATTTCGTCATTGTCACGAGTTAATGAAGCATTTAGTGCACCATAAGGTACATTCAATAAGGTATAAAGCATAGATAACCCAACATAAGTCACATACGCATAAATTAAACTACCGGAATAACCATTCCAAAATACTAATACGGCCAACACTGATAACGGGAATCCAGCAAATACTAAGTAACCTCTATATTTACCAAAGCGTGTGGTATTTTTATCCACAACTGCGCCAACAATTGGATCCCAAATAGCATCAATAATTCGTACAACTAAGAACATCGCAGCTGCAGCTCTAGGATCTAGTCCATATACATTGGTGTAAAAGAACAATAAATACGTTGATACCGTATTATAAATGAGATTCTGTGCCAAATCACCAGAACCAAATCCTATACGTTGCAATCTGGATAGTTTATAAAAGCCCCTTTCATTGTTTCTTGTCATACTCGATTCCATAAGTTGTCCTCCTTAGCTCATCATGATGCTGGAAAGCGTTTTCTGCAATTTGATTTTACCATAGTTGGTTCGACGGAGCAACTAAATACCTCTGATATGGTATGCTTACCTGCTTAAACGGCCTTAGTATTTTTACACGTTATTGAATCTCTAATATAATCACATTTGACTTCCAGCGTTTTTCTCCCATATTTCAAGGTCATCATCAATGCATCCGTACCACTCATAGGAATCGCTATTACTTCTTCTTATGCGGAACCCATTCAAAAAACCACCAATTAAAAAGCAGATGCCTTTCAATTGATGGTTTAAAAACTTACTTTGTTATATAGTTTCGTTCACTTTCCCTAAATCATCTTTTTTAAGCATTAGCATGACAATAAAGGAAATACAATATAAACCTGCTAAGTAGAGCATTGCAACTTTCATATCATAATTCTGTAGAATGTAGCCAACAAGTATTGGTGAAAAACCGCCTATTGCTCGGCCAAAATTAAAGATTGTGTTTGTTGCCGTACTTCGAATTTGAACGGGATAAAGACTACCGATCAACGCTCCATATCCAGCGAACATTCCATTGGAGAAGAAACCGACAATCGCGCCGCCAAGTAATACCCCTATACTACCCGTCGCATAAGAGTATAAAAACACTGCACATGCAGAGGCGATCAGGAAGAGGCCAAAGGCACGCTTCGCTCCGAATCGATCTAAGAATAGTCCAAAGGTTAACATACCAATAATCATGCCAACGGCCGTACTAATTGTCCAAATAGCAGAGCCTGAAACAGATAAACCTTGTGACTTTTGCAGCATCGATGGCAGCCAAATCATTAATCCGTTATAACCGGCAATTTGAACAGTTGCCATGATGATTAAAGAAATTGTCGTCATTGCTGTTCGTGGCGTTTCAAACAATTGTGTCAGCTTACTCTTTTCAGCTTTCATACTAGCCTTTTTATTGTTCTGAGCAGCGAGCCACTCAGGTGATTCATCTAAGTTCTTCCTAACGATAAATGCGAAAATAACAGGTACTACACCAACAAAGAACAATGCTCTCCATCCTAAAGTAGGAAGAATGATCGCACTTAGTAATGCCGCTAAAATCACACCATATTGAGCACCAACACTGACATATGAAGATGCACGTCCTTGTTTATTTTTGGGCCAAGCTTCTGCAACCAGTGCCATACCAATTCCATATTCTCCTCCGGCACCGATTCCTGCAATAAATCTAAATAAATATACTTGTTCAATACTAGTGGCGAGTCCAGTTAAAGCTGTACCGATTGCAAACAAGATAACGGTATACGTAAAGACCTTTACCCTTCCATACTTATCTGCTAAAATTCCGAAAATAATTCCTCCTAATAACATCCCTACATTCGTTATAGAAGAAATAAGTCCTCCCGTTGCTAAATCAATGTTAAATTCTGAAATAATCATTGTCATCGCAAATGAGATAAACATGATGTCCATGCCTTCTAATGTTAAACCTGCTACCGATGCGACCACGGTTTTTTTACGATAATCCATTCTACAATCCTCCAAGTGTGTTCTAGATGAAATAATTCTCTTCATTTGAATGAATGGATTTATCTTTTTATGTATAAATTCCTCATTCTCCTTTTCAGCCTCTCTGGACTTCCTTTAAAAGAGATACGTTAGTTGTATCATCACAGCTAACGAGCAAAATAAATACCCTTTCATCAGATAGACAAAAGGGCATGAATAAACAAAGATATTAATAATCTAATAACTTAATATATCAAGTAGCCCTTTTCAGCCTCTCTGGACTGTGTTAAAGGTAATTATTTCAAAAGTTATTTTATCAGAGCCATCTATATTTCTCAATAAAAATTTTATAGACACCAATTCCCTTTGAAATCGGTTGAAGTTTTATACAAGGCACCAGTGCATGTTTAGTTTCCTTCTTTTTGTTCAATTATGAATAAACTCCCACTACAAAACGGTCTTTTTCTTGATTTCTTCCCCCACTTTTTATATCAGTCCGGTGAGTACTATCCTCCAAACCTTGTTCTCACCATAACTAGCAGTACGATAATCCCGATCAAAGTCAGCCAGCTTACTGGGTGACCAAAATTTAATCCCCATCCGACTCCGAACCTTTTCTGAGCGAGTAGGTTTGAATCCTTGCGATTGAAATAAATCATACCTAACAGCCATTTATCATCATCATGGACAGGTCTGACATTAGATCTATCGGCAGATTGCTCCAAGCGGCTTCCGCCTTGACCAGCCCAGAACGATAAAGCGAAGAAGGATAGGCTAATAAAGGCTATACTAATTAAGATAATAGAGATAGCAAAATTGATGTTAAGCAGAGAGATCATGTTTAGCTGCACGGCGGAAAGCAGGATAACGATTAAAATGCTTGCTGTAAGCATAAAACAGGACCAAGCACGACGGAAAGTTACGTCTTGTCTGATGGAAGGGCTCGGATCCTTGGGTTGAACCTGCTGCTTCACTCTACGAATACTCCAATTCTCAAATAGGAACAAAAGTGTGATAAACACTTGCATTAATGTAGGCATAAACACAGAACTATATGATTTATCGGCATAGCGGTCGACCTTCCAACTGCTGTTGTAATGGATTGGAATTTGATCAGGAATTAAATCGTAGTTGCGTTGCACTGTTACCATACTAACTACAATAATTAAGACAGGAATAAGGAACCATTTACTAGACAAACCAATGTTTCTTTTCCGAAAACCAGTGTCTACTGCCAAGATCGAAGATTCTGGAGCAATAGGCAGCGCAGGTAGTAGACTTTTCATTTTAAAATGATAACTAATGTTTATGACTAGGGAGATTACGACCATGGTGAGTGAATAAGTGGTTATGACCCAGCTTTGTTGTTTGGATTGTTCATCACTGTATATTAGGCTGATCATACAAACAATGAGTAGGATGGTATGTAAAATCGCACTAATCCTAACATAAGATCTCCGCGTCTGGCGCAGAGGCTCACTGTGGAATTGCACAGCGCTCACGGTGACTCCAAAACTAATCGTTTCTCTTGTTAAATAAGGCATGCTTACCATGAGTACAATGGCAGGTATAAATACACAAATCATTATTAAAACAGGCATTATCGTCATATCACTTGCCTCCTCATCTACAATAAATTTAATTATAATCGTTTTTAGTGAATACAAGGTTGAAATTCAACATTTTTCCATATCTGAATATCGAATGCCCGGTTTCGCTTGATATGATTAACGGCCGTCTAGAGTATGCCAAATACCTGCTTGAAAATAGTTCACTCCCTGTTTATGCTAAAACCAAAGATTACGGATATGAGAACGAGACCCACTTCATGAAGCAATTCGAAAAAATTTCTAGGAAAACACCGAGCCAGTAAAAATCTTATCTCCGCAACGCATAACAATGAGCCGTCTAGGTATAATTCTTTGCAAAAGATATGTATACATGAAAACGACACGGAGGCAATTTCTTATGAATTCGGTCTTTCTCCCTGAGGATTTGATATGTACAGACAGCGGACAAAAACCCCCCAATCAACATCATTGGAGGGGTGTCCGTGATATTTTCTCACTGCATTACGTGGTCCGCGGAACTGGGTTTTATGAGGTTGGCCATGCCACCTATAAGTTGACTCGGGGCGAAAGCTTCATGATCTTCCCGAATACCGAAGTATACTATTATCCCGATCCCCAGGATCCATGGGAATATGTATGGGTAGACTTCAAAGGCACCGAATCGCAGCGCCTTTTATCCATGACCAAGCTTACCCACGAAAAGCCGGTAGTGACGGAAAGTCCCGTCGACCTGGAGCCGCTTTTTCATCAGGTCGAGGCTACAGGTATGGCGCCGTTTCAAAGAGAACGGTCGAGTGCTTGCCTGCACTTGTTATTATCTTATTACATGGAGCACTATCCCCAGGAGAAGGTCCTCCAGAAAAACGACTATGTAGTATCTGCCAAGGAATATATCGAGAACAACTATTGGAAAGCGACGCTGACGGTTTCTGATATCGTCAAGTACGTCAGTATTGAACGAAGCTACTTGTTTCGTTTGTTCAAGGATGCCACCGGAATGTCCATATTAAGCTATCTGAAGGCCATTCGAATTAAGCGAGCCTGTACATTGCTGCATTCATCGAAATTTTCGATTAAGGCTGTTGCCTGGTCTGTAGGTTATCAGGATCAACTCTACTTCTCCAAGGTGTTTAAGAAGGCAACCTCTTACTCTCCTTCCGAGTATATGAAGAAGAATGCTCTTGCCTCCAGTGGGAAAGAGGAAGCTTGACTATGATGCACAACGCCCCCCCTGACCCGAGGCATCAGCGGAATAGTACGCAATTTCCCGATTCCCGGAAATATCTGATCAGCTTTTCGATGGGTTCCCGGCCACATTTTAACTCTTTGCCCAGGCAATCGATACATAGAAACTGCTTCGCATACCTTGTCACAAGTTTGGAATAAATGGCGATATCATCTGCCATCAATGGGGCTCCACACTCTTTGCATATCTGGGGATTCAAGGTTAATTCACCAGCTTTGCGCGGATGATCATACAATCATGAGCCGGCACGATGGCATTGAATCTTTCCTTGAATACGCCAAGTTCCTTATGCTCCCAACAATCGTACAGTGAAAGTGAAACGCCGGATGCATAAGGAACCCCGATATCCCAGAATAACAAAGGCAGTTCCCTTTGGCTATCGCTCAGGTTGAAAAGACCTACGGCCACATCCCCGTTAGTTAATGCCTTTACCAGCATAAAAGTTTCATCCGTATGGAACCAATTGGGTTCCGGCTTAATACGGTAGGCCCCGCGAGCTTCCAAGTCCTGATTGATCGCAATAATATCTTTGTTCAGCAGAATGTCTTTTGTAGCCTGGCTCGCTTTGCGTATGTCGCTACCGATCATTAGCGGGGATCCCATTAAGCTCCATAAGGCAAAGTGGGTTTTATATTCATTGTCCGTACAACCGCCGATCTTGTTGCCGATAAAACCGCTGTTGCTGCCGCCGTACATCCCTACGACCAGCATGTCCATATCGTTGTGGCAGAAGGACCCCGTGTAGCATTCCTTGCCAAGCTGGGAAATCGCCAAATTTTTGATGGACTCCCAGTTATCCTGTATATCAACGGTAGAACGGTACATGTGGGCGCCAGATTCCCTAATCCATTGATATACGTCGTCTTCCCCCCAATTACATGCAGAGAAAAGAATGTCTCTACCGCAGTTTTTAAGGGCCAGACTCATTCTTTTATAAAGTAATTCCCCAGACATATTGCGTGGCTTAAAACAATAATCGTATTTCAGAAAATCTACGCCCCATTCTGCAAAGGTTGTTGCGTCCTGAAACTCATGCTCGAAGCTTCCTGGATATCCGGCGCAGGTATGGGTTCCCGCACAAGAGTACATGCCGAACTTTAGCCCCTTGGAATGAATATAATCAGATAGACTCTTCATTCCGCTAGGGAATTTCTTAGGGTCCGGCACCAATCTTCCTTCCTCATCTCTTTCCCTTAAGCTCCAGCAATCGTCTATGACGATGTATTCGTACCCAGCATCTTTATAGCCTTCCGACACAAATACGTCCGCTACATCTCGGATCAGTTGTTCATTGATATCCCAAGTGAACGTGTTCCAAGAATTCCATCCCATTGCTGGTGTCAAGCCAAGCATTTTATCCATAGTGGCTCCATCCCTTTCCGGCGTATAATTCCGTATGTATGCCACTAGTCTAATCATTTCCTCCTATCCATGCCTATAGCAAGAAGTTGCTTCTATATGGACATTTATTGCTTTGAATCTTCTTTAATAGCGATGAAGAAAAACAAAACCACCCGTCTATTGAAATGCCCCCAAATGTTAGTCATCTATCTAACATTTGAGGTGCAGTTTTTTTATGACTAAGTTTAGTTCAGCGAAAAATTACAAGCAGTTATGGGATATAAAAGTGGAACTGAAAGCATGCTTTTATTCAAACTTAGAAAAACAAAAAGAACGAATTCCACTCTATGAAATTCGTTCTTTTTTATATTTGTTCAGTATGAATAAAACCTTGCTACAAAACACTCATTTTCTCGATTTCTTCCCCCACTTTTTATATCACGACTTTATTATAATCTGAATAATGTCTTGATATAAAAACAGAGGAAAGGCTTGAAGGAGCTGGGTTTTTCCCTTTCTCCATTCTTCCCTTCCTCTCTTTTATCACGTCTTTATTCGATTTTTAGCACGAGTTTATAGCGAATAGCATGAGTTTATTTACTGGTTACAAAATCCCTCACCAACAAAGCCACCGATTCCACATGTTTCGATTCGACAGTGAGAACAAATCTTATACAATATGCCCCGTAAGTCTGCCAAATCGTACTTTTGCAATGATCTAGCTTTTGTTAGGTCTAAAATTATCTAAATTAATATAGCCAATATTTGTTTGCTTCTATTTATACAAATTGGGCGTTTCTGTGGGATACAGTCCACCGTATCACTTTACCAGCTAATTTAATAGTTAGCCTTGATACTGGGTATCCCTTTAATATTATAGACCTACAGTAAAATTGCCCCTACCTCTTCATTTTTGTGTATGAGCATGTTTTGATTGATAAATTGACTAATCTCAGCCTTTAGATATTCATATCCAAAAGGTAATTCTTTCGTAGTTGGATCAACGGGTTCTATTTGAATAAAAGTTACACTTCCATCGTGCTTATGTTCAAAAGCAACCCCATTTAATTGTTTGGGATAGAGTGCAATAACCTTACTTATTTTACTGGTACGGTTCCTTTCAATGGGACAACGATATAGTATCCGGTTGTAATCACTTATTTGAATAAAATCATCTGTCTCCCGATTGAACTGTGTATTCCACAAATATCTGTACTTACGATATTTGACTTCAATAACTAAGGCCTTAACAAGCTTACCAGTCTTATCATATATATCCAACCGAATATCAGGTCTATTATGAATATTTGCTATAAACCCATATTCATCTTCATTAAGACGCCTTGGTAACTCTTGATCATATACAAGATCCACTCTGTAGCCATTTTTAACAAAGGTCATCTTCTCACCTGTCAGCAATTCTCCAATAAATCGCTCCTGGGAGTGGTCGGCAAGCCATCCTGTCTCCCATTCGAAACCTAAATCATTGAAAATATCAATTACTAAGCAAGTAGAGTAAACCTCCATCAATTTTGAAGAGCGATTATATGGATACGTGCTCTCCCTATTTGAGGAATTCCGTTTCATCTGAAGATGAATTTCTTTGTACAAACGATACATCACTGAATAACGTTGATCTCGAAGCACAAATGTGGGAGGCTTTTTAAATACTGGTATATATTTTATATCGCTTAACCAACTATCTTCTAAGTACCTTGAGAACATACTGACCATTTTCAATATTTTATGAAGTTCATTTTTTGTTTTAGCAATTTCGTCTTTCTGTTGTATTAACGTTCTTGTAATACCATCTCTTTCATTCCTAAGTTGTCTCACCACTTTCTCATTTCCGTATTTCACCGTAGTTTGATCATAACGATATAAACTATCATTTACTTGCTGAAGACGACTTTTTGATTGGTCTATTTTATTAATTTGCAATTCATAACGCTTTCTAAATCCATTCTCAAGGCCCTTTAAGTTGCGTTTTAAGAATACAAGGAACCATTTAAGCCATTGGTTCTCAGGAACATTCTTTGTTAATACGGCATGTCTTTCATAATAATGTTCAGGACGGTCTAGATTAGAGTTATTCCGACCACCCTTCATAGCAAGCCAACGTTGACTTTTTATATCTGGCTTCTTAGAAACGGAGCGAATGTTATATTGCTGCATGATGTGTTCAGAAGGCGATTCTATTATTGATTCAAGAGCGTGCTTTAATTTTGAGTAATTTTCTTGTATGTGCCGATATACATTGAGTATATGAACAGAAGATTGACCTTCGTCTATGTAGGCACCAAAACGTCTTGTTACAAGATCATAAGATAGACCTGAAACCTTTTGTTCTAAATAGTTTCTAAGAAAAAATAAACGATCTTCATCGAAGTTGCTACCTCTAATAGTATACATTCCATGATAAGTTCCTTGCGTTGTTTCAAGGCGAACCATGTAATGACCAGGGGCCGGCATGTGATCAATATCACGGATTTGAACTAACTCTTCTTCACTTCCAGGTTCAAGAATTAATATATCGTCACTGTCAAATCGATCAACATATAACCGATCAGAAGTACTTTCTGATTCAAACCTAATCCGGATCGCCTGATATTCATTTATTTCCACAGATGGAAATAAACTTTCGGTTTCATATTTTATTAATGTAAGTTCAGCGTCTCTCCAATTCTCATGATTAAAGCGTCTACCAATGAACACTTTAGGATGCATAATCATGGATCGCCATCTCCCGAGCTTTCCGATGTATTTCTAAAAGTGTAAACTCAAAATCGCTAATTTCTCTTGCTCTATCACTCGTGAAAAGATCAAACAATTCACTTTGTTGCACATTACCTTGATTTTCACTCGCAACTCCAATTAACTTCTGGAATTGTTCAGAAGAACCACGGATTTTAGTAAGAATACGTTGTTTACATTGGAGATCAATTACTATCTTACGATCTAGGTATGGCTTGCCTTGTTGATTTAGTGGTATAGAATTTAAGTATTCCCCTATTTTTCTAATAACACGGTGTGATACTCCCTTTTGATAATCATACAGTTGAATTATGTCATGAATCTCGTCGAAGAATTTCAACTCTTCTAAGCTAAATGCACTTATCGCAAGATCTTTACTACTCCAATTTGTAAAGACATCTTTTGACCCAAATGAAATAAGGGGCTTTGTAGGCTCGACTAACTCCCGCTCCAACAGAGAGCTAAAAGATAATTTCCGTAGTGTTACGATATTAGCACGATCTAAAAAACGATCCGAAAAATTTTTTGTTGTTTCATCTATATTCGCAGTACCGATAAATACAATGTTATCACCTATTTCAATCGAATCAGGATAATTAGATCGATTGTGACAGGTTGCCGTTT
Organism: Paenibacillus polygoni; assembly: GCF_030263935.1. Classification (NCBI taxonomy): domain Bacteria; kingdom Bacillati; phylum Bacillota; class Bacilli; order Caryophanales; family Paenibacillaceae; genus Paenibacillus; species Paenibacillus polygoni. The sequence goes on along the minus strand of NZ_CP127162.1, from coordinate 689,036 downwards.
CCTTATTGTATAGTCTCAATTTCCGTTCCTGGTTTTCTGGTAACTCTAAAATGCTAATAAATGGAGCGAACCAGTATTCTACCTGACTTAGATTCATCTCATCAAAAGCAACTATATGCATTTGTTCAGGGTGATCTTTGGCATGTTTTAAAAACTCTACAAAGCCTGTATCTGAAGGTACGTACAGACCTGTAGAAGCGTTTAGATATCCCAGTAAGTCACTTGGTTCTGTATAACTTGGACTTATAGGTAATACTAGAAGAGTGTTTTTCTCTTGTTTAAGTCCCATGGCCTCTGCGTATAGTAAAGCTAGTTGAGATTTCCCTGTACCCGACATGCCAGCAAGAACGGTTATAGGATTAGTTTTCACACTCACATGGAAATTCACAAGGTCATTCATATGATAGAAAAGTCCCTTCGATTCTCCTAGTGTTTTTAAGTGCTCGAGGAACTGACTTTCTAGATCATCATAATTAATTTCATCTTGATCAACCTCATTCTCATTATTCTGCTGAGAAGAAGTACCGATTGTAATGTCTTGTTTAACATCCAAACGTTCCTTTTCTGAGTTTCCAACCTGAGTAAAGGTAGAGTTTGTTTCATATAAATACTTTCTATCTAGGAAAACTAAATTATCACTACCATAAATTTGAAACTCAGAGATAGCATCCGGATCAATTTTAACTCTTTCTACGGTTTCAAGTGATGATTCGTAAGCCCATCCTTGATCAACTGAATCTTTCCAATTACCATTCAGCTTATATAGATACTCTCCACAAATTACATACTTCGGTCCTTCCGCATGAAAATAATAATCCTGAAAGCGAAGAGCCTTACCGGACTGAAGAGATGATTCCCATGAACTTATACCCATCGTCAGTTTTGGAACAGATACATACTCGGCCCCTTCTTTATAACCCTCATCTATATTTTTTATCTCCAAATTTTTAAATATTTTCTCCGAGTACCCATCCGCAGCCGTCATATAATTAACCTGGGGGCGAAATACAATTAATTTGTTTTCTAATCGACTTCTTAATGACTCAATACGTTTGTCTATATCATAAGTATAGGTATATCCCGCCGGATAAAAATTACGTGGAAACCTGAGGTTATTATCAGTTAAACCGATATAGAGTGGACTTAAATTACGTTCAAGTAACATATCGTTTAATTCTAATAATGGAACTGGTTCTGGAGATACTGGTTTAATAAAAAATTGCGGATTGTTGGAATGTCCCCGTGGCATAACCGGTTCATCTGTTGGACCATTCAAATTGTCTTTACTTGTCAACGTACCAAGCATTAGGCATTGGGATATATTAGAATAACGTCTTTTTTCTTCTGGATCAAGTCTAAACATTCGATTCTTCTCCCCGCTTCCAAATGGATAAAAGTTCAATTAATGATTTATGATCATGTATAACAAAAGTGGAATAGAGCATTCCCTTTAACGATTTTTGTAGAGCAAACATTTTTTTTGATGATATTCCATTTTGTTGAATGTATATTCGGGTAAGACCATTCTTAATAAGAGAATCTTTTTGTTTTTCCCAATCTTTAAAAGTAACAAAAATCACCTCTGGAAATAGATATTGAGCTAATGATACGTCTGATGACTCGTAAAGCACACAAAAACCATTAATTTTTTCTGCTACATCTACCTTCCAACTCTCTAATTGACGACGTAGATTAAGAATTTCTTGATCTTTTGTTTGCATCATAGATTGATATAGCACCTTTTGCTCTTCCATTTGAGACTTATTGTTGTCACCTAACTGTGCAATCTCCAATTCTTTATCAGCAAGCATATCCTTCATATTCTCGAGTTCTTTCTGGAGGGTATTAACTGTTTTTTTTACAACAACAATATTTTTATTCGCTTCATCCGCAGCTTTGAATCTCACTTTAAGTTCTTTTAATGATTTTTCTACTTCCTGAAGTTTAGTCTTATGAATCTGTAATTGTTCTAATTCGTCTACCGCTTCTTTCCCTTTTCTAGCTATTTCATATAAAAACTTAAAAACTAACCCATAACTAATAAGATAATCCAAACTATCATGTTGAACTGCATAAGCAATTGACGATAAACCTTGATTCTGAATATTCTGATAGTAAGCGTAAAATTCCTTGGGCGACATTTTTTTCACTTTATTGAGCTCTATCTTATATTGTTTAGTTTGTTCACTCGACAACAATAATAAAGCTGACTTAAAAAGATATTCTTTTTGCTGATCATTAAGATATAGATCCTGACTTAATAACTTAAGTGCTTCCTCATCTGTTTTAACCTCTAAAGTAAAATCGAATAGTTTCTCACTGTTTTCTACTTTTCGCTGCAGCTCAGGCAATATCTCTTCAACAAGCTTAATATCATATTTAATAGTCAAAGCTACCTTTAAATGATCAGGTATTTCTTTAGAAGATATGCGTGCTAAAAACTCTTCCTTTGATGTCGCTTCCGATAAATCATTAAGATCATGACCATTATAAAAGTGTTGAAGAAATGGGTCCGTTTTCAGTTTTTTTGTTTTAGGTGTTTGACGTTTAAATATCTGGTTGATATATTTCTTCTTCAACTTTAATGGCGGCTGCTTTGAAAACCCTGGAACTGTCTCCTTAAATTTATTAATGATTTCATTTGCACTTTTATCGTCCAAGAGACTGACATAAAAATCAATTACTTCTGACAACTACTACCATCCTCCCAGTTCCCTCTACATTTCGTTTTCTATCAATAATATCTTATTAATTTGAACACCTCCTTGTTTCTATTATACCTCTTTTGTGGGTAATTTTAACTATACTAATTCATAAAGAAAATGTAATCAAAACATTTATTTGTTATAATTTGTATATCGGATATTTTCCTAAAATATCATTTTGTCAGTTTTCATGGAATATCTTTAGCTAAGCTTGTATAGATGCGTATGAGTTCACTTTCATATATAAGATTTCGCTAGTACATATGAACCGTACACTCCTCCTTTCACCCCACCAAACAAGACAGTTTTCTGTAAATTAGGTACCTAATAAAGCATGAAATACGTAATATATGTACTACAGACAAAGAAGAACAGAAATATTCGTTTGAAAATCGTAAGGACTTTTCTCAAATATACTTTGGAAAGAGGTTGGACTGTCTCCGACTTTTGTCGAATCACGTCAGGAACAACTTCAAAAAAACTCGTTATAAAGGGACTTATAACCAATGTTAAGGATAAAAAGTTCAATATGATTTGGCAAAAGAACTTTCGAAGCTTGGATGAGCATTTAGCTGTTCTTCAACGAATCAGTACTACTAAACTCTCACTTGTGCAGATTTTGGTCGTGGAATGCTAGATCGAAAAAGATCGTAGAGACAAAGCAGATGATGGTGCATACGAAAAATAAAGTTCCTCTCATCATAGTACAGATGAAAATTATTGATTTATTGAAAGATGACAAAAAGAAATTTAATCAAACAGCTACTCTATTACAGGAAAGTTTTGAATCTTGGTCCTAATTTGAAGTGGCAATTAATGAAGTTTTTGAATCATTACAAGATAATAGAATAAGTCGTGTATTAATCAATGATGAAGGTGTTGTCATTGGATGGATTGGTGGTCAAAGCCAGTACAACGGGAATGTTAGGGAACTAGATCCTTTAGTAATTAAAAAAGCTTATAAGATGGAATCAACATAAAGCTTGAACTAGACAATCTGGGGTTCGGGATGATTTTCATAAAACAAAACATTGATACTAGAACAGCCGATGGAGAGTTGATGTTCTCAATTCACTTGTCTGTCGCTCAGCAAGAAAGTGAAGTCAATTTGAAAAGAGTTTAGTTTAGTAGGCGTGAAAAGACAGCTAAAGGCAACTTTAACGGTTCCCTTCCTCCGTTCGGTTATATTAAGAATGGAAATAACTTAGAGCTTGTTCCGAGATACTTCCCTATTGTAAAGGAGCTATTCCACCTTTATCTCTACGAAAATATGGGACCATATAAGTTATCGAGATATCTAAATAACACAGGTATCCCCACACCTAGGCCAGTAGTCGAGGGCAACAATGCAGGAGCTCTTTGGCAAGAAAATTCTAAAGTTGTTGATTTCTGGAAACAAGATTGATACCCATACGCTTGTAGAGATGTTCAAAAAAGAATCAGGATATAGTGCTTACAATCATGACAAAGAGTTACGAAAAATTGAAAGCACACTAGTCTTACTAACAAAGAATAGAGTAGGTTACTTGATTACCTGAATGAGGGAAAGCTTACACAAGAAGAATGACGCACTCAAAATGCTCTGGTTAGAAATGAGAATGCATTACTTTCTGAACACCAGGCCGAATTGATTACACAGGTAAAATATGAAAAAGACCTAGATACAAACATCCAAGTCTTTGAAAATAAAGTGAAGAATTTGCTACATCTCGATTTCGAGGATAAGCGAATAATACAAAAGCGAATTATAATGAAGCTTATTCAGAAGATTGAAGTCCTTTCTGATGGAGCATTAAAATGACGGATTGTAATATGAAGTGCGACACCTTACTCAATAAATAAAAATGGCCCATGGCCTGATTCGTGTAGAATTAAGTTACCACACCAAATTCACACAGGAGAATCAGTCCATGAGCTATTCACATCTTAGCATAATTGAACGCAGTAAACTAGAAGCACTCTCTCAGATAGGATTGTCTGCTCGAGCTATTGCTCGTGAATTGGACCGCCACCACTCTACCATCAGCCGAGAATTAAAACGAAATCACCGTTTAGAAGGTTATCAAGCGGTAGATTCAAATGAGCGGTATCAGTGCCTTCGCCAAGCCCAAAGTTCACGCGGAAAGTGGACTGAGGCACTTGGTGAAGAGATAGAGAGAAGACTTCAGGAAACCTGGTCACCTGAGCAAATTTCAATGAGCTATGTTCAAAAAGATATGCCCATGGTTTCATTCAAAACGATTTACCGGTGGCTGTATGACGGCCGTTTAACTCGCACTACAGTTCAGCAGTTAAGACATAAAGGTAAGAGACAGAAACCTCAGGAAAAACGAGGCCGCTTCCTTGTAGGCACTTCTATTAAACAGCGTCCTACAGAGATTCGTTCTCGCGAAACCTTCGGCCACTGGGAACTGGATACGGTTGTCTCTAGCCGAGGAAAAAGCAAAGCTTGTGTCGCTACTTTTATCGAACGAAAAACACGGCTATACACTACCATCAGCATGCCTGATCGTACCGCACTATCCATGGAAATTGCTGTAGGTGTAGCCGCTGCACAGCACCCAGTGGGTACCTTTCAGAGTGCTACTGTGGACCGAGGTAAAGAGTTTGCATGCTTTCGAAATCTAGAAGAAACACACGGTATGAAGGTGTATTTTGCAGATCCTTATTCTTCTTGGCAACGAGGTTCCAATGAGAATGGAAACGGCTTGTTACGAGAGTTCTTTCCAAAAGGAAAAGACTTCGCAGAGGTATGTGATGAAGAATTGGAACATGCCCTCCATCTCATTAACAACAGACCAAGAAAATGTTTAGGATGGAAAACAGCCCACGAATCTTTTGAGTATGAAGTGTCGCACTTGGATTGGCAATCCGTCAAATATATTACAATACTGCTCATCAAAAACTTATACAGGGGCATAGGAATTAAATCCTGCCCCATTTTTCAGTATAAATAAGCCCTTGCTACAAAACACTCATTTTCTCGATTTCTTCCCCCACTTTTTATATCACGACTTTATTATAATCTGAATAATGTCTTGATATAAAAACAGAGGAAAGGCTTGATGGGTCTGGGTTTTTCCCTTTCTCCATTCATCCCTTCCTCGATCTTATCACGTCTTTATTCGATTTTTAGCACGAGTTTATTACGAATAACACGAGTTTATTCATTATCTACAAAATCCCTAACCAACACCGCCACGGATTCTACGTGCACCGTGTGCGGGAACATATCAACCGGCTGAACTTCAGTCGTCCGGTACCCGCCATCCTCCAGCACACGCAGATCTCTCGCCAGTGTCGAAGGATTACAGGATACATACACGACCCGTTCCGGACGCATCTCTAGAATCGTATCCAGCAGTCTCGGATCGCAGCCTTTACGCGGCGGATCGACAACGATCACGTCTGGCGTAATGCCTTGTTCTTTCCACTGCGGAATAACATCCTCAGATGGGCCTGTTTCAAAGGTTGCGTTCGTAATGCCATTCAGCTCAGCATTCTTCTTCGCATCCTCGATTGCTTCCTTCACAATCTCAACCCCATACACATGCTCGGCATGCTGTGCTAGGAAAAGAGAGATCGTCCCAATCCCGCAGTACGCATCGATAACGGTCTCTTTGCCGGTAAGACCCGCATATTCTACCGTTTTACCGTAAAGCACCTCGGTTTGTACCGGGTTTACTTGGTAGAAGGAACGCGCCGAGATCGCAAACTTCACATCTCCGATATAATCATAGATCACTTCACTGCCCCATAGGACGCGGGTCACATCTCCAAAAATCACGTTCGTCTTCTTCGTATTGACGTTCTGACAGATACTTGTCACCTGCGGAAGCTGTTCACGAATACCGCGAATCCACTCATCCTTCTCAGGGATGCTGTCTCCATTGGTAACTAGGACCAGCATCATTTCCCCGGTGCGGAACGCTTTCTTCACGACAACATGCCGCAACAGTCCGCGCCCTGTCTCTTCGTTATATGCTCTAATTCCAACGCGGCGGCCGATTTCTTTGACCCGCTCTACAACTTCATCGTTATGCTCATGCTGAATTAAACAGCGCTCCATATCAACGATCCGGTGACTGCCTTTCGCATAAAATCCACCGATTAAGCCGCCTTCCATCTCGCCCATCGGCACCTGTGCTTTGTTCCGGTAACGCCACGGCTCGTCCATACCAAGCGTAGGGAGAACGGTAATTCCAGCAGACGCATTTGGGGTATTTATCCATTCATGCACAGCTTTATCCCCACTGCTGTGTACAGTTTTGGTTCCTTCTCCAAGGTTATCCACTTGTGGATGACTGCTGTCGGTATCTAGTACATTATCCACATCTTGGTGAGCTCGTACTTCGTTACCTCTGTCTTCCCCTGCTACATTCAGCTTTCCGATCCGCTTCAGATTATCTACCACCATCTGGCGTTTCCAGTGAAGCTGTCCTTCGTAACTCATATGCTGCAGCTGACAGCCGCCGCACTGTGCGTAGATGGGACAAGGGGCAGAGACACGGTCTTTGCTCGCTTCTACAATCTCAAGCAGTTTCGCATATCCGTACTGTTTTTTTGTTTTCAGTACTTTAACGCGAACTTTCTCACCAGGAAGCGCGCCCGCTACGAACAAGGTATACCCTTCTGCACGGCCAACTCCTTCGCCGTCATGATTCATACCGATGATATCGATCACGGTCTCGTCGTTCTTCGCTACCGGCAAACCGAGCTCAGCCGCAATATCTCTAGCAGGCCTGTCCTTGCCTCCGCGATTACTGCCCGAACGTCCTCTTCCAGATCTTCTTTTCTCGGTCTTACGGCTTTCTCTACTATCCAAATGTTCTGCCCTCGCTTTAGCAGCAGAAAAAGATGCCTCGCCTTCCGGCCGCATCTCTATTCTTAGAACTTCCTTGTTACCTGATTTCTCTGTTACGTATCCTGACTTCTCAGCCTTATCGCGCCCTCTGTCCTGACGAACTGCATTATTTTTCGATTTCCCTGCACTTGTCATTTCCTGGCCCTCACGCTCTGTGTTCCGGCGGCTTTTTCCACGTCCGCTGCGGTTTGTATTCATATAAGTTAATTCCTCTTTCTATAGTAAAATTGATCAACTTTCTCTTCATATCTTTCTTATCTGAAAATTTGAATGTGATGCGGCAGATTACGGAAGGTTGCGGGCAGCTGTCCGCCCAGTTCTCCATCCAGATTCAGCAGTACTTCACCTGGGGAGTTTACTTCCATATAATCCGTCTGAAAATGAATAATCTTCTTGTCGTTCAGATGCTCTCCGCGCAGTGCAAGCCTAACAAGGCGAATCATCTCCGCGAGATTACACTTCTTGAGAGCAATAACATCAAATAGCCCATCGTCAATCGTAGCTCCGGGAGCAAGTTTCTCAAAACCGCCTACCGAGTTTGTATTTGCGATGAGAAAGAGCATAAATTCATCATGGATATCTTCCTGTCCATTCGCACGGATATACAGCTCCTGCGGTGTCAGGTTCGTCATTTTCTCCATGCCCTTCATATAATAAGCAAGCTGACCAATCATTGTCTTCAGTTTGCTTGGTACTTCATATGTGAGTTCCGTCAGCGTTCCGCCGCCGGCTATATTTATAAAATAACGATCATTCACAAGTCCAAGATCCACGGGACGGGTCTCTTGACGAATAACCATGTCGCAGTAATCTTCCCAGTGACGGGGAATTCCCAGCGCTCTTGCGAAATCATTGGTTGTTCCCAGCGGAAAAATACCAAGCGGCGGTCTATTTTCTTTTTGAGCCATTCCGTTAATCACTTCATAGAGTGTACCGTCACCACCGGCCGCAATAATAAGATCATAGCCGCGATCGACTGCTTCCGAGGCTTCCCTCGTTGCATCGCCTTCGCCCGTCGTTGCATGGCAGGAAGCTTCAATTCCACCTTCATCAAGACGCTGTAAAATAGATACAAGTCTTCTCTTCGCTTCTTCCCGGCCCGAAGTCGGGTTATAAATTAATCTCGCTTTTTTCATCGTCATGATCCTTACGCCACCTACTTTTAGCAAATATCCGTTCCTTTTGTGCAGCATAGTTTCTTCTAAAGTATTCCCAATAAAAACGCTCTTTAGTGTCCTATATGCTTATATCCCACGTACAGACACAGATAGTTCATTATACAACAAAAACCCAGCTGTCGTCACAAATCTGATTCGTGTAATCACGTCAGGACAATCAGCCAGGCTATATTTTGTATTCACTATATTCAAATACTGCTTCTATGGTTCATTCTGCTGTCCGTGCTTTTCTATGAATGAGAGATCATGTCTTGCTGCATCGCGGCAACTTGTCTCTCAATCCAGGTATGAAGCAGCGGATGCGGAAGCAAGGTTTGTTCCCCGCTGTAGATGACTTCCACCCCATCAAGACGTTTTGGAATCACTACATTGGTAAAATAACCCGCACTTAGAAACAGCGGAACCGCAATCACGCGGTATCCTTGTTCTCGCCAGTAACTTGCACGTTCTTTGACCTGATCTGGATTCAGTAGTGCATAATCTGCTTTTGCAGCGCCGCTGATCTTCTGCACTCGCTCTGCAAGTGTTCCTAGACCCTGTTCCCAGCGCTGCAAGAAACCATCATGGCGACTTCCATGACCAATGAGCAGAATAACTTCGCGAGTTAGGTCCTCCGAGAAGGATTTCACTTTGTCCCAGACCATATCAGCTAGCAGAGGATCATCATGAAGCGGAGATCCGAAATGCAGTCTCGCTGAAATTCGAAAAGGAGCAAGATCCGTCTCCTTCTCAGGGGACGGCTTCGCGCCAAGAGCATACCCAATCTCATCCACATGCGTACTTCCCGCCGAAACAAACAAAGGAATTGCTAGAATATCCGTTACCCCTGCTGCTTCCAATCGGTCAATCCCATCTTGAATTCCTCTTCCTTCTACATTCTCGAGAAAAGAAGCTTCCACAAGAGCAGGCTGCATAAACGTAAGCTGCCCTACCGCCTCGTCTACAAGTTCTGTCCAGCCTGCATCCTTAGATCCATGGCTGATAATGAGAACGCCCTGTTTCATCCTAGCGTCCGAGGCGCTCCAGCGCCATTTTATACCCGTCATTTCCGTAGTTCAGGCAGCGTTTCACACGAGAAATTGTCGCCGTGCTTGCTCCTGTCTCGGATTCGATTTGGTTATACGTATTTCCTTTGCCCAGCATACGTGCCACTTCCAGACGCTGAGACAGTGACTGAATTTCGTTCACTGTACACAAGTCATCAAAGAATACATAACATTCTTCGATATCTTTAAGTGTCAAAATCGCTTCAAATAATTGATCTATACTTCTATCATCTAGCTTTTTCAGCTGCATTATTTTATCATCCCCTAAGGTTATCTGATTACTTTCTCCATTGTACCTACCCTATGTAGGTATTTCAAGCGTTAACGGTTTCACGCGCTACAGAATAAAACCGTTAGTAACTCGGTTTTCCCTGTCACAGCACCACTACACATTATAACACAATAATTCTGCTGGCGAATGTATTTAAAAACTTGTCCACATTTTTCTTGTAACTTAATACGAGAATTCTTATCCACAGTTCATGATGTGCACATCCTGTGTGTATCTAGACCGTTAAGAGTGTGTTTTGATCTCATCACAATCTAGTAGGCAGCGGCCCAAATCCGCGATTATCACGGAAAAAGGCGGCTTTTCTAAAACCCTATAGGTGATTGTTACATATACTGTGGTAAATCATGTGCAAAGGAATGTGATGAACATGTCTCAGCAATACCATGGAAGACGCAGCCGGCAGGCTCGTGCGTTACGAGACCCGCAGCAATATACCCCCTATCCAGGTATTCCACAATACAATAATACTCAGCCCGTGCCTGTTCCCGCGACGCCCCCTTACTCTCTACAGTCCTATAATCAGCCCCAAGTCGTACCTCAACAACAGGGAGCCCCTTTATATCCAAGCCAAATGTATGCTCAGCAGCCCCCTGTATATCCTGCAAATCAGACAGCGCAAGAGGATGCGGCCGCGGTTACAGAAACAGCAGAAGCTGCTGCAGGAAGCGGAATTCTTAACAGCTTAAGCGGACTCGGCGGCAATCTCAAAGAGATCAAAGGATTCATTGATCGTATGGGCGGCATTGACGGCATTATGGATGGAATGGGTAAAGTTCAAAGGGTTGTTAACGGTGTTCAGCAGATGGCTCCTATGTTCAAACTGGTTACCGGTCTTCTGCCGTTCGGCGCTGCGGCAGCTGCAAAAGCAGCCCAAGAGAACACACCCCCTCCGCCCCCGCTGTATGAGGAAGAATATTATACTCCGAAACGGCGAAAAAAGAGAAAAAAATCAAATTCCAAAAACAAAAGTGGTTCTTCTAAGAAATCGGGCAGTAACTCTTCCGGTAAAAAAAAGAATAAAGAAGCCAAAACAAAGGCGTACTACCCCTCAGCAACCCGAAGATATTAAGATTCGCGGTTCCCTGCTAGACAGCTCATAAGAGCACCCTCTTTTACCTTAAGAGATGGGTGCTCTTGTGCTATTTTCCAGCCTTCTTTCATACAGCAATCAATGATCGATCAAACTCTACTATTTATCTTCGTAGCAGAGTTTTACTGAGTTAATGAAACCATCCTCGTTTTTTGAACCAGAAAATCATTCCTGCACTAAGCAGTCCCATAAACAGTAGCACACTCAAATACCCATACTTCATCCTCAGCTCTGGCATGTGATCAAAGTTCATCCCATAAATCCCGGCAATCAAAGTAAGCGGCATAAATATCGTGGTAATTACAGTGAGTGTTTTCATAATATTATTCATACGATTCGAATTCAGTGAGATATAACTGTCTCTGAGGTCCGCTGTCATTTCCCGGTCTGCTTCGAGCATATCGGTAAGCTTGAGCAGATGATCGTAGATATCTATAAAATAAAGCTTATGCTCACTTCCACCTTGGATCCTGTGGGAATGAACTACCCGATATAACAAGTCTCTCATCGGTACAAAAGTCCTTCTCAGCCGCAGTAACCTGCTTCTGAGCATAAACACCTGATTCATGAGCTCATCAACAGGTTCATTACTGCTTCGCCCCTCCAGCTCACCAAGCTCATCCTCAATAGCAAAGAGAATCGGAAAATACCCATCTACCAGCTTATCCATCACCGTATAAGCTACAGCAACCGTCGGTTTACTCCAAATGGTTCGTTCCCCCGCATGTTCTGCAATCCAATCCCATGCCTGATTTATTTCCTCCAGTTCATCATGATGATAGGAGACCAAGTAATTCGGGCCTAGAAATAAATCCACCTCAAGCGGCTCTGCATCATTCATGCGAAGAGCGTGCAGTACAAGAAAATAGACATCATCATAATAATCAAGCTTAGGACGCTGAAGTACATGCAGACAATCTTCAACAGCGAGAGGATGAAAATGAAAATAATCAGCAAGCAGCCGAGTTTCTTCTTCCGTTGGACGGCTAAAGTCAGCCCATACAAACGTGTAATCCTGAAGATTCATCTCCTGCAGCGGCTGATTCATGACAACCTCATGCTCCTGAGTTATTGCCAGTGTACGAATCAAGGGAGCTTCCCCTCCATTTCCCGTGTCCATTCTTAGAAGTTATGTACTCGTTTTTACTTTCACTCTATAAACCTGTAATTGAACACTATGTTATTCACAAACTAACAAGATCTCTAGCCCACCCTGGCTGTCCACAAGTGGATAACTTCTATAATGCTATTATCTTCAGGAAAATGTCCCCATATTCACAGAGTTATGAACATTTTCCACATAAAGGCGTAAAGAACCCAAATCACTCGTAATAAAGTATCCACACTTTACGAGTGATTTGGGTTCTTCCTATATATAAAATCGCAGTTATGATGTTTAGAAGAACAAGTACATAATTAGACCTGCAAGAACCCCGGAAATCGGGATCGTAATAAACCAAGTAACTACAATCCGTCCTGCAAGGGACCATTTAACAGCAGAAAAACGTTTTGCAGAACCCACACCGAGAATAGAAGAAGTTATCGCATGTGTTGTACTTACAGGTAAGTGAAGCAGTGTAGCCGTGAAAATAACAGAAGCTGCTGATAAATCAGCTGCAAATCCGTTAATTGGCTCAATTTTGAAGATTTTCGTACCCATCGTCTTGATAATTTTCCAACCACCAATGGCTGTACCGCCCGCCATCGCTGTTGCAGCTGCAATTTTAACCCACAGCGGAACTTCCATGTTATCCTGAACACCGCCAGCAACAAGGGCAAATGTAATAATCCCCATCGCTTTTTGTGCGTCGTTCGTTCCGTGCGTAAAAGATTGCAGGGCAGCTGTGAAAATTTGTACCGTACGGAATCCCTTATTGACCGAATGTGGACTGCGCTTCGCAAAAATATATTTTAGAACCGTCATCACCACATATCCAATCGCGAACGCGATAATCGGCGACAGAATCAACCCTTCTACAATGCTGGTAAAACCTGACCAGTTCAGTTTGCCAGGTTCGCTGATAAATACAGCCCCCGCTAGTGCACCAATCAGTGCATGGGAAGAGGAAGACGGAAGTCCGAACCACCAAGTGACCAGATTCCAAATAATTGCGGCAATGAGCGTCGCTATAACAATATTAATTCCGTTATCTAGTTTCGTGGGATCAGCTACGCTTCCCCCAATCGTTTTCGCTACCCCTGTAAATAACAGGGCTCCAATAAAGTTCATACTGGCTGCGAGAAGAATCGCACGACGCGGCGTCAATGCACGGGTAGATACCGAAGTTGCAATGGCATTGGCTGTATCATGAAATCCATTGATAAAATCAAAGGCCAAAGCCAAGAAGACGACGATCCCTAGAATCCATAGTGGAGTTACCATATCCATATCTCACATACTCCTTATGAATTCCGCATAATGATGGACTCAAGACAGTTTGCAACGTGTTCACAGGAATCTGTAGTCGTCTCAAGGCGCTCGTAGATTTCTTTACGCTTAATCAGCTCGATTGGATCCTGTACGGAAGCAAACAAGTTTTTAGTACAGATACGAAGAAGTTCATCTCCTTGATTCTCTAGATCGTTCAGACGAATCGTATACTCACGGATCGCGAGCAGTTTTTTCTGTGACAAGAGGTGAACTGCCTTCTGAATTTCGTAAGCAGACTCACGAAGGATTTCGGAGAACTGAATGATATACTCGTCCGCTTCTTTCAGATCGTACATATAGAAACGCGAAGCCGTAGCTTCAAGTCCATCGAGTACATCGTCAAGTGTTGTCGCCAGAGCCATAATATCATCACGTTCAATCGGTGTGATAAATGTCTTGTTAAGCTCTTTGATGATCGTATGCGTATAGTTGTCGCACTCGGTCTCGTACTTTTTCATTTGGTCAGTGAACTCAACCATGTTACTTAAATCGCCGGTGTTCTGCGCAAAATAGTCAGCAGCTTGTACAACGGTATTCGCCATATTTTCGAGTGACTCGAAAAAAATATCTTTTTTCTTCTTAAAAGCCATTTTTATATCCCCTTCACAGAAAGATTACGTGAAATTTTAATGAAAAGAAATGACAACAAGTGATATCTTATCACACTTTTCATTGTGTTTACATCAAAAACGAACGATTTTTACAATTGAATTCCTCAACTTTTGTCATAGACTGACCAGTGCTGACACATATTATCCAAATACTGTTTATAACGTATAACATTGACTTCTATCTATTCCCCTTTGTTCTTCCTTTCAAAGAAAATAAGCTAATCCTTTAATCCGTCAGGACCTAAGAGGCTTAGCTTTGTAAAGAACATGTTTTATGAATAAATTGAATAATTTTTTTTGTGATTGAATCAATTTCATAACTCATTAAAATGATGAATTTGTAACTATATATAGACAAACAAAACCATTTTGATCTATATATACCCCTGATTAAAGCAACTAAAGGTATTATGAAATTGATTCGATTCTACTTTATATTAAGGTGTACGGATTAGGACATGTTCATTAAGCGGCGGTACATTTGTCACAATGCTTATGAAGGTTTTTCCGGGCACAAGCGGCAGTTCCTTACCTTCTCTCGTTATACGGATGAGATCCCCCGTTTTCTTAGACCATTTCGCATGAATCACTTTCCCTTGCTGAAATAACATCGCATCTCCGCCAGAAGTAAGATCAACACTCAGTCTTCCAACATCGTCGAGTACTTTATGCGCTGTGGATAGTACGATAATGTTGGAAGCGGCGAGTCTCTCCCCATTATCTGCATCGATATCCTCTTTTCCCTCTACGCTTCTTAGATACGTATTCGTTGATTCGTCATAATCATAACTTACCTTATAACTGTTAGTTAAATAGGTAATATCAAAATGGAGAGCTTCTTCTCCCTCCACCTGGGCTCCTTCTTCTAAATAGTTATACACAGGTGATTTATTCTCTTCTGAATATCCCCGTTTCGCAGCAGCTTCTCTCAGCTGATCCAGGGATGAATATAAATTATGAGGTGCCTTGCGATCACTGCTTCGGAAATAGTAGGGACCTGCGTTCGAAATTTCGTCGAGATAAGGCTTGTCCTGGTTTTGCAAAATAGAGTAGGCTGCCTGACTTCCTCCGGCATGAGCAAGAATACTGCCATAGCTTTCTCCAATCTCTATTAGATAAGGGCGAATACTGCGGATCGGACCTACCGTTTCTGTCGTACCGTCACTTTGAAAAATAGCAATCAGCCGGGTGATCCCGCCCTCAGCAAGCACTTCATAGATCTGATCGGCATGACTTAGTCCCGACTGGGGTCTAGCAGCGGGCGCGTTATTAATCATCACCGCAACGGGCCTTTTCTCTGCAGGTTCTTCTATTTTCATACCCGTTAAAGGAGCCGTATAAGCATAGACTTGTTCTTGATTCTCTTGGGGCGGATCTGTTGGATCTGTTGAATCTATTGATTCCGTTGGTGCTGCCAATTCCAGGTCTGAAGGTTCTGCGAGTTCTGGTGTCTCTGCGCCGCAGGCTGTCGTTAGAATCACTACCAATAAAAACGTCCATAATGCCGCAAGTCTCCATTTTATATGCAAACTGACTTTTCCCCCTCCGTTTGTCCACCTCAGTGGACATGGTTATCACATTTATTTAAGCACACCAGCAGAGGTTTTGTCCCTATTTGTTGTAAATTTAGAATAATAAGGATGAATGATGAGGGTAAATAATTTATTTTTGTGTTTGTGAAAATTATCACAACTATGACGATGATTTTATTTTAATATAAAGACATCGAAAGAGTGATCACTTTTATAGCAAAAAAAAAGAAAAAGTAGTTCAGCAATAAAGCAACCGCAACGTGGATGCTCGGTAATAACTAAATACACTAAAAAAATGAATGGAGTGGTTTCTATGTTTACAACGTGGATTAGAGAAAATAAAGTAGCAATGTGGTTACTAACGGTACTGCGTATCTATATCGGATATGATTGGATGACTCACGGATGGGCTAAACTTACCAGCGGCGGTTTTGATGCAAGCGGCTTTATCGGCTATGCGATCACGAATTCGACTGGTGAGGGTGCAACCGTTCAAGGTTGGTGGGGAAGCTTCCTCCAAAACTTTGCTCTGCCGAATGTAGGACTATTCAACGTCCTTGTACCGCTTGGTGAGTTCCTTGTGGGTGTTGGTCTTATCCTTGGATGTTTCACTACTTTCGCTGTACTGATGGCAATGGTCATGAACTTCGCTTTCCTCTTCTCGGGTACGGTAAGCACGAATGCACAGCTGATCTTGCTTGAAATGTTTATCCTGGTTGCTGGATTTAACGCAGGTAAAATCGGTCTTGATCACTGGGTGGTTCCTTACATCCGCGGTCTGTTTGGTAAATTTAGAAATAAAGACAAAGCAGTTCACATTAAACCACAGCAAAATTATTAATCAAAATAATACTCACTTTATTGTGAATTGATTCCCTTACATCACCATATCTTTTAGTAAACAAGTTCCCTGCATAGGGGAGCTTGTTTTTTTGCCTATAAACACGCTTTGCCTATGTTATAATTTCTGTTAAAGAAAAATCTAACGTTTCCTAATAAACCACCCGGAGGTGTGTATATGGCTGTCAATCGCCGCCTGAATACCGATGCTGATTTCGAAGAAGCCATGAACGGCAAGAGGCAAATTCGAGTATTTCAAGATAATCATCAGATCAATAACGGAGGACAGATTATTCGGTTTGATCAGAAGACGATTGTGATTCAGTCCAGTGTCAGCGACCTTGCTTATCATGGACGGAATGAATGTGAATTCTTCGAGATCAAAAAGTAATTCTGTTGTTAATGATAAGAAAGGCATCCCTTTAGATTCGGGATGCCTTGTTTTATTTTATAAAAGTAAGACTTATGTTGTTCCAAACTGCCAGCAGTTGAGGCTGAGACTGCCATATTGATAGGCCTGAAATTTTCTTTCCGCCTTTCGATCTGCATCCGCTGCGCCCAGTACATAGAACAAAGGAGCAAAGTGCTCTGAAGCATAGGAAGGAACGGCATCCTGAGCATTAGGTGCTTTTCTCTCGTAAGCAAACAGCTCTCTAAGGTTCCACTGTTCAAGACGCTCTGCAACCCATTCATCAAACTCCACTGCCCAGGCTTCAGGCTCGTTTTGCTGTCTCAGCTTTCTCAAATTATGAACTAGTCCTCCGCTGCCAATCAGTAAAATCCCTTCATCTCGAAGCGGGGCCAGCATACGTCCAATATGATACTGTTCCTCCGGAGAACGCTGTGAATCTACAGATAAGGCAACGACCGGAATGTTCGCTTCCGGAAACATATGACGAAGAATGACCCAAACCCCATGATCGAGTCCTCTGTCTTTGAGTGCTTTTACAGGAAGGTTTGCTTCCTTAAAAATTTCGCATATTCTCGTAGATAATTCAGGATCACCTTGAGCCGGATAATCCAGTTCATACATCTCGCTAGGAAAACCATAGAAATCATGCATCGTGGAATGATGCTCGTCCATCGATACGGTCTGCACAGGCTCATCGAAATGCGCTGAAAAAACGGCAATACCTTTGGGAACCGGCATACGGGCACCGAGTTCTCTAAGGAAAGCCGTATACTCGTTATCCTCTAACGCCAGGGTAGGTGAACCGTGAGCTATAAACAATGTAGGTAAGGTCATCGCTGCCAAGCCTCCAGACACAGGTATAATGGTTGCCCCTTTATTTTAACGCTAGAATGTAAGAATTCCAATCATTTTCAGGTAAAATTTCATAATTTTTCATCAGATCATCCAGTGCTGCCAATCCTCATCGATCCGATTCTGTTCAGCAAGCCAGGCACGGGTACGTTTGATAAGCTGCTCACGTTCTGGTCCCGATGAATAGGTATGATTCCCCTGAAAAATAATATCTTTATCACAGCGCCCCGTGGAACGCATCCAAAATATTTTCTGATACAAAAAAGCATAATCGACCGGAATCGTATCATCACTTGTTCCATGGGCAATAAGGACATCTCCAGAGAATTTAACAGCCTCCTGAAACGGCTGGAACTGAGCAAGCGAATTGAAAAACACCGGACTAAAATTATAACCAAGATGATCTGCGCTTCCTTCTTTTACAGACTGATCATAAGTACTGCGGCCCGTAATTTTCACGATATCACTAAACGGGTAACCTACTGCGGACCACATGATCAATCTATTCACACGGTTATCTCTCACCGCTGTAAGCAGTGCTGTTGCTCCGCCAAGGCTGTGTCCCAAAAGCGTAATTCTCTTCGGATCAACGTCACAGCACTGGATGGCATAATCAAGAACCGTGCGTGTCTGATTAATCATCGATTCAAGACCTTCTGCTCCATACTCTCCGCTGCTTTCACCGCACCCAATGTAATCAAAACGAAGCACTAAATATCCATCTTCCGCAAGTTCTCGGCCCGTTTTTACAAAAAGACGATCCACACCAATCCGGCTGCCTACAAAGCCGTGACATATGATAATCAGCGGTACACGTGAAGGATGTTCTCCTTCTTGCAGTTCAGGTACAACAGGATAATGAATCGTTGCAGCCAGTTCTTCCTCACCGTGACGAATAACGATTTGTCTTTCCATAAAAATGCCTCCTAAGCATGAAATATATCTATTTATTTAAATCCGATAGGTTTAATATGAATTAAGGTAAAATTAGTGTAGCATCCACCTGCTAAAAAAGTCAATCAAACCTTTTTCTGTATCCATTTTTGCGAATTAAGATATCCTCCCGTATAATTTATGAGCAGAGCCTGTACTCCGAAGGAGAGAACACAAATGAAACCGAACAACAAACAGATCATGCTGCTCCGTAATCGCAGGAATACGTTCCTTGGACAGATGAAGGAAAGTACCTTAGCCTTTTATGAGACTTTCTCTAGGAATGTCAGTGACACGTCTATTCCAGCACAGAAGCAGGAAGAATTACTCCTCGATGCTGCTAAGCGCCTTGTAGAAGCACAAAACAAAGGGGATGCACCTGAATCCATCTATGAAGGTAATCCGCTAGGATACATAAAAGAACGAGAACAGAAATACAGACCGCAAACGGATACGGATCAGACTTCACCAAAGGATACGAAATCTGAAAATCCATCTTCTGCGACAGAGGGAGAAACCCGAGGTATTTCATTCAATTTACTGATAGCTTGGGCAGCAATTTCGATTGTTTTTGTACTTATGGGATTTATCGGATTCGTAACAAAATGGAGCGGTGAGGACCCGGCTCCCTATACTCGGATCAGCTTATTTACGTTAACTCTTATCGCAGGCGGAGCCATTGTACTGATTCAGGTACTGCTTTCTTTCAATAACGAGACCGATGATGTTCAATCCTCTGTAAGAAAAAAAGGGTTTCAGCTTGCATCTATGCTCAAATATCTCATCGTCGTTGTAGTGATTCTACTACTAGGATATACACTCGGAAAGGTCCTTCCGATTATCGAGCTTTCTTCTATCACATTTCTCATCATCGGACTTATTGCTCTCTTCTTGATCTATCCCATCTTTGTTCGTAAACGGAAAAAATAAAACAAAAGGCTGTCAACGTATCAATAGGTAATGATACGTTGACAGCCTCTTAATATAGGATAAGATCTCGTTATTTTATTGCTTCAGATAGTTCGGTGAAAATAAATCCGATGGCATATGCTCCGGCATCTGGATATCCAATGCTTCGTTCTCCGACCGTTCCTGCTCTTCCCATACGAGCAACGATTTCTTCGGTTTTCTTCGCACCTTCCACCGCAGCTTGTGCAGCTTTTTCGGAAGCCGTCTTCAAATCTTCTCCTGCTTCTGCACTCTTCTGCCAGGAATCTGCCATTGGTACAAGCGCATCAATGAGTGTCTTGTCACCCACCACTGCTCCGCGTCCAAATGATCTTTCTCCAGTATCCTGGATCCCTTTCACTACAGCAGAGAACAGATCAGCAACGTCCTGCACCCCAAGAACTTCTTTCTCGCCTGCACTCTTACTTGCTGCGCGGAAAGCCGATCCCCAGATCGGACCTGAAGCCCCGCCACATTTCTCCATAATAATAAGAGAACATGCATCAAGGAATTCAGACATGCTGGAACTTTTCTCTAGTACGTGATCCCATTCTTTTTTGAGTTGTTTAAATCCGGTCGCAATACTTGTACCGAAATCACCATCTCCAGCATGAGAATCGAGATCACAGAACGGTCCCTCATTTTTAATAATGATCTCACTCATCTTGTCGATATAATAGATCAGATTATTCAGCGAGAATTGCTCATTAGTTACCTTTGAATATTCCTCGGAAGTTTCCACCGTATAAGATGCTTTCTTACCTGCATCTGCTTGAACTTCTTCGACTTTGTCTGTATAGATTACTTCTGTTAGAGGTCCTCTCATGGTCAGCGCCGGTGTCTCACACTCTACAGCAAGCAGATTTTTCAGTTCCTCATCAAGCTGCATCAGTGACAAAGATGCACCTGCCATATCAATACTTGTCATATAGTCACCAACGAGAACCTTCATCACCTTTTTGCCTCTCGCCTTCATCTCTCTCATGACTGCGTTATTCAGCAAGTACAGCTCCTGAAGGGGTGAACCTCCAAAGCCATTAACGAGAACAGCATACTCATCTTGACCATTTGGATCCATATGTTTCAGCAAGTCTTCAACCATCCGGCCGGCGAGTTCATCAGCAGAAAGCATTTTCTCACGCCGAATCCCTGGCTCACCATGAATACCTACTCCATATTCAATCTCATCCTCGTTCAGTTGGAACGTAGGGCTTCCTTTCGCAGGAACGGTACAAGAAGTTAGAGCAAAGCCAATACTTTTCGTACGATCCGCTGCTTTTTGTGCTGCTTCTTTAACTTCTGTCAGTGATTTGCCCAGTTCTGCGGCAGCTCCTGCAATCTTATGAACAAATACAGTACCTGCTACACCGCGCTTACCTACCGTGTACAGGCTGTCTTCCACTGCAATATCATCTTCTACTTTTACGTAGTCAACCGTAATTCCGTCTTCTCTTGCCAGATGGGCAGCATTACGGAAGTTCATGATGTCTCCGCTGTAGTTTTTAATAATAAGCAGCGTACCTTTGTCACTGCGTGACCCGCGAAGCGCTTGGTAGACTTGAATCTGAGATGGAGAAGCAAATACGTCTCCGCAGACGGCTACATCAAGCATCCCTTTCCCAACAAAACCTGCGTGTGCCGGTTCATGACCGCTTCCTCCGCCGCTGATCAGCGTGACTTTGTTCGGGTTAAGTTCATTTTTCGCAATGATTTTATATCTTGAATCAAATGTAAGTTCTGGATGAGCAAGAATGAGACCATTCGCCATTTCTCTTACAAGTGTTTCCGGTTTATTCATTATTTTTTTCATATCGCTCACCCTAACTTTTGTTTATATTCTCGTCCAATTTGGTCAGCAACCATGATGGAAGCAACCACTGCTTCTTCGGTTACCGGGAATGGCATGGAGTGAATCGATTCCTCTGGAATACATGCTTTTCTTGCCACTTCTTTCAGTTCATCCACTGTCACTGTATCAACGCCGATATCAGCAAGACATACGGGAAGTCCGATGGATACACAGAAAGCAAGGACTTCGTCCAGCTCTTCTTTCGGTGCATTCTCAAGCACCAATTGAGCGATGGTACTAAACGCTACTTTTTCACCGTGGAAATAATGATGTGTGCCTTCCAGTGCCGTAAGTCCATTGTGGATCGCATGAGCTGCTGCAAGTCCTGCACTTTCAAAACCAAGTCCGGACAGCAAGATGTTTGTCTCTACAATATTCTCAAGCGCTGGAGTTACTAAGTTGCAATCACATGCCACCTTCGCATTCAGTCCATCTTCGAGCAGGGTTTCATAACATAGTTTTGCAAGCGCAAGCGCTGCTTTTGTACCGACTACTTTTGGAGCGCTTCCGTCAAGTACGCCGCAAGGAAGACCTGCGTTCACACTAGAGTAGGATCTAGCTGTTGCTCTTGCTTCAAAATAAGTGGATAGAGCATCCCCCATTCCGGAAACGAGGAAACGAGTAGGTGCATTCGCAATAATCGTATTATCAATCATGACTACACTTGGACTTTGTTTGAAGTAAGCGTAATCATCAAATGCTCCATCTTCCGTATAAAGTACTGCCGAATGGCTTGTAGGTGCGTCAGTTGCAGCAATGGTTGGTACGATAATCAGAGCTTCCCCTTCAGCTACACACTTCGCTGTGTCAATGGCTTTTCCTCCGCCAAGGCCAATCGTACAGTCACAGTTCTTTTCTTTCGCAAGTTCTTGTAGTCTAGCGATCTCCTCGCGGGTACATTCACCGCCAAATCCACCTTCAACAAAAGTCACATTAAATTTATCTGCGGTTGTGTTTAGTTGTTCTTTTACACGAGCGATATCATCGGGATGAGCAATCAGTAACGCGGATTCACCAAATGTGCGAATAAAATACCCTAAATTTAAAAGTTCATTTTCACCTTGTACATATTTCGTTGGACTAATAAAAGCTCTTCTCATCATTATTACCTCCTAGGAAAATAGTTCAATTATCTTTTATCTTTTTTCTGCTTCAATATCTTCTTTTCTGCCTTCACTATCTTCTTTTTGCTTCTCTTCCTTTTTTGCCTCTACCTTTTTCGATTTCTCTATCATTCCGGTTTCTATATCTCTATTATATTTTTTACCCAATCACATTACATTGAACTCCGATTACTAATTAAAGCGTTTTCTTATTGTGTTTTTTTGCACTAAACGGTCATAAATTGTACTTTTATGTACTTCACTCCTGTAAAAAGTTATACTATAAGAAGAAATTAAGCATCTAACTTCAATTTTTCATTTTTAGGAGTACACCACTATGAAACCAGTACACTTTCATCTGAGTCAGATCATTGATATTGATAAATGGCATGGACTTCAAGACTCCCTCTCGCTTGTAACTAAAATGGCGATCATTACGGTGGATTACAAAGGTGTCCCTGTCACGAAGCACAGTCATTGTCAGCCTTTCTGTCAAACTGTGCGCAAAGACAAGGTGCTGTCTGAGTACTGCCAGAAATGTGATGCCAGAGGCGGGCTAGAGGCGGTTCGAACGAACAAACCCTACATTTATTCTTGTCATTTCAATATCGTGGATATAGCCATTCCGATCCTTGTTGATGGTCAGTATGTGGGTGCAATTATGGCAGGACAGATTAAACTGACGGATCAGGAATTATATCTTGAACAGATTGTGAATCGTCCTGAGAATACGGAAAGCCGGGCTAAATTTAAAGCACTTGAAAAAGAATATAATGCACTGCCGCAGCTTACTTACGATGAAGTAGCCAAAGCGGCAGAGATGCTGCTTCAGCTTTCTACTTATATTGTTGAGGAATCCATTCAGAAGAATGCTACCATTGAGATGTATAAAAAGGCGCTGTCACAGGACATGCCGCTTACAGTTCCGGCTCACGTTCCATCCGTAAAAGCATTTAAAAATATGGAAGCCATGCAGCATGAGCTAGTTAACACGATGATTGACAGCAAAATCAAGAAATTCACAACCCATGATTTTCAGACAATGAATCCACTGCTTACCCCGGCATTTGAGTATATTTATCATCACAAGAATGAGAATATTACGCTGCAGGAAATGGCAAAGTTATGTCATGTGAGTCCAAGCTATTTCAGCCGAATCTTTACAAAAGAAACGGGAGAGAATTTTTCTGTTTTTGTACCTAGGCTGAAAATGGAATGGGCAAAGCAGCTACTTGAAGAAACCAATCTTCCCATCCATCAAATCAGCGAGGATCTGGGATATACGGATGCGGGATATTTTATTAAAACATTTAAGAAATTAGAAGGTCTAACGCCAGCGGTGTATCGCAGGATGATTCGGTGATCTCGCGCCCTTTTCATAAAACACAGGCAAGCATAAAAGCCGGAACCATAGTCCATGGTCCCGGCTTTTATTCCTCATTCCCTATTCAAATTCGTATTCAAATCACCTTATTTCTAATCTCCCTAGTTGCCCTTATCTTCCTTTGGTTCTTCTTTCTTATCCCCATTCGGCTCTTCTTTCGGTTCTTCTTTCTTTTCTTCTTTCATCGGTGTTATTTCTTCAAGGACAATGGAATCGCTAGCTCGGGATAAACTGTTAATCGTTGCTTTATCTCCATCGGCTACAGATAGAACAAAGAATCGGTAACTAACTCCTGGTTTCAGTGAACTCCCCTCTGAATCCAGCGCCGAAGTATCTATCGTGGCGACTCCGTTTCCACCCGTTTTACTTACGGAGGTGTATTGTGATCTTGGCAAGGCATTCGCTTGATCCAAAGTAAACTGACTAGCTGAAGCTGCTTTCACAGCAATTACTGCATAGAAAGAAAGACCTTTTTCATCCCCGGCTTTATTGAAATTCACTTGGATTGCGGGGTTTCCATTTGGCCTATTCTCTACCTTCGTAATACTCGCTTGATCTACCTGAACTGCAGGCTGGCTCAGTGTAAAGTTACTTGATCCATCAGATAAAGCATTGTCCGAACGGGTTGAACCATCTGCTAGTGAGAGAACAAACGCTTTATAGCTGATACCTGCAGCGAGTTTATTGCCGTTAATATCCCTAGTTCCTTCTCCAAGAAGCTTTGAGATATTTGATCCGTTTTTATTTACTGCTGTGTAATTACTTGACGATACACGATTTGCTGCGGAAAGATCAAAGCGGCTTGCTTCATCTGCTCTCACAAGCATAATCAGATAACGGGATATTCCGGTTTCATCTGAAGCTTTTTGGAAGGAGATCGTCACATCACGGCCGTCCCCATTATTTCCTTTGATATTCGCAGATACATTAGAAGCAGGTCTAACACTGCTTGAAGACAACTGTACTGCTGAAGAAGCAGATGACAGTCCATTTAGCTTACTATCTCCGCGGTTACTTACGGCAAGTACGAATACCCGGTAACTCACCCCGCTGCGGATCGCTGATCCATCTGTATCTTTTGCTCCCGATGCGAGTGTAACCTTCAGATTTCCGCCTGTTTTATTTACTCTTGTATACCGATCGCTGCTCATCCCATTCGCTCTAGAAAGGTCGAAACTTCCGGCATTGCCTGACTTCACTACAAATACACGGTAATGATCTACGCGAGATTCTTCAGATGATTTGTTAAAAGTAACCTGTAAGTCCCGTCCGTCTCCGTAATCCTGAATATCACTTACCGCTACATTCGTTGCCGGCTGTGATACTGAGTTGTTACTTAAGGAGATTGCATTAGAGGAAGATGATAATAAGTTCTCATATCCTCCTTGCTGATTCCCCATCGCTGCTACAAACACACGATAGCTTTCTCCTTCACGAACCGTAATCCCGCTCGTATCTTTTAGGCTTTGCGGCAGTGTAATCGTCTGATTTTTTCCATTCTTCGAAATATCATAATAGCTTCCAGAAGATACTTTATTCGCTTCAGTCATGGTAAATGCAGAGCTGTTATTATTACGAACTACGAATACCCGATAAAATCCTACTTTTGACTCGTCACCTGTTTTGTTGAATGAAACCTGCAGGTCTCGTGCATCGCCGTAATCACTTCGGTCAGTTACCGATGTAATGGAAGGAGCAGTCATTGTACTTCCGTCCAAAGTGATGCTCGAAGAACCAGAGGACAGTCGATTCTGTTTATCATTCGTATTCGTGCTAGTTGAGAGAACAAACAGCGTATATGCCGTTCCATTCTTGATAAGATCCCCTGATACATCACGGGATGAAGAAGAAAGTGTAGTCGTAATCACGGAACTTCCTGATTTACCGATGACTGTCGAGTAACTGCTCGAAGCACGGTTCGCTGCATTTAGATCAAAAGAGGAGGCGTCTTTGGTCTTGACGATAAAGGCACGGTAGCTGTTAATATCCGATGTCGTTCCAGGCTGTTTGAAACTAATCTGAAGATCACGGCCATCTCCGTTATTTGCAACATCTTTGACACGCAGTTCACTTACCGCTTGAACCGCTGGTTTTGCTGTCAGGGTAATTGAATTTCGTGCGGACGAAAGAATTGAGGCATAGTTAGCAGCATCGTTTCCAACGGTTAATACATACACTTTGTAAGTTACGCCGGTTCTGATCTTTTCTCCGCTCACATCTCTTGTGTTCTCTCCTAAAGTGACACTCACATTTCCATTTCTTTTGCTTACTTCCGTATAGTTCGCAGAGGTTATATTCATAGCTGCATTAAGTGTAAAGTTGCCTGCACTCGTATCCTTGACTAACATGACACGGTATTCGTATACTCCCCCTTCGTTCTGCGAAGGTGTGAAGTCTACTTTTATATCCCGGCCGTCACCATACTGAGTACCTACACTCGTTGTAATGGTCGAAGTAGACAAATCATCACTCTTTGTTACGATGTCTACACGTTTGGCCTGTGAGTTCCAGTACACTTCTTCTCCCAATGCTTCCGTTACAAAACGAATGGGAACCATCGTATTCCCCTTAACTACAGAGGCGGGAATATCCAGATAGACCGTATTGCCATTAATAGTAGCCGTCTTTGATCCGATCTTTAGTGATACGGTCTGATCACCTTTTGTTGCCGTAACCGTCTTCGACTTATTGTTCCATACGACCCTGGCGTTCAGCCCTTCAAAAATAGACCGAAGTGGAACGAGTACTCTGGCACCTTTCATAATAGGGGGCTGTGGAGCTGATAATTTCTCATTATCAATGTAAATCTGTATGGCGACTGCTGCATGAGACACGACAGGCGGAACACTTGCTGTAATTAAGGCAGCAATGACTGCTGTGGAGATCCATTTTTTCATTATTATTGTTACCTCCAGTATTTGGATTATTAACTTGGTATGGCTTAGCAATCTTATAACGCAAGTAGATGGGATAAAGTTCCATAAAAGGAATGGAAAACATAAAAATATTTTCTTCCTATCCCTTTCGATCGTGTGTCTATCGGTTAATAGATGAACAGCAAGCCATTTTCAGGAGGGACCATTATGAAGATTCAAATCCCAAGTAAGGTTGCTGACCGGAAAAAAAAGAGAGTAAAAACAGCCATCATCCTGCTGAGCAGTGCCGCACTGTTGTTGCCTGGAGCAGAATTCATCGGTACTCAAGCTGCACTAGCAGCTTCAAACGCCTCAAACGCCTCATCCGTCTCCACCTCAGATTCTGACAAGGTTCTGAACAACTTCCAATCCTTACTCAAAGCAAATAACCTAAGGGACGCTGACATTTATCTAAACAAGAATATTGAAAAGACAACCCAGCATCACGCCAGCCTGATGGTCTTATATTTAGAAAATGCACGGATTAAGGCACTGCCCATCCTCGATCAGAAATTTTATCCCGAAGAGATTCAGAAAGAGCTTTCTTCAATTTATAAGCGAAATGATCATATAGACAATCTTATAAAAAAGGCGAAGACACAAAAGTTAAAAAAACTGCTCATCGAAGTAAAAAACAGCGGTTATAAAATGAGGACTTCAGAAGGAATGTATTACTTGACTATGGACTATTCTAGATTCGAGCGATATCAGAATAATGTAAAAGACGATATAGCAGCCTATATCACTATTCAGATGACCGAAACGGACAAATATGCTTCAAGTGATGCAGCTCTAACCATCGGATATCAAGAACTGGTGAACCGAGCGTTAATTCAGGAGAATTTCCTGCTTGAATATCCAACATCCAATCGTTCAGGACAGGTAAAGACCTTGTTCAACGACTATAAACTTTATGTATTTTATGGACTTAACAATACCCCTCTCTTCTCCTATGAGGAAAACACAATGCAGCCAAATGCTCGAAAAGCGTACGAATTCATATCCCAGATTCCAAACACAAATAAGAGTGAGTTACGCAATCAACTTAAACAATTCATGAAGCTTGTAAAAGAGGAAAAATATAAAAAAACAGCAAAGGTACAGAATTGGCTTACAGAAAACATCAATGAAAAGCAGTAATAATTAGCCCTTCTCTATTTTCCAATTTAATGGTAAAATTGTATTTATTTCATATAATGAAATATGGTTTCATTATATGAAACCTGATTAGGAGTGAAGAGATGACCTATCATTATGTTGGTATTGATCATGTTCAGCTTGCAGGTCCACCGGGATGCGAGGCAGAAGCTCGCCATTTTTATAGTGAAGTCCTTGGATTTACTGAAATCCCTAAACCGGAAGTACTGCAAAAAAGGGGCGGTGTATGGTTTCTTTGTGGAAGTCACGAGGTTCATATCGGTGTGCAGGCTGACTTTTCTCCAGCTACCAAGGCTCATCCAGCTTTTAATGTTAAACAGATCGAATCTTTACGCAGTACCTTAGTAGATCAAGGAATTCCGATCATCGCAGATGATGCCCGCCAAGAGGAAGGTGTCGTTCGATTTTATCTTCATGATCCTTTTGGAAATCGCCTGGAGTTTATGGAACGAAGCAATCTTTAATAATCGATATTTATGATATGCAGCCAAATAAACAAGCCCCCGCGAACTATGGTCAAGACCCCATTTTGTAGACATTGAAAAAAGACCCTAGGCGGTAAACTGGCGTCGGTACTCTACCGGCGTCAGTTTTTTTAGTTTCCGTTGTGGCCGCCTTCGGTTATAAAAACGGATGTATTTCTCCATTCGCCTTTGTGCCTCTGCAAGATTTCGTATATCATAAGGGTAGAGTCCTTCCGTTTTGAGATGCGAGAAGAAACTCTCCATAGAGGCGTTGTCTAGGCAATTGCCTCGGCGAGACATGCTGATTTGGGCGCCAACCTTTGGCAGCATGTCGTGGTAAGCATGAGACGTGTACTGGAACCCTTGGTCGCTGTGAACGACTAGTCCGGTCACGTCTTTTTGCTTGGAAAAGGCTTTTGCGAACGTTTGAAGTACCAGCTCATTATCATTACGCTCACTAAGTTGGTAGGCTACAATCTCGTTATTAAATAGATCTTTCACTGCCGAGAGATACAACCAGCGCTCGCCTACTCGGTATTGGGTCACATCCGTCACCCATTTCTGGTTTGGTTTTTCAGCCGTGAAATTACGCTTAAGCAGATTATCAGCAACACGCTCGGCTGCCTGGTATGTCGCGTTAAATCGACGTTTCCGGCGAATACTGGCTTGAAGACCCATGTTTTGCATCAGGCGTAGTACCTTCTTGTGGTTCATCCATACACCTTCATCCTGCCACAAGAATAGCTGGATCTGTCGGTAGCCATATTTCCCTTCATAGCGTTTGTACACCGTACGGATGAGTTGTTTAGCCTCGGCATCTCGGTCGTTCTTCTTCCGCTTTACATATGCATAGTAGCCGCTTCTAGAGACGCCAAGAAGTTGGCAATGTTCTGCTATTTGGCCGGTGGTCGCCGTTTGTTCGATGAGCCTGAAGCTTTGTTCTTTCCCTCCTGCATCCAGATTTTCAAATACTTTTTTAGCGTGGCATTCTCCCGTTTCAGCTGCTGGACATATCGCTCCTGATCTAAATACTCTTTTCGTCTTCCTCGTTGATCCAACAGACCAAACTCACCTTGTTCACGGTATTTACGCATCCAACGTTTCATTCGGCCCTGATCTTGAATTCCTAAATGATCGTTGATTTGCCGATACGTCCATTTTTCCTCTACGTGCAAACGGATTGCCTCCATCTTGAGTTCCTCAGAATATGTCTTAAACTTTTGACCTTTCATTGCCATAAAAAATACACCCCCTAGAATTTCATCGGTTAACCCAGGGGTTTTTCCAATGTCTATTCTAAGGGGTGCACTTCACTATTCTTCACGGGGGTTTGTCGTTCGTTTATATTCACTTTTTAGAGCCAGCACTTTAAAATTTGAATCCATCCATCTACTATGGTTTTTTCAGAAAATGATCAAATCAGTAGATTAAATAAGTTTTGATCTTTGTTGAGTTCTGTATACTGAATGTTTTTCGCCTTCATTCGTTCAACCAGCGGCTCGTAATCCTCTTTATTCATCAGTTCTATACCGACAAGGGCAGGTCCATTTTCTTTATTCGTTTTCTTCGTATATTCAAATCTTGCAATATCATCATCTGGACCAAGTACATCCGAGAGAAATTCACGAAGGGCACCTGCACGCTGCGGAAAATTAATCATGAAGTAATGTTTAAGTCCTTCATAAATAAGTGAACGTTCTTTGATCTCCTGCATCCGGTCAATATCATTGTTCCCACCGCTAATTATGCATACGACTTTTTTCCCTTTGATCTTATCTTTATACTGTTCGAGTGCAGCTACGGCAAGAGAGCCCGCAGGTTCGACTACTATTGCATTCTCGTTATACAGTTCCAAGATGGTCGTACACGCTTTTCCTTCCGGCACCTTAACTATATCATCCAGGGTTTGGGTACAGATATCATAGGTTAGATCTCCTACTCTCTTCACCGCTGCCCCATCGACAAACTTATCAATTTTCTGAAGGGTAACCACCTGTTTCTGCTCCATCGCCTCAGTCATGGATGCTGCGCCTAAAGGCTCCACCCCAATTACCTGTGTCTGTGGATGTACTGTTTTAACATAGGTTCCCACTCCAGCAGCTAGACCGCCCCCGCCAATTGTCACAAATACATAGTCTGCAGGACCATCCAAATCCTCCATGACTTCCATCCCGATCGTCCCGTTCCCTGCAATAATCTTCGGCTGATCAAATGGATGAATGAATGTAAGTTCCTGCTCATCTCTTACTCGCATAGCCGCTTCATAGGAATCATCATACGTATCCCCCGTAAGGACAACTTCAATGTTACTGCCGCCAAAACGTTTCACTTGCTTAACCTTCTGATTCGGTGTTGTGCTTGGCATAAAGATTTTGCCTTGAATCCCAAGGGCATTACATGAAAAAGCAACCCCTTGTGCATGATTTCCTGCACTCGCACATACAATGCCGCGCTCACGCTCTTCAGCAGATAAGTTTCGGATCATGTTATAGGCACCGCGAATTTTAAAAGAACGAACGACTTGCAGATCTTCTCTTTTCAGATAGACTTCACAACCATACTTTGCAGATAATACAGCATCATGCTGGAGGGGCGTTCTTACAATGACCTCTCTCAGTACATGATGTGCTCTAACGATATCTTCCATTCCCACTACAGGGACAGTTCCATGATTAGGTGTCTCTACTGATTTCATTTTCTCCCACACTCCGCTTGATTTGGTCAGCTTTACGCTTGCTGCACATATTTTCTATTTTATGTATTGTACCATCTTTGGACGGACGAGGGACGGTTCGTTTTGCGGATTTTCCTAAATTTTCTTAAAAAACAACGTTTCTTTCAGGTTACATTTTGCATATCACCACAAACCTATGTTTAAATAAAAGCAGTGTTTGAAAGAGGAGGACCCTAACCAATGTCGATTAACTACGAACAAGACTTACTGCCGATTGGCTCTGTTGTACGTATCAAAGAATGGAAACAGAAGCTGATGATTTACGGCCGTTTACAAAATGATACGGAATCTCAAAATACATGGGATTATGTTGCATGCTACTATCCTCACGGAAATCTGACGGAAGATTCCAACGCATTCTTTAATCATGAAGATATTAAAGACGTTATTTTCAAAGGATTTGAGGATCATGAGGAAGTTGCTTTCCGCAAGATTCTTGCTGAAGCGATTAAAGAAGCAGAGTAAATCAATTTACGACCGTGACTGCAACTAGCAGTAGAAAAAAAGACCCAAAGGTGTTCCCTCGTATAGAGAGGATCCTTTGGGTTTTTGTATGTTACTTGTATCAAGTTTTTAATCCATTAGATTTGAGGCTATTTTGAGGCTATATTGTAGACGAAATTTCAGACAACATTTCAGGCAACATTTTATATAAAGAAACTGTTATGTTCTTTATTTACTTTTGTTTAAACACCGACAAGTATTATGAATATGATTCACTTATTTAATTAATTACTTAGTTACTTAGTTACTTAGTTACTTACTCACTTACTCTCTCACTTACTCACTTACTCTCTCACTTATTCACTTACTATGCTACTAATAAACCTGTCGCGCAACTTCTCTTATCGGATTCTGCGTCTTAAGAAATGATGTTTTGCTTAAACCATGCTGCGGCAGCTACCACTTCAGTACGGCTTAGCTGATGTCCATGATTTTCCCAGTGTAATTGTACGCTCGCCCCTGCCCCTTCAAGTAGTTGCTGTAGATCTTCGGATTCTTGCGGTGCGCACATCGGATCGTTTTTGCCGGCAGCGATAAAAACTGGAACTCCTGATAGATCAGGCAGTTCTTTGTCACGTAAAGGAACCATAGGATGATGCAGAATGGCTCCCTTTAATGAATCGGCATAGTGGAATAGGAGACTTCCCGCAATATTAGCGCCGTTTGAATAACCAATCGCTACCACGTTACTTCGGTCAAATTCATAAGTCTTAGCTGCTTCATCTAAGAACTCGTGCAATTCTTTTGTGCGGAAAATCAGATCTTCTACATCAAATACCCCTTCTGCCAAACGGCGGAAAAATCGGGACATTCCGTGTTCATTTACATTTCCACGAACCCCTAAAATATTTGAGTATGGAGATACCATCTCTGCAAGAGGAATTAAATCACTTTCCGTTCCGCCTGTGCCATGAAGCACTAATAGGGTAGGCAATTCTGGATTTGACCCTTTATGGAATACATGTTTCATCGTCATATCTTCGCTCTCCTTTTATTTCGTATCACTCTACCTAAAGTCAATCGAGACTTTACCCTTAGACAATCGATCCGTTATCATTAATACGAGACATTATCCTTAATATCAATCAAGCTGTTATCAATTCAGTTCAGTTTATTCCAATTCTTTTCTGTTCAGTTTCTTTTGTGTTCAGTTCGATTCTTTTCTGTTTAGTTCTTTTCTGTTCTTTCTGTTCTTTTCTGTTTAGTTCTTTTGTCTTTTTCTCAGTTCAGGTTCTAATTCCAGTTTCAGTTCTTATTCCAGTTTCAGTTCTTATTCCAGTTCTATTACCTAATACCCAGTCTTGTGACCCAGTACTCTGGTACTCTCATTTTTTGCGCGTTCTCACTCGTTTATCTTAATTTTAAGATAAATTCTTGAATTCATCATACTTCTTTTTCGTCCTCAGTTCAAGAGTAGATCTGATTTCCTCTTGAGTAAAAGAAAAACAGACCAAACCGAGCGTTCCTGCTCTGATTTGATCTGTTTGCTCTTGATCTATTTCTTTTTGATCTTTAGTTTTTGATCTTTTGCTATTTGTATGCGGGAGCTATATTTTCACACTACACTAAAGCTTTTGCTGCAATATCAGAGCGCTGGTGTTTACCTTCGAAAGTGATCTGTTTTGCAGCCGCATAAGCGTTATTTCTTGCTTCTTCAATAGATGTTCCTCTACCGACAACGCCAAGTACGCGTCCTCCATTTGTTACATACTCACCTGCATCATTTTTCGCTGTCCCTGCATGGAATACGAGAGCATCCCCTGCTTGTTCAAGTCCAGAGATGACAATCCCCTTCGGATAAGAAGCAGGATATCCGCCAGAAGCGAGAATGACACATACCGCTGCTTCGTCACTCCACTCAATGTCGATGTCAGCAAGCGTACCGTTCACAGCTGCCAGGAAAATATCGAACAAGTCTGTTTTTAGTCTTGGGAGAACAACCTGCGTTTCGGGATCACCAAAACGAGCATTGAATTCTACAGTCTTCGGTGTACCGTCTGGTGAGATCATGAGACCTGCAAAAAGAACACCGCGGAACGGGCGACCTTCGGATACCATCGCTTTTGCTGTTGGAACGACAATGGTTTCTATGGCTTTATCAATAATCGCCTGATCGATGTGCGGCAGTGGAGAATATGTCCCCATCCCGCCGGTATTTGGACCTTTATCCCCATCGTATACGGGTTTATGATCTTGTGCTGCTGGCATACATCTTACCGTTTCTCCATCGACAAATGCCAAAATCGACATTTCCTGACCTTCCAGAAACTCTTCAATTACGACATTAGTACCTGATTCACCAAATGTTTTTTCTACCATCATGCTATGAAGTGCCGTTTCCGCCTCTTCATGAGTATAAGCTACAGTTACCCCTTTACCAGCAGCAAGTCCATCGGCTTTGATGACGATCGGAACCGGGCGAGAACGAAGATATTCAAGAGCTGCTTCATAGTTATCGAACTTCTCGTAAGCTGCAGTGGGGATGTTATATTTGCGAAGGAGATCTTTCATAAATGTCTTACTTCCTTCAATCTCGGCTGCATTTTTTCGAGGTCCAAAGACTGGTATGTTCTTCGCTTCAAACACATCGACAATTCCATCTGCTAATGGATCATCAGGGCCAACGACAACAAGTCCCACTTCTTTTTGGATTGCAAACTCAGCTAGTTTTTCAAATTCATGTACACCAATCGGCACACACTGTGCGATTTGGCTGATTCCTGCGTTTCCAGGGGCACAGTAAATGGTGTTTACCTTTTCGCTTTTTGATAGAGACCATACGATTGCATGCTCGCGTCCACCAGCACCAATAACGAGAATATCCATAAGTTCCTCCTTAAGTATGTACCTTTGAATAAGAATAAAGGCTGAGAGGCCAAGCTCTCCGCTTTGCACTCCCAGCCCCAGGAAAGATAAGATAACGCTCTGCTGAAGAATTCATTTCATAAAACCTTGTTTTTATTATGAATTTATGAAATTGATTCTGTTCCGTTCAAAAACCCCTTTTTGATCGTGTGCAGATCACGCTCGAATATGAATCCATTTTAGGTACTATATGTTTCATATGATGAAAAGAAAAATTTCCTTGTTACTTTATTTTCGGGAAATTAATGTTTAAAATGACGTACTCCTGTGAATACCATGGCAATTCCGTTCTCATTCGCTGCCTTAATGGACTCTTCATCCTTGATGGAACCACCTGGCTGAATAATCGCAGTAATACCGTGTTTTGCTGCAAGCTCTACCGTATCGCCCATTGGGAAGAATGCATCGGAAGCCAGCACAGCTCCTTTTGCTTTATCTGCCGCTTGTTCTAGTGCAATTTTCGCTGCGCCTACACGGTTCATTTGTCCTGCACCAACACCGACTGTCATATTATCAGAAGCAAGTACAATCGCATTAGATTTCACATGCTTAACTACTTTCCATCCAAACAGAAGCTGTTTTAGTTCCTCTTCAGAAGGATCACGGTCAGTTACGACCTGTAAATCGTCTGCATCCACGGAGTGTACGTCACTTTGCTGAACGACCATACCACCGTCAATACTTGTAACAACAAACTGACTTGTGCGTTCTTTAGCAGAAGAAAGTTCACCCATTCTGAGCAGACGAATATTTTTCTTCTTCGTCAGAATTTCGAGTGCTTCTTCTGTGAAGTCTGGAGCAAGCACAATTTCAAGGAAGATTTCGCTAAGTTTTGCCGCTGTATCTGCATCAATGATTCGGTTTGCTGCAACAATACCTCCGAAAATGGAAGTTGGATCTGCTGAGTAAGCTTTCATATAAGCTTGATAAATGCTTTCCCCTGTACCTACTCCGCAAGGATTCATATGTTTTACTGCCACAACAGCCGGCTCTTCGAATTCTTTGACAATCTGAAGTGCAGCGTTAGCATCATTAATATTGTTGTAAGAAAGCTCTTTACCATGAAGCTGCTCTGCTGTAGTGAGCGTCCCTTGCGGTGCAAGAGGTTTCCGGTAAAACGCAGCTTGCTGGTGAGGATTTTCTCCGTAACGAAGGTCCTGAATTTTCTCATAAGTAACCGTGTATCGCTCAGGAAGAGGATCGCCGTTCACATTAGACAGATAATCGGAAATAAGTGCATCGTAAGATGCCGTATGGCGGAACACTTTTGCCGCAAGCTGTTTACGAGTCTCAAGGGTGGTATCTCCTTGTTCACGAACCTCAGCAAGTACCTGACTGTAGTCATTCGCATCTACAACAACACTTACAAATGCATGGTTTTTCGCAGCAGAACGAAGCATAGTCGGCCCGCCAATATCGATATTCTCGATTGCGTCCTCGTAAGATACATCTGGTTTAGCAATGGTTTCTTGGAAAGGATAGAGATTTACAACAACCAGATCGATGTAGTCAAGACCAAGATCTTTCATTTGTTTTTGATGTTCTTCGTTGTCTCGAACTGCGAGAAGCCCGCTGTGTACGGCAGGGTGAAGTGTTTTTACTCGTCCATCCATAATCTCAGGAAATCCCGTTACGTCGGAAATACCGATGACTGGAATCCCTTCTTTCGACAGCAGGCTGCTGGTGCCGCCTGTCGAGATAATTTCGACCCCTAAATTAGACAACTCGCGGCAAAAATCCACGATGCCTGTTTTATCTGATACGCTAACGAGTGCTCTTTTTATACTCACGATGAAGCTCCTCCTCTTGTGTGTCACCACATAGAATGAATAGTTCTGAACTTAATTCCGATACACGTCTCATTTTGAAGAATAATAATTATTTGAAAAATGCAGTTTTTCGCAGTTTTTTACAACTAATGACCAACGTCGAAACTACGTTTATTTCCCGAGAAATATCACATCATGCCGGGATACGTTTTACTAGCCTTGCACAAAATGTTGGAATGTCTCCGCTATGTTGCAGTTTGAGTATTTTCCTGGCATTCTTTCGCAAGAATCGTAACTTTCCGTCCTTCCAGTTTTACGAGGCCTCTCGCAAACCAAGAAACAACCTCCGGATATAACTGCTGCTCTATTGCATGAATGGATGCCCCTAACGATTCCGCGGTATCTTCCGCAGAAACCTCTACTGCACGCTGTGCAATAATGGGTCCTGTATCCATTCCTCCGTCAACAAAGTGTACCGTTATACCCGTAAGAGTTACCCCGTAATCCAAAGCTTGTCCAATTGCATTTTTACCTGGAAAAGCTGGCAACAGAGATGGATGAATGTTGATGAGTCTTCCTGCGTACGCTTCGACAATAACGGGAGTCAGTAGTCTCATATAACCTGCCAGTACAACAAGATCAATCTTGAGGTTGTTCAGCTTTTCGACGATTTCCTGTTCATACGCTTCACGTGAAGGATAGTCTTTCGGCTGAAAGAGGTGGCAGGGAATCCCCGCAGACTGTGCTTTTTGGACAACAAGCGCCTGCGGTTTATCGCTGACAAGAAGCTCAATTGAACCCTTTATTTTTCCATTAGATGCAGCTTCTACTAAAGCCTGAAAGTTACTTCCTTGCCCGGAAGCGAATACGGCAATACGTAAACCGGACATTATACTTCCGCTCCAGTAAAGGTCACTACTTGGTTTCCTTCGGTTACACGGCCAATGGTGTAAGCTTCCTCTCCATTTGCACGCAAGGATTCGAGTGTTTTTTCTGCATCTGCTTCACTTACTACAATCACCATGCCAACCCCCATATTGAAGGTAGTGAACATGTCTTTGTTAGAAATACTTCCTTTTTGCTGCATCAGTTTAAAGATTGGCAGAATCGGCCATGAGCCATAGTTAATCTCTACATTCACGTTTGCTGGAAGCATCCGCGGAATATTTTCGATAAATCCACCGCCCGTAATATGTGCCATACCTTTAACTTTTACTTCATCCAGAAGTGCCAAGATTGGCTTTACATAGACTTTAGTTGGCTTCAACAGTTCATTTCCAAGCTTACCGCCGAGTTCCGCAACCTCATCCTGAAGACTGTAGCCGGCTTGCTCCAGAAGCAGCTTACGAACAAGAGAGAATCCGTTACTATGAACTCCGCTAGAAGCAACCCCGATCACAGTATCTCCAGGTGTAATGGTAGTTCCGTTAATGATTTTGGCTTTATCTACGATACCCACTGTAAAACCAGCTATATCATATTCACCATCACTATACATCCCTGGCATTTCCGCTGTCTCGCCGCCAATCAGTGCTGCGCCTGATTGATGACAACCTTCCGCAATGCCCGCTACGATGGCTTCAATTTTATCTGGAACGACTTTGTCACAAGCAAGGTAATCCAGGAAGAAAAGAGGCTCCGCACCCTGAACGACAATATCATTCACACACATCGCCACTGCATCAATACCAATGGTGTCATGACGATCCATGGCGAATGCAATTTTGAGCTTCGTTCCTACCCCGTCTGTACCCGATACCAGAACCGGCTCATCGTATTTATCTTTATTCAAACCAAACAAAGCGCCAAATCCACCGAGGTCTGTCATCACTTCTGGCCGGAATGTACGCTTCACATGTTTTTTCATCTTTTCTACCGCTTCATTGCCTGCCGCGATATCAACGCCGGCATTCTTGTAGGCTTCTGACAAATTGGACACCATCCTTAAGGGGAAAATCACCCACCTAAATCCTCCCTGACAGGGAGGACCCCAGAGGGGCAGCGCCCCTCTGGACACCCGCAAATTTGCTAGCGGACCGGAGTTTTGGGTGTTCTTGCTATGTTTACGTTGGTGATTGGATCGCTAATGGTCTTTCAGACCGGCTTACATGTGGCTCATCGTGCACAAGTGCAAGTGCCTTCACGCTTTGCGCGTGTTAGCTCCGCTGAATCTCCCTGTTCGCCTGCGGCAAATGCAGGGATTCTCGGCTTCGCCAAGTGCAGCGCTGCGCGCGTAGCTCCGCTAGGAAGTCCTCCTGTTTGCCTGCGGCAAATGCAGTGGCTTCCTTTGCTGCGCAAGTGCCTTCACGCTTTGCGCGTGTTAGCTCCGCCGAATCTCCCTGTTTGCCTGCGGCAAATACGGGGATTCTCGGCTTCGCCAAGAGCTGCGCTGCGCGCGTAGCTCCGCTAGGAAGTCCTCCTGTTTGCCTGCGGCAAATGCAGTGGCTTCCTTGGCTACGCAAGTGCTTTCACGCTTCCCGCGTGTTAGCTCCGCCGAATCTCCCTGTTTGCCTGCGGCAAATGCAGGGATTCTCAGCTTCGCAAGAGCTGCGCTTCGCGCCGGCTCCTCAAGAGATCATCCCCTATTTGCGTTGCAAAGACAGGGTGATTCTTCCTCGAGCTTTCTATGCTGCGTAGCTTAGCAACCGCAGCCGGCCTTCGCCCCTTCTTTAAAATTCAGGGTCGTTGGATAATCATTATCAAAGCAGGCAAGGCATAAGCCGCCCTTATATTCATCTTGATGATTGCCTTTAATCGAAGCAATCAGGCCCTCGGGACTTAGGAAAGACAAGGAATCCGCATTAATCTCTCTGCAAATCTCTTCAACCGATCTGGAAGAAGCAATGAGTTCATCTCGATTTGGTGTATCGATCCCGTAGAAACAAGGATTTTTAAACGGAGGTGAGGTAATCCGTACATGTACCTCCGTTGCTCCTGCATCACGCAGCATATTGACGATCCGGCGCGATGTCGTTCCCCGCACGATGGAATCATCAATCATAACCACACGTTTACCTTCTACTACCCGGCGTACAGCACTCAGCTTCATCTTCACGCCCTGCTCTCGCAGTTCCTGACTTGGCTGAATAAATGTACGACCTGTATATTTGTTCTTAATCATTCCAAGCTCATACGGAATGCCCGTTTGCTCTGCATATCCTATCGCTGCCGATATACTAGAGTCCGGTACCCCTGTTACTACATCAGCATCAACAAAGGATTCAAGCGCCATTTGGCTGCCCATCCGTTTTCTTGCTGCGTGCTGGTTAGAACCATTCATATCACTATCTGGACGAGCAAAGTAGATATACTCCATTGCACAAAGTGCTTTCCGGTGCTTTTGCTCTTCAAAACGATCTTCATGAAGTCCGTTTTCATCTAAGATCAGCAGCTCGCCAGGCTCAATGTCACGGATCAGTTCCGCGCCAATGGTCTCCAGTGCACAAGTCTCGGAAGCAAAAATATAAGCATCCCCGAGCTTGCCCATCGTCAGCGGACGAAGTCCGTGTGGATCAGATGCTACGAGCAGACGATCGTTCGTCATAATCAGAAAAGCATATCCCCCCACGATTCGGCGGAAAGCATCTTTTGCTGCCTCGACTAAATCCTTCGATGACCGCGCAATCAGGTGAGCAATCACTTCTGTATCGCTGGTTGTTTGAAAAATCGAACCGCTTTGCTCCAGTTCCTTACGGATTTCGGGCGCATTCACGATATTACCATTCGTCGCAACGGCAAGATCGCCGTCACGATATTTAAATACAAGCGGCTGTGCATTCGTCAGTTTGCTGTCTCCACTAGTGGAGTAGCGCACATGACCTATGGAGATATCTCCAGTCAACGTAGCCATAAGATCTTTTGTAAATACTTCTTTTACAAGTCCCATCCCGCGGTGGTAATGGAACTCATTACCGTCACTAACACACATGCCGGCACTTTCTTCTCCACGATGCTGAAGGGCGTGAAGTCCGTAATAGGATAAAGAAGCGGCTTCAGGGTGTCTATACACCCCGAAAACCCCGCATTCCTCTTTTAATTTATCGAAAAGTCCTTCTTTACCCGAACCTTCGTTGTAATAGTCACCTGTCCAGAACTTCGGAACGCTTACTTCATCAGACATGGAATAACATCCTCCCAGACCTGTTTCAGAACCGCTACCGATTCGTCCACAGCTGATGTACCGTTCAACTCCACTGTTAGATTGCTGCCTGTTACTTGTCCGATCACTTGTACAGGAACCCCGTTATTTTTCACAAATGCTTCTAAAGCTTCTGCATTTTCTTTTGTTGCTGTCAGCAAGATTCGAGACTGGCTTTCACTAAACAAAGCATGATCTTTGCGAAGCTCTGTTGCCATACTTACCTTAGCCCCTTTACCGCCGCTGATACAGCTTTCCGCTAGAGCAACAGCGAGACCGCCCTCAGATAAATCATGTGCAGACTCGACAAGTCCTTTTTGAATCGCGCCAAGTACTGTATCTAGAAGTGCTTTCTCTGTAGCCAGATCCAGTTTCGGCGGACGTCCTTCAGTTACACCATGAACCGCATACTGGAATTCACTGCCGCCAAGTTCAGCGAAAGTATCTCCGAGCAAGAGAATAACGTCTTCCTCGTTTTTGAAACCTTGTGTCGTAATATGATCTGTATCATGTACGAGACCCACCATACCAACAACCGGCGTTGGATAGATTGCTCCTTTAGCATTTTCGTTGTACATACTTACGTTACCGCCGATAACTGGTGTTCCAAGTACGTTACAAGCTTCTGCCATACCGTCTACGGATTTTTCCATTTGCCAGAAAATATCCGGTTTCTCAGGAGAACCAAAGTTTAGGTTATCTGTAATTGCCAGTGGTTCTGCACCAGAGCAGACAATGTTACGAGCAGCTTCGCTGACTGCAATTTTTCCGCCCACTTCTGGGTCTAGATATACGTAACGTCCGTTACAATCAGTTGTCATAGCAAGTCCTTTGCGTGTTCCATGAACGGTTACCACCGCTGCATCGGAACCAGGACGAACGGCTGTACTTGTCCGAACCATATAGTCATATTGGTTGTATACCCACGCCTTGCTTGAAACGGTCGGCGAGGACAATACCGTTTTTAGAGCGCCTGTAAGATCCGACACTTCTTCATAACGAAGGGTGTCGATTTTTCCATTTTCAACATAATATTCAGGAACAGCTGAAGGTTTGTTGTACACCGGACATTCGTCAACAAGTGCATGAACTGGCATGTCGCCAACAACCTCGCCGTGATGATATAGTTTGAGTCTTCCATCATCGGTTACTTTACCAACTTTGGCGCAGATAACGCCCCAACGTTCAAAGATTTCCATCGCTTGTGCTTCATCTTTTGGCTCAACAACGAACAGCATCCGCTCTTGAGATTCAGACAGCATCATTTCATAAGGAGTCATACCTTCTTCACGCTGCGGTACTTGATCAAGGTATAGTTCTAGACCATTTCCCGCTTTACTTGCCATCTCCGCACTAGAACATGTAAGTCCCGCTGCGCCCATATCCTGAATACCAAGCACGATACCGGAGT
Organism: Paenibacillus polygoni; assembly: GCF_030263935.1. Lineage (NCBI taxonomy): Bacteria > Bacillati > Bacillota > Bacilli > Caryophanales > Paenibacillaceae > Paenibacillus > Paenibacillus polygoni. Next base: position 647,008 of record NZ_CP127162.1, on the reverse strand, counting down.
CGATCAGTTCAAGACAAGATTCCATAACGAGTTTTTCCATGAATGGATCGCCAACTTGAACTGCGGTACGCTTGGATTCGGACTCTTCCGTAAGTTCAACAGAAGCAAATGTTGCCCCGTGAATTCCATCACGGCCCGTAGGAGGCCCCACATAAAACACAGGGTTACCTACCCCTTTAGCTACACCGCGCTGGATTTTATCATGATCGATCAGTCCAACACACATTGCATTCACGAGCGGATTACCGTCATAGCTCTCATCGAACATTACTTCGCCGCCAACGGTTGGAATCCCGATACAGTTACCATAGCCAGCAATACCGGAGACAACATGTTCGAACAAATACTTCACACGGTCGCTTTCGAGTTTACCGAAACGCAGGGAGTTCAGTGTTGCAATCGGTCTTGCTCCCATTGAGAAAATATCGCGGATAATCCCGCCCACACCTGTTGCAGCACCTTGGAAAGGTTCAACTGCGGATGGATGGTTATGACTTTCGATTTTAAATACAACTGCTTGATTATCACCGATGTCAACGATTCCGGCACCTTCCCCAGGTCCCATGAGAACACGTTCTCCTGTCGTTGGGAAACGGCGAAGCAATGGTTTTGAGTTCTTGTATGCACAGTGCTCAGACCACATTACACTGAATACGCCGATCTCTGTATAGTTAGGCTGACGTCCCATAAAGGATACGATCAGATCATACTCACTGTCCGAAACGCCCATTTGCTGATAAAGTTTATGCTCCGCAACCTGTGCTGCGGTTGGTTCTTTAACGGATACTTGCTGCGTCATGTTGATCCCTCCAAGCATTCAAAATCGAAGTAAACATACGTTTGCCATCCGTTGTTCCAAGCACTTCGTTTACGGCACGTTCCGGATGAGGCATCATGCCAACGACGTTACCGGCTTTGTTGCTGACACCGGCGATGTTATTTAAAGATCCGTTATGGTTATTTTTATAAGTAAAGACGATCTGGTTATTTTCAGTAATCTCAGCCAGTGTCTCTTCATCACAGTAATAGTTACCTTCCCCGTGTGCGATCGGAATGACGATTTCTTCGCCTGCCTCATATTCGCGAGTGAACGGAGTATTGTTGTTTTCCACTTTAAGTACCGCATCATGACAAATGAACTTCATCCCTTCGTTGCGAAGGAGTGCACCTGGCAGGAGACCCGCTTCCGTCAGGATTTGGAATCCGTTGCAGATTCCGATGATATATTTGCCTTGTTCTGCTGCTTTAGCTACTTCATTCATGACAGGAGCAAAGCGAGAGATCGCTCCGCATCTGAGATAATCACCATAGGAGAAACCTCCAGGAACGATGATACAATCGTAAGCTGACAAATCCGTCGCCGTATGCCATACATAATCGACCGTTTGTCCAATCGTTTCCTCTACTGCTTTGTAACAGTCGATATCACAGTTGGAACCCGGAAACACAAGAACTGCAAATTTCATGGATTAACCCTCCAATTCAAAGCGATAGTCTTCTACAACTGTGTTTGCGAGCAGTTTCTCACACATCACTTTTACGCGTTCTTCTGCTTCCTTTTTATCACTTGTATCTAAAGTAAGTTCAAGGTATTTCCCAATTCGTACACTGTCCACTTCTGCAAAACCCATGGAATGAAGTGCTCCTTGCACCGCAACCCCTTGTGGATCTAGCACGCTTTGTTTGATCGTTACGTATACAGTAGCTTTTATCATAATCGGAAGTTCCTCCTAAGGAATGGTAAAAGATTTTGGTAGTAGTCGTTACAGGCTTGCGATTAACTGTGATGATATAAAATTTAATTGTTTTTCAAAATCTAGTATCGTTAAGATTCTATCTATTTATGAATCTATCAATATTTCAGGCCGTGCCCGATCTCTCATTCATTGCACCAAATAGATATGAGGTTAAAAACTTCTTATCTTAATGATTTATGGGATGAAGTATTAGGTCGCGTTTGACCGTTGTTTGCCGAGCCGCATCCTTTTATCTACACTCTAATCTACGTTTTGTTGCTTTTCTTTACCTTCACACTCTCTTTAACGCCTTCAAATGAGAGAGTGTTCATCTGGACTCGTTGTTGGTTTGCTTTTTATTGCTAACCATTGCTATTGCCCTTGCTATTATTGTCCTCTGCCCTTGCTTCTTGCCTTTGCTTTTAGCTTTTGCTTCTTGCTTTTGCTCTTGCTCTTAGTCTCTTCTCTTCCCTGCTAGGCCGAAATATTCAAATCCCGAACGACTTTTGGCGAAGCCAACCGGAGTGAGGGAGTTGAATATGAGGCCTTCAACTGGAGTGAGGGAGTTGAATATGAGGCCTCCTATATCAATCGGTTCATAATATCCATATAGCGGGCTGATGTTGCTTCCACCACATGCTGCGGAAGCGGATCAGGCTGACTATTTTTATCCCAATCGGTAGAAGAAAGGTACGTTCTTACTGGTTCCTTGTCCATACTGTCGATTTCTACATCCAGCGCGTAATTCTCTTTTGCCCAGAATCTTGAAGCATCCGGTGTAAAAATCTCGTCGATGAGAATCACTTTTCCATCTACCATACCGAATTCAAACTTGCAGTCTGCTAAGATAATGCCACGCTTCTCGCAATAATCTCTTGCATAGGCGTAAAGTTCAAGGCTTTTCGCTTCGAGTTCCTGAGCCAGCTCTTTTCCAACCATCTCTTCCATCTGAGCCATTGAGATATCTTCATCATGACCGACATCATTTTTGGCAGCAGGCGTGAAAATCGGCTGTTCCAGCTTGGAATTCTTACGCAGTCCCTGCGGAAGCTGAATTCCGTTCACGGTTCCTGAAGCTTCGTATTGTCTCCAGCCGCCGCCTGTAATATAGCCGCGAACAACACACTCGATATCAATACGTTCTGCTTTGCGGGTAACCATGATGCGATCTTTTAACTGCTCTTTATCCTTGACCACGTCACCAAGCAACTCAACATCGGTATGAACAACATGGTTCTCCATCCAATCTTTTGTCTGCTCGAACCAGAATGCACTCAGGCGGTTAAGAACGTTCCCCTTCTCAGGGACAGCCGGCTCAAGTATATAGTCAAATGCGGAAATGCGGTCCGTTACAACAATCAGATAATGTTCGCCAAGATCATATAATTCACGAACTTTTCCTTTGTATAACAGCGGTGCGTTTACGAGCTCTACCGCGGTTGATAGTGTCATAGCCTGAATCACTCCACAACTTTATATTTAGAAAATCGATCTGCCTTCTCATTTTCTTATAAAGCGTCAAAGGCAGATCAGGAATCATGTTACTAAAGAACAAATATCAATTCATATCATGCTAAGGCTACTACATGCTATCTTCGTTTCTAATTCAGACCAAGCTTCGCAAAAATCGTATCCACATGCTTCAGGTGCCATGCTGGGTTAAATGCATCTTCAATTTCTTCTGCACTCAGCACTTCCGTGATCTCTGGTGTAGATTCTACAATCTCACGGAACTGACGCTGTGTTTCCCATGCTTCCATTGCCCGTGGCTGAACCGTGTCATACGCTTGCTCACGGCTGAACCCTTTGTCGATCAGCTTCGTCATAATGCGGCCGGAGAAAGGAACACCATATGTTCTAGCCATGTTACGTTTCATATTCTCTGGGAATACCGTCAGGTTCTTAATGATGTTACCAAAACGGTTCAACATATAATTCAGCAGCATCGTTGCATCCGGTAAGATGACACGTTCAGCAGAAGAGTGAGAGATGTCGCGCTCATGCCAGAGCGTTACGTTCTCGTAAGCAGTCAGCATATGTCCGCGGATAACGCGGGACAGACCGGAAATATTTTCGCTGCCGATTGGGTTACGTTTATGCGGCATCGCAGATGAACCTTTTTGACCTTTAGCAAAAGCCTCTTCCACTTCACGGAACTCACTCTTCTGAAGCGCACGCACTTCTGTTGCAAATTTGTCGAGTGATGTTGCGATTAGAGCGAGAGTAGCCATGTATTCCGCATGACGATCACGCTGCAGTGTTTGGGTAGAGATTGGAGCTGCTTTTGTTCCAAGTTTCTTACATACAAACTCCTCAACAAAAGGATCGATGTTTGCGTACGTTCCAACCGCACCTGAAATTTTACCAAATTGTACATTGTCAGCTGCACGGCGGAACCGCTCCAAATTCCGTTTCATTTCTTCGTACCAAAGTGCCATTTTCAGACCAAAAGTAGTCGGCTCTGCGTGTACACCATGCGTACGTCCCATCATCGGGGTATGTTTGTATTCGATCGCTTTGTCTTTCAAGATTTCAATGAAATTCAAGATATCTTTTTCCAAAATTTCATTTGCTTGACGAAGCAGATAACCATTCGCTGTATCCACTACGTCCGTAGAAGTTAAACCGTAATGCACCCATTTGCGCTCTTCGCCTAAGCTCTCCGATACCGTACGAGTAAAAGCAATCACGTCATGGCGCGTTTCTTTCTCAATTTCATAGATCCGCTCAATATCGAAACTTGCATTTTTCCGAAGTAACTCCGCATCTTCTTTAGGAATAACACCAAGTTCTACCCATGCTTCGCAAGCGCAAAGTTCAACTTCTAACCAAGCTTGAAATTTATTCTCTTCCGTCCAAATAGCCCTCATTTCGGGTCTGCTATAACGTTCAATCATGAATTTTGATTCCTCCAAATATTCGTTTTCTCAATCCACATCATTGCATGCTGCACATCGTGGCATAAGAGATTAATATGTCCCATTTTACGTCCTGTTTTTGCTTCCGCTTTTCCATACAGATGAAGTTTAGCCGCTATACCCAGTTCCTCTGCTTCCGGGTCGGATACAGAAAAGCGATCTACTACTTCTTCCATATGTTCGCCAAGTACATTGACCATAACCACAGGACTTAATAACGTTGTATCTGCAAGAGGCAAACCACAGATCGCTCTTACATGCTGCTCGAACTGAGTTGTCGTACAAGCTTCCATCGTATAGTGTCCTGAGTTATGAGGACGCGGAGCCAGTTCATTAACGTAAAGTTTCCCATCCTCTGTAACAAATAGCTCTACAGCCAGCAGCCCTACAACCTGTAAGGATTCAGCAAGCTGTGAAGCAAGATGCTGTGCTTCGAGCTGAAGCTCGGAAGATACTCTGGCAGGTACAATAGAGGTATGAAGAATATTGTTTACATGGATGTTTTCTGCCGGCGGAAATGTTTTGGTCTGCCCTTGCGGATTACGCGCTGCAACGACAGAGATTTCACAAGTAAAAGGAACAAACTGCTCAAGAACAAGTTCCACTGAAGATCCGCCCAGTTCCTCATATGCGCGAAGTGCTGCCTCTTTCTCACGAATCACTCGCTGACCTTTTCCATCATAGCCGCCAGTGACTGTCTTAAGTACACAAGGTACACCGAGCGCTTCCACTGCTTCTTCCATGTCCGCCGCACTTTTCACTTCCCGGTAAGGAGCAACAGGAACACCTGCAGCTTCTATAGCTTGTTTCTCTCTAAGTCTGTGCTGTGTTGTGTACAGCAGCTTACTTCCTTGAGGAACATAAGATTCTTCTTCTAAAAGAGCTGCAACCTCTGCATCTACATTCTCGAATTCATAGGTGATAACATCGCACCGTCTTGCAAGCTCACGAGCCGCATCTTGGTCACTGTAATCCGCAACAATCTGCTCCGCAATCTGACCACAGGGAGATGCATGGGCCGGATCTAAAGTAATGAACCGGTATCCCATCGCAGCTCCTGAGAGAGTCATCATGCGTCCAAGCTGTCCACCGCCCAGTACCCCTATAACTGAACCTGGTTTCAGTACTTTACTCTCTGAATCAATCACGTTCCGTTCAGTCACTACTCTGCTAGTTGTGTTCTGACTCATAAAGTGTCACTGCTTTCTAGGACTTCAGTGCGAATCCGATCTCTTCTTTCTGTTACACGTTTTGCAATCTCCGGGTCAAAGGAGCTGATCATCTGTGCAGCCAGCAGCCCAGCGTTTATTGCACCTGCTTTTCCTATCGCTACGGTAGCCACAGGAATGCCGCCCGGCATTTGCACGATGGATAGCAGAGAATCCAGACCACTTAGAGCTTTTGTCTGTACAGGAACACCAATGACAGGCACGACCGTTTTGGATGCTACCATCCCAGGTAAGTGCGCAGCGCCTCCCGCTCCGGCAATAATGACCTTGATTCCACGTTCATAAGCAGACTCTGCATATTCAAACATAAGATCTGGCGTACGATGAGCAGAGACTACCTTTTTCTCATAAGAAAGGCCAAGTTCCTCGAGTACTTCACATGCATGCGACATGGTTTCCCAATCTGATTTGCTTCCCATAATAACACCGACTTGCACTGACATCCAATCCTCTCCCTTGTCCCTTGATCCAAACTCTATTTAAAAATAAAAACCGAAATCCTTGAGATGATTATCAATTCACGGATTCCGGACAGTTTACAGAAGATACCTGTATTCCTCTTTATAACATGGGAAAATATCAGTCATGAACTGCAGTTTCCTATGCTGTAAAAGTACAGATACCCTCGTAGTCCGGAAATTTTCGGTTCCCAGGTAGATACTTCCGGGCCATATCCCCGGCTTTATACGAGTCATTTATATGGTTTTAATAAAATTCACATTTTTATTTACACAAACGTTTACGTCTACGTTTACGTACTTTACCTTTCATAGTTTACCAATCCACTACACCGGATGTCAACTTAAAGGCGAACATTCTGTAGGACAATAATTATATTGTTCGGAATTGTTGTAACTAAATAAAATAAAAAAACCAGTAACTACCACATAGAATGATAGATGCTGGTTTTATGCATTTATTTGTATGGAATGTACTTTTTCTAAATATGTTGTATACGTTTGCTTATTTTACAATAAGAACCGGAATACTTACTTCCTGGGCAACGCGGTGGCTGACACTTCCGAGCATAAACTCACGTATTCCGCTGAGCCCGCGGCTGCCGATGACAATCAAATCAATATCATTTTGCTTAATATATTCAATAATCACATCTACTGGGGAGCCTTGAATGAGTTCAACTCGAGCATTCGATCCGACAGCAGCCAACCGTTGTTTGGCCTCATCTACCGTTCGTTCAGCAAGTTCATATACCTCGTTGTTGACGGAAGGCGGGATCGGAGCAAGCCCCTCACCAATAAACACTCTTGGGAAATCATATACGTGTACAACATCCAGAACTGAATTCTCTGACATTTCCGCTAACTCTACTGCCTTTTCAAGTGCTTTATTTGATACCGGTGAGCCATCATAAGCTAATAATATTTTTGAAAATGACATGAGGACCTCCACCTTTCTGTATGTAGTTTTTAACCAATTTTCTTCAAAATTAATCAATACACATCTTAGCTAAGAAAGTATCCATACAGTACGGCATTTATAAACAAAAGAATAGGGATGCCAATCGTAAAGCTGGTATGTTTCGTTTTGTGGCGTTTGCGGTACATCGCAATAAGAATACCGAGTGACCCACCAATTGCGGCAAGCAGGAACAATGTCTTTTCCGGCACCCTGTCTCTTCTTTTCTGGGCCCTTCTCTTATCTTCAGACATCACCAGGTAGGCTACCAAATTAATAAAAACAAACCATACCATAATTCCCTCTCTCACCCGATCACCTCTTTCAGTGAACATTCTAAGTTTCCTTGTTCTCTTCTATTATACCGCTAGCTGGAACACATAGGCAATGAATGTACTCACTGCAAGAGGGGGTAAAGTGGTCATCATTTCACATTTTATTGTAACAAAACCTTGTTATTTTTATGCATAAATCCATGATAAGAAAAACAGCGCTTTAGTTCAAAAGCGCTGCTATTTACTTCAAGTTTTATATAAGCATTTATAAAAGGAAAGCTAACAGGATTTGCCGCTTACGACTCCTGTTTTGGAATTTCGTTCAAACTCGGCGGATATTCTGCTGCCTTTTTCGGACGAAGCGTCTTGCTTTCTTCAAGTATACTTGACTTATTTTGCTGATTTTTCGTTTTTAGCGGCTTATGATGTGGCATTCGTGGATCACCCCCTAAAGTATAGGGTGCCATCCTCTAGTTCCATTATGCGAAGGAAAATTTACATGTTGCCAAAGGAAAGGGGAACTTATTCTATTCCCCTTCTTTTTTCTGCTCCATCGCAGCTTTAAGAAGTTCACCGAGGTTAGAACCGATGGACTCTTTTTTCTCAAATTGCTTCACCAATTTCTGCTGTTCACGCTTATTCACATGCTTCTTCTCTTTATCAAGTGTTTCGGTGATTCCGCAAGGAAGGCACTGGACATACAGTCCTGCTTTTCCTTCTTTAAGTTCCATTTTTTTATGACACTGAGGACAACGGCGATTCGAAAGTCTTTTTTCTGCAGATCGTTTATAACCACAGTCATTTGCAGGGCACACGAGGAATTTTCCACGTTTCGACTTTTTCTCTAATAACCGCGTTCCGCAGTCTGGGCAATGGCTGTTGGAAACGTTATGCGGCTTATATTCCACTGTACTATTTTTCACGCTGCGGACAAGCTCACCCGCCATGGTGCGAATTCCATTTAAAAATGGTTCCGGCTGCCCTTGTCCTTTTGCAATTCGCTCAAGTTCTGCTTCCCATTTCGCAGTTAATTCCGGTGTACGAAGCTGAGGAGCCGCAAGTTCAATCAGCTGTTTACCTTTTCCTGTCGGATGCAGTGAATTTCCTTGGCGTTCAATCGTATCGGAACTAACCAGCTTCTCAATAATATCGGCACGAGTTGCAGGAGTACCAAGACCATGTTTCTCCATTTGACCGAGTAAGGCAGCTTCATTATAACGTTTTGGCGGAAGTGTTCTGCCTGGTTTCACAATGCAGCGCTGAATTTTAAAAGTTTCACCTTCACGAAGTTCCGGAAGCTGCTGTCCGCTTGATTTTCCTTCATGGGATTCTTCTTCTATATCTGTGTCATCCTCATATCCCTCTGCCCCGTAAACTTCACGCCAGCCATGATCTTTTACCGTAGTCCCTTTTACCGTAAGTAATTCTCTTTCCACTTCTAACTTTACTTGTACAGCATCATACCGTGCAGGCCCATAGAATAAACTTATAAATCTTCTTACAATGAGATCATATAGCTTTCGCTCATCCGTAGAGAGTGCATTTAAAATGACCGTTTGCTCTGTTGGAATAATTGCATGGTGATCGCTCACTTTACTATCATCCACAATACGTTTTGTAATAGGAAGTGTCTTACGTAATAATGGGCGTGCCAGTGCACTGTAAGGTCCAACGGCAACACTTTCCAGTCGTTCTTTTAGTGTACCTGTCATATCACTCGTTAAATATCTGCTGTCCGTCCGAGGATACGTAACCAATTTGTGCTGTTCATACAAACGTTGAAGCAGGTTAGAGGTTTGTTTTGCCGAGAATCCGTATTTTTTATTCGCATCTCGTTGCAGTTCTGTAAGATCATAAGCAAGAGGATGAGGTTCCACTTTTTCGCTTTTCTTCACTTGAACGACTTTTGCAGACGCTCCATCTAGTTTTCTTTTCAACTCTTCAGTCCGTGTTTTGTCAAAAATACGTGAGTCTCCTTGAGCTGCACGCCACATGGCCTGGAAATTTCCGAAGTCTGCCGCAATGGTATCGTACTCTTCGGAGCGGAAATTCATAATTTCTTTTTCACGGTCCATAATCATACCAAGAGTCGGCGTTTGAACCCGCCCAGCAGATAGCTGAGCCCCATACTTCACAGTAAGAGCTCTTGTTACATTAAGACCTACCATCCAGTCTGCTTCCGCGCGGCAACGAGCGGATTCATACAAACGATCAAACTGATGTCCAGGCTTTAAGTTAGCAAAACCTTGTTTGATTGCTTTGTCCGTCTGTGAAGAGATCCATAGACGTTTAAAAGGTTTCTTACAATGTGCCATCTGAATGATCCAGCGAGCAAGCAGTTCTCCTTCTCTTGCCGCATCTGTAGCAATAATCAGTTCTTTAATGTCCGATCTTTTCATGAGCTGTGCTACTGCTTTATACTGATGATTCGTCTCCCGAAGCACTTTAAGCTTGGTTTGTTTCGGCAGAATCGGCAAATCTTCTAAATTCCATGTTGCATACTTGCGATCATAATCCTCAGGCTCTGCAAGACCAACCAGATGGCCAAGGGCCCAAGTCACCACATACTGTGGTCCTTCAAAATAACTTTTATGTTTTTCACGGCTTCCCATGACGCGTGCAATCTCACGTGCTACCGAGGGTTTTTCTGCTAATACGAGTACTTTCATAACTCTCCCCTTTCTGCAATACTTCTATTATAACATTCACGTAAAGCGCTGAGAAAATGCTAAAGTATCAGCGTACTCTCTGTAACTCTCTCTTTTTATATAAAAAACAAAAAAGACCTCTTCCTAGCCTATTGCAGCCAGGAGAGATCTTTTTGTACAACTTCTCTATTTCTCTAAATCAGGAACTCCCCAACGGATAATGCTTCCCGCGTAGGTTAGTCCTCCTCCAAAACCAAATAAAAGCATTGTATCATCATATTTCACTCGCCCCTCGTCTAGAGCAAGCTGAATGGCAAGAGGAATAGAAGCTGCCGAGGTATTCCCTCGATATTCTACACTAGTTAAAGTTCGTTCCATTGGTACTGGGCCTTTTTCACAAATAGATTCAATCATACGAAGATTTGCACTATGAGGTACAAACCACTGAATATCAGGTGGAGTTAGACCCGATTTATGAATCAGCTCTCTTGTTTTTTCAGGCACATTACGTACTGCCCATTTATAAACTTCACGGCCATTTTGCACGAGATAGCCATCTTTCTGGAGTTCTTGCCCCTCTATTTGTTCTCCTAAAGCCGTTTTATATAAGTGTATTCCTCCACTACCCTGAGTTCCCGAAGTAGAACCAAGGAAACCAGGCTTATCTTCACTTCTCTCAACAAGAACCGCACCTGCTCCATCTCCAAATAATATACAGGTAGATCGATCCGTGTAATCTGTAATTTTAGACAAAGTTTCAGCACCAACAACGAGAACTTTATGATACATCCCGCTAGTGACCAGTCCGTCTGCCAGTTGTAAACCATATACAAATCCTGCGCAAGCAGCGCTTATATCCATCGTTCCCGTCTGAGCTATATTAAAATAATGCTGTATCCTTGCGGCAGCACTAGGGAAGGTATATTCTGCTGTACTCGTAGCTACAAGAATCATATCTACATCACTAATATCAATATGATATCGCTTCACCATATCTTCAATAGCTTTACAGCTTATATCTGATACGTATTCATGCTCTCCAGCAATGCGTCTCTCCCGCATCCCTGTACGCTGAACAATCCACTCATCATTCGTATCTACGATCTTTTCTAAATCTGAATTGGTTAGCACTTTCTCTGGAACATAGGTACCTATTGCAGTAATTTGCGCTTTAGAATATACGATACGATCACCTTCCCATATTTAATATATGTATTATATCACTAGATACTAGTACCTGGTACTAATTTTTATTATTAGAAGAAAACATCATTATCCTCCAACGTAAAATACCCAAGAGGATATAGATGAATCTTCCCCATCTAAGTCAGTCTTATCAAGTATAAATAGGGTGAAAAGGAAATACAAGTAAAATAAAACCGATTCAATATTAGAATGTAAATAAAAGAAAAAACAAAAAAAGACACTACCTAAATGGCAGTGTCTTTTAACTATTGCTTGGCGACGTCCTACTCTCCCAGGACCCTGCGGTCCAAGTACCATCGGCGCTGGAGGGCTTAACGGTCGTGTTCGGGATGGGTACGTGTGGAACCCCTCCGCTATCGCCACCAAACAGGATTTTCTCAGCTTACGCTTCTCGAAAATCTTCGGAAAATTCATTCGCTCTTCGCGTTTGCTTGGGTTCAACACCGAAGTGTGAATCAAGAAACAAGCGTTTAGTTTCCCTCAAGGATTTGCTCCCTGAAAACTAGATACGAAACAATCTTTGCAATTTATAGCATATGCTTTCGAAGTAGCTTTCCTTCAGAAAGCTTGTAGGATAAGCCCTCGACCGATTAGTACTGGTCAGCTCCATGCATTGCTGCACTTCCACCTCCAGCCTATCTACCTCGTCGTCTTCAAGGGGTCTTACTAAATTGGGAAATCTCATCTTGAGGTGGGCTTCGCGCTTAGATGCTTTCAGCGCTTATCCCTTCCATACATAGCTACCCAGCGATGCTCCTGGCGGAACAACTGGTACACCAGCGGTATGTCCATCCCGGTCCTCTCGTACTAAGGACAGCTCCTCTCAAATTTCCTACGCCCACGACAGATAGGGACCGAACTGTCTCACGACGTTCTGAACCCAGCTCGCGTACCGCTTTAATGGGCGAACAGCCCAACCCTTGGGACCTACTTCAGCCCCAGGATGCGATGAGCCGACATCGAGGTGCCAAACCTCCCCGTCGATGTGGACTCTTGGGGGAGATAAGCCTGTTATCCCCAGGGTAGCTTTTATCCGTTGAGCGATGGCCCTTCCATGCGGTACCACCGGATCACTAAGCCCGACTTTCGTCCCTGCTCGACTTGTAGGTCTCGCAGTCAAGCTCCCTTGTGCCTTTACACTCTGCGAATGATTTCCAACCATTCTGAGGGAACCTTTGGGCGCCTCCGTTACTCTTTAGGAGGCGACCGCCCCAGTCAAACTGCCCGCCTGACACTGTCCTCGCACCGGATTACGGTACCAAGTTAGAACCTAGATACGATCAGGGTGGTATCCCAACGTTGCCTCCACACAAGCTGGCGCTCATGCTTCCTAGGCTCCCACCTATCCTGTACAGATCGTACCCAAATCCAATATCAAGTTGCAGTAAAGCTCCATGGGGTCTTTCCGTCTTGTCGCGGGTAACCTGCATCTTCACAGGTATTAAAATTTCACCGGATCTCTCGTTGAGACAGCGCCCAAGTCGTTACGCCATTCGTGCGGGTCAGAATTTACCTGACAAGGAATTTCGCTACCTTAGGACCGTTATAGTTACGGCCGCCGTTTACTGGGGCTTCGGTTCATAGCTTCGGATGACTCCTAACCACTCCCCTTAACCTTCCAGCACCGGGCAGGCGTCAGCCCGTATACTTCGCCTTGCGGCTTCGCACAGACCTGTGTTTTTGCTAAACAGTCGCTTGGGCCTTTTCACTGCGACCCCCTCGTGCTATTCACACTACCGGGGCACCCCTTCTCCCGAAGTTACGGGGTCATTTTGCCGAGTTCCTTAACGAGAGTTCTTCCGCGCGCCTTAGAATTCTCTTCTCACCTACCTGTGTCGGTTTACGGTACGGGCACCTTCATCTGGCTAGAGGCTTTTCTTGGCAGTCTGAGATCATGACCTTCGCTACTGTAATTTTCACTCCCCATCACAGCCCAGCCTTAATGATGTGCGGATTTGCCTACACATCAGCCTCACTGCTTGGACAGACATCCATCAGTCTGCGTCACTACCCTACTGCGTCCCCCCATCGCTCGTAACGATTTACGGTGGTACAGGAATTTCGACCTGTTGTCCTTCGACTACGCCTTTCGGCCTCGCCTTAGGTCCCGACTTACCCTGAGCGGACGAGCCTTCCTCAGGAACCCTTAGGTTTTCGGCGGATCAGATTCTCACTGATCTTTTCGTTACTCATACCGGCATTCTCACTTGTATACAGTCCAGCAGTCCTTCCGGTCTACCTTCAACCCGGTATACAACGCTCCCCTACCCCTGATACATAGTATCAAGCCATAGCTTCGGTGGTGTGTTTAGCCCCGTTACATTTTCGGCGCAGAGTCACTCGACCAGTGAGCTATTACGCACTCTTTAAATGGTGGCTGCTTCTAAGCCAACATCCTGGTTGTCTGTGCAACTCCACATCCTTTCCCACTTAACACACACTTGGGGACCTTAGCTGATGGTCTGGGCTGTTTCCCTCTTGACAATGGATCTTAGCACTCACTGTCTGACTCCCGGAATACAAGTCTATGGCATTCGGAGTTTGACTGAGCTTGGTAACCCTTGCGGGCCCCGCACCCAATCAGTGCTCTACCTCCACGACTTACTTAATCCGAGGCTAGCCCTAAAGCTATTTCGGGGAGAACCAGCTATCTCCGAGTTCGATTGGAATTTCTCCGCTACCCCCACCTCATCCCCGCACTTTTCAACGTGCGTGGGTTCGGGCCTCCAGTGCGTGTTACCGCACCTTCACCCTGGACAGGGGTAGATCACACGGTTTCGGGTCTACGTCCACGTACTATGTCGCCCTATTCAGACTCGCTTTCGCTGCGGCTACGGCTTTTCACCTTAACCTTGCACGGGAACGTAACTCGCCGGTTCATTCTACAAAAGGCACGCCATCACCCATAAAACGGGCTCTGACTTTTTGTAAGCACACGGTTTCAGGTTCTATTTCACTCCCCTTCCGGGGTGCTTTTCACCTTTCCCTCACGGTACTGCTTCACTATCGGTCGCTAGGGAGTATTTAGCCTTGGCAGATGGTCCTGCCGGATTCATACGAGGTTTCACGTGCCTCGCACTACTCGGGATCCGTCTCGGAGGGAACAGACTTTTGACTACAGGGCTTTTACCTTCTCTGGCGGGCCTTTCCAGACCTCTTCAACTAACCTACTCCTTTGTAACTCCATGTGAGACGTCCCACAACCCCAACCAGCAAGCTGATTGGTTTGGGCTAATCCGCGTTCGCTCGCCGCTACTGACGGAATCACTATTGTTTTCTCTTCCTCAGGGTACTTAGATGTTTCAGTTCCCCTGGTATGCCTTCAACCACCCTATGTGTTCAGGTGGAGATAACTATCCATTACGATAGCTGGGTTTCCCCATTCGGACATCCCCGGATCAAAGCTTGCGTACAGCTCCCCGAGGCAGTATCGTTGTTCGCCACGTCCTTCATCGGCTCCTAGCGCCTAGGCATCCTCCGTGTGCTCTTAATAGCTTAACCATATTGTTCGGTGTTTTGGCTGAATCTCTCCAGTTGGCTTCGCCAAAAGTCGTTCTTCATCCAAAAACCTCACTCAGCAATCTATTAATCTTCACTTGTTTAACACAAGTTCAGCTTAAAGGATATTTCTAAAATCGCAAAATTGTTTCGTTATCTAGTTTTCAATGAGCAAAGCTGTTTCACCGAAACAGCGACCATGGAATTTTGGTCTAACACAAACTGTGTAGATAAAATTACATGTCTTTTTTGAGAGATTAAACTCTCAAAACTGAACAACGAGTGAGTGTTACTTTGCTTCTGCAAAGTGGTCCGCCGACTTTCGTCGTACGTATATTTGAATGTTTCCGTTTCAGGAAACGATTCTCCATAGAAAGGAGGTGATCCAGCCGCACCTTCCGATACGGCTACCTTGTTACGACTTCACCCCAATCATCTACCCCACCTTCGACGGCTGGCTCCTTGCGGTTACCCCACCGGCTTCGGGTGTTGTAAACTCTCGTGGTGTGACGGGCGGTGTGTACAAGACCCGGGAACGTATTCACCGCGGCATGCTGATCCGCGATTACTAGCAATTCCGACTTCATGCAGGCGAGTTGCAGCCTGCAATCCGAACTGAGACCGGCTTTTAAGGATTTGCTCCACCTCGCGGCTTTGCTGCCCGTTGTACCGGCCATTGTAGTACGTGTGTAGCCCAGGTCATAAGGGGCATGATGATTTGACGTCATCCCCACCTTCCTCCGGTTTGTCACCGGCAGTCACCTTAGAGTGCCCACCCAAAGTGCTGGCAACTAAGATCAAGGGTTGCGCTCGTTGCGGGACTTAACCCAACATCTCACGACACGAGCTGACGACAACCATGCACCACCTGTCTCCTCTGTCCCGAAGGAAAGGCCTATCTCTAGACCGGTCAGAGGGATGTCAAGACCTGGTAAGGTTCTTCGCGTTGCTTCGAATTAAACCACATACTCCACTGCTTGTGCGGGTCCCCGTCAATTCCTTTGAGTTTCAGTCTTGCGACCGTACTCCCCAGGCGGAATGCTTAATGTGTTAACTTCGGCACCAAGGGTATCGAAACCCCTAACACCTAGCATTCATCGTTTACGGCGTGGACTACCAGGGTATCTAATCCTGTTTGCTCCCCACGCTTTCGCGCCTCAGCGTCAGTTACAGCCCAGAAAGTCGCCTTCGCCACTGGTGTTCCTCCACATCTCTACGCATTTCACCGCTACACGTGGAATTCCACTTTCCTCTTCTGTACTCAAGTTATCCAGTTTTGGGTGCGACCCGAGGTTGAGCCCCGGGATTAAACACCCAACTTAAACAACCGCCTGCGCGCGCTTTACGCCCAATAATTCCGGACAACGCTTGCCCCCTACGTATTACCGCGGCTGCTGGCACGTAGTTAGCCGGGGCTTTCTTCTCAGGTACCGTCACTCCTTGAGCAGTTACTCTCAAGGACGTTCTTCCCTGGCAACAGAGCTTTACGATCCGAAAACCTTCATCACTCACGCGGCGTTGCTCCGTCAGACTTTCGTCCATTGCGGAAGATTCCCTACTGCTGCCTCCCGTAGGAGTCTGGGCCGTGTCTCAGTCCCAGTGTGGCCGATCACCCTCTCAGGTCGGCTACGCATCGTCGCCTTGGTAGGCCTTTACCCCACCAACTAGCTAATGCGCCGCAGGCCCATCCATAAGTGACAGATTGCTCCGTCTTTCTTTCTTCTCTCATGCGAGAAAAGAACCTATCCGGTATTAGCTACCGTTTCCGGTAGTTATCCCAGTCTTATGGGCAGGTTGCCTACGTGTTACTCACCCGTCCGCCGCTAAGTCTCAGAGAAGCAAGCTTCTCATTAACTCCGCTCGACTTGCATGTATTAGGCACGCCGCCAGCGTTCGTCCTGAGCCAGGATCAAACTCTCCAATAAAGTTATTGAAAAGAGCGATAAGCTCATTTAGAAAATGCTGACGAGAACTTAACGTTCTCTATTCAATTTGTTATGACCAACAAATTGAATTTGTATTAATTCACTCACGAGTTTTACTTGCGTAAAACTCCTCGTTGTTCAGTTTTCAAAGATCAATCTTGCTAACAACTCTCGCCGTCAGCAACTTTTATATCATATCATGTCCGGTTCAGAAATGCAAGCTTTTTTTCGAAGTATTTCAACTTCGTTTTATGAAGCTTGTTATTCAGTGTGTTGCTTACTGACTAACTTCTTGGCCGGAATTAGAATATACCATGCTGAGAAATAGAATGCAACCCTTTTTTTATAAAAAAGTCGCTAGATTTATCTCTACTATATTTTTAAAGGTGATAATATATAGAACCTAAGCTTGAAAACACTCACTCTTCAGTTTTGTGAGTCCAATCTCTCAAAACACAGACATGTAATTTTATCTACACCGTTTGTGATAGACCAAAATTCCATGATCGCTGTTTCGGTGAAACAGCTTTACTTAGCGAAACTTTTGAATGACGAACGACTTTTGGCGAATGCCAACCAGAGTGAGTTAGTCAAAAATGAGCAGATAGTAATACATCTTTTGTCTTCTCCTATTCCTTCTATATAAAAGAAACAAAAGAAGCCTTCCTCCGAAGAGCAAGGCTTTTCTATATGAACTACTATTATATATGTTTTATTTTACTCCGAACCGATGAAAATGTATCTTGCCAGAACAATGGCGAACAAGATCCACATCAGCCAATGAATTTTCACCTTACGGCTTGTAGCTAGAGAAGAGAATGAAGCAAGAACAACGTAAGAGATAATTCCAAGTGAAATACCATTGGCGATACTGTTCGTAAATGGCATCATAACAATCGTTAAAAATGCAGGGAATGCTTGAAGGAAATCATCCCAATCAATATTACGAACTTGACTCATCATCAGCACACCCACAATGATCAGAGCAGGTGCTGTAGCTGCCGAAGGTACAACCAGTGCTAGAGGAGCGATGAATAAAGCCAGAAGGAACATGATTCCCGTTGTTACCGAAGTCAGTCCTGTACGTCCTCCCGCTTCAACACCAGCCGAACTTTCTACAAATGCTGTAATCGTACTTGTACCAAGCACAGCCCCTGCGCTTACGCCAGCCGCATCAACAAGCATTGCTTTTCCGACAATCTTCTCACCCTTCTCCTTATCTTTCATTAGACCCATCCGTGTAGATGTTCCAACAAGGGTGCCAAATGTATCAAACAACTCTACAAAAGTAAAAACAAAAATAATTTCGAACAAACCAAGTTTTAGAGCACCCATGATATCCAGCTGCCCTACTGCAAGCCCACTAAAAGAAGGAATCCAATTCGAACCGCTGAGACCGCTGAGATCAGTCACTCCCATTGGAATACCAATAATAGTAGTAACTACGATCCCGATAAGCATAGCACCTTTCACATTCAGTACCATAAGGATCGCAATAATAAGTAATCCAATCAGGGTAAG
Organism: Paenibacillus polygoni; assembly: GCF_030263935.1. Taxonomy (NCBI): domain Bacteria; kingdom Bacillati; phylum Bacillota; class Bacilli; order Caryophanales; family Paenibacillaceae; genus Paenibacillus; species Paenibacillus polygoni. The sequence continues at coordinate 628,636 of NZ_CP127162.1, read as the reverse complement.
AAGAACATCTGCATGTGTCAGGTTACCAAAAGCAAGACTGAAACTTCCTCCTGCAACGGGTTGTGATATATCTGTATTAGCGTTCACATTTGCTACAACTAAATTACTTAATTTTAGTCCAACTACGGCTACGAATAATCCAATACCTACGGTTATTGCTGTTTTTAAACTATCTGGTACAGCAACTAGGAGTTTTTGTCGAATCTTTGTTACCGTCAGCAGAATAAATACTAGACCTGAGATAAAGACGGCACCCAGCGCAGCCTGCCATGTAATCATACCGTTCGAGCTCAGTACAACCGTCATAAAATATGCATTAAGACCCATACCCGGAGCAAGAGCAATCGGAACATTCACAAAAAGACCCATTACGATCGTCATCAGACCAGCGCCCACCGCTGTTGCAAAAAATACGGCATTATCTGGTATACCTGCTCCACTTTCACCTAAAAAGATCGTGTTTACTATCAGAATGTACGCCATGGTCATAAACGTGGTTAAACCTGCAATAATCTCTGTTCTGACATTTGTTCCGCGTTCCTTTAATTTAAAGAAACTCTCCATAATCCGAATATTCCCCCTTAGAGATAAGTCGAATAAACTTCAAAACGACAAAAAGCCCTTCAAAGAAATTGATCTTCAAGGGCTAACGCTAAAAAAGACACGCAGGAATCTCAAAAGTTTCAGCTTCTTGTTGTTGAATCCAGATGCTTAGAAACCCTTAATTTGTCATCCCATTGCATTATCTTTTTTCGTAGCCAGATCATTATGGTGATCTCGTAGAAACTCTCAGGCCAATCCCCGAGATTATACGAAAAAGCATGTGTTTATTCGTTTTTCATTTTTTATTCTAGGAGGGATAGATCATATTGTCAATACAAAAAGCGAATGTTAATACCTAACCATGCGTGTAACGTTCGTATATTACATTTTTGCGAAAGTACTGAAAATCATTCATCATTTTTCATGAAACTAATTTATGTGACGTATGAATAAAAATAGAACTAAAAAAAGCCCCTATATTTTAGGGACTTTTATATAACTCTAGAAACCTATAAAGGTAATCCTATTAATAGGACAGCCAATCTAAGACCCAAGCTTTAAATTTAGCAAATCAAAATTTCCACACTTCTTTTGCCATAAGAAACAACTCTTTTTGTCGCTCCTCAATTCGTGTTGGTGTCCATTCATTGGATGTACAAAGTTTGCTTGTCATTACGATAGCTGATTTTTTATATGTTTTCTTCTTCTCATCAAACCCTTTATTTTTAATAGCTGTATTGTACTCATCCGCTAACAGTGTAAGGTTCCCTATTCTATGAAGGTACTTCTGATGAAGATCCTCATGTACTTTCCACGTTCCCAATTTCTTAGGCATGATATGTTCTAAATGTATGTCTTTATTACTCGGATTAATTAACGTTTCTTTTTGAGAATAATCATTTATTCTTCTAAGAATAAATTTGGCAACAGGGGCTTTTTTTATAGTACAGATTAAGAAATGGTTCTCGAATTCATCATCACTCAGCATTTCACTTTTCAACTCTTGAACAATCTCTGAAAATGACATGTGCTGTGCTGAAATTTTTTTAGCTAATTTCGCAAATAATAGTTCGTAGCGATTAGCTACTTTTCCCGCAATTACGCAGTTCCTGACAATGAAACTTTCAATTGCTTCCATCACATTTCTAATTTCCATTTCACTGTATGAACTATTTGCCATCGCAATAAGTACTGGATAATACGTACTAGCATTCAGCAACTTTAAATTTTCCAAATGCTTTTCTATATGTTTATCCTCAAAATATGCTTCATTATTAGGATCAACTAGCACTTTATAAACACCAATACTATTCACTAATACATCGGTAAATTCTAAGCACTCTTTTGGAGTTGTTATGACAGCTTTCAAATTTTTATAAAGCTCTTTCTCTCTAGTAAAATCAAATTTAGAATTCCAAATTGTTCTGATAAACTTTGTTAAATCAATACCTTCTGCATTTCTTTGCATTTTTAACCACTGATTTTTCACATCGTCAATTAAATTACCAGCTGTTTTAAATAAATGGTTTTTCAACAGATCGGAAGTTTCTAATTCCTTCCCTCTTGCATTCAGTGTCTCAAAAATAATAAACGCTTCATTCATATCGTCTGTTTCAACACACATCAGATTAAACCTATCTTTAAATCCAGTATAATAATCAACTAGCTTATTATATTTATCATCATCGTTCAAATTCGCAATTTTATCGGATAGTTCCTGATATAAAAATTCATACGCTTGTTTTATTCGCTTGTGGGATGCTTCAGTTACATCATCATTTACGGGGAGGCCACGCTGAATAAAGTCTCTAAAAAATACATGATCTACTTTTCCTAAATGGAACTGAAGTTCATTCTCCTCTTCACTCCAGCGCCCAATGATTTTCAACCGAATATCTTCTACTTTATTTCTTGCCCCGTCTTTTTTTGTCTCCGTATAAATTTTCTCAAATAAATCTCTAATTACCGCCAAATAAATAATAGATGTTGAACTGCGTTGTTGACCATCGATGATATACTTTTTTCTATCTTCTTGATCATCATGAACTACGATCTGTCCAAAAAAGTGACTATCCCTTTGATTCTCAACTAAGTCCTCTAGATCCATCCAAAAATCTTTGACTTGTTCATCTTCTTCCCACGAATATTCGCGTTGATAATCTGGAATATAAAATTTGTCACTTATTAAAAATTGGCCAACAGAATAAAAATTAAATTTCTTAATAGACATAAAACCCCGCCATTTCTGCAAGTTTCTAATTACTCATGATGTTGTTATAGAGTTATAGTACCACCCTGGTATTTCTTGATTCAATTTAAATATATTGAATGCGTACTATTCTATTTCAATAGTAAAAACTCTCTTTCTTTTGCTGAACAAAGCAAATAAAAGAGAGTTTTTTATTACTCTATCAAGTTACTAGATACGACGACAGTGCCAAGCTCCCAATGAATGAAGCTCCTACATATATTAATTTCGTTAAGGAGCGTAGCTGATCATCTTACCAATAATGAACTTACCTGTGTTTTTTGTGAACGTATATTTTCATTTAAATGCATTTAATTTAATATTCGAAAACTGCTGCGGTATATAAAATTTATTATACATCAATGGAGGATCTGCCTCCGTTTTATTGTAAAGGGCTTCTAGCAGTAAAAAGCATTCATTTTGTCCTATTAATTTTTCTTTCCGATTAGCCAAATTAACCGTATGTGTATATTTTATTTCAATATTTCCATGGTTAGCGATTCCATAGGCCTCATTCTCTAGAAATTCTAGTAGCCGCTCCTTATTATTAAGGTCCAGAGATAAGCTTTCTACTGTTTGCATGGACATGAAAGTGAAGGCATAAGCAAGTAAATCGCCTCCCTTTCTATACAAACGTTCTAAAGCCACTACAGCAGATGAATCCCTCTTTAAAACTTGTTTCGTATGCTCCGTTTCCGGGTCTAATCGATAATGTAAGTCTATTTGGTCAAATGTACTTATATGGCATTTATGCATGGGATTACTTAGTTTTTCTAATTGAACATCCTCTTGTTTATAAGAAGATTCTAGTACAAAGTTTCCTTTGCCGCGTATATTTCTTACTAATCCATCATCTTGCAAAAGGACTAAAGCTTGTCTTAACGTTGCACGGCTAACCCCTAGTTTTCTAGCTAAATCCGGTTCTGAAGGAAGCTGACTTCCTGCCTGGTATTCTCCTTTCGTAATCTGAAGGAGAAGCTCGTCATATACAGTTATATAGAGTGGCCGTTTTAATTTATCTAGTTTATTTGTATTCATTAAAGTTGTGTCCTTTACTGTAAATTCAAACTATTAATTAACTCGTTTTAATGGCCGAACATTGACAAGAGATGGATAAAAGTAAAGGGAAGTAGGAGATTCTCCCTCAGCTTCCCTAGGTTAATCAATATTATAATTAACTCATTATGACATATCACTTTCTAGACGACAAGGAATGTCATTTTCTTCTCCAAATATAGCATACAAACCTCCAAAAAAAAGGTTTTTGGAGGTTTATACAAAGTAATCACTTATTTAAGAAATTGTAAGAAAGACTCACCGTAATCTGGCATATGAACATCAAAATTATCTGCTATGGTTGCACCAATATCAGCAAATGTATCATTTTCAGGTAATTTTCCACTATCCTTTAATTGCTTGGAATATACCAAGACAGGAATGAACTCACGAGTATGGTCTGTGCCAGGGAATGTTGGATCATTTCCATGGTCAGCTGTAATAATTAGCAAATCATCTTCTCGGAGTGAGTCGAATACTTCATCTAATCGCTTATCAAATTCCTCTAGTGCTTTTCCATAACCTTCTGGGTCACGGCGATGACCGTATAAGGCATCGAAATCAACTAGATTCAAAAAGCTCATTCCAGTGAAATCTTTTTTCATGACTTCCAGCAGTTTATCCATACCATCCATATTGTCTTTCGTACGAATGGATTCCGTAACTCCTTCACCATCGAAGATATCATTGATCTTTCCAATGGCGATTACATCATAGCCTCCATCTTGCAGACTATTCATGACGGTTTTATTAAATGGTTTTAATGCATAGTCATGACGGTTAGATGTTCTCGTAAAGTTTCCTGGTTCACCTACATAAGGTCTTGCGATGATCCGACCGATTAAATAAGCAGGGTCTTTTGTGATCTCCCGTACCTTTTCGCAAATATCATATAACTCTTCGAGTGGAATGACTTCTTCATGAGCTGCAATTTGCAGAACCGGGTCAGCAGATGTATACACAATCAGATCCCCTGTTTTCATTTGATGTTCGCCATATTCATCAATAATGGCTGTTCCACTTGCAGGCTTATTCGCAACTACTTTTCGTCCAGTTACCTCTTCAATCTGTTTGATTAATTCGTCTGGGAATCCATTTGGATACACATTAAACGGTTTATCAATATTAAGACCCATGATTTCCCAGTGACCTGTCATTGTATCTTTGCCGACTGATTTCTCTTGTAATTTCGTGTAATAGGCAAGAGGTTTATCGGCTTTTGGCACACCTAAGATTTCTTCAATATTGGACAGACCCAATCTGGCTAAGTTAGGCAGATTTAATCCGTTCATATGTTCGGCAATGTGTAAGAGAGTGTGGGAACCAACATCATTAAAATCTGCCGCATCTTTTCCTTCTCCAATTCCCACAGAATCCATTACGACCAAATGCACACGTTTAAATTTTTTCATTTAACTCGCTTCCTTTATCTAGTTTCTTGAGTGTGGCTCTCTGATTTGCGACCCAACAAAATCCAAAACAATACGATAGCCAGTACCGCAATTACCGCAAGAACAGCAACGATACTACTATAGTTTAATGCCGTTCCTTCCTCTGTTACAAATCTCAAAAATCCAAATTGTAAATCTTTCTTGTCGATCAATAGAGCTGAGTATGTGAAACCAACGGACATTGCGATATTGATGCACAAATTGTAGAAACCTAAAGCCGTACCCGATTTTTCTGTTGGCACTTTTTTAATAGCAATATCAATAAGTGGTGCATATAGCAGTGCAAAGCTACAAGAGAATAAAATAAGCGATACAACAAATACGGCGATGGACATTTTAATAAAGAAGACACCAAGTAATAAACTAATAATAATTAAACTAATCGCTAAGTAAACACATTGCTTACTATCTAAGAATTTTCCTATTTTACCAGATAGAGCTCCAACACCTGCTGCTAGTAAACATGCTGGTATGAACAGTAGGGAGACTTTATCCAGATGGATATCATATACAGATGTTAGCAGGAACGACAACGTATTCAGTGCATAAGCAGCGTATAGAGAGTTAAGAATAAACGCCACAACTAATCCAAATAGAAATTGTTTGTTTTTAAAGAAATCAATTGTAATAAAAGCATTTTTATTTTTGCTGATATAAAGTAAGAATACAATCACAGCTGCAATAAAGAGGATGAAAAGTCCCCAGTTGAAAGAAGACATATACAGCATGATTGAAGTAGCAATCACTGCGACGATAATAAGACCTAAGAAGTCTACATTATTTTTCTTTTTCTCTTCTTTTGGCAAATTCTTAAGAATGAATGGCAGTAATATAATGCTAAGCAGCGGAATTAGGAACAAGTTTTGCCATGCCAGATAAGTCGCAACAAACCCGCCGGTTAATGTACCAATAACCGTAGCAAGCTGGAAGCTGCTTGTACTAAATCCCATATACTTTTTCTGTTCTTGTTCGGTTGCATATTTAGTAATAAACACCAAATACAGCGTTTCTGTCGCACCTAAACCGGCAGACTGAATAATTCTAGAAAAAACGATCAACCAATAATTCTCATGTGTAATATAACCGAGTAAAGAACCTACACAAATTAATAAAATACCTACCGTTAGTAGATTTCGTATACTGATCGAGTCAGATAGAGATGAATACACAACTGCACCGATACCAATCACTAAACCTGAAAGCGTTACTTGCCAGCTTACCGTACTTGCGGATACACCAAAATAATCAACTAAATCTGGGGAGATGATCTTAAATGAGTTATCGATAACGATGGAAAAGATCATTAAAAGTAATATAACCGGAACGATTTTCCCCATGTTGACTACCGGTTTTCCAACTGAACTATTCATAATATACCTCCAAGTATCTCATGCTGCATAAACAAAGATGTTATAATAGCGCTTACATCATCTGCATAAAAGTAAACTTTTTCTTTTAATTAACTATCTTACTTAGCATTTGATTAAGTATTTCACTATTTAAAGCTTCCTTCACTCACAACCAAACCGTAAAGTGAAGGAGGCTTATTTATATTTTTAGATGGATCAAAAAGAACCGTTTACGCTAACTCTAATGCAATCTCCATCATGTTCGTAAATGCAGTTTGGCGTTCCTCTGGAGTCGTTTGTGCTCCTGTAATAAGGTGATCACTCACCGTTAGAATACAAAGCGCATTTACACCTGCTTTAATCGCATTCCAGTAAAGTGCTACAGATTCCATTTCAACGGCCATGATTCCAACGTCACGCCATTTTTGATTTGCTGTTGGATCTGCATTATAGAAAATTTCACTTGATAAAATATTACCAATATGAACTTTTTGACCTTTATCATCTGCGATTTTCTTCGCTTTTTCTAAAAGTTCAAAGGAAGCAGTTAATGGAAATTGTCCTGGTAAGTTAAATTGATGACCATAATTGGAATCTGTTGCAGCTCCCATACCAAAAATAACATCATATAGCTCGATGTCTTTTTGCATCGCACCACAAGTACCAATTCGAATTAAATTCTTAACCCCGAATACATTGATTAATTCCCAAGAATAAATCCCCATACTCGCTGGTCCCATTCCCGTACCCATTACAGATATTTTTTTCCCTTTGTAAGTACCGGTATACCCGAGCATTCCTCTTACTTCGTTAAAGCATTTGTAATCTTCCAAAAAGGTTTCAGCAATAAACTTGGCTCTTAGAGGGTCTCCAGGTAACAGAATCGTTTCAGCTATTTCTACTCCATTTGGTTTAATATGAGGGGTTTCTTTGGTAGTCATCATTTTCTTTTGCTCCTTTATAGATAATTATGCTGGTTAGAACAACATGTCTAACTTGTATAACTTGTATGTTTTTTATACAAGTTCAATTTATCATAACTTTTCATTCCTTGCAAGCACTTTCATAAAAGTTGTTTTGTCAATGTGAAACTTCTCACATATTTAAAATACTCATGATAGATCCGTGTAAAATGGTATCTTCACAACCAGTCATTACACGAAGAATCATCATGAGCTACTCACCTTTTTATCATAAACAGAATTCGTAGTGCTTATACTTTTATCCCTAAGCTTGACCAAAAATGTCCATTATACAGAAACTTGTATGGCAAGTTGTACACAAAAAAAACCTTCTACTTGCTGTATAAGCAAATAGAAGGTTTTGATTTTTATAAAAATGTTCCTATCCTATTCCCACTCAAAAAGCTCTTGTGCAATGTAAACGTTTTTGCTTAAGTGATTTGACTTGGTTTGTATATGTAATTCGTATTACATATATTATCGTCTTTTATTCCAGTGCATTTGCTTCTGTTATCATTTTGTTATCAATCACGCGATAGCTTGGAATTCGGTTTCTCTCGCTTACACGGTAATTTACAGTACCTTTAAACTGAGAGTGTGCAACACTTCAAGCATAATAATTCGTATTACATTTTAAACAGAATATAGAGAATGCCGACATTCAGGTTTTACAGTATAATTATTCTTGCACAAACTGGAAGTTATATATGTCTTTGCAAATATACCATATCTATTAACTGCACACCGCTCTCATAAATTGGGTGGTCATAATTGTCAGTAAAGAAATTGGGAATCTTGTGAGAACGGACAAATCCACATTTTTCATAAAATGGTATCGTCAATGGACTGTCACCTGTTCCAACTTGCAAAACAGAATATTCATCTGCATATTTACTGACAAGAAAATCAATTAGCGCTTTGCCATAGCCCGTTCCCTGATTTTCCGGATTGACTGCGATATTCTTGATTTCAAGTATTCCGTTACCTTCATCGGTGACAACACATTCAGCTTTTACATCATTGTCTTCAAGTACATACATAGTTCCTTTTTCAAGATAGCGATCAACCATGCTCTCCTGTTCATCAGCTAATAACAATAATGATATAAACTGCTTTTTATTTTTGTTAACTTCTCGAATTTTCATACAACTTGTTACTCCATCAATTGCCATCTATTTTAATTCATCAAATTGGAAGTTGTTTATTAAACCTTTTTAACCTTAACCAACAACATCATAGGTCTACGCATTTCATTACACATTCCCGGCATACCCATCATATCTGCCGGAGGCATTGCTTCCTCAATAGCCTCAATTTGAAAACCACATTTTATAAGTGGATTCAATATCTGCGTTAATGTGTGGTGCTGTTTAATTACTCGTTGACCAAGAAAATTGGTTTCTCTTTCGCCTGTGTAATAGTAATTGTCGATTGGCCAATATTTAGGTTCCCCATTTTCATCATAAATCCAATCCTCATTAACACCTGCGGTGAAAGTCGGATGTTCAATATTGAATAGGAAATACCCACCTACTTTTAATGTGCAATACACCTTTTGATAAACATTAGCTAAATTTTCGATATAGTGCAGTACCAGGTTAGAAACAACTAGGTCATAAGTATTTTCAGGATAAATGTATTCTTCAACACCGCAAACTTTATACTTGATTTTGTCATCAGAGTTATCAGCTACTGCTTTTGCAATCATTTTTTGACTACTATCAATACCAAGAATTTCAGTAGCTCCCATTTGTGCGGCATATTTGCAATGCCAACCGTAACCACATCCTAAATCCAAAACTTTTTTTCCCTGTAATTTAGGGAATAACGGTTGCAACTGATGCCACTCTCCAGCAGCTTCCAGACCATCTTTGCTTCTTCCCATTTCCGCATATGCGGCAAAAAATTCACTATTATCGTAAATATTTCTCATTGATAATTACCTCCACAACTTCTAATTTATCTAAATGTTATATTAGAATAATTTTACGACAAATATTCTGTGTATTCCATATATTTCCTAGTAAATCATATCCCATCTAAGATCAAATCACAGCATATATAAAAGAGGATGTGCACCACATCCCCTCTCCAATCCAGTTTATCTCATAATCTCGTAACTTTCATACTCTTTTTTCAGGCCGTAACAGTAGTCCCTGTCCTTCGCCAGTTCAAGCTGATGAGCAGCTTTCTTAAGCTTGGTATAGCGTTCGCTCATTCTTTGTAATCGTCCAGGGAACTCTGTTTCAAGTCGTTTGCATTCTTTAAAACGCATTTTGAAGTTTTCAATTTCATCGTCAGTAGTAATATCATACTTTAATAGTTCTCTTTTAATGGTCTTAATTCTCTCTTCAGATACCTCTTCCACACCAATCACAGCCACTAAATCAGCAATTGGGAGCATCTTTTCTTTAATTTCATCGTTGACTTTAATCTTTCTTTTTAATCTGCTAATCTGTTTTCCAAGCTCGTTTATCTTCTCAGAAAGTTCTTCTTCAGTCGAAATATGCTCCTCTCTTACTGCATTTAAGGCTGACTTAATATCAGCAAGTCTTCTTTCTGTTTCTTTAGAAAGAGTGAATTCTTCCTGTTCATTATTTGTTTCGAGCACTTTAGATGCCAGATACTCGGGAGATTCGCCTATTATTACAACATATGCAAGAATGAAAATCTGTTCAAGGAGTGTTCTTCTGTTTCCATCCTCATCGTAAAGGCCGACAAAATACTGCTCATTGGACTTAGAACTAGTCCATCCAGAAGGCCTATATATAGACTGTGCACCTGCATCAGCTAGATATTTAAGAGTATTTTTAAGCGCTTCTTCCTCTATTTCTGCTTCATACTGATTGTTTCTATCCGATCCGTACTCTAGTTTCCTGCGCCATTCCCAGTATGCCTCAAGAGATTTCCGAGTATATAACTCACCTAAAGTGCTTCCTCTGACTCTGTGATTATCAGGTGTAATGTATGTTTCATGCTTGCCATCATGGATTTCATAACCGTATTTTTCCATTAGTTTCACAAATTCTGCCCATGATGAAGTGCATTTTTTGACTGCTTCTATATCTCCCTTCACCTGTTTTTTCCAACTCTTTCCCTCTGTTTCTGCCTCATATTCATACCAGGATTTACTTCCTCCTGGTGGTTTTGACTCAATTACAAGCAGTCCGTGTTCAATTGCGACCTCATCATTAAGCCTTCTAAGCTCCTGGTATGTCGCTTTGCAGTCATGATATTTCATTTTTTCTGGCTTATCATGGGCAATAAACTCTGGATTCATGTGTGAATTTATCAGGATATGATTGTGTTTTGCCTTGCCGTGAACCTTTCCGTCTTTGCCAATGACTGGTTCCACATGGGATGCAATCACTGCCTGATACTTTCCAAGCTTCTTCACAAGGTCAATTCCACACTGATGAACCTCCTCATCTGATATATCAAGATTGTCTGGAAAAGACTGAACAATGTGAAATGCCTGGTTTTCACTGTCATCTTCAAGCTCTTTTCCGATGTTTGATAGGTTGATCATCTTTGTAAAAGCGAACTCTTCAGCTGCAGTTTCAGGGCTGCACATATATCCGGAGACATAAATTTTCTTTGTTTTCTCATCATTTTTTACATATCTGAGTGCGGAAGAGACATCATTCATGCTGTTTTCAGCATCAAAATCATACTGAATTTCTGTTTTTTTCTTATCAGTTATGTATTTTATTGATGCTTTTATGCCCTGATCCAGACTCTTTTTACCTGATTTTATGGGCCAAATCTTGCAAATCATGACGATTTTTCTCCTGAAATTATCTTTAAAATTACATTTCTTTCCTTTTTACAAGCGGATAAAAGAGACTTTTCAGACTCTAAAAGTTTGTCTGCAATCCTGTAAAGCTTGTCCATATCAGCCATAAATACAGTTTCTTCCTGCACAATATGTCCAATCAACTCTAAAATATCATTGTGGATTCCCTGTATTTCCTTTAAATGCTCTCTAACAGCATCGTAGTTATACCTTATAATCACAGGATCTGCAGCTGCATGGATAATATATTTGTTCATGGATAGACCGATTTTTTCTGCATTTTCTTTGATTTTCTCATAGATTTCATCTTCCATTCGTAGATTTAATCTCTTTCCCATATGTGAAATCACTCCCTTTTTCACCTGGAGGCGAAGCCTCTTGCGCAAGCAACTCCGCTGATGCGGAGCCGGGGTCATAGGGGCCAAAGCCCCTGAAACCCGCCGACTGGCACCAGGAGGCAGTGCTTGCTATCTATCGATAGACTTAAATTTTGTGATGTCATAATCGGCATCAAGAACTATCATCCTGCATTGTCCAAAAGCACATGACATTCCTCGGTAAAAAGAAGATACACGAAGATTTTCTGGTTTTCCACTTTCCTCATCTGCTTTCGCTTCATTCCTGTGAAAAGCATCTCGCAAGTACTTGCATAGATCTTTTCTACCATTAGCATATCCCTTTAGATATATTTCCCTTTCTTGCTCTGTCATTTTTGTCTCCCTTCTTAACACCCCTGCCGTAATTGGGGGATTTGGAAAAAATGGCACAATGGCGCAAATTAAAAGTCTAGTTCAAAGACAAGAGGATTGACTTTAACATAATCATCAGGTTTTCTTCCCGGACCTGCGACAACTTCCGGATGCATTACTTTCAAATATCCGCATTCTTCTAGAAGCTGCAGTGCTTCCCTTATATCAGCTTTATTCTTAAACAGTTTGTTTCTGCAGTCTTTATCCAGCTGCCACAATTTAATAGCGGATTCTCCGCGCTCTTTAATCTTCAACAAAATGAATTTTGCTCTTTTAAGGGTCTTGTCATTTCCTGCAAGAGCATATGCAAACTTTGCGTGTTCAAGAAAATATCTTCCTATGGCAATTGCCTTATCAATTGTTTCTCCCGATACAATCAAGTCATTGCTTTCGCTTGCCACATGAATCAAACCTGCAATCCGTAAAACCGCTCCAATGTATTTGCTTGCCCATTCAGCAATAATCTGTCCTTCTCCACTAAGATATGCTTCATGCTCAGCAAAGAATATTTCCATTCGTTCCATGGCCTCCGGTGATAGCTTAAGAGTCTCCGGCTCATCTCCTGCATGAATGTCTACAAGTTTACCAATCAGTCTCTTATACTCATCTTTCACATCCTCAGGAATACCTGGAGCTCCGAACTTCCGTTTACCTACAAAAGTAGGTGGAGAACAGTATAGAAACCTTGCAAGAAGTCCTCTTCCACCCAGTTTTTCGTCTGACATGATTTCAGTTAAAACGTAAGGCTGAATTGCAAGAATTGCAGACAAATGTGGATGACGTATTTTCTCTTCTATCCGTCCTAATCGATCTATCAAAATAGGGTCACCGCAGTGCCCTTTCAGCCATACATCGATATTCTGTACCTGTGAATACCGTCCTTTGATGTTGTCAAAGGCTCCTCCTTCTGCAGATATGAGTCCTATTCTTCCGTTGTTATTGGCAAGAAGACTTGTCAAAGCTTCCACGGATGCATCATCTGCAAGTAGTCTTAAGGGCTTTATTTCAGGGATGCTGTCAAGCTTCTCCTGCATGTTCAGGATTTCACGTTCCAGTTCCTCATCGTCCTTATTTTTCAGTTTTTCCTCGCAAAAGCTTATTTGCTGCTCCAGTTTATCTCTTTGGAGATTATTCTCACGCATTTCCTTTAAATGGGTTTTGTTGTACTTTTCCTCATACTCATAAAGACTGTCGGTCATGGCCGTCATAACGCTAGACTTCCGTTCTCCTGGCTCGGCTATGACCACAGTGTACAAACTGAGAGGTTCATAGTATCCCGGGCTGCCCTCAATCCGGTATTTACCCTGAAGACACACGGCAAGCACACCAAGAGATATTGTACCTGCCATATCAGGAGATGTCTGAGTATGCTCTGAAACCGCCCTTACATAATCACCGATAAAAGGAGGAAGGGTTTCTACCGGAAAAGTAGGCAAATCGTATTCTTCAGTACTCAGTTCCTTTATAGGTGGAAACTCTGATTCACCATCTATGCCTCCTGCATAGGGTGGTGCTATTTTAGTGCAGCTTTTCAATGCTTTTTGTATTGTGATTTCGCCATATGTGCTTCCACTTTGCTTTCGGTTCCATTTATCCCGCATCAAACCGGAACTTCTGAAAAGCTCGTCCATTCGCTCAGGATTCTTCCCTGTCCAAAATGCAAGAAGGTTGCACAGTGCCTGATCGGCCTCAGACTGTGAATCGTAACCTGACCAGTCACCATAATACAGTTTTTTGAATTTCTGTCCGTTTTTGGCATTGAAAGCTCTTTCCGGTAGTCCATCATTTGCGGCGAATTTTTCATTTACGGCAATTTCCCCATTTACGACAGGGTTTTCTCTTCTCATATACTTGTCCAAAACGATTTGCAGCTGCTGTGTGCAGTCCTTTAGTTCATAGATTCCGATTCTGTTTCCTGTAACTGTGACGTATTTGTTTGTGGCACCTGTTATATATACTTCAAGCCCTTTATTTCGATTCATGATGTAGTAAGAGTCTTTATCGTATTCAAAATTATCCACAGTAAAGAGAATGTGAATGCCCTCACCGCTGGGACTGTACTCTGTATAGCTCTGCATGATCTTGACAATGTCTTCTGCAAGATATGACAGTCTTCCATCTGCCGATACGCAGTCATCAATGTCAATGGCGCACACATTGTCAAATACGCCGATGCCGATGCCATCAAAACCCATTTCCTTCATGCCTATTACTGCATCATCGTATGAACCAAATGTCGTTTTATCATTACTTTTAGCGTTGTTTCCGTTGTTTGGATTGTATGGTATTTTAGTCATTCTGCCGTCTCTCTTTTCGTACTTCCAGCAGCAGAAAATTCCGTATTTCTTAAGCTTTTTCGGGACATTTGCATCAAGTGCTTGTTTGTTATTCATATCTGCCTCCATAATCTCCATTTATAGTTTGATTACAGGCAGTCTTAATGATAGAATATGTGTGTTATATGAAGACCGCCGTGTCTTTAGGATCGCTTTGCCTTGCCACAGGTTAATAAAGCGATCTTTTATTTTATCTAGCTTCATGTGATAAGCCCTCCATAATCCAAGAAATCATTCGAATTGTGTCAAGAAGCTCATCCTCTACTTCGTCTCCGGCTTTTATCCGTTTTAGTTCTTCTAGTACATCGTAAAGCGTATTTCTCAGTGCCTTAAACACTCTCGGGTTTCCATTTACAATAATATCCCTTTCAAGAAGGCGGCTTGTAATGTAATCCTGCTTTGTCATACCACATAAGCCCACCATTGTATCAATCTGCTTGTTTTCCTCTGGAGAAACCCGAAATCCGACTGTGACACTTCTCCATCTACCTTTTTTGTCCAGGCTTTTCTCCGACATAGTTATTGCTCCTTTCAACGTTCAAATCTTCTGCCATTTCCGTCTGCACAGTTGGAAACAAATGAGCATATCTATAGGTTATGTTCTCTGCTTCATGCCCAACTCTGGCGCCTATTGCAAGTGCTGAGTATCCCATATGAATAAGCAGCGACACATGGGAATGGCGTAAATCATGTACACGGATTTTTTTTACCCCTGTTTCCTTGCAGCCTCTTTTCATTTCGTGATACAGGAAGTTCTTTGTCACAGGAAAAAGCCTTGTATCAGGTTCTATACTGTAGAAGCTGCTGATATAGTCTCCAATTTCATCTGCAAGAAACTGAGGCAAAATAATGGTTCTATTGCTTTTCTTTGTTTTAGGAGTAGTAATGATATCTTTACCTTCTAATCTTTGATATGACTTGGTTATATGAAGCTTCCTGTTTTCAAGGTCAAAATCTGATGGCGTGAGTGCCAGCAGCTCTCCTACACGGATTCCTGTCCAGTAGAGAAGTTCGAATGCATAAAAGGATAAGTCCTTATCCATCATTGCATCTGAGAATTTAAGATATTCTTCTTTTGTCCAGAAAAGCATTTCCCCTGTTTCCTCTGAGCCCATATTACCTGCTCTTCTTGCAGGATTCACCTTGAGCCCGTAGTATCTGTATGCATGATTAAAAATTGCACTTAATTGATTGTGAATGGTTTTCAGATACGTCTTAGAATGCGGCTTGCCGTAACGGTCAGGCTGGACCCTCATCTTATTCTGCCACGCAATTATATCAGCCGGTGTAATCTCTGATATTTTACGCCCCTTAAAATACGGCAAAATCTTAGTTTCTATAATGTGCTGCTTTGTAAGCCATGTATTGTGCTTTATCTTTGGTATCACATCAGCCTTGTAACGTTCATAGAAGCTTTCAAATGTCATATCAAGGTCTGCCTGTTTCTCCAGTAGAAACTCTCTTTCCCAGGCAAGTGCCTCCCTCTTTGTACGGAAGCCTCGCTTCATTTTCTGCTTCCTTTTACCAGTCCAGTCATCATACCGAACCATTGCATACCATGTTCCGTTGTCTTCATTTCTGAAAACTGACATAATTGTTCACCTCCTGCTATTTCTCTTCTAGTTTTGTTGCATAAAATTTTTCATGAAAATATTTCCGATCGACTTTACCTGAAATAGTAAAGTAACCTTTCTGTTTAAGTTCCTTGTTCATCTCTCGCATTACTTTGTATGCAAAAGATTCTGAAACCCCTAATTCTGCAGCGACTTCGCTGGCTGTCATGAAAATCTTTGCTGACATGCTTTTTCCTCCTTTCCAAATTACTTAATGTAACGTAATTTGTTTACATTTCACATTATATACCCATACTTTTACTGAGTCAATAAACAAATTTGTTTACATTATCTATTTTTTATTACGTCTAGATATTACCTACCTTTGTAAAAAACGACCACTAGCCAGTAAAATTTCCAGACTTTCTCAATTCGCATTGATAAATGTAAGCATTTTTGTTATAGTATTTCTTAGTTAGAAAGAGAGGATATACACATGGCCACAGGCGAGAGAATCAGGCATTTCCGTAAGCTGCACGGAATGACAATGGAATATTTGGGAGAGAAACTTGGTTATCCCCAGAAGTCAGCACATGTAAGAATGTCACAATATGAGAACGGCGTAAGAGGACCGAAAAAAGAGCTTATCGATCAGCTGGCAGAAATATTCGAAGTTTCTCCTCAGTCTCTGACGGTTCCTGACATAGATTCTTATGAGGGGCTTATGCATACTTTTTTTGCCCTAGAAGACATGTATGGCATTCATGTTGATTATGCTGATGGCGACCTTAGCTTGAAGCTTGAAAAAGAAAGAGGACAAGCATATGTCACACTATTCAGAATGCTTTATGAATGGCATGAGCAGCGTGCAAGATTTGAATCAGGGGAGATCACAGAAGAAGAGTACAATCAGTGGAGATACAACTATCCAGAAAGCACTGTGAAAAAGAACAACAAATAGACCCAAAAAAGAAGAAAGACCTGTCTGAATTTTTACCCTCAGACAGGTCAATTTTTTACTAAAATTATCAATCTGTTATCATTTTGTTATCAGTCGCCTTTTTTTCACTCGAAAAATCCAGTGTTTTCAAGGCTTCAAGCGATTACAGTTCTTATTCCCACTCGATCGTTGCAGGCGGTTTAGAAGTTACATCATAAACGATACGGTTTACGTTATCTACTTCGTTAACGATACGAACAGAGATTTTCTCTAACACATCCCAAGGGATACGTGCCCAGTCTGCTGTCATACCGTCGATGGATGTTACTGCACGGATACCTACAGTGTAGGAATACGTACGAGCATCGCCCATAACCCCTACACTCTTCATGTTAGGAAGAGCGGTGAAGTACTGCCAAATTTCACGGTCAAGACCTGCTTTAGCAATCTCTTCACGCAAAATGTAGTCAGAATCACGAACAATCTTCAGTTTTTCTTCTGTTACTTCGCCAAGTACACGAATTGCTAGACCCGGACCTGGGAATGGCTGACGCCATACGATCTCTTCTGGTAATCCACATTCTTCACCGACTTTACGAACTTCGTCTTTGAAGAGTGCGTTCAGCGGCTCAATAAGCTCAAATCTCATGTTCTCAGGAAGTCCGCCGACATTGTGGTGAGATTTGATCGTTTGAGCTGTAGCTGTACCACTTTCTACGATATCTGTATAAAGTGTTCCTTGTGCCAAGAATGTGAAATCATCGAATTTGCTGGACTCTTCATCAAATACGTAAATAAATTCGTTACCGATAATTTTACGTTTTTGTTCTGGATCCTCTACTCCAGCAAGCTTGGACATAAAGCGTTCACGAGCATCAATTTTAAACACTTTCATATCGAATTTACCTACGAAAGTTTCCATTACGCTCTCTGCTTCTCCTTTACGAAGAAGACCGTGGTCGATAAACATACAAGTAAGTTGATCGCCGATTGCTCTGTGAAGCAGTGCTGCTACTACAGAAGAATCAACGCCGCCGCTGAGGGCACAAAGCACTTTTTTGTCGCCAACTTGTTCACGGATGTCCTTGATTTTGTCTTCGATAAAAGTCTCCATGCTCCAGTTGCCTTCGCAACCGCACACGTTATATAGGAAGTTACGGATCATATCATTACCATTCAAGGAATGGCGTACTTCTGGGTGGAACTGAACTGCATAAAATTTACGTTCTGGATGGCTCATTGCTGCAATTGGAGCACTTTCTGTTCCTGCATCAAGTTTAAAACCTGTAGGCAAGGAAACAACGTGATCTCCATGACTCATCCATACCGTTTGATTCAATTCAAGACCTGCTACAAGGTCAGATCCTTCGTTAAACAATACATCTGCTTTACCATACTCACGTTTGTGAGCACGTTCTACTTTACCGTCTAATTGCTGGGCCATCATCTGCATACCATAGCAAATACCGAAAATCGGCAATCCCAAGTCATAAACAGCAGGGTCTACATGCGGTGCATTCTCAGCGTATACACTGGATGGTCCACCGGAGAATACGATCCCTTTTGGTGCAAGTTCACGTATCTTCTCAGCAGGTGTGTTATATGGAAGCAACTCGCTGTATACTCCGAGATCGCGGATCCTTCTTGCAATTAGTTGGTTATACTGTCCCCCGAAATCTAGAACAACAACAATTTCATTTGGCTTTATCATTACCGTGCCTCCCTCAATTCAATGAGACTAATTATACTTGCCGACAAAACCTGACGTCAAGGAAAGCTCGCGTTCTTCTTATTAATAAAATATTGTAAAAAAAAGTATGTTGAAAAAGATGGTATGATCACCATCTCTACTTATTACTTTTAAGGGAATCATTCACAAAACTTTTGCCATACGCAGGCAACTCTGTAAAAAAGCGATGCTCTCTCCTCGGGAAGGACTTGCCGGGCTGTAGACCATCGTTTCCCAGTCTTTGGCGAACTGCCGCACTTCCTCACGCAGGGCGTCCTCTTCCACAGGCAGCCCTGCGATATATTCCCGCAGCGTAAGTCTGCTGTCCCGCTCACCATAACGCTTAGCGAGCATGTCCCATACAGGAGCACCGATGTGAAGCAGGCGCTCTCGGTCTGGAAAGGTCCGGCGCGGCCAAATCATCCGAAGCCGGAGCTGTATAACTGGGCCGTAAACATGCCCCGCTGTAATCACTGCTGCAAGCAACAGCACCGCTGCTGCAGACCATGCTAGTGTACTCGGCTGAGCAATGCTTCTCAGCCCTGTCTGAAAGAGAGTCATCAACTGACTCAGATCTATAGCAAACTCGCCATTTTTCATAGCCCCCGTTTTCGGTTCATCAGCAGCAGATGCCGCTTGCAGTTCAGCTGCCGGATCGAAGCCAGGTGTGGCTTCAAATGGAAACCATCCGGCTCCCGGGAAATACACTTCCACCCAGGCATGTGCATCCCCTTGAGTAACAGTGTACTTGTCCGGCTCTTGTTCATCTTGCTGACCTGGAGCAAACCCCTGTACATATCTTGCAGGGATCCCTTTACTCCGCAGGAGAATCACCATGGCTGAAGAAAAATGATTACAATACCCTTTCTTGGTTACAAACAGAAAATCATCCACAAAATCTTGATCTACTGCCGGAACACGAGTATTTAGTGTATACGTGTAGTTCGATTTTAAATAATTCGATACAGCCATGACCGCGTCATAACGCGTATCTGTATCACTAGTTATTGAATTCGCCAGCTTCGTGACCCTTTCAGGTAGACTAGATGGAAGCTGAAGATCGGTCTTCTGGATCGAAGGGGGATCTTCTCCCACCGTTTTACGAAGCACTGTTTTGTCTTGTACAGGAATCAGTACATCCATACTATAATGCTGAATCGGCTGTGCTTTTGGCTTATCATCAAATCTTACATTCCCCGAAGATATATCACTCCATATGTATGGAAAGTCAGACTCGTTACCGTTTCCTGTTAATCCACTTTCCTTCTTTGTACCGTCTCCCATACGATCTCTGAACGATAATCGCAGAGGGACCCCGCCTACAAAAATATCAGAACCGCCTTTAGCAGGTTCCTTAAGACTAATTGTCTGTTTTACGATACGAAAATACGGGTTCTCTTCAATCTCGTCCTCTCTGAGTCTCTGCCCAGTACTGATATATTCAAAGGATTGACCTGCTGATTCATTCAGCTTCCAGCTTCTCCCGTCGTAGATGCTGCGAGATTGACCTCTCCAGTATGCCCGAACAGGAGTTGTGGCCGTAAAATATACGGTATTACTCTGAATAAGCGGAGCTCCCATGTCTCTCCCTGCCGGATCATACCCTGTCGTTGAAAAAGCAGGTACTGCATTCGTCTTCGTGTCAGCACTCGACCACTCGGAGATCTTGTCCCATATCCTTGTCAGGACTTCTTTATTTTCTGCTTTTGCAGGAATTGCAGAAGCAATAGAGGATGTCATCATCGTCGTTACAAGCACTGTCCCAATCGCTGTCCCAGCCCAGATCAAATGAGATTTTCTATCCTTTACCAGTACTTTTGATGTCCCTACTAATCTTGGCATTTGCAATAGGGATTGTACTAAAAGAAAACAACAAATCATACGTATCATCCCGCCTGGGGAATAGATACCGCTTAGCAATTCCATGCAGAGTAAATAGACAATCGTAACCACACCAAATAGAAGCACGGTCCGAAGCTGAATAGCCAGCATTTGAACAGAGGTCACAAAAAGCGTCCATCCGAACACAACGAAGACCGCTCTTGTTTCTTCACTCACATTCCGAAAATGTCCTGATCTCTCCCAGCTTGCGATATCGCTTTGAAGCGTATAGATATAATTAAATACCCAGCTCTCTCCCGCAGAGGGGACCAGCATCCACCATAAAAAAAACAGGGCACAACCTGCTCTTAAAAAGATCATGTATCGTAGAGGGATATGCAGACTGCCGACCAGAAGGAGCCCTGCCGTAAGGAGGAACATGACCCTCATCGATGCAGGAATGTCGGTCTGCTCTCCGAAGCCAGCGGGCATGAGCCACTCCATAAACATGATATATAACAGAAAAGAGATGCCAACGCGGTATAACCAAGGTTCGATATATCCTTTTCCCTTTACATTTAGATCTGTTGTCTCCACCCGTGTTCCTCCTCTCTATCCTTTGGACAAGCTCAGAATGAAGCAATCGTCTTCACCCGAATCTGTTCTTTCTCTAGCTCTGCCGCTAACGAGTTTTCTCTGATTTGATGTGTCTTATGTTCCTGTTTCCAATCTGTCATTTCATAGAGTCGAACACGTACTCCTTGTGTATTCAGCTCCCTAGCCAGCTTTGAATTTTGCTCATTTAAACTGCCGGTGACCATATATACTTCTGTCCCTGCGGGTATGGAGAGGTCCCGTGTATTTCGTAACCCTTCTCCTGGCTCCAACCGGGCTAAGAAATCCAACTGACGGAGCAATTTCCCATTTGAAAATACCGCTTCACTCGTGTTTATCTCCCCTTGGAACGATGCTCTCCCCGATTGGACAACATAAGTGGCTATTACAGGCGTTTCTCCTTTGTTATATGCATCCCTTAACATACTTGCACATAATGAGATTGCTGAATCATAGGCTTGCCATGACAGTTCATTTCCTTGCTCTTTTCCCTTATGCGTGTATGAGTCTTTTCCATTATCCAGTAAAAGATATATGTTATTAGCCACACTTTTTTCTGGGATACGAACTTGAAGTTTCCCTTTTCTTGCAGAGCTTTTCCAGTGTATAAAACGAAATCCGTCACGAGGGGTATATTCCCTCACTTCATACCCTTTCCACTCCTCTACCAGACTGTTTCGGGTGTGCTGCGGATGCTGCGATTCTCCGTAACCTTCTTCTAATCCCGGATGACCCGGGTGGAAGGAAGGGTGTACAATCAGCTCTCCCGGCGCATGTACACGTCTGCTGCATGTAAACCAGCCGAATGCATCTCCCCATGTGATTTTACAGTGTTCATAAGCATACACTCCCCGGTGTACTGCTTTTAGATGATAGGAATAAGAACATTCATAGCTGCGTTTGCGTGGAAAAATAATATGAATATGTTTGAAAGGAGCGGCCTCTTCTTCAATCTTTAACCACAATAAAGGCAGCCAGCTATTTATGCTGACATGAATTCTAACTTCTGCTCTCTCGCCTGCCGCCACTCTGCCCGGTCGAAATTCTCTTGTTATGTGGACATGCCGAGGACCGATAAACTGAGCTAACACACCGTAACAGATCAAGATCATACAAGATACCAACAGGAATAGCAGAGTCCTTCCGCCCTGAATCTGATATAGAAAAAAGAGAAGGCTCGTAAGTATAATCATAATCAGCGGACTGATTACGGTTCTCCACATAAACTCACCCCCTCATTCTTGAGGACGGTACAGGGATAGGGATGTGCTGCAACAAGTCCGCTATGATACGTTCGGCATCGGAAGATTGCACCATCTCATATCGGGTACGAATTCGGTGAGTTAAGACAGGCAAAGCAACTTCCTTTAAATCATCAGGAATGACATAAGAACGGCCATTCAGGTAAGCGGCGGCTTGAGAAGCAATCATCCATGCAAGACTTCCTCTCGGGCTGATCCCGAGTAAAAGGTCTTTATGTTTGCGTGATGCTGCCGCAAATTCAGCAATGTATTTTTTGATTACAGGATCTACAAAGACACCAGACACTTCACGCTGCATCTTAACAAGTTCTTCCGCTAACATGACAGGTTTGACGAGAGATCGAGAACCTGACTCCTGCCGATTCATAATCTCGACCTCCTCCTCAATACCAGGGTATCCGAGACTTAATTTAATAAGAAAACGATCGAGCTGAGCTTCCGGAAGACGATAAGTGCCTTCAAATTGCAACGGGTTCTGAGTAGCCATCAGCAGGAAAGGCCTCGGTAGTGCATAAGTCGCCCCATCTACAGTAACACTCTTCTCTTCCATCGCTTCAAGCAGCGCTGACTGGGTTCGAGGCGAAGCACGATTGATCTCATCCCCAAGAACAATGTTAGCCATTACCGGACCCGGACGGTATTCAAATTCTCCCGTTATCGGTTTATATACAGAAGTTCCTGTCACATCTGAAGGCAACACATCAGACGTAAACTGAATTCGGCCAAAACTCGCAGAAAGGCAGGAAGCGAGTGTGCGAATCAGCTTTGTTTTCCCCGTACCCGGCACGTCTTCTAGCAGCACATGTCCTCCCGACAGCATCGCGATGAGAATAAACCTAATTTCTCGCCGTTTTCCTACAATGACGCTCTCTACCCGCTCAGTCACTCTCTCAAGCAGCTCTGCAGCATAATCACTAGACTTCATATATTCCATGGCCAGCATCCCTCCTGTATCCGCAGTATTACTCGTTTTTCAACAACTTTATTTCTACTCTTCTGGTTTCTATTCTATGTTTGCTAGTATTCCCCTCACATAGAGTAAATAGACATCGAGATACAAAACAAAAAAAGCCTGGAGGGAATCTCCAGACTTTACTATTAGCACGTTATTCGATAAGCAAGTTATTCGATTACTTGGACGTGTCTGTATCTTTTGCCGGTTGTTGTTCTTCGACTTCTTTAATCGCATTCTCGCTGCCCTCAACTTCTACCTTAGAAGAAAGGAACCATCCGAGTGCAGCAATTGCTACAAGGACGAAATAGAATGAAATTTTCCAAATGGTGTTATGCGGGAAGTGTGAATCAATTAAGCCAACATCCGGATGTGCCAGCGTAATCACTGCAAGCTTAACCCCTACCCAGCCTACGATCAGGAATGCCGCAACTTCGAGGCCCGGACGTTGCTGCAGAAGTTTCACGAAGAAGGTTGCTGCAAAACGCATAATGATAAGTCCGATAAATCCGCCGAGGAAGATAACAATGAACTGTCCTCCGTCCAAACCGCCGATGTTCGGAAGTCCGCTTGGAGGCAGTGCAACAGCCAAAGCAACAGCTGCCAGAATGGAATCTACAGCAAAAGCAATATCCGCGACTTCTACTTTGAATACGGTCATCCAGAAGCCAGATTGTTTCTTAGGCTTTTTCGGTGCATCTTGTGCCTCGTCCGTCTTTGTTTTTCCTTTAAGGAAATGCTTGATGGTGTGGTTAATGGAAATGTACAAGAGATAGATCGCACCAAGCGCCTGTACCTGCCAAACGTCAACCAAGAAGGAAATCAGGAACAAGGATCCGAGCCTGAAGAAAAAGGCCCCCACTAAACCATAGAACAAAGCTTTCTTACGTCGATCTTCTGGTAAATGTTTCACCATAATGGCAAGGACTAGCGCATTATCTGCGGCAAGCAGCCCTTCTAGTACAATGAGTACAAGAAGTACCCAACCATACTCTAAGAGTAAATCCATAAAAACATCCTCCTAAAATAATAAAATAAAAAAGAGACCTTGCCGGCTTGGCAAAGGTCTCCAACAAAAAAAGAGACCTCTACCACAGAGTGTGGTAAAGGTCTCGCTAACAACGAATGGTTGCCAACAAAGCCGGGGATTTTCTCCCGAACTGACGACTTTGCTGTAACAGCTACTCCCCTTTAAACACGTTCCTGCTTAACTGATATGATGATCAGCTAAACCGTGTAATAAACATATAAAAATCAAAGCTTATAGTCAAGAATTATTTATAAAACTCTTCTAACTCATGCAGCAACATTTATCTTTCCTATATCACTGAACTGAATACGTAATATCACTGAACCCAATACGCAGACTAGCTCGCTTTTATAATAAATTCAGCTTGATTCCGATCGATCGACTTAATCTTATAATCTGCGGCAGAAAGAAGATCTCGAAGGGAAACCCATAGAGAGCCCGATCTCATCTCTACTCGGCCTTCTATTGAGTCAAGCAGTTGCTGTGCTGGATCTACTGTAATCTCATTCCCAGCCCATTTAACCGCTGCGTACCGATCGGTACCGTTCCACTTCACTGTACCCCCATATCGCTCTACAAGAACTCGAAGCGGAACCAGAAGTTCGCCTTCAACTTCTTGATATTCACCAGGCGCAAGCTTTGTCACAAGTTTCCCTGCTTCAATCACAAGGGAAGGTCCTGTACCAAATAGAGCAGCATTCTCAGTGATATGATTATTTATCCATTCTTTGCTTGGCTGAATCACCTTTTCTTGAGAATTTTGCTTTTTCACTTGAAACTGAACGGGTTTCTCCGCAGGATTCAGGCCTCTAAATTCATAATTATGCGCTTGGTAATATTCAATGATGGCAGGTAACGCTTTTACCGTCTCCGCATGGCTCCCTCCATCATGCAGTAATACGACTCGATTACCACTCACTGCTGACTTTGTTGCATTCTTAATAATTTCCTTAGCAGGCACATCTTTTTTTAGTGAATCTCCACTATCCACATTCCAGTCGGTAACGACATAACCTGCTTGTTTCATGAGTTCAAAATAAGTGGTATCAAAATGGCCGTAGGTTCCCCCGGGAGCCCGAACAAGCTGAGGTCGCTCTCCTGTGATCCGCCTAACTGCTTCCTCTGTTTGCTTAATCTGTTTCCAAAAATCAGGGAAAGAGCCGTACAGTTTATCATATTTATGGTCATAAGTATGATTCCCAATGACATATCCTTTTTCATGCATGCGATTAATTAATTCAGGATACACTTCGACTTGCTTTCCTAATACAAAGAATGTTGCGGGAACTCCATATTGTTCAAGAATATCTAGAACAGCTTCCGTATACTTTCCCGGTCCGTCATCGAATGTTAAATACACTTTGTTTACTGCCGTGTTCGCTGCTGGAACTGTTGCTTTTTTCGAACTGGACTGAACGAGATCAGCTTCTTGTTTTTGGGCAGTCAAAGAAGCTGAATTTACTGGTTGCGTATGGACGGCCTGCTCTAGACTCGAGTGAACCGTAGATTTAGTTAATCCCGTATGTACTACTTTTGATACTGTTTCTATTCTCGCAGAGCCCACTTCATTATCTATATACACAGCTTGAGAATTCACGACGTTTGATAAAAAACCTTTATCTTGAAGAGCCACCGCTAAAAGAATAATAAAGCCTGCGATTACTGTATAACTGAATTTTTTCCATCTGTTTTGTTTACCTATTCTTCTCATATCGCTTCGCCCCCATGATCTTTATACGAATGAATGATTCATAGTTTTTAAGATTTATATATTCAGTCTATGAGGGTTTCTTATAAAAAAGACTACTTTTGAGTGCTTTTAAAAAAAGAGATTTATAGGTGAATATATTTATAATTCAAGCGTTTCACTTTCTCCTGTCAGGGTTGATGAATGAGTAAGCAAATAAAAAAACCGACTCCTAATGAGCCGGTCTTGATGTTAACACACGTACTATATCTCACAGACTACATTTGTTTAACATACTCCAGTGCTTCTTCTATATGACCTTTCACTTTCACTTTCCGCCATTCTTTCGTAAGTATGCCTTGTTCATCAATAACAAATGTCGAACGCACAATGCCCATGTATTCTTTGCCGTACATTTTTTTGAGCTGCCACACACCATACAATTCAGCAACCTTATGGTCCTCGTCCGATAATAAAATGAACGGCAGATTGTACTTCGCAATGAACTTTTCATGTTGTTTTATGGAATCTCCACTTACTCCTATAATGACTGTATTCAACGCTTCAAATGAGGTGTGTTCATCTCGAAATTGGCACGCTTCATCTGTACAGCCCGCTGTCATGTCTTTCGGATAGAAATATAATATGACTCGCTTTCCCCGAAAATCAGACAGCTTCAAAAGTTGATCTCCCGTGCCCTTTAGCTCAAAATCTGGTGCTTCTGAACCGATCTTTATACTCATGATGTCAGTCTCCTTTAAAGTTATCGTATTTCTATCAATTGATTGTATCCATAAAAAAAATTATAATGAAAGTTGTCAAATGAAATATGTGTTAATTTATCCAAAATTATACCACACTACTTTTACGAAGGCAGTCAAACGGCCAGAGCCCTAACTGGCTTCATTCCATAAGATGGAAAGGAAGAGCGTTACATGAATAGGAAGACGAAACGAACCGTATGGATGGTTCTCGCAGTAATCGTTGTTACTGCCGCCGTACTCGCAGTTTATTATTTTACTTCTGTTGTTAACGAACTACAAGATTTGAACAAAGAAGGAGAGAATTCTCCTTTTTACAACGTAGAGAAGGTAGATCAGGAAATCACCCCCGATCCCCCAAAATGGGAAGGTAAAGAACCTGTTAACATCCTGCTTATGGGTGTAGATGCCAGAGGTCTAACAGAAGGGGAGATCCCTCGTTCAGATACCATGCTTGTCGCCTCCCTTAACCCAGTCAGCAAAAAAATATCTCTATTCTCTCTCCTGCGTGATACATATACAGACATCCCTGGATACGGAAGAGATCGAATTAATACGGCAATTACCCATGGCCCCAATGTAGCAATGCAGGCAGCAGGTGATCTGCTGGGGATACCAATTCAGTACTATATATATACCGATTTCCAAGGTTTTATTGAGCTCGTTGACGCTGTTGGGGGCGTTGATTTTGAAGTCGAAAAAGATATGAAATATACAAGTAAAGCAGATAAGCATGAGTATGATATTGATCTCAAGCAAGGAATGCAGCATCTTGATGGTGAAAAGGCACTGATGTATGTACGATTCCGGCATGACGCCTTGTCCGATTTCTCTCGTACAGAACGTCAGCGTGAACTCCTGAAAGCCATTGCCGATAAGATGCAAACAACAACTTCTATAGCTAAACTGCCTTCCATTCTTAATGAAGTGAATCCTTACATTGATACCAACCTAACCCTTAACGACATGTGGAAGCTGGCCTCTGTGGGCTATCAGAGCAGCATGCAAGGGAGCGAACAAGTTCCTCCTATGAAACTTCTTGTTGAAGAGCGAATTGGCGGCGCTGCTGTCCTTACCGTGAGAGATCAGGAAGAGCTTAAATCATACGTCCAAGAAGTCCTCGAGCCTCAGGTAACTGAACCAGATAGCAAATCCACGGTTGATAAGTCAGCCAGCGGAGAAGAATAATACGAAAGACTCTTCCTAAGAGCTATGGTTTCACAAAAGGGAGATGTTATAATAGATATGAACTTGGTAAGGGCAGCAGATGGCTGCCCTTTTCCATTGTACATACCATACTCTTGTGGTGACTTGCTTCAAAGAAAGGATGAATACAAATGAATCGTTCCAAATCGGAGCAGTATTATGCAGAAGCACTTGAACATATTGTCGGCGGTGTAAACAGCCCTTCTCGCTCATTCAAAGCAGTAGGCGGCGGAGCCCCTGTCTTTATGAAACGCGGACAAGGTGCTTATTTTTACGATGAAGATGATAACAAATATATTGATTACCTTGCGGCATACGGCCCCATCATAACGGGTCATGCTCACCCGCACATCACCAAAGCAATTACCGAGGCAGCTTCCAATGGTACGCTTCTCGGTACTCCTACCGTGCTCGAAATCAAATTAGCCAAAATGCTAAAAGAAGCAATCCCTTCCATGGATAAAGTTCGTTTTGTGAACTCAGGTACCGAAGCGGTCATGACCACAATCCGGGTAGCACGGGCTTATACGAAACGTAATAAGATCATAAAATTTGCGGGGAACTACCACGGCCATTCGGACCTCGTCCTTGTGGCGGCAGGCTCTGGCCCTTCTACTCTTGGCATACCAGACAGCGCAGGGATTCCTGCGAGTATTGCCCAAGAAGTGATCACAGTTCCTTACAACGATCTGAGCGGACTTGAAGAAGCACTGCAAAAGTGGGGTCATGATGTGGCTGCTGTCATGGTAGAACCAATCGTCGGGAATTTCGGAATGGTTATGCCAAAACCAGGCTTCCTCGAAGGCCTCTGCAAGCTGGCACATGATCACGGAGCACTCGTTATCTATGATGAGGTCATCACCGCATTCCGCTTCCACTATGGTTCGACGCAAACTTATGCAGGGCTTGATAACCATGATCTTATTAAGCCAGACCTTACGGCTCTTGGTAAAATCATTGGCGGCGGTCTTCCGATCGGCGCATACGGCGGTTCAAAAGAAGTGATGGAACAAGTGGCTCCGCTTGGACCTGCTTATCAAGCAGGCACTATGGCAGGGAACCCAGCTTCTATCTCAGCAGGTATTGCATGCCTTGAGGTGCTTTCCCAGCCAGGAGTATATGAAGAGATGGAACGTCTCACTATTAAATTAACGGAGGGAATCCAGGCAGCTGCAGATCGTCACGGAATTCCACTGACAATTAACCGGGTTCGCGGTTCATTCTCCACTCATTTCTGCGATCATCCAGTAACGGATTATGAGGAAGCTCAGGATACGGATGGAGAAGCATTCGCTTCCTTCTTCCAACATATGCTGAACCGTGGAGTACACCTCGCACCGTCCAAATACGAAGCTTGGTTCCTGACAACGGAACATACGGATGCAGATATCGAAGCTACGATTGAAGCTGCTGATTCGTCATTTGAGGCTATGGCTAAAGAAAAATAAAGCAACCACGTTAAAGAACCGTCCTTCAGCTAATTTGGAGGACGGTTCTTATTTGTATCATAAAGTATCTATCTTAGAGAAAAACAGAATTCTTGATTTATTCGTATCCGCTATACGGGATAAGCCATGACACTCATGAGTGCCAGTTCAGGCTGAGATGTATCAAGCCTGCTGTACTGAACAATTATGGGGATATCGCTTTCCACAATAAGTGCATAAGGAACACCAAGCGGTATGAACTCTCCATCTGCCTGAAGGCTGGCTGTCCTAATGTGAGAAGTTCGCCTAGCGGACACCTTGGTCACATTACACTCGAGCGGATCGCGATCCTCAAAAAATACAGTAATCGTAAGATTTGCATCCTCTCTTCCTGTATTTAAGACACAAATACTTTCATGACTTTCAAGCGCACCGCTGCTTTGCGGAGGAATGTATCCATCTGGAATAACCCATACGGTATTACCTTTTGCAGCTTCCGGCTTGATTGAGTTCATCTCTGTATCTCCCTTCTACTTGTTGCATGCAGCTATGAAATAGATTCGCTATCCATTTTAGTGAAACATCTATTAGGCTTACTTATTTCGGTACTACCTGTCTCTCAAAGCATCCGGTGAACGCAAAAACATCGTCAGCGGCTGAATGGCCAGATCAGCAATAGAGGCGGCTACCATTCCAGCCATTCTTTTGGCCCCGTACTGCGAGAAATGGGTATTATCTTCCACTCCAGCAGGGAAATGAATATATTCCCCAGGCCAAGCCCACATGAAATCAAGTTTACTGCCTTCCACCCCAGCTTGTTCAAATGCGATCTTGCTGCGAGCAGCGAGATCAATTAAAGGAATATTCTCCTTTTCTGCGAGTTCTTTCATAGCCACAATATAATCTCCGTGTGTATCCATGAGGGTTCCATCTTCGTTAAAGTATCTGCGCTGTACAGGAGTAATGAGAACCGGATGAGCCTCACGCTCCCGAGCTGCCTGAATATATTTACTCAGATATTCCTGATAGGTTGTAAATGGCTTCGTCGCTCTTAGTACATCTGACTTTTCATCATTATGACCAAATTGAATAAAGAGAAAGTCTCCGGCTTTAATATTCGTGAGTATCGCATCCAGCCGGCCTTCGTCGATAAAACTTTTCGTACTGCGTCCTGAATGCGCATGATTATCAACCGCCACATCATGTTTGAAAAAGGATGGCAGCATCTGACCCCATCCCGCATAGGGATAGCCTGATGCAGGCTGATCACATACTGTAGAATCACCCGCAATATAAACGGTCAGCGTCTCATTCGCTTCCATTACTTCAAGTGCATTAATCCTCGGAGCAGGACCGGAAAAAGAAAGTCGTAACGGTTCACCTTCACGAACAACAACACTGAAATTTTCTTCAATCCATTGACCAGGCTGTGTATGAACAGGCGGCAGCATAAGTCTGCCTTCACCAGCCCTTATCTCAGTAATCGTTTCGGTATTGCTGTCACCCATTAGCGTATGGACACGATATGTACCCGGCGGAACATCAAGGATAAAAGCCGCGTGAAGCGGAATGCAAAAACGGCCTTGAAGTTGTTTTTTTATCGTAAAATCCTTCTTAGATGAAGCAGGATCCGATTGCTCCTGTGAACGATCTCTCCCATATACTCGGTCTATGGATTCAAATCCATAACCAAGTTCCGCATGATACAGCGTATCTGGAAGAACCCCAGTATAGCCTTCTGCTGCCGTTCCAGGTCCAAAATCAAATTTATAATGAATCATGAAGTGACTTCATCTCCTTCATCTTCCTATCATTATCTTCCTTGTCTACCAGTTATCATCTTGCTCTGCTTCGATAATCCGAGGGAGTAACCCCCGTCCACTTCTTAAATACTTGACTGAAATACTGCGGATTCCTTCCAAAACCAAAGGACTCTGCAAGTTCAAATATTTTGGCATCTTGATCTTTATGCCGCATGTAACTGCATGCCTGCTGTATCCGATATTGATTGAGATATTGAGAGAAGCCGATTCCTGTAATTCTCTTAAAAACTTTTCCTAAATAGTCTGGATTCATATACAGCTTATGTTTAGCAATGGTATTTAATGAAATGTCCGAATCGGCATAATGACGATGAACAAGTTCCAAAAGCTGATAGACAATCATCGACTGTCTGCTGACTGCTTCCATATTTTTCTCTTTTGAGAGAGGTAAAGACGAATCTAGTAATGAATAGGCTGATCCTTGACTCATATGTTCTATTTGCAGTAAATCGTTCATGTACAAACGCGCCTCCTTTTAAGGAACAGTACATTAGTGTACAAACTTTCTCTGCTGTTTTCTGATGAAGTCAATCTGAATATCTACCTAGAATAAAATTGTAAGCGTTTTAAATTAGAAACATAAAAAGATTCTAAACTCATGAAAAGATCCTAAATTACCTCCTCCATATCATTCGCATTTGGAAAAATAACACATTACCACATTTAAATCTGTGTTGTTCTTTGAATTTCTTTATTTTGATTATAAACCCAATTCCTGTATATTGTACAGTTTGGATTTGAGGAAAGTGAAAAAAGGTTATCCTCAGGGATAACCACTCAGAGATAACCTTCCTTCCATATTACCAAGCTAAAATTTAAGGATTGATAAAGACCGTTTTTAATTTGGACTGATACTGAACATCAAAACCGAGACTTTCTGCAACAAGGGCAAGAGGCACGTAGGTTTTGGACTCTTTACCGACTTTTTGTAAGAAGGCTGGTGTCGCAACTGAAATTGATTGATTATCCACTAGTACGTTCTTTGATCCCATTTTAATCTCTACCGTCTTCGTACCATATGTGATTTTCGTAGACTTCGTCTGATTATCCCATTTGGATTCTGCATTTACGGCTTCTACAATATCCTGAATTGCAATATAGTTCTGATTGTTTTTAAGAACAGGTTTATAAGGAGTAGCAAGCTTTTTACCGCTTACGAAAATATTCATCGGCTCCTCCCGATCAGGTATCTGAAGCTTTACATAATCTCCCCAGATCACGTTAGCAAATACCTCAGCGATAGCTTCATATCCATTTTGATTGGGATGAAAGTCACGATGCCTGATCATATGGGTCATCGTTCCCTCTCCTCCGGCAAACTCCTTCGCCACGTGAGCAACTTTTATATGGACTCCCTGCTCGTTCAGCTGGGATGCCACCGCATCCACCGTATCTGTAAATAAAGCGGCTGCACTCATCAGTTTGTTGTATAGAGCTTCATTTCCCACTTTGGGGAGAGGCTGATACTGATCTGCAATCACAAAGAGAGCATCTTCATTTAAGGCATGCAGATTATTGACAGATGAGGTTACCTGCTCCGAATAACGACTCAGCAGTTCCTTTACTCGCTCACTCAGCTGAGCATCTGTGAGACTTGTCCCTGTAACCAGTAACTCTGATACATCATTTCCGCCGATCGTAATAGCGATGACATCCGCCTCCGAAACCTCGGTTTGGATCTGCTTTATCTGATCTGTGAAATCTTCTACTCGCGGATCAGAAAGTTTCGGCTGAATGGCTTCGGAAGACTTTTTCTCTCCCTTAGCAATCGCATCTGTAAACTGAAGCAGGCCTGTTGTTTTTAGTCCCGCAATGCCGTAATTGGTAACTTTCGTACGTCCATGCAGCAGCGCTTGCTCTTCCAGTCGTTCAACATAACCATAAGGACTTGTGTTCAAATCCTCCATTCCCGGCTCAAAACCGACCGTAATGGAATCTCCCAGCGTGACCATGCGATATTCCTTCGTTATTTCCTGTGCCTGTGCAGACCAGGTTCCTGACCCTAATAGTAGTCCAATCGCAATAAGCGATATAGAACATGTCCGCACCTTATTTCGAACGTTAGTCCACTTCAACATAGGTGATATGTCGCCCCCTTTTCTTAATTCCTTATTTTACCACCTATGCAGGATTACGGGTACAAATAAAAAAGAAGTCCTCTCTTCACCTTCACCTTAAGAGAGAACTTCCTAGATTATAGAAAAAGACATTCAGAATGTATTCATTCTGAATGCCCCAGATTGTAGACAAAAGGCATTCGGAATGTATTCATTCTGAGTGCCTTTTGTCATTTCTACTTCTTTTCATGAATAAATCAGGTGGAAACCCGCCTGATTTACGCTGGAATTGGTCTGTTCCACGACCATCTGGCGATTTTCTTCAAATTCATGGCAGCAAACGTAAGCATCGCCTGCATGGACAATTTTTTTAGCCCTCGCAGGGTTGTCCATCGCATGCCATGCTTTTCTTTTGCATCTGCAAATACCCGTTCCACCGTTTCTTTTCGTTTTGCATAGATTTGTTTTACATGCTGGTGGTGTCTTAGATGCTCTACTTCTTCTAAGTGGTTTTGCCATACATGTCGCGTCACTACTTTTTGGTGGTTCTTGCTCCCTGTACACATGGATAAATAATGACACGATTTACAAATTTCTTTTGGAGATTTGTATTCTCGGTACCCCTCTTTATTGGTGGTCGAGTAAGGTAATACCACGTTAGCAGGACATAAATAGGCGTCAAAATATTCATCATACACGTAGTCATCTTTTCGAAAACCTTCTTTTTGAGAACGCGGACGTGTATAAGGCAGCGCCGGAGTAACCCCTTGCTCCAACAAATATTTGCTAATCCAAGGTGTTTTGTAGGCAGCATCGGCTGCCACTGCTACAGGTTTCCCAATCTTTTCTTTTACCATTTCTACGAGGGGTGCAAGCAAGTGGCTGTCATGTTCATTTCCGGGAGTGACGATGTTACCGAGTACAAATCCGTTTCGGTCTACTGCTGCGTGAAACGAATAAGCAAATTGTTTGGTCCGTTCATCTTTGACATAGTAGCCGCTATCGGGATCTGTAGTGCTTTGTTTAATTTCCTTTTCTTCTTCTTTTTTAAAAGAGTCCGGAGGAAACGGCTTTTTATCATGGTCGTCCCGATCTTGGTTAATTTCCTCTTCCAGTTTGCGTTGATATGCTCTTGTTTCTTTGCGTACAACCTTCTTTTCGAATTTCCGTTTATTCGCACTCGCTTTTACGTGTGTAGAATCGATGAAAACATGCTCCGCGCTGAGTAAATGTTTCTCAGCTGCAGTCCGCAAAATACGGTAGAAAATCTGTTCGAATAGATCTGTATCTTTAAAACGACGTTCGTAGTTCTTTCCAAAGGTAGAGAAATGCGGAACTTTATCATAAAATCCATAGCCCAGAAACCAACGATACGCCATGTTGGTTTGAACTTCTTCGATCGTTTTTCGCATGGAACGAATACCAAAGGTATATTGAATAAGAGGTAATTTAATTAAGATGACCGGATCGATGCTAGGTCGTCCAATTTCCGAATAATGATCCTGAACCAAGTCGTAGATGAAAGAAAAGTCGATCGCCGATTCGATTTTGCGAACCAAATGATCTTCTGGAACGAGTTGATCTAGAGCAACCATTTCAAGTTGGTCACGTTGAGTGGAGGATTGTTTCGTTAGCAAGATTGTCACCTCAAATAAAATAGTTGCTTCTATTGTAAAATAAAAAAGACTGCAGGCAAACTAGTTTAAGCTAGTTTGTCTACAGTCTGAGACATTCAGAATGTATTCATTCTGAATGCCCTTTATCATTTTTCTTTTTTTATTTTTCTTTTTCTGAATCTGTTTTTTCAACTAAGGGTTCGTTAGGTTTGTTATCGGAAGAATGCTTGGCTTTTTCCATATAGGCGTCATAACGATCGTCTACTTCTTTAGCCATACTGCGATATTTTAACGTTTCTTCTACGATCGGATCCAGCTCGGTCTGAATTCGGATCTCATATTTAGGGGAGACCTGTTCCCGCTCTCTTTTCTCACGATCTCCATAATCCGGATCACCGTCTGTAAGCATATCGCTCAGCTTTTTCTCAAGCTCATGTGAATCTGGCATATCTGCATTCCTCCTTCACTTGTCTTCTGCGATACCTGTGGCTTTCGCTTCTTTCAGGACAGTAATCAGTTCGTGATGCAGCTTTCCATTACTTGCTGTAACATGGCGCACCGATAGATCATAAGGATGCCCCGCCGTGCTTGTTACCATACCACCTGACTCCTGAACGAGTAAAGCACCTGCTGCGATATCCCATGGATTCAGTCCAATCTCTGTATATCCGCTCAATCTGCCCGCCGCAACATAAGCAAGATGCAGTGCGGCAGATCCGCCTGCTCGTAAATTACGGACTTTGGGAGCGAGAGCCTGCACTGCAGCCATATTCGCAGGCAAGGCAAAGCTTGGGTCCGGCGGAAAACCGACGGCGATAAGTCCATCGGAAAGATGTTCTTCCTGGGACACCTGCATACGGTTACCATGCACATAAGCCCCTTTTCCTTTTTCGGCAACAAACAACTCGTCTCGGATGGGATCATAGATGACACCTACTATGATTTCTCCGTGATGTGCGAGCGCAATGGATACCGAGAAGAATGGAAATCCATGAACAAAGTTCGTTGTTCCGTCTACCGGATCTACAATCCATAGAAACTCCTCATCTTTGACCGCTTGCAAAGCAAGATTAGAAGCATCCGGGCCTGGCTCTACGCCTTCTTCCCCCAGAATAGCATGGTCTGGAAAATGAGTCAGAATCAATCGGCGGATCATTTGCTCTGCGCCTTTATCCACTTCCGTAACAAGATCCTGCTCGGAATATTTTGTCGACATCTTCAGACTAGAACCGACTTTGCTCTTAATCCATTCCCCTGTTTTCGCAGCAGCATTAATAGCGACAGCCGTATAACTCTTACTTGAAACTACATAAGGAGTCTTCTGATTTTCATTCAAAACAATCACACTACTTTCCTCATTTCTAAAAAAGAACGCCATGATAGAAAATTTTACTTACTCTTGCTTACTATACTAACGTTTCAGGAGCATATCGGTTACCCACAAAAGTCCTGATTCACAAAATTGTACGAATTAGAGTCATGGCGTTACACGAATGGTCGCTCCATCTAGAATTTCGATACCTTCCCCCGTCAAAGTCTTAAACGCATCCATAAGTCCAAATAACGCCTCGTCCTTACGTTTTGCTTCAATCATCACATCAAGAAACGGCGTATCCTTCGCAATCTCTCTTAAAAAAGTAAGCAGTGGTTCGAGCTCCACTCCGTCTGCATGACTACGGACGTCTTTTTCACT
This sequence comes from Paenibacillus polygoni, assembly GCF_030263935.1. NCBI lineage: Bacteria > Bacillati > Bacillota > Bacilli > Caryophanales > Paenibacillaceae > Paenibacillus > Paenibacillus polygoni. Next base: position 591,974 of record NZ_CP127162.1, on the reverse strand, counting down.
CTTAGGACTCGAAACATGAACTTTAGGAGCTAAAGGAGCCTCTGGCAAGGCATCCGCCTGAGCGAAGGGAGTCCTCCAAGTCGCCTGAATCTCTGACCACAGCTCCCAAGGTTTCTCTCCATCATTATTTACCCACTGGTGGTGAATATCTAAAACCATAGGAAGACCTATTTTCTTACAAACCTCAAGAGTCTCCACCGCATTAAAGGTCTTATCATCATTCTCCAGTGTCATTCTTTCCTTGATATCAGACGTCAAGGTGCTAAAATTCTCGATAAAACGTTCAGCCGAGTGCTGTTTATTCCCATAGGCTCCGCCGATATGTATATTGTTCTTTGCCGTAGCATTTAGTCCCATCGCACCCAGCATAGAGTTGTGATGCTGCAGATCGCGAATCGAACTTGCCAAGACGTCCTCACGAGGTGTACTAAGCACCGTAAAATGATCCGGATGAAAAGATACTCTCATCTTGTTCTTTTTCACAAAATCGCCTACCTCCCGAAAGGACGGGGTTAGTGCTTCAAACGGATTCCAGTCCTGCAAATCTGCATGTGTCGCCAGCGGGATTAGTTTTGAGGAAAAACGGTACACCCAAATCTGATGAGCGAGGTTGTGCCGAAGTAATCTTAAAGTGTTATGTAAATTTTCGGCAGCGATACGCTCAAGTTTGCGGATGGCTGCCTCTCGATCTCCTATTTTATTAAAACTAGCCATTGTCATCGTCTTGGACGGGGAAGCATTGTTTACAAGGACAGACATAGCTACATAACCAAATCGTACGATCATATGACGAGACCTTCCTCTCACGGTAACCTTAATAGTACAGATTATACCCGTAAGAGACTTGTTAAAACCCTGTTACCTCTGCTTCAATTCTTCGTTTGTTCTCCAAAGAACATCTCATAAGCAAGCTTTGTCTGAATTCGTGACTCTTCTTCTGTAAGCTTACGCTCAAGAATCATCTCTACCTCGGTCACTTCTTGATTCTGAAAGTTAATTTCTGCAATACAGCCTACAATTTTCACAATTGCGATCGCCACATTATCTGGGGTATAGGCAATTACTTTTTGCCCTGTAGGAAAGACGCGCAAGCCCTGTTTCACCATTTTTCCTCTTCCGTATTCTAGAAGCTCGTACAACTCTTGTTCACTCTTAAACTTACATACTGAATTAAACTCGGTCTGAAATCCCATGGACTTGTCCTCCTCTTTCATTCTCTTATTTTCTTTTCGTTATAGCAAAAAGGGGGAGTCATTGCTCCCCTTCCCGCTTACTTCTTATTTATTATTTTCGTACTGCAATGCTTGTTTCAGTTCATAACGTTCTAGGGCAAGCTCAATCATACGATCAAGAAGCGCCTTATAGGATATACCTGTCTCACGCCACAACAGAGGATACATACTGAACGGGGTAAACCCAGGCATTGTATTCACTTCATTAATAAGAATCTTTCCATCCGAACGGCGGACGAAGAAGTCTGCACGAGTAATCCCGTTTCCTTCAATTGCACGGAATGCACTCAGTGCTGCTTCGCGAACTTGATCTGCTTTCTCTTCATCAAGAGGAGCCGGGATCAGCATTTCGGATTGTCCATCCGTATACTTCGCTGCATAATCGTAATAATCGCTTGAAGATACGATCTCGCCCGGAACGGAAGCAATTGCTTCTTCATTACCAAGTACGCTGACTTCCACTTCTCTTGCATCGACAAACTCTTCTACGATGACTTTGATATCATAGCGAAGAGCATATTCAACTGCTTCAATCAGTTCTTCCCGGTTGCGTGCCTTGGAAATACCTACACTTGAGCCAAGGTTCGCCGGTTTAACGAACATGGGGTATCCAAGCTGGCCTTCCATATTCACAATGAGTTCATCGCTCGAACGTTTCCACTGAATATGATTAAAGTAAGCATACTCACACTGCTCAATACCCGCCTGTGCGAATAATTTCTTCATCGTTACTTTATCCATACCGGCAGCAGATGGCAGTACACCCGCACCTACGTACGGCATATCAGCCATTTCGAAAAGTCCTTGAATTGTACCATCTTCACCATACGTGCCATGCAAGAGCGGGAACATAACATCGATTTCACTCTCGCCGCCGTATAGACGGCTGAATAACGTGTTCAGTGCATCGCGAGTATCCTCGGGATTGCCCTTAAGCTGCAGTGCATCTACGCTTGCAGGCGGAGCTGTAAGCCTATTTCCTTTTGCCCAAGTCCCCTGCTTCGAGATATAAAAAGGAACGAGCTCGTATTTGTCATAATCAAAAGCACTTGTCACCGCAAATGCAGTCTGCAGGGATACCTCGTGTTCCCCTGATTTACCACCGTATACAATACCTACGGTCATTTTATTCTGTACCATGCCTAACCTCCGGTTTCTATTAAACGGATAGGTCTTGGAGAAATTCGTTCACTTAGAAGATTTCGTATCCGCCAAGGCCCACCGTATCTATGCCAGCAGTATATTCATCAAGGATGATGATCGTTCCGTATTATGTTCCTAGCGTATCAGAGATATGAAAAAAACAGTATCTGGTCGCAGTTGTCCAAGCATAAGAATCCTTATAGTCCCAGTAGCGATGCCGACTGCTGACGGTGTTTGCATTCACTAGCGGCATTCCTCCCGCATCAAACCCCGTCACGATGGTACTGTGCTGGTATCTTCCGTCACCATCCCAATCATAAAAAATAACATCCCCAAGCTGAAGCTCTCTCGGACTGTCAACAAGGGTTGCAGTAAGACCCGTACGAGCATGGGTTAAGTAACTCTGCAAACTATGAGATACGGCCCAGCTAAAGCTCCATAATTCTCTTCCGCCTACGTAACCTCTATACCACCAGCCTGACTCTCTCCTACCAGTATAGTTGATCGGCGCTCCCCCTGCAAAGAGACATTGAGAGATATAATTGGTGCAGTTCACATCAAATTCCTCGAACTCAGGATTACCGGAATCCCACCACCTGTCTGCATAGGCTACAGCATCCTCTCTGCGATAACGGGAAGGTCTTGCAGGAATGCCGGGATATAATAATTCTCTATTTAAAAGCGGTTTGTTTAAGGCTGAACTATTCTCAGCGCTTATCGAATCGCCCAGAGTTATGGGTTTACGTTCAGGGACATCATGAACAATACTCGAAATGCCCCAGCGGCCTTGGTGTTTGTTAAAGGTGAGCCGCTCTTTTTCAATCCGATCCTCCCGATGGGTAATACCTGACTTCATATAATAAAGCCGACGATAGAGCTGCACATCTGCTACTCCTTGATTTGGCTCATTAGATAGTACCCGAAGCAGTTTGGCCCGCGTCTCGCTTCGGACAGGATGAGATTCACGTTCATGATACCACTGCTCTAACAAAAGGAGCCGCTCTGCCCTCTTCTCGAGTATCGCCACATCGGCAATTAACTGCTCATGATGTGGTTTACAGCTGATTTCGCAAGCATTGTAATCATTAACATAGGTGTATAACGCATGATTCCATTCACGTTCCACGCCTTTTTCTCCCCTTTCCCATGCCCTAGCCATTTCCAACGTTCCAAGCTTCCTTTCTTTCATCTATATGACAAAGTATCCCAGGGTATGTACGGGGCCTAAGCACATCTACCCTGAAAAAACCCTTTACGAACAAGTTTGAAAACGGTATACTAAACTCAAAAGTTCGTTTATGAAATAGCGTTTCACACAGTGAAACAAACAATGATGGACCTATGAAAATGAACTCATCCGAATATTATTAATTAGGAGGTACATGCATGTCTCAAAAGAATCATTTCTCTGCTGCAAGTTCGCTTGAAGTCGGGGGCAAAACGTACCGTTACTACAGCCTCAAGTCTTTGCAAGATCAAGGTCGTGGCGATATCTCTAAACTTCCCTTCTCTATTAAAGTGTTACTAGAAGCTGCCGTTCGCCAGTTTGATGGACGCGCAATTACAGAAGAACACGTAAGCCAGCTTACAGGCTGGGCTGAAGGCAAAGATAACAATAAAGAAATTCCATTCATTCCCGCACGTATTGTATTGCAAGATTTCACCGGTGTACCGGTTGTCGTAGACCTTGCTGCAATGCGCGATACAGTAAAAAAAGCAGGCGGCGACCCTAAAAAAATCAATCCGCTTGTCCCTGTTGATCTCGTTATCGACCACTCCGTTATGGTTGATGCTTACGGAACAAACGATGCGCTGGATTACAATATAAAAGTAGAATTTGAACGTAACGAAGAACGTTATCGCTTCTTGCGCTGGGCGCAAACGGCATTTGATAACTTCCGTGCGGTTCCCCCTTCCACAGGGATTGTTCACCAAGTCAACCTTGAATATCTTGCTTCTGTAGCTGCTACCAAAGAGATTGACGGCGAAACAGTAGTATTCCCGGATTCCCTCGTTGGTACAGACTCCCATACCACGATGATTAATGGTCTCGGCGTTGTTGGCTGGGGCGTTGGCGGTATTGAAGCGGAAGCTGGAATGCTCGGACAACCGCTGTATTTTGTAACTCCTGAAGTTATTGGATTCAAACTTACCGGCAGCCTTGCTGAAGGGGCAACAGCAACAGACCTTGCACTGACTGTTACAGAAATGCTTCGTAAAAAAGGCGTTGTCGGTAAATTCGTTGAGTTCTATGGTCCTGGACTCTCTAACATCAGCCTTGCTGACCGTGCAACGGTAGCAAACATGGCTCCTGAGTATGGCGCAACGGTAGGATATTTCCCTGTTGATACCGAAACACTCAACTACCTTCGTAATACGGGCCGCTCAGAAGAACAAGTCGAGCTGGTTGAAGCATATTACAAAGCTCAAGGCATGTTCCGCACGAATCATACAGAAGACCCTGTTTTCTCAGATACCATTGAACTGGATCTAGCGTCTGTTGTACCGTCCCTTGCAGGACCTAAACGTCCACAAGACCGTATTGAACTGACAAAAATGAAAGAAAACTGGGAAGGCATTGTACGTACCCCTGTAGACAAAGGCGGCTATGGACTCAGTGATGAGAAGATTGCTGAGAAAGTATCGGTTACTCACCCGGACGGTACTAAGAGTGAACTCTCTGCTGGAGCAGTCGTTATTGCGGCAATTACAAGCTGTACGAATACTTCTAACCCGAGCGTAATGGTCGGTGCAGGTCTTCTTGCTAAAAAAGCAGTGGAGCGCGGACTTACTAAACCAGGTTATGTAAAAACTTCTCTGACTCCAGGTTCTCTCGTAGTAACAGAGTATCTGACAAAAGCCGGACTTCTTGAGCCGCTTGAGAAGCTTGGATTTAACGTTGCTGGTTATGGCTGTGCAACATGTATCGGTAACTCTGGTCCACTTCCTGAGGAAGTCAGCCAGGCAATTACAGATAACGACCTTACGGTTGCAGCTGTCCTTTCCGGTAACCGGAACTTTGAAGGCCGTGTTCACGCTCAAGTAAAAGCAAACTACCTGGCTTCTCCGCCTCTAGTGGTTGCATATGCACTTGCTGGAACGGTAAACATTGATCTTCAAAATGATCCAATTGGTTATGATACAAATAATCAGCCTGTATATCTGAAAGATATCTGGCCTACTTCTGCGGAAATTCAAGAAGCGATTAACATCTCCTTGAACAGAGACATGTTCCGCAATAAATATGCTAATGTATTTACAGCGAACGAACGCTGGAATGCCATTGAAATTCCGGAAGGCGAACTGTATGAGTGGGATGAAAACTCCACTTACATTCAGAATCCTCCGTTCTTTGAAGGTCTCGGTGACGAGCTGAATGACATTCAAAATATCCGTGATGCACGTGTTCTAGCACTCTTGGGTGATTCCGTAACAACGGACCATATCTCTCCTGCAGGGAATATCTCTCCATCAAGTCCTGCTGGATTGTATCTGAAAGAACACGGTGTTGAGCGTAAAGACTTCAACTCGTACGGTTCCCGCCGTGGTAACCACGAAGTGATGATGCGCGGTACTTTCGCAAACATTCGGATTCGTAACCAAGTTGCACCAGGCACAGAAGGCGGAGTAACCACCTACCTTCCTACCGATGAAGTAATGTCGATCTACGATGCTTCCATGAAGTATCAAGAAAAAGGCAGAAACTTAGTCGTGCTTGCAGGTAAAGAATACGGTACAGGAAGCTCCCGTGACTGGGCAGCAAAAGGTACCCTTCTGCTCGGCGTAAAAGCGGTTATCGCAGAAAGCTTTGAACGGATTCACCGCAGTAACCTCGTAGGTATGGGCGTTCTCCCACTTCAATTCAAAGAAGGTTATGGATGGTCCAGCCTAGGTCTGAACGGTCGTGAAACGTTTGATATCGTTGGTCTCAGTAATGATGTTACTCCAGGCCAAGAGCTGACGGTAACGGCTACTCGCGAAGACGGAACCGAGTTTGATTTCCCAGTGATTGCACGTCTTGACAGTATGGTGGATGTAGATTATTACCACAATGGCGGTATTCTGCAAACTGTACTTCGTCAGCTGATGCAAAATGACGAGCAAACCGTTTAAGCTATCAACTTTGAGCTTATAAAAGAAGCCGCAATTTCCTGCCTATTGGCAAGAGATTGCGGCTTTTGTTTTTTTAATTGCTATACTCAGTAAATACCTTTTTCTAGTGGTTCAAATCGTACAGTCCCGGACTATGCATATTAGGCTGTTCTGGCAATTCAGGTACCGGGAAACCTTCCGGCGGATCAGTAACTTGAAGTTCTTCTCCATTACGGCTTGGTGATTCCCCTGTGAAAATTTCCCCAATCCGGGTTGAATCCAATCGGAAATTAAACTGCGCATTATGGTATCCCAGGTCTACATATTTTCTGCACTCTGGGTACTTATTAATATCGTAGTTAGGAATCGGGAATATTTTGCCCCAGTCTACCCCGAGAGTCTCCAGCGCTTTAGCAAAAGCATTCTGATGCGCATTATCTCTTACAATCAAAAATCCAAGGGTTTCGCGGAATGTTTTATTCGAACTCATCTCATAGATCCTTGTCTTTTGCAAAACACCAGTAGATTCTAGCACCACGTTGTTAAGTAAATCAGCAGTTAGATTCCCATGGTTATATACATAACTTCCAAGCCAAGGATTCCCGCCTGCATCTACAGGTAGTGAACCTTGTCCACCCATAATATAATGGTGCGGGTTTGCATGACGAACAGCTTCATCAATCGGTGCCCCATCTACCCCGGCATTCCCAGGAACGTCTTCTCCACTTCCGCTCAGCAGTTGGTTAATGGTTTGTTGAACAAGTTCTACATGGGCGATTTCTTCAAGAAATACACCACGAATCAAATCACGATACTGGGTTGCTTTACCCCGAAAATTACTGCTCTGAAAGAAATACTGCATCATCGTACGCATTTCACCAAATTGTCCGCCAAGCGTTTCCTGAATCACTTTAGCTGCCGCTGGATCGGGCTTGTCTGGTACAATAATATTAATTAAATCTTCTTTGTAAAAATACATAGGTTAGGGCCTCCTTCATTTTTGATCATTCGGATACCCTATTTTGTTCTTCCGTTTCATGATTTATACAAAAGAAAGAGTACTACTCCATGAAAAAGGAGGACTTTCTATTAAGAAAAATCTATATCTAAAGACGAAATAGAGGAATGCTTATTTCGGTACTCTGCTGCTTTTTCCTGCATTCCAACATGAACAGCCTCAGTCTCGCTTACCCCCTTTTCAGCAGCAAGATTTCGGATATCCTGGGTAATTCGCATACTACAGAACTTCGGTCCACACATTGAACAAAAATGAGCCGTCTTCGCTCCCTCGGCAGGCAGGGTCTCATCATGGTAAGACAACGCCCGCTCTGGATCGAGCGAAAGGTGGAACTGGTCCCTCCAGCGGAATTCGAATCGTGCTTTGGATAAGGCATCGTCACGACGCTGTGCTCCTTTATGCCCCTTCGCCAAATCTGCTGCATGTGCAGCAATTTTATAGGCAATAACTCCCTCCCGAACATCATTCTTATCCGGCAGACCGAGATGCTCTTTCGGCGTAACATAACAAAGCATCGAAGTACCAAACCAAGCAATCATCGCCGCGCCAATAGCAGAAGTGATATGATCATAACCCGGTGCAATATCGGTTGTTAAAGGACCCAGCGTGTAAAATGGAGCTTCCTTACAAATTTCCATCTGCAGATCTACGTTTTCTTTAATCTTGTGCATCGGTACATGACCCGGTCCCTCGATCATCACCTGAATATCGTGCTTCCAGGCGATTTGCGTGAGTTCCCCCAGCGTAGCAAGTTCTGCCATCTGTGCCTCATCATTCGCATCATAGATGCTTCCCGGCCGCAGCCCATCACCCAGCGAGAAGGCAACATCGTAGGTCTTCATAATCTCGCATATTTCTTCAAAATGAGTATATAAAAAGTTCTCCTTATGATGGGCTAAGCACCAAGCTGCCATAATCGAACCGCCTCGCGACACAATCCCTGTCATGCGCTTGGCAGTCATAGGAATATACCTAAGCAGCACCCCAGCGTGGATTGTAAAATAATCAACACCTTGTTCTGCCTGCTCAATCAAGGTATCCCGGTACACTTCCCAGCTCAGCTGATCTGCTTCACCGTTCACTTTTTCGAGCGCCTGATATAAAGGCACCGTTCCAATGGGAACAGGCGCATTACGAATAATCCATTCCCGGGTGGTATGAATGTTACGGCCTGTCGATAGATCCATTACCGTATCGGCTCCCCAGCGTACCGCCCATGTCATTTTCTCTACCTCTTCTTTTATAGAAGAAGAAACAGCCGAGTTACCAATGTTTGCATTGATTTTTACAAGAAAGTTTCTTCCGATCATCATCGGCTCAGCTTCCGGATGGTTGATATTAGCCGGCAGAATCGCTCGTCCACTAGCAATTTCTTCGCGCACAAACTCTGGTTCCAGCCCTTCACGAATAGCAGCAAACTCCATCTCCGGCGTGATGATCCCCCTGCGGGCATAATGCAGCTGCGTCACATTCTGACCCGATTTTGCTCGCAGCGGCCTGCTTGCTTCTCCTGGAAAAACTTCAGCTGCTTGCTGAACACTTCGTTCTGACCGCAGACCATTATCCTCCGGTTTCACGGTCCGCCCTTCATAATACTCCACATCCCCGCGCTCCCATATCCAATCGTGCCGAAGCGCAGGAAGTCCTTTTGTAATATCTGCTTCATAATCGGCATCACCCATCGGCCCGCTTGTATCATAGACACGAAAAGGTTCGTTGATCTCTACCCCTTGCGGAGTTTGGGTGGGACTAAGCTCTATCTCGCGTTCCGGAACAACAAGATCAGGCCGGGATCCTGTCTTGTACACTTTACGGCTTGCAGGAAAAGGAATGTACATCGATTCACTCCCTATTCCTTCTGTAATGCCCTCTTCTTTACTATTCTTGGTACTCGCTTGTTGCTGCAACTTCATCTTCTTCATCCTCCTCCAAAGTGGCTTACCGCCCCTGTAAAAGAATCACATGAACCTTTGCTGCAAGAAGTGTACGACAATAAAAAAAGCCGACTCCCTTAGGGAATCGGCTTCTATACAATAGTTTGTTCCTACTCTCTCCCTATCTATACAGGCGAATTTCGAAAGTCGCGTCATGACACGGCTCCTGAAATCAGATAAGCTGCCTGTTTAGATGGAATCGAATAAGCTCCTAGTGTTATCGCCAATTACTTCCCTACGCTGGTATGATCCAGATCAGGTGCAAAGAGTCCGGCATCTTGCGACACCATCTCAGCCCGGCCTTACGGGCTCCCCTAGTAAGTTGTTATTACGTTATTGTGTCAAAACACTTCCGTTCTTCTAACGAACGGTCTCTATTAGGGTATCTCATAAAAACGAGAAACACAACCTAATATTTACATATTCTAGCTTGATAGCTGTTGCTATCTCAGCATAAGCCCCATCTGAGCTGCCGCTTTCACAAGCACTGGTCCATATTCATGCAGCGTCTCCTGAGATAATCTGCTGACAGGTCCCGAGACGGATAAAGCCGCTGCCACATTCCCTTTACGGTCAAAAATCGGAGCAGAAACGGCGGCCGCTCCCGGCTCTCTTTCTTCATAACTTGTAGCAAAACCTAACGCTTTGATCTCTTGAAGCTGCGCTAAATAGGTTTCTTTGTCAAAAGGAATCTGAGGATCAAACTGCCTGATTAATTGTTCCTGCTCTTCAAGCGGTGCAAAAGCAACCAGTACTTTGCTCGAAGCGCCTACAGATAAAGGAAGTCTGACTCCTACAGGAGCGACCCGGCGAATGGCCTGGTTGCTTTGCACAGCCTGAACACGAATACGTTCAATGCCATCCCTTAAATACAAACTAACGGTCTCTCCTAAATTATCTCGAAGCTGTTCCATTGCAGGAAGCAGCAACACAGCGGGATCATCACTTTGCGACATATGCGCGGCGAGTTCCCATATCCGAATCCCCAGCCGATATTTCTCAGTAGCGGGATTACGGATAACAAACCCTCTCTCCTCCAGGGTCGACAACAGTCGATGCACCGTACTTTTATGTAATCCAATCTTGCTGGATATTTCGGTTAGCCCAAGGTCCGTTTGACCTGTAAAAGTGAGCAGAATGTCCAGTGCCCGTTCGACCGCTCGAACTGTTGATTTGCGATCCTGATCTTCCATGGGATCCATGCTCCTTTCATGTTTCATCACGTGAAACCTGGTTACATAAATTATATGAGAACTCGTCCTTAAAGTAAAGATATTTATTGAGAATGAATCTCATTTAGGGGATATCATCTTCTTATTAAGGCCCTCTTCTCATCTTATGAGATTAGGGCTTGCTTCACTTGACAAGCATCTTTTACTACTAGATTGTCGAATATTACATCTGTGTAACAAATCACCTTAATGGATTGACTTTGCTACTTGTAGAACATAGGATTAAAAATAATAGTAAGAGAATCAAGAAGTGACTAATGAAGAACATGTCATACTTTGTCGGAAATTTATGTACAATCCTACAATAACTAGTCCTTTAGTCGTGAGAGATCAAATGGTATAAAATACTAACCAGAAGGAGGGGATCTTTGAATGTTTCCTACATCCAAGAGCAATAGTCATCTTCAGCGAGACGTATCAACGATTCCTCCAGCAATCTCACCAAGGTTGATTCGTTTTAAACATATTATTGTAGCTCTTATTCTATCCATCCTATTCTTTTTCGTATTCTGTTTTATTGCTCTTCATGCCTATATTGCCTGGGTACTATCGAATCCAACAGTAGCACCCGTATACTCAAATCCTATGCTTGCCAAAGGGATGGGCTATGAAGAAGTTACGTTTCCTGCTGTCGACGGTAGCCGGAATGTGAATGGCTGGTATATTCCCGCAGAGGAAGACAGCTCGAAAGCAAGTTCGAAAACCATCATTTTGAGTCATGGATATGGTGCTAATCGGGAGGAATCTTGGATTCCTATGTATGACCTGGCCCATTACGCTCACCAGCAAAATTTCAATGTCATTATGTTTGACTACGGATTTGCCTCACAGAACAGCCGCGGTGTTGCTACGGGAGGAAAAGCAGAGTCCAAACAGCTGCTTGGTGCAGTACAATTAGCGAAGCAAAAGGGTGCTCAGGAAGTCGTAGTCTGGGGCTTTTCGATGGGAGCAGGTACGGCCTTACAGGCCGCTCTCGTCTCGGATGATATTGATGCGATGATCCTCGACAGCACCTTCTTGCTCGAGCCGGATACTTTATATCATAATATCCAGAATCAGATCGACTTGCCGAGACAGCCGACTTTACAAATTCTCACGATGTTATTTCCCATTCTTAACGGTACAAGTCTGAATTCCATACCGTATCAGGCAGTAAAAACAACCGATTATGACATTCCGATCTTATTTATTCATGGTACAGAGGATGACAAAGCCCCTTATCCTATGGCTGAACTTTTCGCTAGTAATCAAACGAATCCCAATTCTGATGTATGGATTGTAGATGATGCCCACCATGAGCTTATTTTTAGAGAACATCCAAAGGAATACTTACGAAGAGTATCGATGTTCCTCGGTAATATACAACTAGCACAGCAATAACAAAATATTTCATTGAGAGGGCACCTTAAACCAAGGTGCCTTTTTTGTGCATCCAACAAAAGCTCGCAGCCTGTGCTTGGATCTATTAACCAACCATTCCCCCTTGCCTGTTTCATATTCTTTGACAAGTCATCATAAACCAAGCCCCTCGAAGAATAGGAATAGAAGAGATAACGTCCTCGACTAGATGCTGCGATTTTTAAAAAAGAAGGTATCCATTATTTTAGGAGGTAACCCGTATATGGAGCTTGCGTATGGTCCCTATTTACCGCTGCGTGTTCTTGAAGAGATCGGTTCTTGGAAAGATGCAGAAAAGGAATACATTGATATTATTCTGTCTATTGTACCGAATCTAGAATCGCCTTATGTAAAACTGCTTGATGAATGGAAATCTGTTTTTGAGAGAACAAGCTACACAGCAGACGACTGGAAGAAGAAAACGAAGGAAGTTTCTGAGCCCGCTAATGAATATATGCTGGGACAGATGGATGTTCTGCTTCAAACCTGTTTCTCCCAGTCCAAAGAATTCCATCGCCAGCTTGGTCATTTACTAAGCGGCAGTGAGTCGGTAGCAAAGCATCCTTCCGCGAAAGTAATACTTGAGTATATTCGAAATCAGTGTGAAAAAAACATAAATCAGTTAAAACCTTTGGATCGTCCAAATGCAGTATCTACTCTAATTAACAAACCTGCGTATACGAACGCACAGCAGCGAGACGACTGGGATGAAGAACCCTTCCCTTATCCTGAAGTAGCAAGATATGACCGGCTTGGCGAAGAAGATTTCACAGCTGCATCCACCGTTTCTTCACAAGCAGATACGTATGCTGGTGTGTCACTTGAAGCAAACGCTCAAGAAGCTTCAGGCCCTCCAGAAACACCTGTACCGATCGGCGGGCACAAACTCCCTCCTCTGCCTTATGCTTATAATGCACTTGAACCTTATATTGACGAGAAAACGATGCGTATCCATCATGATAAGCATCATAAAACCTATGTGGATGACCTGAACAAAGCAGAGAAGAAATTACAAGAAGCCAGAAAAGATGGAGATTTCGAACTTGTAAAGCATTGGGAAAGGGAGCTTGCATTTAACGGAGCCGGGCACTATCTGCATACCATCTTCTGGAATATTATGAATCCGAAAGGGGGCGGCAAACCCACCGGCTCTCTCGGCGAACAAATCCGCAAAGACTTTGGAAGTTATGAAGCGTTCAAGAAACACTTTACAGAAGCAGCGAATAAAGTAGAAGGCGGCGGATGGGCTGTCCTTGTCTGGAGCCCTAGGTCACATCGTCTGGAGATTCTTCAAGCGGAGAAACACCAGAATCTGTCTCAATATGATATCGTCCCATTGCTTCCTCTCGATGTGTGGGAACATGCTTATTACCTTAAACATCAGAATGAAAGAAAAAGGTACATCACCGACTGGTGGAATGTCGTTTACTGGCCAGAGGTATCCGAACGATTCATGGAAGCGCGTAAACTACGCTGGGCACCTTATTAATAATCACCAAAGTGTAATAGATGTTAGTTACAGCTCACTTTCAATTAATACGCCTCTATACAGACTACAGCCTGTGCAGTTATGCACAGGCTGCTTTTTTCTACATCTCTCTGTTCCTAATCTAGTCCCGGTCATATCTTTCTCTGAGTAAGGTAACCATCTTTTCTACTTCTTCTCCGCTTACCTTAGACTCGGTTTCAGATACATGTACAGCCTGCTTACGAAAAACTTGAATAAGCGAGTTCATGTAAGCTTCAGCTGAAGGCACACCTGCCAGTTCACGTAGGCCTCCCATCGTTCCTGATTTAACCTGTGGATAATCTTCTTCTTCACCTTTCGCCGCAGCGTCATAGAATTCACGTACTTCTGCTGCCAGGTCATCCCCATGATCCTCAACAATAATAAAAGCGGTAATGAGATAGGCTTTCGCTAAACGGCGCTGGGCTATCCCGCAAAATTTACGACCAGCTATGCTAACATCATAATCCCCCGGGCAAAAGGCCCCCTCAATTTCCCCAGCTTTTGCTACAGCTTCCCAAGGCAGTAATGCCTCTTGTATGTAACTCACCATCTTCTTAAAATCTTCATGGATATTGATGACTCGATCTGTGTTAGGCATAATCAAAGATACATTAATCACCCCAGGTGTAAGTTTTACAGCAGCCCCACCCGAAGGTCGTACACAAGTACGGATTCCGCGAGATTCATAGCTCTGCAGTACACCCGAAGCCCCTTTAAGCCTGCGGTCTCTCAGTCCAATTACCAGCGCATTCTCATGCCTCCATAGATGAGCAACCGGGGGATGGCCTTGTCCAACCTGCTTACACAGTACTTCTTCCCATGCAAAAGCAGCAAGCACATCTTCCGAACTTCTCATGAGCGGAGATTCATAAATCTGTAGTTCTTCGAACATGGTATTCTGCTCCTTTCCTTCCATATGTATCTCATCTGTACACATACAAAAAAGCCTTGACCTAAAAGGTCAAGGCTTTCGATCCGTACTTCATATGCCAAGGCCCGTCAAACGGTATTATCCTTTAAGCAAAGAAAGAAACTCAGCACGAGAAGCTGCATTCTCACGGAATGTACCGCGCGTCGCAGATGTAACCGTCATGCTGCCTGGTTTCTTGATGCCGCGAGCGCACATACATAAATGCTCACCTTCCACGACAACCATCACACCATTTGGTTTCAAAGCTTCATCCAAAATATCAGCAATTTGCGATGTGATACGTTCTTGCACCTGAAGACGGCGAGTTACTGCTTCTACCAATCTCGCAAGTTTGCTAAGACCGACAATTTGTCCACTTGGAACGTATCCGATATGAATTTTCCCGAAAAAGGGAGCCATATGGTGTTCGCATTGGCTGTAAAACACGATATCTTTGACGATAACCAGCTCTTCATGGTTCTCATCAAAAGTTACACCCAGTACATCCTTGGGATCTACCTCGTAACCTGCAAAAATTTCTTCGTACATACGAGTAACGCGCGCCGGTGTCTCAAGCAAACCTTCACGGTTTGTATCTTCACCAATCAGCTTTAATATTTGTTCAACATGGTATTCAATCTGCTCGCGATTATCCGCAACAGAAGAATTCACGTAATCTTTAAGTCCAGCCATTTCGTATAACCTCCCCGCCGTCGCATTTGGCATTTGGCAGGCAAATTGCAGCTGCTATCTTTTTCTGCCCTGATTTTTTCGCATAGGCGGTTGCATTCTACCAGCACCATTACCGCCTTGCTGGGATCTCATCATCTGTTGAGCACGCTGCATCTGCTTGCTATTCAAATTGTAACCCATTTGCTTAGCCATTTTTTGTAAAGCCTCAGGATCATTTTGCATTTTCTCCATCTGTTTGCGCAGATAGAAAGCCCCAATAAAGAATCCGCCGATCAAGCCCACAATTAGTGTAATAATGGGTATGATAATATCCCACATACTTCTACACCCCTATTTTTAACTAGATTTCCTATCGTTTAAAAACGGTTTACAAACGATATCATAGCATGTAGGATGGCTGCTAGCAAACGGAAATTGGTGTTTATCTTACCACTTTTATATCTAATTCTGATTCTCTATCTCCATAAGCTTCTCTTTTACAGATAATCCGCCTGGATATATGATAACGCCGCCTTCATTACCCGTTACCCGGTGGTGTGGAATAATGATCGACAGCGGATTTTTTCCGATAGCTGCCACAACAGAACGTACTGCTTTTGGTCTGCCGATCGTCTCTGCTACATCCAAACTTGATACACTTTGACCAACAGGAATATCAGCCAGTGCTTTCCACACTTGTACTTCAAAAGGAGTTCCGTGCTGATCGAGTTTTAGTTCAAACGATTTACGTTTCCCCTTTAGATACTCGTCCAGCTGTGACACTGCTTCCTTAAAAGGAGAGGGATCACAAACAAAATGATACTCTCCAATCCATGTTCTCGCCCATTGCTGCAAATGAGCTTCCCGCACTATATAATTACCAAAATCCAGTCGTGCAAGGCCCTGCGGCGTTGCACATAATGTTAACTCTCCGAGGTCTGTCATCATCTCATGATAATAAATAGGCGTACCCGAATGGTTTGTAACCGTTGTTGGCTTCCAAGATTCAGCCTCCCCCGGCGTCTTACTTTCTATATGATCTGCCTCTGAAGCAGCTTTGTCATATTGTTCGCTAGCGCTGCTGCTTAGTACAGCTTCACTATTTGTTATTGCAGGAAGTTTCGCACCTAAACGTTCTCCCGCTTTTTGAATCATGGTTAGGACGGTTTCATGTTCTTCTCTTAAAGATGCCTTTGTTAGTGTGTTCATTGCTTCGTCCCCTCCTATTTGGCCGAGCGCCCATGCGGCGGTTCCTCTCAGCTCAGGCCGCGGATCGCGCAGGAGCACTTCGCTTAATTTTGGTACAGCTGACTTATCTTTAAAATTCCCGAGTCCAATCACTGCATTTCGCTGAATCGGTTTCTTACCTCGCCAAGCGGCAGAAGTATGACCAAAACGTTCTTTAAATTCTTTATTGCTTAAATCAAGAATCGGTAACAACAACGGCTTTACAACCTCCGGGTCTGGCTCAAATTCAGGATGATGGTTCCAGTTCTTTCCTTTGTTCTTAGGACATACAATCTGGCAAGTATCACATCCATAGAGCCGATTCCCGATTTTTTTCATATATTCTTCATCCAAAAATCCTTTGGTTTGTGTCAAGAAAGATATACATTTCTGAGCATTAAGCTGTCCCGGTCCAACGAGAGCACCGGTAGGGCAGGCATCAATACATTTCGTACATTCTCCGCAGCCTTCCGTAACCGGTTCATCCGGTGTGAAAGGAATGTTCGTCACAAGCTCTCCAAGAAAAATCCAGGATCCAAGTGTAGGAGAAATGATGGCACAGTTTTTGCCGCTAAATCCAATACCCGCACGCTGTGAAACCGCACGATCTACCAAAACTCCTGTATCAACCATACTTTCAATGCGAGCTTCTGGAACTCTTTCCTTAATAAAATCCGAAAGTTTATCCATCGCTGCTCGAAGAACAAGATGATAATCTTGTCCCCAAGATGATCGTGCCAAAATTCCTCTATACTTTCCCGGTTCTGACTTCGGTGGATCTTTCATCTTTGATGGATACGCAATCGCGATCGCAATCAAGGAGGCTGGTTTCGCATCATCTAAAGCAGGGTTCACTCGTTTCTCTATATCTCGCTCTTCAAACCCTGATTCATAGCCTTTTGCCCGGTGCTCTTCTAGAATTGAACGTAAGGAAACAAAAGGATCAGCGGCCGCAAACCCGATATCATCAATACCGAGTGACGGCGCTGCGGCAATAATTTCTTGCTTCAACCATTCGTAACGCCCATCTGGGCTCGGTACTGACTGTCCGCTAATCATACTCTCACCTCTAAATTAAGTTATATAATGTATGTTTCTGTCATACGTTGTATCGTTCAGAGTCTTTTCATACTCTCCTTAGGCCAAAAAATAAATTCAGCCTTTCCTACAATCTCATCTGCTATCACACTTCCGAATAAACGACTATCCTTACTCATTCCGGCATGACGATTATCACCCATTACAAAATAGTGATCTTCCTGAAGTTTGATCGGTCCAAAATCAGGATCTTCAACGATAGTATCCGTGTAAGACTCTTGCTGGGCTTCCCCATTCACATATAATACATGATCCCTGATCTCAACGAGATCACCGGGAATCCCAATGACTCTTTTCACTAGAAACTCTTTACGGTCAGGTCCGCTGCTTGGATCATGAAGCACAACTACATCTTGTCGCTGCGGCTGTTCAAACTCATATATGATTTTGTTTATGAATAGTCGATTTTGTTCGGTAAGAGTAGGCTGCATGGATTCACCCTTAACGATGGAAATGTTAAACACAAATAAGTTCAGAAGCAGCATAATGACTAAAGCGATGGAAATTGTTTTAAACCATTCCTTTAGCTCTCTTGAAAAGCTGGAAGAGGATGGTTTCACCGGACGATCTTTTTTTTGCGGTACATGACGATTCATCCCTTAAGTCACCTCGATCATCTGTAAGTGGCATTTTTATCTATATTGTATAAATGCCATATGAATAGAAAAGCATATCTCGGTTCCATTTGCAACGGAAGCCAAGATATGCCTGATATGATGAATATTAGTTCTATTTATTCGTGTCTATTTATTTGTGTCTATTTTTTTATGCCTGATTCTCTAGTTAGTTGTGGACCAGAATACTCAGATTCTGAAAAGCTTTCATAATCTGGTTGGCACCGTATCCCATTGCCTCGTACAAAGGCATCGCGGCCTTGTTATGTTCATCACCTGCAACCCATACGCGGGTTACTTTGCGCTGCTGAAAACGTTTCTCCACAGCTTTAACCAAAGCTTTGCCCACTCCACGGCGTCTAGCATCTGGATGAATGGCAATACGATAAATGTAACCTTGATTCTGATCGATAGTCCCAATTAGTGCACCTACAAGTTCTCCGTCTTCCTCAGCAACCATGATTAGGTCCGAGTCCCAGGATAGTTGTCTTGCAAAAGGCCCAATCGTGTTCTCGTAGCAATCTTCCGACAAAGCAACTTGCAGCAGCTCCGTCACGCGATTTGCGTCACTCAACTGAAAGGAACGAATGTTCATCTGTTAATCTCCCTTTTCGTTAACTTTAGTGAGGTTTTACAAAAAAGGCATCCCTTTTTAACCAAAACCCGATGATCACTTTTCTGTATGTATTTAGATACAATCAGAATGTGCATTTAAATACAGGCAGAAAAACCGACATAGAGCCGGCTGGAACATCTGTCACGCCCATATAGGCCAACTAGAAATGTTCAGGAAATATAATTACGACAAAAAACGAAAAGTATTTACTTCTTGGTCCATTAAACCACATTTTATTACAGAAAACACGCAATTTTTTTCTGAAAGCGCTTCATTTGTAGCGTTTACATTTTCAGGCTTCCATTTCGTCCAACATCTGTTATACATGTCAAGTTACTTAGCATGATATATTTTTCCAATGTAAACTTGATGTGAATTATAAACCCTTATACAACAACTTATTCAACAAAAATGTTGATTAAATACGCTGAATACGGTTTAATAGAAATGACGAGGGGTAATTCTTACATAGAGACTGTACCTTTCATTTAAAACTATTTTATTAGGAGGAATTTCATTATGGCATTCCAATTACCAGCACTTCCTTACGCAAACGACGCACTAGAACCACATATCGATGCTCAAACAATGGAAATCCACCACGATCGTCATCACAATACTTATGTAACTAACTTGAACGCAGCTTTGGAAAACGCTCCTGAGCTTCAAGGTAAATCCCTTGAAGATCTGATCGCTAACCTTGACAGCGTACCTGAAAGCATCCGTACAGCTGTTCGCAACAACGGCGGCGGACACCATAACCACAGCCTGTTCTGGGAAATTATCGGACCTAACGGCGGCGGCGCTCCTACAGGTGCAATTGCAGCAGCGATTGACAGCGAGCTTGGCGGCTTTGATAAATTCAAAGAAGATTTCGCTAAAGCAGCAACAACTCGTTTCGGCAGCGGCTGGGCTTGGCTCGTTGTAGGTAAAGACGGTAAACTTGCAATTACAAGCACACCTAACCAAGACAGCCCGATCATGGAAGGACTGACACCAGTTCTTGGTCTTGATGTTTGGGAACATGCTTACTACCTGAAATATCAAAACAAACGTCCTGATTACATCGCTTCCTTCTGGAACGTAATCAACTGGGATGAAGTAAATAAACGTTACGAAGCTGCGAAATAATTCACTTCATAATGATTCGAAACAGGCACCTTGTTATATAACAAGGTGCCTGTTTTTTAGGTTGTATTTTTCTGGTTATATTAAGCAATGGATCCTGCTTCTTCGATAAGTTCGTTATTTTGTCTCGTTCGGTATAACTCATAATAATGACCGCATAACTGCATCAATTCCTCATGAGTACCCGTCTCTACGATTTTCCCCTCATGCATAACAACGATTTTGTCGGCATGCTGAATAGTAGACAAACGGTGAGCTATGGCTACCGTTGTCCTTTTGTTCATCAGCTGCCTTAGTGCATCCTGTACCAATTGTTCCGATTCATTATCAAGTGAGGCAGTAGCTTCATCTAGTAGAAGAACAGGTGCCTTCTTAAGAATCGCTCTGGCTATAGCAATCCGCTGACGTTGTCCGCCAGACAACTGGCTGCCCTTCTCCCCCACTTGCGTATCCAATCCCTCAGGAAACTGCTCTATAAACAAATGTGCATTCGCATGTACCACTGCTTCCTTCATATCTTCCTCCGAAGCTTCCGGATTACCATATAAGATATTCTCACGAAGGGTACCAGTAAAAAGCTGCGGCTCTTGCGGTACAAGTGCGTAAAGAGCTCGTATTTCATGTAAAGACATATCCGAATAGCTCACTCCATTCACACGAATGTCTCCTTGATCGGGATTATAAAATCCGAGTAACAATCGGAATAACGTGCTTTTTCCGCTGCCGCTTGCTCCTACTATGGCAGTGAATTTCCCATGTTCAATCTCTATACTGAGATGATCCAGCACTTTACGATCTGAATAGGCGAAATCGATTTGTTCAAGGGAAACATGGACATCTTTCTTTTCCTGGTTACTCCTTAATAACGAGTCCTGTTGCTCCAATTCTTCTGGCTGCTCTTTAAGCACTTCCTGTATTCGGTCCGCGGCTCCTAGTGAAATCTGCAGTTCTCCCCAAGTAGAAGCAAAAGTCGTGAATGGCATAATGACATAGTTCATCAGCTGAACAAAAGCCATGAGACTTCCGATCGTAATTACATCGTTAGCTACAAGATAGGCTCCATATGTAATAGCAAGAACAAAAGCCGAGAAACCGATCATATTTGATAAAGATTGCAAAATAC
This sequence comes from Paenibacillus polygoni, assembly GCF_030263935.1. Classification (NCBI taxonomy): domain Bacteria; kingdom Bacillati; phylum Bacillota; class Bacilli; order Caryophanales; family Paenibacillaceae; genus Paenibacillus; species Paenibacillus polygoni. Next base: position 571,027 of record NZ_CP127162.1, on the reverse strand, counting down.
TCGTGGTGGTGCCGAGCTTTATCTCCTGTTCTCTTACTGCTCTAGACTGGGTGCTGAATTTTTGATTAAAAATGGATTCCAGTCGAAACACCTTGAAAATCATGCTCGCGCCTGCCACATCCTGCACAAAGGAGGTCATGTTCCCCCACTTTTGCTGTGATACTGTTGATCTCTCACGGATACTGCGCCCAAGCAGGACACCGCATAATAAAATGGCCGGTCCAATCAGCAAGGAGATTAAAGCGAGCCGCCATTCAATAATGACAAGATAGATAAAAGCACAAAGAGCCATCAGCGGATTTTTGATCAATTCAATCAAGGTATGACCAAGTGCTCCGCCGATCGTCTTGTTGTCTGTGGTAATTCGGGACAAAAGGTCTCCTGAATGATGCTTGTCGTAGTAGGATTGTGAAAGCCCTAGCATTTTACGAAAAGTCAGGGTACGGAGCTCATCCTGTACATTGGCAGATACACGAGATTTTAAATATCCATTCACGTATTGATTAATACCCATAATGAGAATCAGAGCAATTCCAACGTACAGCAGCGGGAGAAATTTAGCTGTATTACGGGATACAGCTGTTTCTGTTAAGTTGCCAAAAAGCCATGCGATGGATAAATTCATCGTGATATCAATAACCGTTACCAGACCAAGCACAACATAAAAGTACCAATACTTACGGATTAGACCTTTAAAAACAGCCACCTGGACAGCCCCTTTTATCTGGAATTTTGAATTTCCTTAATCACTTCTTTCACTTCTTTGCTTGCCTTTAATACGCCAAAATGCTGGATGTGCTTCACTGTATCACGTATGAGTTCTGCATCGACATCCTTAGTAAATACGAGTTGGCCTATAAGACGAATCTCGATCTTTGTGCTTGAATCCCGTAACATTTCAAGATCATGCCGCTCATAAATCACCACACCGACTGCTGTTATTTTACGTGTGACATAATCCTGTATGTCCTTTCGATGTGTCTCCAGTTGATTCCGAATGGCTGTTCTAATAAAATCAGTCCGGTTTGAATAAAAGGCTTGATCTACCAAAAGATCCATTTGGCCTAAGTCTACGATCCCTACATTTACAGTCACTTTCTCGATTTTATCTTGATCATTCATTGCGAAAATTCCTCTTTTCCTAGATTTATACTCTGTGTGGAGTATACTCACCTTATCTTATAACATTAAATTCCATTTCATGCAATTGCTTTATTTTTCGTCAACAAAAGAAAAAGCCTGCTTCGACAAAGCAGACTTAGTGTAAGAAATATTTATATTTATAAGACAAAATGTTCTTTAATTAATTTCAGGAATACATTCGGAAAAGCCATGGTTTCCATATCTTCAGGTCCAATCCACTTATAGACATCCCCTTCGGTCTTATAGGATTCGTTTCTCTCTGCTACCATCGCAGGGCTTACTATATGTTCCGCTTGTTCACAGTGATACACCTGAAGATTCCAATGAATATGACTAAATGTATGCTCCGCAATCTTCCAGAACTCTTTTGGATTTACGGCGTAACCTTCTTCTAGCAGATGACCTTTCATCATGTCCATAGCCGGCTCATCCGGCACTTGTGAAGCAAGTCCGCCTGGCACAGAAGCAAGTACATGCGGCAGCTCCCACATTCTAGCAAGCAGCCCGGTTTGCGGACGCTGACGAACAAGAATCTTACCTTCGTTTGTTGAAGTCCCTGTAACTAAGGCTGCAATGCGCTGCTCTGGGCGAGGAGGTTTTGCTTTCTTCTTCACAGGCAGCGTATCTTCTCTGCCTTCAATCCGTCCTTTGCACATCTCCATCACAGGACAAGTCAGACAATGCGGTGATTTCGGTGTGCATACAAGGGCACCGAGTTCCATCAGCGCTTGATTAAAGTCACCTGCTCGCCCTTGCGGAATAAGCTCCGCCGCCAGAGTCTCCATTTTGACCCGCGTACTGCCTTTCATAATATCGTCTTCAATCAGGAAGTATCGCGATAATACCCGCATCACATTTCCATCCACAGCAGGCTCAGGCTGATTAAAAGCAATACTGAGAATGGCACCTGCTGTATACGGACCTACTCCCTTGAGGTTAAATACGGCATCTTTTTCACTGGGCACCTCTCCCCCATGAAGCTCAAGGACTTGCTTTGCTGCCGCTTGAAGATTGCGTGCGCGAGAATAATAACCAAGCCCTTCCCAAAGCTTCAGCACATCTTCCTCCGGTGCCTCGGCCAGGTCCGTCAGAGCCGGAAATCGAGTGATGAACCGTTCAAAATAAGGTTTAACGGTTTCTACCCTGGTTTGCTGAAGCATAATTTCAGATACCCAAATATAATAAGGGTTGCGATGGCGACGCCAAGGCAAATCCCGTTTATTCTGCATATACCAATTCAGCAGCTCAGTGCTGAAGTATTGTTTTGCTGTACGTTGATCCATTTCCTGTTTGTTCTCCCATCCTTGTTTGTACATCTATCGAAATCTGTATTAATGTGCCGTTTTGTCTATTCGTTCCACAATCGCAAAAGCTGCGGCTACAGCGGGTTGATGTGAAATACTCAGATGAATAAGATACTCCTGTTCCCCGGTGAGATCCAGACGCTGCCAAGCATCTGCAGTTAATGAAACAACAGGCTTCCCTTTCTCATCAGGCAAAATTTCGAGATCTTGAAAACCAATCGTTTGCCCGATTCCGCAGCCAAATGCTTTTGTTATCGCTTCTTTAGCAGCAAATCGTCCCGACACATAAGCCAGCTCATTTTTATTTCGTGTAAAAAGAAGATCCTGCTCTTTTTTTGTCAGAAGCCTGTTAATAAACGATATTCTCCGATCACTTTCTAAAATACGCCGAATTCGCTCTGTTTCCAGTACATCATTGCCGATTCCATAAATCATCTGAGATCACCACCCTTCTATATGAAGTCCCATCTATTGTAACAGTCTGACTCACTAGAATCTATGTTCTAGAGATGACAAAAACCCCCGTTTTCGGCATAAGCCAGAAATAACGGGGGCAACATAGACGTAAGACTTTCCTATCGTTTATTATTCGTAATGTATTAAATGCCTGGAATCGCATTCCGTTTGTGGCCGGTACGCTGATAAGCTGCTTCGAGCTTCTCTCTTGCTTCCGCAGGAATTTCTTTTCCTTCCAAATAATCGCTGTTATCTTCATAGGAAATTCCCAGTTCATCCTCATCGGTTTGGCCTTCCCATAGTCCTGCTGTAGGCGCCTTATTAATAATCTCATCAGGTACACCAATATGAGCAGCAACCTGGCGAATTTGACGTTTATTCAGACTAGATAGCGGAGTGATATCAACTGCACCATCTCCCCATTTTGTATAGAATCCAGTAATCGCTTCTGACGCATGGTCTGTACCCACAACGAGCAGATTCATTTCGAAAGATAATGCATATTGCATAACCATTCGTGTTCTCGCTTTTACATTTCCTTTGCCCTGCGGTGACATATGACGAGACATCCCCATCTTTTTGAAACCATGCTCCACTTCAAGTGCGATTTCATTCACTGCTTCTTCAATATTTGTCTCCAATGTATAATGAAGGTCAAATGCTTTCGCTGTAGCATAACTATGTTCAATATCCGCCTGTTCGCCGTATGGTTGGAATACGCCAAGCGTTTTGTATTCTTCCCCTGTTTCCTTCGTGAGTTCATCGGTTGCTAGTTTACATAGTCCGGCTGCCACTGCACTATCAAGTCCACCGCTAATCGCAATGAGAAGTCCCTTCGTATGGGATTGTTTTACATAGTCCTTCAGAAAATCCACACGCTTACGAACTTCTTCTTCCGGGTTAATGCTTTTCTTTACTTTTAATTCAGCAATGATTTGCTCTTGTAAACTCATCATCCACACCTCGGTTTCTCCATGATATCTTATAGGCAATAAGAAAAGAAAAAGACAAAACGCCCCAAGAGCGTTCGGGTATGAACCGAAAACCTAGGGGCGTTATGTAACTGACTATTTGCAGTAACGATTAAAAGCGTCTGTCAGATCTTCTGCAATCTCTTCTGCAGAACGATTTTCTACCTGATGACGTTCGATGAAGTGTACAAGTTCCCCATCCTTAAGCAGGGCTATAGAAGGAGATGATGGTGGATACGGAGCAAAGTACTCACGCGCTTTTGCAGTCGCTTCCTTATCTTGACCTGCAAATACGGTGAATAAATGATCCGGTTTCACCTCATTTTCCAGAGCTTTACCAACTCCAGGACGTGCTTGACCTGCTGCGCATCCGCATACAGAATTGACAACGACCAGTGTGGTTCCTTTTGCTTCTGGCAAATTCGCTTCTACTTCTTCTGCAGTGCGAAGTTCCTTTATACCAAGGTTTGTAAGTTCATCCCTCATTGGTTGAACCATATCTCTCATGTATTGATCAAAAGACATAGACATGTTCTATTCACTCCTTATGAATATCTGTATATTAGATTAATCACTTTTAAAAATCGATGCTAACCTTATTATACATTCATAAGTTGTGAACGCAAGGGAGGATGAGAGCTCATCAAACCTTGGATCCCCTTCATAGATACACAAGGATTTGAATATTTTTGCAACCTAGGTTGCAGGGAAATTGTCACCTTGCAGCTTCTTGTCCGTTACTTGACCTTTTGAATGGCTCTTTTTGTTGGATTCCTTTTGAAGCTGTTGTTGTTTAGAATCATTTTTTGACACAGGGAATCCCTCCTCTCTTCGTCACAAAGTTATCTATGATGCTTAAGCCACACACCCTAAAGCATGATGGCAAACTTATTATGACTCTGAATCAGGTTTTCTATCCCCTCTTAACTTATGCCCCTAAGTTCTTATGTATTGATACACGAATCTGCCCTTTATTAAACAGGCCGCCATCTTATTACTTTTTAAAAATCACATGAAAAGTAGTGCCTACCCCTTCTTCTGATTCAATTCTGATGATTGCATTATGTCTTTCGGCAATGCCTTGGCATAATGATAAACCAAGACCTGTTCCTTCTGATTTCGTTGTGAAAAATGGCTCGAAAAGTTTATTTTGCGTTTCAAGAGGAATGCCTTGGCCGCTGTCACTTACACTGAGTCTTACATCTCCCTCCTCCAAAGCCGTACTAATAATCAGCGTTCCTTTATTCCCCATCGCTTCCATTCCGTTTCGTGCCAAGTTCAGTATCAGCTGTTTAATTTCCTTTGGATCCACAAACCTGCTTGGAATATTGTCATCTAATCTCACTTCTATGGATTGACCTCTCATGTTGGCATCTGCGAGCAGTAAAGGGGCCAGCTCCTTAATGATATGATGGAGATGGACTTCTTCTTTTTCAGAAGCATGATTCTGAGCCAGAGAAAGAAAGTCATTAATAATACTGTTAGCTCGATCTAATTCATCCATCACAATATGGTAATAATGATCAAGAGACTGGGGACTTTTCTCCCTAAGCAGCTGCAGAAATCCTCTGACTACAGCCATCGGATTACGCACCTCATGTGTAATACTGGCTGCCATTTGACCGACAACACCCAGCCTTTCTACATGGGCAAGCTCATTACGAAGCGTCTCAAGTTCCGTTATATCCTGAAGAACCATGGATGATCCGATCATTCTTCCGCTAATCGGATTTTTAACAGGAGATATGGTAGTGAAATAGGTGTTAGTTCCTACTCTCAAGTACTCAGAGGTGATCTCACCAGTTTGGCTTGCATTTCGAATTCGCTCAGTTACACGCAGTCCATGTTCAATACCAATGATGGCTTCAATTCGTTTGCCAATCATTTCTTCAGGGGAATTTGGCATAAATTCCTTCGTCTTCATCTGAGTAAGCATCCGTGTATTGGCATTAACAATATTCCCTTCCATGTCAAAGGCAACGACCGACACAGGTACGGTATTTAATAAATGTTCATTCATATCTAATTGATGACGATATTCTTTCCAGCGAATTTCAAGTTCAGCAGCAAAGCTGTGATACACTAGAATTTTTTCTATTAAATGAATTGCAGCGAGAAGAACAAACAGTGAGGAAAAGATGTATAGCGATGAATAGAGCGCATATTCAATCTGTTCTGTCCGTTCAAAATTATATTTCCACAAAACAATTCCATAACAAGGAATCGTGTAAGAAAACCAAATCACTGAAAAAATTTTCTTTTTACTGGATAGACTTGCTTTTTTAAAATATTTTACGAACAATAACATAATAGGATAAAGTAAAGCGCCTGATCCTAAAAAGATAGCGGGTTCTGTCCAATAATCGGAGATAAAAAAGAAGGCTGCCATCGAGATCACCGAGACTAAAATCCCAATTGGGTAGGATCCGTACAAGATAGATAAAGTGACGGGAACCAGACTTAAATTCAGATAGATCTTTTCTAATAAGACAGACGAAAAAAGAAAGCATAAGCAAAGCGTAATGAAACAAGAGAGCAATAAACTACGCTGGATCTGCACAGATGACGATGCTTTTTTCATCTCTTGAAATTCGGTCCCGAATCGCCCTAAAAAAAGGAAAAATAAAAGCGGAGTGATACCAGCAAGCAGGACTTGCAACAAAATACCTTTGACCGCAAACATGGGCTGTTATTCCTCCTTCGCGCAACGTTACCGAGGCACATCCTTATGTAACCTGATTAAAACATAGCAAGCATTATTTTACAATATTTTCTGTGTGTAGATACGCAAAAATACCATTATTCATCCAGTTCTTTTCTCTTTATTTCGATATAAAAACAAATTACGACATCGTTTCGACTTCATCTCATGGTTCTGATACGATAGATAAGAGACCCGCCCTGAGACCTGCCCAGGGTTTTGAAGTTCGCAATAAGGTATAGAAAGAGGTTAATTCATACAATGAATGTAAATGTAATTGTGATTGGCGGAGGTCCATCCGGTCTTATGGCTTCTGTTGCCGCAGCGGAACATGGAGCTTCCGTTCTTCTTATAGATAAAGGTAATAAACTTGGACGGAAACTTGGAATTTCGGGAGGCGGCCGTTGTAATGTAACCAATGCCAAAGAACCAGACGAGCTGATCCGCCATATACCAGGAAACGGCAAGTTTTTGTACAGCGCTTTTCAACATATGGATAACAGAGGAATTATGCGGTTCTTTGAGGATCTTGGCATTGCTTTGAAAGAAGAAGACAATGGAAGAATGTTCCCGGTATCCGACCGGGCCAAGACAGTAGTGGATGCACTCATTGGAAAAGCAACAGCTCTCGGGGTAAAGATTTATACGGACTCACCCGTGTCCGAAATTGTGTATGAGGATCAGAAGGTTGCCGGGGTGAAGCTTGCATCAGGTAAGATGATTCGTTCAGATGCAGTTATTGTCGCGACAGGAGGAAAATCAGTACCTCAAACCGGTTCTACAGGGGATGGATACCCATGGGCTGAAGCGGCAGGTCATACCATAACCGAATTATACCCTACCGAGGTGCCTATTGTTTCAGGCGAGCGTTTCATTCAGTCGAAAGAACTGCAGGGTCTGTCTTTATCGGACGTTGCCCTCTCGGTTCACGATGCGAAAGATAAAGTCGTCATTCGTCATGAAGGAGATATGATTTTTACTCATTTCGGTTTATCTGGACCTATAGCTCTAAGGTGCAGTCAGTTCATTCGGAAAGTACAGAAGAAAACAGGTTCACATCAGGTAACGATGAAGCTTGATCTATATCCCTCAAAATCTCTGGGAGAAATGACACAGGAACTGAAATATAAACTTGAACAGGAGCCGAAAAAAGCGATCAAAAACTCGCTGAAAGGAATTGTTCCTGAGCGGCTTATCCCTGTCATCCTGACCAAAGCCGAGATTGAAGAAGATACGACATATCATCACCTTCCTAAAGGCGCGATGGAAACCCTGGCGAATCTAATAAAAGGTTTTCCTATTGTTGTAACAGGAACTCGTTCTCTTGCTGAAGCATTCGTGACAGGAGGCGGAGTAAACTTAAAAGAGATATACCCGAAAACAATGGAATCTAAGCTCATGCAAGGTCTTTATTTTTGCGGAGAAATCCTTGATATTCACGGCTACACCGGAGGATATAATATCACGGCTGCCTTCTCCACCGGATACACCGCAGGGAAACATGCTGCACAACAAACTGCTGGAGCATAAGCAGGTATCAAATTCTATTAGAGCTATGCACATACAAAAAAGCGATCACTTTGGAATGATCGCTTTTTTTGTATTGTTACGCTTTTACACTACCTGAAAAGCCCCCGTATGCTGCCCCAAAATCATCATGGTCCGTACTATAATTACGCTCTTCTTCCAGGAAGTTATCCCCGAAAGGATTGTCGCTCTGTCCAGATAAGTAAGCTTCATCTAAATCTTCATTAACCGTGTGGGCCGGAATGGACAGGTATGCGAATTCGGTATCATCTTTACCATCGAAACTAGGAGTAATCCTCTCTCGATTCCCGTTCTCATCCTGTATCTTTCCTTCAAAAACTTCGATAATTTCAAGAGCTGTCGTAATGTCCTGTTGCTCTATCTTTACATCCATAAGACCTGATCCGAGCATTTCTGGTTTATAACCTAACTCTACTAACGTTTCAAATGCTCCGCGAGCTTTTGTCTGATCAGGAAATTGAGTCAGGATTGCAGGTTCCTCCACATCGCTCATCCTCTCTTCATCATATCTAGAATTCAAGAATGCCTGTCACGCTGTTTCTTAGTATGCCGCTGATAGCGTCTATTTATGATAGAGGAAGAGAAAAATAATCTCACATCGATTATGGAGTTAAAATATAGATAAATGATTCCTTACTGATCTTCGTCAGTCACAGGTTCAGGCGCTGCGTTCCGCAGACCCGCAGTCACAAGAAAAGCAACAATGGAGATAATCATCATAATAACAAAAAGTGAATGTAAACTGAGTTCAAGTACATTTTGCAGCATCATCTTGAGATGATCTGGCATCGTAGCCGTGCCATGCGGAGCAAGGATTTGATTAATATCTGCTTGTGTGATGCCTTGTTCGGTCAAATGGTATTCATCAGAAAGAGCGGCAATTCGCACATTTAACCAAGTACCAAACGCAGCAGCTCCGATGGTTTGTCCCAGTGTCCGTGTAAAAGTATTCAGCGCTGTAGAAGCCCCTCTTTGACGATGACCTACAGAAGACTGGGCAATAATCGTAAACACGGTAAAAGAAAATCCAAAACCAATACCATAGATGAAAGTATATACATACATCACCCATTCTGGTGTGCTGGCCGCTACAAATAGTAAACCAACCGAACCGATGACAATAGCCGTAAGCCCAATTAGTGTAGTTTTACGTGAGCCGAGCTTTACAAGAAGTCTGCCTGCAATAATTCCTCCGATTAACCATCCTATTGACATGGGCGCGAGCATTAAACCGGAAGAAGTAGCGTTTCCTCCGCGTACTCCTTGTACCCACAGGGGAAGGTAACTCGAAAGACCAATAAGCAGAGCGCTGATGAGCATGCCAGAAATATTAGATAAGGTAATATCCCGAATACGGAATAGACTCAGTGGAACAAGCGGTTCCTCTGCTTTACTTTCGATATAAACAAATAAGATCAGAAAACTGATTGCACCAAGGAGTAGAAGAATAATAAATGGTGAAGTCCATGCATAAGACTGACCGCCAAGTGTGAGTACAATCAATAACGAAGTAATCCCAATAATAAAGGTAAATGCACCCGCAAAGTCGATTTTCGTATTTCTTTTTACTACTTCTTCTTTAAAGTACTTCGCAACAAACCACATTGCTAGAAGTCCAAAGGGAATATTAAATCCAAATATCCACTGCCAACCCAGATAATCAACAAAATAACCGCCGATCAGGGGACCGACTAACGAAGAAATCCCCCATACCGAACTGATCAGTCCCTGCACCTTGCCGCGTTCTTCAATACTGTAAATGTCGCCGATAATCGTGAACGTCACAGGAACTACTGCCCCCGCTCCAATCCCCTGAATGGCTCGAAAAGCAATCATACTTTCCATATTTACAGCAAAACAGCACAAGATACTGCCTAATAAAAACAAGGCTACACCGATGAGGAACACGGGTTTTCTGCCGTAAAGATCGCTAATTTTACCAAAGATCGGAGTGCTGACCGCCATCGTCAGCAGGTAGGACGTAAAGATCCAGCTCAGCAGCGATACATCCCCAAGATCGCTCACGATCGTTGGTCCTGCAGGGCCGATCACAGTCCCTTCAATTGCAGACAAAAATGTGGCCAGCAGCACACCAATTAAGATGAGGCCGCGGCCATTTATTTGATTAGTATTCGTCATAAAAATTAATACCTTCTTTCCTTTGTTTGCTTTCACGCAAACCTATTCCATATTACCATTCCCTTACTCCCCAGGGAAGAAAGCAGCTTATTTTATTCACAGGAAATGATTTGAAGTGTTTTTCAAGTTTATTTTCTCAAATACTTCCATTCTTCAAACAAAAGGGAGTGCATCTGCATATCCTTATAACCTGTAGATGTATATTGCAGCTGCCGAAGAATCCCTTCACAAGTAAATGACAGGGATGATAGCAGCTTGGCAGAAGCATCGTTTCGCGGATCAACTAAAGCCTCTATACGGTTTAATTCCATGGTAGTAAAACCGAAATCCAGCAATTTGGTTACCGCTTCTGTCATGAGTCCTTGCCGCCAGTGCGAAGAAGCCAGTTCATATCCAATCTCACCGCGAAACGCACCTTCAAGCTGCCAATTGTTAAATCCACAGCTGCCAATAATTTTACCACTGCTTTTTTCAATAATTGCGAATCGAAAACCCTCTTCATTTTGCGAGCACCCATCGAGGAGTTCAATCATTTCCTCCGCATCCTCTTTGCTGTGCATGGACTCAATATTCATATATTTTGTGACGGCTGGATCAGACCATACCTGGAAAATCGCTGCGCTATCCTGCTTCCGCAGCTTTCTCAGCCACAATCGTTCTGTATGTAATTCAGGGAGGTGACCTGAGCATCTATACATGTTAATTCCTCCTATTTATCCTTTCTGCAGTAAAACAGCTTGTTGCTCTAGTCATCTAATCACAGGAAGAAAAAGAAGACAAGTGGATAATCATAGGTACGGGGATATCAGACATAAATCAAGGGGTATACTACGGTCAGTATCCATGGAAGGAGGAACGACCCACGATGTATCAAATTGCTTTCATTTTGCTTTCCTTCTTACTCTTAGTGGAAGGACTTCTTACGTATACTTTTAGAAAAATGATGCGTATGAAGGTACGGAGTGAAGATTATTTGTTCTCCATGCTTGAAAAGGCAGGTGTCTATCACCGATCAGCCTATAATGAACTGGCTAAAGAAGATGTATGGATTAAAAGCCAAGATGGTCTTAAGCTCCATGGCGTCATCGTTGAACCCAACCCTTCTTCCCATCGCTGGATTATTATAGTACACGGTTACACCGCATCTCACTCTATATCAACGCAGTACATTACGATGTTCTCCGAGCTCGGGTTTAATCTACTGCTCGTTGATCAGCGGAGACATGGAAAAAGTGAAGGCATCTATACAACGTTTGGATACAAAGAGAAGTATGATGTCGCAGCTTGGGTGGATCTTTTACGCGAACGCGTTGGTCAGGACTGCCTTATCGGTCTGCACGGGCAATCTTTAGGCGGCGGTACGGTCCTCGAGTATCTATCCATTGCAGACCCTTGCGTGAAATTTGTGATTGCCGATTGTCCTTACTCTGATTTGACTGAACTTATGAAATACCAGATTAGACGAGTCAAACTTCAAGTTTTCCCCTGGTTTTATACGATCATGCATCGACGTGTACTAAAAAGAGCCGGTTTTCGAATAGAACAGGTATCGCCGCTGCGCGCAGTAGAAGAAAGCGAGCTCCCTGTCATGTTTGTTCACGGCATAGAGGATCGATTTGTTCCTACCTATATGAGCGAGGATTTATTCTCCCGTAAAATTGGATTCAAACGTTTATTATTAGTGGAAAAAGCAGAGCATGCGAATGCTTATATGACCAATCCGTCCTTATACCGTACGGAAGTTATGGATTTTGTTAATGAGATTTTATACAGAGAAGAAAATTTCGTATGTAAAGATGCAACCCATGAAGTTCATCCCGCTTTTTCTTCCGAATCAGCCAAGGGAGTAGATTCTCTTACTCCACTCGAAGCATAGTAAGTCCTTTGTATCGTCCTATTTAATTCATTAGGCAAAAAAAGAAAAAGCGCGTGATCCCCTATGACTAATAGAGGTGCACGTGCTTTTTCTTTTTCGTATCAAGTGATGGATGGGAACGAATTAGACAGTTTCTGTTTCTACAACCTCTGCCGCAACCGATCCAAGCAGGGTACGAACTTCTTTAAATTCTGCAATTCCTGCTCCTGTGATACTAAATTTATCATCGTGAGAAGTCAGAAAATTTTCTTGGGTAAGTCTCTCCAGCTCTTGTTTCACTTCACGCTCACCTACTCTGTAACCTTGTGTTTCAAGCTTAGTGAGTACGCCAGTTACCGTTAAATCTTCACTTTGAGCCATGTGAAGCATGTGAATTCGGATAAATAAATTTTGTGTATCTGCTAGCATATCATAACTCCTCTCTTTTGATTAAAATAGCTTGTCATCATAAAATGATATTCCATTGTACTCGTTAGAAAACTTCCTTCGTTTACTTCATCATTACCCTTGCTTACGTGAGATCAATCACATACAATTAATTAGATATATTAATGATTTTTTGTTCATATCCACAGGTGAAACATAATACTAGCGACTATCTGGAAGGGGACTACACATGTCATTTCAAACTACTGCCTACGAAGGAACACGTGAGGAACAATACCATACCGTGCTCAGTCAATTAAAAGGCTTAATCTATGATGAACCGAATGCAATAGCCAATATGGCAAACGCTTCTGCTTTGCTCAATGTATTTTTAACCGATATCAACTGGGTTGGATTTTATATTTATGATGGTAAGGAACTCGTCTTGGGACCTTTCCAAGGTCTTCCCGCTTGTATTCGAATTGGTATAGGAAGAGGCGTATGCGGAACATCCGCTGAGCAGCGCCGCACGATACGTGTGGAGAACGTGAATGAATTCCCCGGACATATTGCTTGTGATGAAGCAACCAAAAGTGAAATTGTCGTTCCTATTGTGAAAAATGGAGAACTGTTCGGTGTACTGGATATAGACAGCCCCCATTTATCCCGTTTTGACCAAGTAGATCAGGAATTTTTGGAACAATTCGTGGAAATTTTATCAGCACAGCTATAATATAAATAAAGCATTAAAAAACAGACACCTCGAGAATTCTCTCAAGGTGCCTGTTTTTTATAGGATTACACTCACTTCAGTTCCCGATCCGCCAGCACGAGCATACTGTCACGCATATACTCTGCCATCCCCGGATGGTAACGATTATATATCTCCCTATACTGTATCTTATCCACGTAAAGATCTGCCAGGCCTTTATATATCGTTGCTGTCGGCGTATAAAATTGTTTAACCCAATCTAAGTGCATTCGTACCGTTCTTTGTACTTCCTCACTTGCAGGAGTGAGTCCCCTCTCCATCGCTTGTTGAAGCTGTTCATTAATCATATCCAGCGTCTCCTGGGATGATAAATATTCTTCCTGCACCCGAGTAGTAGAGTTACTTAACTCCATCTCGATTTCGCTTGGGGAGAGGCTTGGTCCCTTCTTTTCGCTTCGTTCCTCCTCGCTGAAACCTCTAAATAGATGATCTGGTTCGATCTCTTTATGGAGTTCTAGCGACTCAATCGTTTCATCTACGGACTGGATTAACGTATGAATTCGAGAAGATTCTCTGAGTAAATGCAGCCGATGATCGTGCAGTCTGCCCAGCAGTTCCTTCGGTTCCGATTGCATTCGTTCTTTAATTTGATTGACTGATAAAGATCGTTCCCGGTATAACATAATCTGCTGAAGTGCAAGCAAGCTATCATATCCATACTTCGGTGCATGATCTACGTCACCGTGTGATTCAAGTAAACCTTCTTCCTCGTAGGAAGTTAATGTCTCTTGATCCACTCCTGTAAAAGAGGAAAGATCATCTAATGTATACTGCAACGCTCACACCCCCTTCCTGCTGTTTTTTAATTTGAATGATTGCTTACTGTGGGTCATGTTCTATAGGATTAAGTACATTTGAACGTCTAAGCTTCTCATTTTACTATATATGGTTAGTTACCCATTCTGTTCAGAATGAACCTAGTTATAAGAAAAAAGAACATGAAACAATGTTCTAATGAATCAATTTCATAATACCTTTCGTTGCTTTAGTCAGGAGTATATATAGATCAAAATGGTTCTATTTGTCTATATATAGTTACAAACTTATCGTTTTAATGAGTTATGAAATTGATTCAATTACGGTTAATGACCACAAGCTTAAGTTCCGTCATTGCATCCAGCGCATATTTGATGCCTTCTCTGCCAAATCCACTTTGTTTCACACCCCCGTAAGGCATATGGTCTACGCGAAAAGTAGGAATATCATTAATCATCACGCCGCCCACCTCAAGTGTATCTGCTGCTTTCATCGCATCATTGATGTTTTGTGTGAAGATACCCGCTTGAAGTCCATACATGGAATCGTTTACCAGCTGGATCGCTTCCGTGACCGAGTTCACGCTATGAACTACAACGACCGGTCCAAATACCTCCTGACAGGAGACTTTTGCAGAAAGTGGCACATGGGTTAAGATGGTTGGTTTAAGCACTCGGCCTTCCATCTCTCCGCCAATCACTACTTTCGCTCCCTCTGCCTTCGCTTCCTGAATCCAGTCCCTTACTCGCTGTGTATCCTCCTCTGTAATGAGCGCCGATACATCCGTATTCGGGTCCGAAGGATCACCTGTACGCAGCTTAGAGACTTTCTCAGTTAGAAGCTTGGTGAAGGATTCGGCAATCTCTTCATGAACATAAACTCGCTGCACGGAGATACATACCTGGCCTTGGTAAGAATAAGCACCGGCTGTCACCCGCTCTGCAATGGCTTCTAAATCTCCTGGTTCTTTATCGATAATGACCGCAGCATTCGAGCCAAGTTCAAGTGTCACCCCTTTTAAGCCTGCTTTCTCTCGAATTCCCGTTCCGACTTTCGGACTCCCTGTGAATGTAATATGCTTCACACGCGAGTCAGTAACCAGCTTATCCCCGATCATTTTCCCATTCCCGCTTATCACCTGAAGAGCACCTTTGGGCAAACCTGCTTTTTCAAATAACTCCGCGATAAGATAGGCAGACAAAGGCGTCTGTCCCGCAGGTTTTAACACGATTGTATTCCCAGCTGCGATGGCAGGTCCAAGCTTATGTGCAACCAGATTCATCGGAAAATTAAATGGCGTGATCGCTCCGACCACACCGACAGGTTCTTTTACCGTGTAAGCAATTCTTCCCTCTCCGCCAGCTGCCGCATCCATAGGAATCGTCTCGCCCTGAATTCGTTTGGCTTCCTCTGCTGCAAAACGGTACGTTTCGATCGTCCGATCCACCTCAGCCTTTGCTGCCTTGAGAGGTTTTGCAGCCTCTTTAGCGATCTGCTCTGCAGCTTCGTCTTTCCGCTCTTCTAAAAGCTCTGCAACTTTTGCAAGAATGCAAGAACGCTCGTGTGCAGGCATCTTGCGCATCACTTTAAAAGCTTCCGCTGCTCCTTCAACAGCATCTTCTACATCTTGTTCTGATGCAATAGCAACTTGTGCGATGGTTTCTTCACTGTAAGGAGAAAGCAGTGTCGTATAGGATTTTGCTTCTCTCCATTGTCCGTTAATATATAAATGCTGTAGTAACATTTTAGGACCTCCATTCGAATTAGTAGTTAAAAATGATCTATGAAAATAAGAACTGATCTAATTGTTATCCTCTTGAATCAATTTCATAACTCAAAATAGAATCACTTTGATCTATATCCTCTCGATTAAAGCAACTAAAGATTATATGAAATTGATTCCTTATAAAGTAATATCCCGCTGACAGTAATTAAAACAATAATTGCTAACATTTTTCGCCTATGTACATAGGTTTAGAAGAAGAATTGTCTTAGGGAATCTAAGGAGGAACTGGAATTTAGTGAATGGAGAAACGTAAAACAAACCCTAAAAAAAGCCTCCTCCAGTAAAAAGGAAGAGGCTTCGTTTTGATAGTGTAAATAGGTTGCTATTTAACTGCTGAAGCAGGTTCTTTGTATCCCAAGATCCGCATAGCGTTTAGTACAGCAAGAACAGTCACACCCACATCAGAGAAGACAGCTTCCCACATGGTTGCTATGCCGAATGCACCAAGAATAAGGAACACCGCTTTAACACCCAGTGCAAAGATAATATTTTGCCATACAATAGTGCGGGTCCGTTTCGCAATGCGAATCGCCGTTGCAATCTTAGAAGGTTCATCCGTCATGATGACAATATCAGCAGCTTCAATCGCCGCATCCGACCCGAGACCTCCCATCGCAACACCCACATCAGCTTGGGCAAGAACAGGGGTATCATTAATGCCGTCACCCACAAACATCACTTTCTCTTTCGCATCTTTCGAAGCAGTAATCCGCTCCATCTGTTCCACTTTATGCTGCGGAAGCAGTTCTGCGTGCACCTCATCTACTCCAAGTTCCTTTGCAACAGATTCGGCAACAGATCGAACGTCCCCAGTAAGCATCACTGTCTTATGAATCGAGAGGGAACGAAGATCATCCAGCGCCCGGGCAGCATCTGCTTTGATTCGGTCCGAGATAACAAGGTGCCCTGCATATGCCCCATCAACTGCCACATGAATAACTGTACCGTATGCTGCTGCCTCCTCGTAAGCAACTTCTTGCTGTTTCATGAGTTTCGTATTCCCTGCAAAGATGATATGACCATCCACCCTTGCCCTAATTCCATAACCTGATAATTCCTCATAATCTGTAACCCGCTCTTCTTGAAGCGCTTCTTGATATGCTTTTCGAATAGATGCCGCAATTGGATGATGAGAATGCAGTTCTGTATAAGCTGTATATTCTAATAACTGTTGTTTGGCTTCCTCTTCTGAACCAGCAGAAGCAAGGAACTTACGAGAAGGATAAATCCCGGATACTTCAAAAACGCCTTCCGTAAGAGTTCCCGTTTTATCAAATACGACTGTTTTCACTTGACTCAAAGCTTCGAGGTAATTTCCGCCTTTTACAAGCACCCCTGCTTTGGATGCCGCTCCAATGCCTCCAAAAAATCCAAGCGGAATGGAAACAACAAGGGCACAAGGACAGGAGATAACAAGAAAGATCAGCGCCCGGTACAGCCAATCTGAGAATTCAGCACCACTCATCACAAGCGGTGGGATGATGGCTAACAGCAGGGCTACAATGACGACAATCGGAGTATATACCCTTGCAAATTTATTAATAAATGTTTCCGTAGGTGCTTTTTTGTTTGATGCATTTTGGACAAGATCCAGAATTTTGGATACGGTGGACTCACCGTAAGTTTTGGATACTTTTATTTTCAAGACACCATTTAGATTAACAAATCCACTCAGCATCTCACTGCCCGGCTCTGCTTCTCTAGGAAGAGACTCTCCTGTCAGTGCAGAGGTATCAAGCATAGAGGTCCCTGATATTACGACTCCATCAAGCGGTACCCGCTCTCCGGGCTTCACAACAATAATATTCCCTATTTCAACTTGTTCAGGTGAGATTTTATGAGTGCCTTGGTCTGTCTCCACGTTTGCATAGTCCGGCCGTATGTTCATTAATGACTGAATGGACTTACGTGAACGGTTCACAGCAAGACTCTGAAACATCTCTCCAATCTGATAAAACAACATGACTGCAACAGCTTCCGGGTATTCCCGAATGGCAAACGCGCCCAACGTTGCGATGGACATCAGGAAAAATTCATCAAATACCTGGCCTCTTGCAATATTGCGAACAGCTTGCCATAACACATCACCGCCAATCAGCAGATAAGCAAGCACAAACAAGGAGACTTCAGCCCAGCCACCGATCGGCAGCAGTGCTGCGAGAACAGCAAGGATCGTTCCTGCACCAAGCCGTACAGCAACTTTACGCATTTGGGCTGAACTATGATCATGACTATGTCCTTCATGCCCGTCCGCTTCGCCGTGGCTGTGATCATGTCCGTGGTGATCATGTCCGTGGTGATCATGTCCGTGGTGATCATGTCCGTGGTGATCATGTCCGTGGTGATCATGGGCATGATGCTGATGGACATGCCCATTTTTTCTGCCCTCTTTTTGAGGGGTTCTCGCTCCTATGACGGAAACTTTAATATGCGAATCAAGTTGTTTAATTTTACGTTTTGCTTCCGTGATGACATCTTCTTTCGTCTCATCTTCTGCAGTAAGAATCAATTTACATGTTGCAAAGTTAACTGTTGCAGACGTGACTCCTTGCAGTTTACTTACTCCATTTTCAATCTTCATTGCACAGTTCGCACAGTCAAGACCATCCAAAAGCAGTTCATATCTTACTTGTTTGGTTTCATTACTCACGCTCTGTCATCTCCTCTGACTTCCCATGGAAATCGTTAAAAGTAATATATGAGCAACTGTTCATATGTTTATGGATTTATTATATGCACCTGTCAAAGACGAAGTCAATGATACTTGGAACAATAAATATATATTTATACACTTCCCCTTATTTTGGCTATAATAAAACAATATAAGAGGCGGTGATACACATGGAAAATCAAAAAATAATACCGATTGAAGATTGTGATGCAACATGCTCTGGTTCGGAAGCTTCACTAGACAACCTTAAAAACTCCTTGCTTGATAAAACAACGTCGGTACAAATGGCAGACTGGTTTAAGGCATTTAGTGATCCGACCCGCCTTCGTATTATTGATGCATTATTACAGAGAGAATTATGCGTTCATGATCTCACAGTACTTTTGGATATGGGACAATCCGCCATCTCTCATCAGCTCCGTTCCCTGCGCAACATGCGTATCGTGAAGCGGCGCAAAGAAGGAAAAACCGTATATTATTCGCTCGACGATGGACATATTGAACAAATCTTCATTCAGACTCTTCAGCATATTAAACACGAGTAACATCGGTTTACCTTTCTTCGAAAATAAAAAGAAGCATTCCTGCAGTTAACGTCTGCAAGAATGCTTCTTTTTATTTTATATCCTGATCGTAGAGCCCCGAACCATCCCTGAACCAGTTGAATAGATGGGTGAAGAGCACTTTAAGAACGGCATAACCGGGTACGGCCAGCAAGATCCCAACCACTCCAAACAAATTCCCCGCTGTCAGAATGACAAAAATAATGGTAATGGGATGCACTTTAAGCGATTTTCCCATAATCTGCGGAGATATGAATTTCCCTTCGATCAGCTGAACAATTGTCCAAACGGCGATCATTTTCAGCAGCATTACCGGTGACGTAAAGGCAGCAACGAGAAGCGCAGGTGTGATCGCGATTGCCGGTCCGAGATAAGGAACAATACTCGTAAAGGCAGCAATCACAGCAAGGATAAGCGCATAATCAAGACCGATAATGACATAGCCAATATACAGCAGAACACCAATACAGAAGCTCACAATAATCTGTCCGCGAATATACGAGCTGATCTGATGATTGGATTCGGCAAGAATTCGAGTTGTCCCTGGCCGCATCTTTGTTGGCAGGAAAGACAACAGATAATTAGGCAGTTTTTTGCCGTCTTTTAATAAATAGAAAAGAATGAACGGCACGGTGACGATGGTGAGCACGGTCTCTGTTAGGATTCCTAAGAAACCGCCAATTCCTGAAAAAGTCGTATCCAAAATCGTGCTCGCCTGTTTAGATAAGTCCTGAATCATCGTATCCAAATCAAAATTAACTGCGGATTGAATCTGTGTCAGATACTGACTTCCAATAAACTGTTCAAACTGAAAGGCTACATTTTCATAATATCTTGGGAAATTAAGAATTAAGTCCTCAATCTGTTGCCGCACAACGGGAACGACCGCAAGGATCACAATCGTAATAATAGCTGCAATTAGAAGATATAAGATCAGAATCGAATATATTCTTTTTAAACCTCGGCGTTCTAATATGTCCACCAGCGGATTCAGTAAATAATACACTACACCTGTTAATAAAATCGGTATCACAATGGTCCTAAGCAAAACTTCTAAAGGCCGAAAAACGAATGAAACTTTGGTAAAGACCATAATATTGAGACCAATCAATAAGATGATCAACAAAAAAAGAACAAATTTATTATTGAGAAAAAAACGCTTAAATCTGTCTGGCCAAACTCTCTCTTGTTCCATATATGCATCCCTTTCTTACGATCCAATAGCTCCTATATATATATTAATGAAAAAAGCCCAATTTTCATACGTTTTTCTAGGATGATCGTTTCAAAAACCAAAAGTTTTATAAAAACGAATTGTGTCATATATATGTTATATATTAGTTATTTAATGTAAATATACTGTTTTATGTGCTTGATCATCCTAATATCTATTCAATTTCGAATAATTAATGAATTACTTATATTAAATATGTAATAAAGTGCAAATAATAATACAAATAATGTGTGCACAAAATAAATTTTACAGAATCTTATGTTAGATATATTGACAAAGTATAATTTTCGCTCTACAATACGGTCAAAGCCTTACAAACAAACTTTACCATTTGTGAGAATAGAAGGTTGTTGTCCTCGTTCTCATATTGCAGTCAGCAGCGTGATGCAAGTCATTTTATACAAACAAGGAGTGGTTCAAGATGGAGGTCATCGGAATAAACAGTGTTTGGGTCATGCTGGGAGCCATTTTGGTATTATTCATGCAAGGCGGATTCATTCTTCTTGAAGCAGGTTCAACTCGAATGAAGAACGCCGGTCACGTTGCAGGCAAGACGATCTTCACCGTCGGGATTGTATCCATTGTATTTTGGGCAGTGGGTTATGCGCTGATCTTTGGCGGTCAAGGAAATGCACTCATTGGTTGGGGCGATTACTTCGCTTTTAATGTCACAGGCTCTTCTGCAGATGACATCATAGCCCCAAGCGTTATGTTCATCTTTCAGCTTGCTTTTGCTGCCGTATCCATGTCCATCGCTTGGGGCGGTTTTGCCGAAAGAGCAAAATTATCCTCGTATCTCATCTTCGCTGTTCTCTTCTCCGTACTTGTATATCCTGTTATTGCACACTGGATTTGGGGCGGCGGCTGGCTCTCTGAACATGGAGACCAAGACTTTGCTGGTTCCACAGTAGTTCATTTAACAGGGGCTTGTGCAGCTTTAGCAGCAACAATTCTGTTAAAACCACGGATCGGTAAATACAATAAAGATGGTAAACCAAACCATATGCCAGGTCATAACCAAGTCTTTACAACACTCGGCGTAATGATTCTATGGGTAGGCTGGTTCGGATTTAATGCAGGCAGTACACTAACCGTGGAAGATGGAAGTTTCTTCGGATTTGTTGCCATCAATACACAGCTTGGTGCCGCAGCCGGTGCTGTTGCTGCTCTCCTCGTTGCTTGGGCCTTTATGGGAAAAGCGGATGTAGGCATGATGTTAAACGGTGCGCTTGCCGGACTTGTTGCCATCACCGCATCTTGTGCTTATGTAGATTCCTGGGCTGCCATTGTGATCGGCCTGATTGCCGGTATCCTCGTCTTTTTCAGCATCCGCTTCTTCGAGAAAATGAGAATTGATGATCCTATCGCAGCCTTGTCTGCTCATGGTACTGCAGGAATCTGGGGTACACTGTCCACTGGTTTCTTTGCTACTCCTGAACTGGTCGAAAAACTTGCGGTAGGTAACCCGGGTCTATTCTATGGCGGCGGCTTCGGACAGCTGGGCGTTCAGGCACTCGGTGTTGTTACATGCGCAATCTACGCCTTCGCAGTATCCTTCGCAATTCTATGGGTCATGAAGAAAACGATCGGTATTCGCGTATCCGAAGAGGAAGAACTCGTTGGTCTTGATCTGAGTGAACACGGAACATATGGATACCCAGAGCAACTCTCCGCAGAGATCAAAAAATCAAACCTCCCCCTCTAATTCATTTTCCTCCGTAACGGCTGGATGGTTTCCCAAACCATTCAGCCGATTTTGCGTTGTCGCATACTTTGATCTCGGCCTTTTTGAAAGCAAGGTTGGACATCGGGGGATTTAGGAGTTTCCTAGATCTCTGCGACTTTTGGCTTTGGCTGGACTATTGCTTCTTCGAATCTACTTATGTCCAGACAAAACAAGTGGAGCAGGGAGCTTGGAAACACCGTCCTCCCCTTACTCCAACCGCATCACTTTGAACTCGCCCCTTTGAAAGGTGGCTTGGACATCGGGGGATTTGGGTGTTTCCTAGATCTCTGCGACTTTTGGCTTTGGCTGGACCACTGCTTCTTCGAATCTACTTATGTCCAGACAAAACAAGTGGAGCAGGGAGCTTGGAAACACCGTCCTCCCCTTACTCCAACCGCATCACTTTGAACTCGCCCCTTTGAAAGGTGGCTTGGACATCGGGGGATTTGGGTGTTTCCTAGATCTCTGCGACTTTTGGCTTTGGCTGGACCACTGCTTCTTCGAATCTACTTATGTCCAGACAAAACAAGTGGAGCAGGGAGCTTGGAAACACCGCCTCCCCTTACTCCAACCTCACTAAAACCAGGCCGATTTCAAACGTATGCTATAATAGAAGAATAACTCACGGCGAACACCCAACTAAATCAGGGTCTTTTTTTATTTCAAGGTCTTCGGAAAGGAAGTTTTATCTATGTTTCAAGTAGGCGATTATATTTTCTACCCCATGTACGGTGCAGGTCATATTGAGGCTATGGAAGAGAAGGAAATTCTCGGAGAGAAAAAATGGTATTACCAGGTGACCATTGAGCATCCGGTCATGGAAGTCTCATTTCCGATCCATAATGCTGAATCGCTCGGCATTCGGAGTATTGCGGATGAGGAAATGCTGGAAAGCGCACGATCCGTACTTTTGGAACAAAGTTCTGAACTCCCCTCCAATCCTACGGCAAGACAGCAAAATCTGCTGAATAAACTGAAAACAGGTGAACTTACTATGGAGCTGCAAGTTATCCGTGATTTGAGTCATCTGAGTTCAAAAAAATCACTTGGCTGGACTGACAAAAACATGCTGAACAATGCACGTAAACTTGTCATCAGCGAACTCATCACCGCTCGAAATATTTCGCCTGAAGAAGCAGCTCTTCTACTCGATAATACCCTTCATGCGGTACACTAATTATTCCTAAATAAAAAGATGCAAATAACCCGGCCGCCTTTCGTTCTGCGTACCGGGCCTCTTTTTGTTCTCTAGTTTAACGATCTGCAGGGTAGACAAGCCCAATCTGTCTTCGAACCGTGTCCATGATCGCCATGGTTACACTGGAATGATGATGTGAATTCACAGGTGATTCCAGCTCTCCGCTTTGTACAAGACGGATAAACTCCGCTGCCTCGTACTTCATAGCAGGTTCATTTGATACTTCCGAGATCGTCTCTGTTTCACCCTGTCGATAATGAATCTGCACTTTTCCAGGCGTACTAATGTGATCAATAACCATACTTCCCTCTTCCCCCTGGATTTCGGATGGCAGATAAGAGTTCGTTATTTTGGAGTACGTAATGACTCCTTCCATTTCCTTGTACTGCAACACGATACTTCCCTCACCATCTACACCCGAATTAAGCATCACACTGGTTGCTTTGATATTCTCAGGCTGGCCAAACAGGACAACCATCGGGTAGATGCAGTACACTCCAATATCCATCAAGGAGCCGTTAGAGAACTCGGGCTTAAAAGCATTAAGAACCTTACCTTCTTTATATGCATCATAGCGAGAGGAATACTGACAATAGTTCACATTATATTTACGAACCGTGCCCAGCTTAGGCAGCTCCTCTTGGATTTTTGCAAAACCCGGAAGAAGTGTTGATTTCATCGCTTCCATTAACACAACCTGATTTGCTGCAGCTGCGTCCAGCATATCTTGAAGCTGTTTACTATTAGAAGCAATTGGTTTCTCACACAAAACATGCTTCCCATGATTCATCATGAGGATCGCTTGCTCACTATGTAATGAATTTGGGCTGGCAATGTACACAGCATCGAGCTCTTCACTCGCAGCCATATGTTCTAAATTTGTATAGATAAATTCTGCACCGTGTTTTTCAGCAAATTGTTTAGCGCGTTCCTCCGTCCGTGAATAAACTGCCGTAAGCTTGAAATCAGTGAGTGTGCTTGCCGCCTCCAGAAAACGCTCTGTAATCGTGTTTGTTCCAATAATACCGAAGCGTACCACGTTACCCCTCCTCTTCGTCACTTTTCTTTTTTTGTCATTGTATCATAAATAGGACGAGGAGATTTTGATAGTCCCTTACGTATCTTTATATCTAGGAATCTAGATAATTATAATGAAAAAAAAGCCTCCTTTCTTATAGATTTTTTTTGAGTTCATCACAAAACTGCTGAATGACCTCTTCATTTCGTCTGTAATATGTCCACTGACCAACACGTTCTGACAAGAGCAGGCCGGCCTTTTGCATTGATAATAAATAATTCGAAATAACGGATTGTGCAAGCCCTGCCTTCGCTTGAATATCTCCTACACATACTCCTTTTGTCCAATCTCCGTTAGGAGGAGCATGGTACCGATCACCGAAATGTTCTTCGGGTTTTTTGAGCCATTCAAGAATATCCCGCCTTGTCTCATTCGACAACACTTTATGAATCATTATAGGTTCCATAAGCTTCATTATATATGCTCCTATCTATTTGTAAATAAAAATACCGCCTTTATCCTTGAAATAAAGGCGGTATCGATAACTATTTTATCTTTCATCCGGTATGCGCTATGCTACACTTAACATTAGGCTTCCGTAAGCAGTGAGTACAAACAGAAATCCAAGAATTAGTAACATTACAGGGCTTGCTTTTTTGTTTGTAAATGAAATGATCATCCCAGCAAGGATTAGTAGAGCAAACCCTGCAAGAGCAGCCGCTGGGAACGTAATGCCCCAGTTCAGCGGTACACCAGCCTCAGGATGAAGCATCAGGAAGATTGCCGACGGATCATTGTACTGCAGTGTTTCAGCAACCGTGTGAGGTGGTGCTTCCTGCGACATTAAGGCTGTGAACAAGAGTACAAATAGAATAAGAATGGTTTCTGCTTTGAGCCAAGGAATGACAGCAAAACCTTGATTCTGTTTCATTTTACTCCGAATTAAAAATCCATTACACAATCCGCAAATAATAATCGGAACAAACAGTAAATGTTTCATTAACAATGCCTGCCCATACGGCAGAATCCAGGAGTTTACATATTCAGGTACCGTGTAGCTCATCGTAAGCAGTCCCGATCCCAAGATAAGTACGACACAAGCGATTGATACTGGGGTGAACCATTTCAGAAAACGATCCCAGTTCCGCGCTTCTGCTGTAAACCACGCAATAGCAAAAAGAACTCCTGCCCATACAGCCATAGAAAGCATATGAACGGTTTGAATGACAGCTCCCTTAAATCCTTCAATCGCACCTAAGTGGCTGGAATAGCCGAATGTTGCAATGATACACAGAACAATCAGCAAGGATGGATAGAGTATCTTTTTGTTGTGAAGGGCATCTTTTATCAGCATAAAGGTAAGGAGTAATAATAAACAGAGTCCAAATACCAAGAGATATGCTTTCCCCTCTTTAAAAGAGAATAGGACGGTGGACAGTGCTTTTCCATATCCAATACCTGAACCAAAACGAATAATAATCTGGAGCAGGGGTGCAAAAGATAAAACCATCGTCCCCACGATACTCCAGATCACCGCCTGACGCGGGATACGGAGCCCAGGTCTTGCATTACCCGGAACAAGATGAACAATCAAACTTCCCATAAGAAACGCATAACAGATGTATAGCAGACCTTCGCTAAGAAAACCCATTTTTATTTTTTCCCTTTACGTCTTACGGCTACATAGACACCCGCAATAACAACAACGACGATGAGCGCAATCCAAATTCCTGCATTTCCTGTATTGCCAGCTTCTGTTTCTTGTACATCGTCTGCTGCAGGTGCCGCCGTATTCACTTGTTCATCTACTGTATCTTCGCTGGTTACAGGTGTATCCGTGTTTGTATTTTCATCCTCTACAGCAGTATTGTCCGGCTGTTCCGGCTCCACTGGTGCATCTACGGTAAATGCGTATTCGTTATTAATCGTATGACCATCTTCCCCGACAATCGTCCAGTCTACCTTGTAAACTCCATTCGGCAATGGTTCATTTAACTTCGCTGTCAGCGTGTTTTCTTTGACCTCGATATTCGCCAGGTCCATGACGCTGCCTTCTTCATTTACTACTTTAATCTCACTAAGCGGCTCAATTGGTGTTTCAAACGTAAGAACTAATTCATCCAGCGCAGAAGTCACCGTATCTCCATTTCCAGGGACCGCACTTTCTAGACCCGTATGTGCAAAAGCAGCGCCTGGCAGCAGCACTAAAAACAGAACCAGCGTAAGAATTCCTTTTTTCATCATTTTCATTATCGATCCTTTCTCTTCCAGTAGTTTATGTAACACTCCCATACGACTCAGCATAACCCATCCTTTCGGAGCAAAAGAATAGCCCAGACGGGTCATACTTTTCCTAAAAAGCAGGCGAAACGGGTTGAATTATGAACAAAAAGCAACTTTCACAAGCGAAATATGCTCGGTATTGTTGATCATATCACTGCACGTTCTAAAATAGTCCACTACAAAAGGCTAAACCAAAAAGAAGAAAGGATCAAGAATCCCCTCTTCTTTAATAAAATTGAATGGTCCTATTTCCGCGAACGCGGTCTGACCATGAGTATATACAGGGCAATGGCAAGAAGTTCAGCAGATGCAATTACAATCCCCATCGGTACGGCCGTATCTTCGCCGCCAATTCCAACGAGAGGGGCTACGAGTCCCCCAAATAGGAACATAAGAACACCAAGCAAAGCCGATGCGCTGCCCGCCGAATTCTTTTGATTCTGCATCGCAAGTCCAAATGTTGCGGTATTTACAATACCAACACAAGAAACCACCAGGAAAAGTGGAATCAAAATACCAACCAGCGGAGCATCTGCTAAAATGGCGAGAAGCAGGCTGATTCCGCCGATCCCAGCAAGGGACAAACCTGTAATCAGCAGTCTTGTTTCTCCCACACGCCCTGCAAGTCTTCCCGCAATCTGACTTGCAATAATGATACCCGCTCCATTCATAGCAAAGATTAAACTGTAGGTTTGAGGGCTGACTTCATAGATTTTTTGAAGCACAAAAGGTGAGCCTGATATATAGGCAAACATAGCAGCTCCTACAAATCCTTGGCAAAGAGCATAGCCCATGAATACCCGATCTTTCATGATCGTACCAAAGGCACGAAACGTCTGTTGCAGACCGCCTTGAGTACGTTCATTTTTTGCTAAAGATTCAGGAAGACCAAGGATAACTCCAATTAAGGATAATACCCCAATGACGGTGAGGACAACGAACACCCCTCGCCAAGAGGTTACCGTGAGCAGCTGCCCCCCTGCGATAGGTGCAAGGATCGGCGCCGCTCCGTTGATGAGCATCAGTAAGGAAAAGAATTTGGTGAGCTCTGTGCCTGAATACAAATCACGAACTACGGCTCTTGAGATCACAATTCCTGCTGCTCCCGCTGCTCCTTGAATAAACCGCATAACAACAAACATTTCTATCGATGGAGCAATAAAACATAAGATCGAGGACAGGGTAAATACGCCAAGACCGATCATCAGCGGTCCGCGTCGTCCTCTCGCATCACTAATAGGTCCTGCTACTAACTGACCAAGCGCAAGTCCCAGCATACAAGCGGTAAGACTAAGCTGGGCATAGGATGCGGTGGTGTTTAAATCATCTGCCAGAATGGTTAGTGCAGGCAGATACATATCCAGTGAGAATGGGCCGAAAGCTGACAGCGTTCCGAGTATAAACGCCAGCCAAAGCCGCTTCGCACGATCTGGTGCTTCCTGGATCGCCTGAGCTTGGGGCATGAATGTTCTCTCCTTTGTGAGATGAAAATAGTAGAATTTGTGTGTACATGGATTGCTCTTTATGTAATGTTTATCATAAATCCCTTGTTCATTTTACAATAATTCTGCCAGTTTACAACCATTACTACTTCTAGAAAAGGATATCGCCATGAACGTAACAACTTCATTCTCTAAGTTATTCTTCTGATTAACCTTTCACTTGATAAATCATTTAGATCATAGTTAATTATGCCCCCTTAATTATTCACTCCATGAGATAACATATTCAGCATACTGTAAATCTTAGAGGCTACTAAAAAAGACATCCCACATAAAAAAGAGGAATGTCTTTATCAAATTACTTACTTATTCTTCGGTAAATGTTAGTTCAATATGAATGACTTCTGATCTGCTTGCGAGGCGGATCGGCGGTCCCCATGAACCAAAACCAGAGGACACAATCACATGCATTTTCTCCTTCAGCATATAGCCCCAGTCCAGTTCGAAAAGTCGTTTTGTAATGAAATGATTGGGTGCAAACTGTCCTCTGTGCGTATGTCCGCATAGCAGCAGATCAGCACCCGCTTCCTGAGCTTTATCAAACGCATATGGCTGATGATCCAGCAAAACAATCGGCTTTGTATGGTCCAGCGGCATAAGCAGATCTGATACAGATAAACGTCCTTCTGGATCCATCCGTTCTGCAGTCAGATCTTTACGTCCCGCTATGTAGATAGCTCCGCCTGCTACGCTGACCACCTCATCCCGAAGGACAGGAATTCCAATCTCACTCATTTCTTTCACATAACGATCAATATGCCCTCCGTAATATTCATGGTTACCGAGCACTGCAAAAACACCGTATCTAGCAGATAATTTCTTCATCTCATATGACATCTTATTTCGCAAAAAAGGTTCAATCGAATCATCAAGCACATCCCCTACCAGTAAGGTCAGATCAGGGTTTAATCCATTAAGGAGTCCGGTCAGCCTTCTTAGATATCGATTGCCCACAATGTTCCCAAGATGGATATCGGAAGCTACTGCGATGGTGTACTTTCTCTTCGCACCTGGTTCTGGCTTTTTTGCTACTGCTACTTCATATTTTCTTACGATAGGACTCCACGCATTATAAGACCCGCGCAGCAGGAAAATGACTAGAAGAGCTGCCGTTGCCCAGCCAAGTATCGGAATATATGCCTTTGAATCCGCACCCGCAAGATGACATATCCATCCGATCAGATCCATCACCGGAAGTACAAGGATGAAGAACTCGAGCAGTGCAAAATAGTACGAACCGATCACTTTTATGAAGCGCCCTATAGGACCAAGCCACTTGATCCGTCCGATCGCATATCCAAGCGATACTACCGTCAGAGTGATCCCTAATACGAAAATAGAAATATCAGAAACATAAAAAGAGAGAAACAAGTACATATTCCAGCCAATATACAGCTGAAGTCCAATAAATATAAGGAGTACAAGTAACGTGTTCACTATCATTCGAAAGGGAAACTTCATTGGGTCCTGTCCCGCTCCTTTATCATGCAAAATTGATTACACTTCATTTTATTATACAACTGAACTGAATTCCAACCTCAGTCATTCTCTCCTAGATATTACATCCGGTAAGCAGGAAGTATATCTTTCCTTGCAGGGATATCTTCCCCCTATATCCTGAGCCGGTTGACAGATCACTTTAGTTGTAACTATAATGGTTACAGGTTGAAAAACGTTTTTACATAAAAACATGGGAGGAATTAAAATGAAAATTGCCATTATTGGTGCTAGCGGAAAAGCAGGAAAACTCATTATGGACGAAGCAAGAAAACGAGGCCATGAAGTCACAGGGATTGTAAGAAATGCATCTAAGATTAGCGGATTTCCTGCCGTGGAGAAAGATATCTTCGAACTAACGACAGAAGATCTAAATAAATATGATGTTGTTGTGAATGCCTTTGGTGCAGCGCCAGGTGAAGAGCATAAACATGTTGAAGCAGGCAAAACACTCATTAAGGCACTGAGCGGTGTGGAAGGCACTCGGCTGATTGTTGTCGGCGGTGCAGGAAGCTTGTACGTGGATGAAGCGAAAACAACAAAACTAATCGACACACCAGAATTTCCTGACCTCTACAAACCAACCGCAAGCAATCAAGGTAAAAACCTGGAGGATCTGAAAGCTTCTACAGACCTAAAATGGACTTTCGTAAGCCCAGCGGCGACATTTGATGCAGAAGGGACACGCAGTGGTTCCTATCAAAAAGGAAAAGATAATCTAATTGTGAACGCTAAAGGCGACAGCTACATCAGTTACGCGGACTATGCAATTGCGATTGTGGATGAAATTGAAAACCCAGCACATATCGGTGAACGTTTCACTGTCGTTGGCGAACAAATATAATCTCCTTGTTTTTTCATATTTCAGATCCTCTGGGCTGCCCGGAGGGTCTTTTTGTTAACAACTGTTCACTCAGGGTACAATAGATTACACTATAAAGGATGTGTATACCTATTTAGTAGAAGAATTACTCTGCTATGAGCAGAAGAATAAAGGAGTTAACGTAAAGATGGTTACTAGCCGATTTGCTGTTGGCATTCATATTTTGTCACTGCTTGAGATTAACAAGGATATCGTCAACACCTCAGACTTTCTCGCGGGCAGCGTGGGTACCAATCCCGTGGTCATTCGCCGAATTACAGGTATGCTGAGTAAAGCAGGGCTTGTTGATGTAAAACCGGGCGTTGCAGGGGCGAAGCTCAAAAAAGAGGCAGCAGATATCACTCTACTCGACGTGTACCGGGCAGTAAATGCGGTGGAAGAAGATGCCCTATTTTCTGTACATGATTCTCCCAATCCTGCCTGTGTAGTAGGCCGTAATATTCAGAATGCGATCACCCCTGTCTTTATTTCTGCTCAAAAAGCAATGGAAGATCAGCTTGCGAGTGTCTCCATCGCGGATGTAATCTATGACCTCTCCCAAAAAGAAAAGGAATCTCTGGATTGAACGGTTATTCCGTCTTTTCAGAGATTCCTTTAGATCTATTTTCACGACCAAATATATTCGTTTTTAAAATCGTGTTTATTGACTTGATCATTCACGTCATTAAATTGGATAAAGAAATCCGTTCGGTCCTTCTTCGTATACTCTAAGGGGAATGTATCTAGTAATAAACTTGAATACTCCATAAGGTACAGAATATCACTCTCTCTGCCTCTTCCTATTATAAAATCGAGAGGTATATTGAATACATGCAGTTCTCCTTTGTACTGTATCTCATGCAGGACTTGAGGGTCCGTGAGTCGATATGAAAAATAAGAATAGAATTGATTCAAATGAACTTCCGCTTGTTTAAAGTGATCGTTCGCTTGCAGCAATAAAGGGACATCAGCCCTTATTTGCTCACTCTCGTTAAATTCCCTTAGCAGCTCATACGTACGTTCAAGCTCTGTACGAAACTGGTCATACACTTGTTTTTCCTCGATCCCATCCGAGATGAGAGACTTCCCATCCACCAGTAAAAATACGTACCAACCGCCTGCTACCAAAGCACAGGTTAACGTTACAATGGCTATTCCTTTTATGTATTTTGTTAAGAAGCTCCTCACTTAAGTATCACCCTGCCCTTTCTCCAGTTGTGACGAAATACGATTCAGAAGATGAATAAGTTCCTGTTTCTGCTCTTCAGGAAAATCTTGATAATTTGTGTCACTCGGCAGGTCAGGAATTTGCTCCTCCAGTTCGTGAATAACCATACGCGTTTTCTTTATTTCCCTGCGGTCGCCTGTCCCTTCAAGTATTTTCGAGGAATGTGACAAAAGTTCTGCTCCGAGCTCCTTAAGCTTGTTCTCTAGAGCTTCTGTACTCAAATCTTCTCCTTCAGAATGATTACTACGGAGTTGTCTAATCTCTTCTGCCGCTCTGATTAAACGAGTGTACCCTAAAAATAACTCTCTTGCGCTATCCCGATTTAGTGCCCCAGCTCTGTTCAAGACATTGTCCGTATAATAGGTTGACGCATGTAATAAAAATGCAGTGCTGCCATAGGAGTACGTAAAAGCCTTACCGTTAATTTGTTGTTGTTCCTGTTTATCGTATTCTCTGCCAATGAGTACGGCAAACAAGATGATCAGAAATATGGACCCTGTGATGATCCACATCGAAACTGTTTTTCCCAAAAGCTCACCACCATTCACTTTCGTCTATATCCTGAACGATAAATATTAATGATCGATATAAGTATTAGGATATTTTCCTTTATATTACCTCATACTATTAGTTTTACCTAACCATTATTTGGGTTTATCCCCTCACTATTTCACCTCTAATAGCAATGATAATGTTCACAAAAAAGATATTTAATTTGATTAATTTCGATTTTTTTAACTAAATTGTCGATTATGCGGTTTACTATTTAGGGCATTCTAAGTATAATACTTCTTCACTAATACTATTTTTACGAATAGGAGCAATACTTTTGGATCATCAAATTTCTCTAGACATGCTAATGGACACTTATAATCAATTGGAACAAAAATTGACGAACTACCGGATCAAGGCTTTCGTAGATCATTTGCGAAAATACGATTTAACTTTGAATCAATTTGCCATTTTAACAAAAGTTCAACGAGAAGGACCTTGTCTATCTGTACATTTAGCCCAGTATCTAGAAATTAAGGCGGCTTCGATCACTTATTTGGTAGACTCCCTTGAACAAAGAGGTTATGTCAATCGCATAGATAATCCAGAGGATCGGCGAAGTCACCGAATTACACTGACGGATAAAGGCAATGACGTTCTTTTTATTCCGGAGATGGATCTGTCAGTCAAGGAACAATTCGAGCAATTAGATGAAGAGGATAAAGAAATGGTATACCTGAGTATTCGTTTACTGAATCGTAAACTAAAGTAAATTAAAGGAGCTAGCTTCAATTGAAAAACTTATTAAAAATTAAATTTGCGTGGTTTCCGGTCTGGTCTGTAGCCGTGTTAATGCTGAGTATGATCCTGATTTACTTGCCGGTATTTAGCGGTGCTGATCAGCGGATGCACGATTTTCCGCTCATTTTGGTGAGTGAGGACTCCGATTTTGCAGACTCGCCGGAAGGTAAAGCAATTATCTCAAACCTTGTGAAACAGCAAGATGGACACTCATTTGTATGGCAGATTGAAAGTTCAAAGGAAACCGCTATACAGGCGATTAAAGAAAACAAAGCAAACGGAGCTTTGGTTATTCCCGCTAATTTCAGTGAACAGACTTCTGCCTTACAGCAATCGTTCTTATCAGGAGAAGCTGATCATACTGCCGTACCTATTGAAATTTTATTAAATGATGGAGCTTCACAGATGGCTTCCAGCTTCTCAACAACGGTATTACAGTCCCTAGCCTCATCAATCTCTGATATGGTTAGCGGCGGAATAAAAGCAGAAATGACAAAACAGCAAGCACTTTTATCTCCTATGACCGCATCTCAGCTTGACCACCCTATCGAATCCAAGGTGACAAGCGTGCTCGGGCTTCCTTCCGATACCAACAAAGGAATGACCCCGTTTATGATCGTCTTAATCGCATCTATTACCGGGCTTATGGGGACACAGATGATTCATGGATATTTAGGTGGTATTAGCGATAGTCTGAAGAGCCATGGCGTTCCTCTCACCTATTCAAAGGTGTTTGCAACGGAGATTCTGCTTAGTGCTATATTAATGATCGCTGTTGCAGCCGTAATTCCAGTAGCAGTGTTTGGACTCTATGGAAGCTACCACTCATCAGGCATCATTTCAATATTCTTATTTACTTTGCTATGCACGATGACCATGTTCGCTATGTTCAAAATGATTGGCATGTTATTCGGAAAATGGGCTATGCTGGCTGCGTTCCCGGTCAATATTTTAGGAATCTTTGCTAGCGGCGGAGCGATTCCAGTTACAAACCTTCCCGATTTCCACCGGATCGTTGGCAACATGATGCCTATTCGTTACATGATTGATGGCATGCGTTCATTACTCTATTACGGCGGTAATATGGAAGCTGGGCTAGGAAAGGCGTTACTAATCGTTCCTACTTTCTTCCTTCTCTTTTCCGCCATCATCGTCATTGCATTCCTATGGAAAAGAAATCAAGAAAATAAGAAACAGCAGCATCAACAGCAGGATTCAAGTCGTCCTGCACAGGCTGCGATTTCAGCATAAATATAGTCACATATAAAAAATGGCACGATTGATCAGCCTAAGGGCTTATCAACTCGTGCCGTTTTTTCATTTTACATTCTGATATTTCTCACGGTACTCACCTTCGAGCATACTCATGAGAATCGCGTCATGATATTTATGATTGTAGAACAAAGCATCACGCTGGCGCCCTTCTACCTTAAAACCCACTTTCTCATAGACATGCGCAGCCCGTTCATTGAAGTCATATACATTCAGCTCGATCCGGTGCAGCTGTAATATACCAAACCCATAATCCAGCATAAGACACAGTGCTTCAGTGCCATAACCGTGCCCTTGGCGGGCTGGTTGGTCAATCGCAACTCTGAGATTTGCACTCCGGTTCGTATAGTCCAGGTCTTGCAGTACAATTTCTCCAATGAGTTCATCTGTCTCCTGCAAGGCAATCAGCAAAATTACGGTTGAATCATCCCCTCGCTTTCTATCTATATATTCTACGATCTGCTCATAATTAAAAATGGCCTTCGTGCCGGTCAGTCTTCTTGTTTCTACATTAAAAAGCTGCTTATAATATGTTTTTGCATCACTTGCATTTAAGGGTTTAAGATATACTTTCTTCCCTTGTAACACTTTGGGTATAAAGTTCTCTTCCATGTCCTCTTCCTTCCCTTCTCTATGTATGATCCCGTGCTTCTAGTTCTGGAATAATTGTATCTGAATCCTGTTCGCTTCTAAAGAGAGAGTATGGTTCTAATCATTTATTACTGTGATTTGTGATTTGAGAGCCCACGACTTTTCCTCTATTTACATGAGTAATTTGCTCGATAACATAACTTGAGCTCTTTGGAGGTAAAACTCACAAAAAAGGAGCCTATTCCTAACTTGTAACTATGTAAAAAAACCGCGTCCGAGGGACACGGTCTGCTACTATTCTTATTACTTTAAGGTTGTCGATAAGGGCTAGGTCCACCGTAGCTTGGCCCCTGATTCGTATATCCATGGGGAATCTGGGTATTTCTCTGCTGTCATTGTTGCGGGTAGTTCCCTTGCCTCTGAACATAATCCGGATACACGGGGCCGTTATTCTGGGCATACAGCTGAGGTTTAGGCTGAGGCTGGTGATACTTTGTACAATTGGCAGGAGGACCAATGACAACCGTATCACTAATGGGAGCAATCGCAGCCTTATACGCAGCTTCATCCAAGCAATACGTATGTGCAACGGCTCCCGGTGGCGCAAGTCGTAGAAAATCCGATACAGCAATGAATTCCGGTGTTGGCGCATCAAAGATCGCCAGTAAGTGAGTGTTATCTTCAGTCGCCATCTCCCAGTGAAACCATCCTTGCGGCACGTTCCCGACCTGACCTGGAGAGACCGGCACTTGAATGACCTCTTTTGTGAATGGATTAATTAGGGAGATCACGGCTGCACCGGAAATACAATATACAAGTTCTGAAGCATTCTGATGTATATGAGGCTCCACAATATTACCGCGCGTCAAATAAATATCGAGCAAAGAATTGTCACCGAGTGTATTCAGCTGCTTAACACCAAGTGCATTGATATAGTTACCTCTGTCTTTGGTGAAGGATCTGTTATTTCTCAAATCGTAAAAATACTGCACACCCGGAGATGTAAAATCCATATAAGACACCGCCATTATTGATCCCTCCAGAAATGATTAACTCCGAATCAAGAATTCATCCGATACATTCGGCATCACTTCTTTCAGTCTATTGCTCATACGAATCACTTATTCTCAAGTCATGACGAAAAATGTAGAACATCCCTTTAAATGAATTTACTCAGCCTTCATCTCTGCTCACACCAATAATCTCACCATAGGGGTTAATACCCATATGAACAGTACGCTCCCCACTCTTCTCAAACGTGAAAGAACCGGGAGACTTTGTTACTCTGCTTAATTCGTATCCCTTCAAGTCTATATGAAATAATTGTTCAGCAAGGTAGGAGAACTCTCTTCGAAACTGTTCATCGCCATAACTAAGTCTTGGCTTAGAGTATCCTTCTGTTCCTGTAACAGGTATGGAACCATCCCGGATTCCCTGAATTTCATTCCGATCCGGATGCATGAATACATCTCCTGCTTCACCAAATCTCAATGTTAGACTCTGATTTGCACCAAAGTTGTCATAGGAAAAGAAAACATCTGTTACATCGGTCTGAAGTACATCTTCATTTAATAAAGATAATGCTTGCCTAGCCGCTTCTATCTTTGCGTCTGAAACCTTGTTAACAGGCAGTTTAAATGAAATCCGATAGACCTCACCATTCGTAAAAATAACTTCAGTGGATTTACCCTGTTTTAAAACGGTTTGTATTCCTAATGTCTCCCCTCCTGTATAGTGTTCCAAACCTTTAATGTCGTATTTTATATGACGATGCACTGGGATATCGAACTCCGCAACACTTTCATATCCTTTTTCTTGCAAGGTATGTTCAGCTCTTTCAACCAACCCCGGCTCAAGACGTTCTATGGGAAGATCGAGACTCATAATGGCTCTTTCCAGATTTCCAGTATCTGCATTTACCCATATATAATTCATACCTGTCCCGTCTCCTTTGAATTCGAAGAAAACTTGATTCGTTTCTGAAACCGTCTCTACTTTAATTAAAGGAAGCGGCTTTCCCAAATGTCTCATCATCTCATGGATTGATTCTTCTGCAGCAGCTCGAATGGATGAATCTACATTATCTAAAAGAGAAGCATTTTGCTTCGTCATCTCTATGATTTCTCTCTCTAAACCGGCATATTTACTATCTGCTTTCGCGTTCGTTAGAGCTACTAACATGAAAGTCGCAACGACTACTAATCCCAGGGCAGACCATAAGATTGATTTTCTCCGAAACTTGGTTATCATCATGATTCTCCTTTTGATCTGCAGCTTGTCTGATGAGAAATGAGCAGTAACCAGCAGATGCGAGTTTGGTATATTTGACCTCTTTGTCAGTAACTTAATGATCGTGTACCCATACTCCTTCACTTCGCTGCCCTTAACATATGAAATCGCTTTGTGATCACATGACAGCTCCTGATCTTCCCGCATTCTGCGATAGGCATACCAGAGAACGGGGTTGAACCAGTGCACTACGAGTAGAAATAGCATAACCCAGTTCACTAGAATGTCCTTACGCTTGTAATGCACAAGTTCATGAAGGAAAATGTACTTTAATTCTTTCTCTGTAAACTCCTCTTCAACAGATGACGGAAGTAATATTTGAGGCCGAAAAACCCCAATCAAGGCAGGTCCTTCTACTGCATCTGTAACTTTCAGCTTAACTGCTCTTTTGATACCCATGGATTCCCTACATTCCTTTAAGTACTGCAGCGTATGTGCATCCTCTTTAATGCCATTCTGAATGTGAGCCCTAATAAACTTTCGATTCATCTTCCATAGTTGGAACGCTAGTATACTAACACCCAACACCCAAACCAGGAAAACACTCACATATAGCCATGGAATTTCTGACAAAAGTAGAGCTTGCTGCTGCCGAACTCCAGCATTTTCAACGCCTACCGTATCCTCACCTACCATGTCCTCCACTGGAGCAACGTCTCCAGTACTATGGTTTCTCCCGTTCATCTCCTCATCTTCAGTCAACAAGGATGAAGAAGTGATTTCGTAATCACCCACATCTGTAAACATGGTTTCTGTGGAGGAGTTTGTTGTTTTCGGAAATAGGTTGTATAAGCTAAAAGAACTTTCTGGAGCCCATGGCAGTATAAGTCTCATAATCAGAACCAGCCATAAAGCATATTGCCATTTTACAGGGAGCCGGTCCCGTAGCAGTGTTTTTATCCCTAGTATGAGAATGACCACCACAGAAGCCATGAGTGACGTCTTACCAAGCCATAATAAGAAGGAAGGAACCCCTTCCGTAAGCAGATGAACGATGCTCATTTCTCACCTGATTTTTTATCCAATAAATATTTCAGTTCCTTAATTTCTTCTTCTGTTAATTTCTCATCTTTCAAGAATTGCACAAACATCGGTTTCAGTGCCCCGCCATATAATCGCCGTAAAAACGACTTGCTTTCTGCCCTTACACACTCCTCTTCACTTACTAGCGGAGAGTATAAATACGTTTTACCTTCTTTATGAAATTCAAGTGCCTTCTTCTTCAACAGCCGATTAATCAGTGATTTCACCGTAGCGGGTTTCCACTCTTTATCATTACGCAGTTCATTCATCACATCACTTGCAGTAGCAGGTGATTGCTTCCAAAAGACCTTCATCACTTCCCACTCCGCTTCTGAAATCCGTGGAACATCATTCATTTATCATCGTCTCCATTCTATGTAATTACAATTGTAATCGATAGTATTTGATTGAAGTTTACACTTGTAATCGGTAAGTGTCAATAGTTTACTTGTTCTCCTCTACATTAACTAAAGCACAAAAAAACCTGCTGGCTTATAAGCCAACAGGTTCTCTCAACTTTATTTACACTTTCACTCTTCGCACAAAGAGAGATACAATCAGTCCAATAATAGAAGCAATAAAAGCGAACATGAATGCATTTTGTACGCCTGCTGTCAGAGCTCCTGACATAAAGATCGGATCATTCACATCACCTGCATGATCAGCCATATATGTCATCTGACCCGCAGACATAATACTAATCGCAA
Organism: Paenibacillus polygoni; assembly: GCF_030263935.1. NCBI lineage: Bacteria > Bacillati > Bacillota > Bacilli > Caryophanales > Paenibacillaceae > Paenibacillus > Paenibacillus polygoni. The sequence continues at coordinate 532,252 of NZ_CP127162.1, read as the reverse complement.
TTGCTGTACCGATCGCACCTGCAATCTGCTGTAATGTATTCATTACTGCGGCTCCATCTGGATAGTATTCTTTCGGCAATTGATTAAGACCATTGGTTTGCCCAGGCATCATAATCATCGCCACCCCGACAAAGAGACCGGTATGCATCAAAATAACAGCAATCGTCGAAGTTTCGGTTGTTACATTTGTGAACAAGAATGTGAATAGCGTAGTAATGATGAATCCAGGGAATACAAGTACTCTTGGTCCAAACTTGTCAAACAGTCGGCCCGTAAAAGGTGACATCAGTCCGTTTATGACTCCACCTGGCAGTAGCATTAGACCGGCAGAGAAAGCAGCTAACAATAGTCCACCTTTTAAGTACAGTGGCAGCAAGATGGAAGCCGACAAGATAAGCATCATACAAATAAATACAATGATAACGCCAAAGGTAAACATCTTGAATTTAAATACACGCAGGTTAAGCATAGGTTTTTCCATACGGAATTGTCTTATTGCGAACAAGGTAAGTCCGATGACTCCTAGAAGCAACGGAACAATGACGAGTGAATCGCCCCATGAACCTGCCCCTTCTCCTGCATTACTGAATCCATATACAATACCGCCAAATCCAATGGTCGAAAGCAACACAGATAGAATATCAATCTTCGGTTTCGTAATGGTAGATACATTTTGCATGAATTTCAAGCCAAAGAAGAAAGTTAAAATAAGTAGCGGCAGACAGATCCAGAAGATCCAGTGCCAGCTGAGTTTTTCAACGACAAGACCAGACAATGTCGGACCTACAGCCGGAGCAAACGTAATCACAAGACCCATGGTTCCCATTACGGTTCCTCGTTTGTGTGCCGGGAAAATAACGAGGATTACCGTAGTCATCAGCGGTAACAATAGTCCTGTTCCGATGGCCTGAATCACACGAGCAATGAGTAGTATAGCAAAATTAGGTGCCACGGCAGCGACAAGTGTACCCAGAATCGAGAATAGTAATGATGCACTAAACAGTTGTCTTGTAGAGAACCACTGTAGTAATAGGGCAGAGACAGGAACAAGAATTCCAAGCACAAGCAAATAGCCTGTTGTTAACCACTGTACGGCATGAGTTTCAATACCAAAATCACTCATAATTTCGGTAAATGCCATGTTGAGTGCTGTTTCACTAAGTAACCCAATAAAAGCACCAATCATCAGTGCAATGGTAATGGGAACCGGCCTAATTGCCGGTTTTTCTAAAGATGACATCGTATGCTGACTCAAAAAAACACTCCTCTTATCACTATTTATCTATATTTAGACCAGTCTATATAATATGTCTGCAAAACATGAGAGACTTCTGTTCTATTTTTTAAGCAAAATGGGTAAATATTCGGCGACCACCTGCAGCGGCTGTCCATTCTTATTGGTAAGACAACGCGTAATGGCCCCTTCGATCATACTGTTAATGAGCATGGATAGCTTCGTAGCATGCTCAAGTTCAAATCCCTCTTTTATTAAACATATGCGATATGTTTCTTCCCACTTTTCAAAAGCTGCCTGACAAGCGAGTCTCAATGGTTCACTAATCAGCGACGTTTCTGCAGCAACGATACCGATGGGAATCCCTTCGAGTGTATCTATCTCGTTAAAGCAATCTACCATTTTTAAAATATGATTCTGAATTCCGGTTACCGCACTGACATCTTTATTCAGACTTTTCAGGATATCCGCTTCTACAAATTCAGCCATCCTATGTACAGCTTCAATAGCCAGCTGTTCCTTTCCATTCGGAAAATGATAGTACAAGGAACCTTTCGGTGCTCCACTTTCTTTCAGAATCTGATTTAGACCCGTTGCATGATAACCCTGCAAGTGAAAAAGACGTGTTGCTGTAGCAAGGATACTATCTCTTGAGTCATTCTTTGAATTCAATCTTTTCCCCCATTTCTCATAAAATATAGTGACTGGTCTACTTATTTTCAGACTTTATTATTGTATAGAGGTCATTATTTACTGTCAATCTATTATTTATTAGTAATACAAAAAAACTCCGAGCCTTCCATTACGGAAAACTCAGAGCATTGATTTCTCTATTTAATCTATAGGTTTGCTGTTAACTTTTTTGTTTGGCAGGCAATCAGCGCATTATATAATTGCAATCTTCGGAACGGTTTAAATGTTAAGAATGCATACTTCTTCTTCTGCTCGGCATTCAATGTCGTTCCAATGGGGGCTAGAAGTCCAATGGGCACATCCTCACCGAGGTATGCTCTAATATCCGATGATTCTTCTATACTGATATCCATTAATAGCAAATCATAAGTTAACCCCGACTGGATGTGGATCATCGCTTCCGCTGTAGATGCTACTTCTGTCTGTTCAATCCCCCAGCTTTTCAAGAGTCTACCCAGGGATTGCCTGCTTGTTTCGTTATCATCAATAATCAGGATCTTCATCTGTTTCAGAACAGATGAGGAGAACGGTAGATTATCATAACCGGCATATTCTTTAAACCCAAGAATAATACTGATTTTTGTCCCCTCAGAAACCTTACTCTCTACTTCAATAGATCCATCCATCATGTTCACTAAATTTTGTGCGATCGCAAGACCAAGCCCTGTTCCACCGTAGTGATGAATATGGTCGTTTTCATGAGCCTGGTAATAATACTGAAACAACTGAGATATTTTCTCTTCTGCTATACCTACACCGCTATCCTGAATGGTAATTTGAATATACACCTGATCCTCATCCGAAGAATTCAAAAGACGCAGACATACAAGGATTTCACCTTCATGCGTAAATTTCACTGCGTTACTCAGAAAATTAAGCAGAATCTGCCGTATTTTCTCAGCATCACCGAGGAGATATGTGGGGATGTCTGGAGCTACATCAAGAATAACTTCTACGGGCTTGCCGAGCGTCCTAGGAGCGACTGTATAAATGGCATCTTCTACTGTAGAAACAAGATCAAACGGATCTTCTTCCAATACAGCTTTGCCAGCTTCAATCTTACTATAGTCTAAAATATTATTTACAAGTGACAACAGCGAATTGTTGCTTGACTTCAATAGATCCATATACTCCTGTTGCTGCTCCGAAAGCTCCGTTGTTTCTAGTAGATCGGACATGCCTATCGTTCCATTTATTGAATTACGAAGTTCATGAGTAATCATGGCCAGAAATTCTGATTTATGTTGTGTCATCTGATCAGCCATTTGTACTTCATTACGTAACTTCTGGACTTTCAATTCAAATTCTTTCTTATCTCGATATAGCATTTCATTCCGCTTCACTTCAAGATCGATAATTCTTTCCAGTTCAATAATGTAAGACAAGAACATCGCCATGGAAGATAGCGTCTGTATATCCTCATCTTTAATTACCGCTGAGCTGCTATCAAGCACGCATAACGTTCCAAATAATCTTCCGCTTTTATAACTAATCGGCACTCCAACAAAGGAGTGATTCCCTATCTGCCCTGTAATATCTAATTCCTTCGTTATTGGATGCTCCAGAGTACTCGAAATAACAACCGGTTCTCTGCCAACCAAACTGCAATACGATTGCTTGCAAGGAAGCGAAACCCCTTCCTGTACGAGGATCTCTGCTCTGTTAAAAGCTTTCAATATTTTATTCGTTACACCATCATTCGTAGCTATAAAAATAGTCTCTGCTTGGATCAGAGACTTCAACACATCAATAATATGACTAGCAGCCTCTTCAAAATTTTGAAAGAAACGTGATTTGTCCTTGATCATAGTTCACCTCTATTTCATACGACGCGATGAAACCTACCCAAAGTATACACTATATTTATAGATATTACTTGTTGATAAACCTTTATAAGGATTATATTTCAAGAAAAGCTTGCCAAGCAATTACCACCGCCTCTATTCATTGATGCAAGTAAAAAACACGACCCATTACACGGATCGTGTTTGTATTTCTCTTAGGTCCAGCCCCACATAAATCCATCACGATCCCAGGCGATTCGTCCCTTATGAAGTTTACGGAAAGCTTTCTTCACTTCTTTCTCTAGTGAGGCATTTCCATTCTCATTAACAAATACGAATTCCTCTCCAAAATGTTCCCGTACATAGCGAATGGCGTCTTCTTGATATAAATTCCCCTTAAAACGAATTTCCTCTACCATCCATTCGGCTACCTGTTCAGCTGTATATGACATTCTTTATCTTCCCTTTCAATTCCATGCGGCACTCTAGATTTTCATTCATTTTAACACATTACGGGTCCATTTGTTTCTATTCATCATAGCAGCTTTATTCAATTACTCCTTATTCAGCTTGGTCAGACGGAATTCCCTTCGGTATGATGTAGGCGTCACACCGGCCAAGCGCTTGAACCATTTGGCAAACTGTTTATCATCCTTTATACCAACGAGCGCGGCAACTTCTTTAATATGTAAGTTTGTACCTGTCAGTGCTTCTTTGGCTGCATCGAGCTTTAATCGGTGAATGTAACCCAGCACACCAACTCCAAACCTTTTCTTAAACATACGAGATAAATAATCTTTGTTATATCCCATTTGATCTGCTATTTTCTCTACTGAAATATCTTCACTTTGTGCATGCAGACGAATCCATTCGAGAAGTTCGGGGAGCTGCGGATTCAGTGCCGAATACTCATCTGCATCTTGAAGCTGTTCTGCGAGTTCAATGAGAAGAGTGGTCAGAAAATAGTCTCCTGCTCTCCCTATTCGGTACCCGCCGCTCCCTGCATGCAGAAGCTGACGTGCTAAAATATGCACTCGGTTTGGATTTGGGCATCTTGCATACCTTGGAATTTGTCCGTATGATTCTGCTACATCAGAGGGTGCTTGTTCAGGTAATAAAAAATGAAACCAGTAAAATGAAACTCCAGGCTGGGAAAGCTTGTACCCACGGTGTCTTTCTCCAGGTTCAAGCAGCAGCACATCCCCTTCCTTCACTTCATACATTAACCCATTTACTTCGATAAAAATCACCCCGGATACGCCAATAATCAGTTCATAATCTTCGATCGTCCGGTCCATATGAGACCAGGATTCATCCGATAAGAAGCGTCCTCCCATCACAAAAGTATACGGTTGCTGCAAATAAAGAGATAACAAATTCATTTTCTCCTTCCCTCTCATTATGAGGTCAGTTTTTGACACCTATTATACCTTACCTTCTACCGACAAAGGGCAGCATTCTGCACTATGATGTAATAAAAGATCATGAAATGGAGAGTGAGATCATGAATAAAGTATCCAGTGCGTTTCAATCTCAGCCTTTACCGCTAAAAAATATAGCCATTAACGATTCCTATTGGACTCCTTATGTTGAACTTGTTAAAAATACCGTTATCCCTTATCAGTGGGATGCACTCAATGATGCAATTCCTGACGCTGAGCCAAGCAGAGCGATTCGTAACTTCCGCATTGCTGCCGGACTTGAGGAAGGTGAGTTCCATGGCTTTGTCTTTCAAGACACTGATCTATACAAATGGCTCGAAGCCGTTGGCTTCTCTCTATCCACTTCTCCAGACCCTGATCTTACCAAAATCGCTGATGAAGCCATTGACCTGATTGCCGCTGCACAAGATGAGGACGGTTACATTAATACCTATTTCATGGTGGCTGCTCCAGATAAACGGCTGACCAATCTGCACGACTGTCATGAATTTTATACGGCAGGTCATTTAATTGAAGCGGCTGTTGCCTATTACGAAGGTACGGGTAAAACCAAACTTTTGGATGTAGCAAAGAAATTCGCTGATTTCATCTGCCTTACCTATGGGCCAGAGCCCGGTCAAATCCGAGGATACGATGGTCATCAGGAGATTGAGCTTGCTCTCATTAAACTGTACCAAGTAACGGGTGATACAAAATACCTCGATCTCAGCTCTTTCTTTATCGATGAGAGAGGTCAAAAGCCAAGTTTCTTCCGCGAAGAATGGGAGCGCAGGGGACGGAAGTCTTTCTGGACGGGCGATGTTGTACAAAAACATTTTCCAAGCCTCGAATACTGGCAGGCGCACAAACCGGTTCGGGAACAAGAAGTAGCGGTAGGCCATGCAGTCCGGGCAGTTTACATGTATACTGCAATGGCCGATTTAGCCATTCTTAACGGGGATCAGGAACTGCTGAATGCTTGTAAAAGATTATGGAATAACATTGTCCATAAGCAAATGTATGTGAATGGCAGCATTGGTTCAACCCATCACGGGGAAGCCTTTACTTTTGACTATGACCTTCCTAATGATACGAACTATTCCGAAACCTGTGCATCCATTGGCCTTATTTTCTTTGCTAGACGCATGCTTCAAGCAGAGATGAAAGGGGAATACGCAGATGTGATGGAACGCGCACTCTACAATACGGTAACGGCCGGAATCGCTGAGGATGGAAAACATTATTTCTATGTAAATCCGATGGAAGTATGGCCGGAAGCAAGCAAAGGAAATCCAGGCAAACATCATGTGAAGGCGGTTCGTCAAAAATGGTATGGCTGTGCTTGCTGTCCTCCTAACGTTGCCCGTTTGTTATCTTCCCTTGGCTCATACATCTTTACATCAAGCGAGGATACGCTTTATACCCATCTATATATCGGCAATGAAACACAAGTTGTGCTTGGCTCTAGCAAAGCGACGATTGAGCTTACAAGTGAATTACCTTGGAAAGGACTAGCGAGCTTACAGATCCAAGCAGTAGAAGGTGATGGAATATTCACTCTAGCTGTACGTGTGCCATCCTGGTCTCAGGACACCTCCTTCAGCGTGAATGGAGAAGAAATCACGGCGGAAATCCGTGATGGATATGCTTACTTCAAACGCACATGGAAGCAAGGCGATCAGCTGTCCATTCATTTTGATATGCAAGCACGGCGTCTGTATTCTCATTCAAACGTGAGAGCAAACGCAGGCCGTGTAGCCCTTCAGCGCGGTCCGCTCGTTTATTGTCTGGAAGAGATGGATAACGTCTCTCCACTGACATCCGTTCGTCTGCCGGCAGATGCTGAGATTCGCGAAGTAACCGGCATATGGAATGATGAAGTTGTATTCCTTGAAATGGACGGCATCCGCCAAGAAGAAGATACAGAACATAAAGATACGCTCTACTCTACTGCACCGCCGAAGCAGGAAGCCCAGCGGCTGCTGGCTGTTCCATACACATTATGGGGCAACCGTACACCAGGTGAGATGCAGGTTTGGATTCGAGAACAGTCTTAATTAAAATATAACACCGGAACCTCAGTACCATTCAAAGAAGAGCCAAGTCTATTTAGACTTGGCTCTTCTCACTTTTAAACCCACGATCGATCTAGCAAGTTCTATCTCTATTCCCTGCTTATTTTGCTGTATATTTCTTAACAGCCGGCATAATTACGGTTGCGATCAGTTCAATGTTTTTCATTACTTTATCCATTGGCATTCCACCAAAATCAATTTCGGCCATGAAACGTTGTTGATTATATAATTCATGTTGATACAACATTTTTTCAATGATTTGCTCTGGGCTGCCCACCATTAGTGCATCACGGTAATCTATTGCTTGTGTGAATTGCTGCTTCGGATAGCCACTCCCTTTCAGTGCTCTCATCCCTGCATTAAGGTAAGGGTAATAATCACGAAGTGCATCCTGTGAATCCTTTGCAGTATAGAACAAGCTTGTCGTTGCTACAGGTAAGGTTTCAGGATCAAAACCACTCTCTTCTGCAGCCATACGGTAGGCATCCACGGAGTGCTTGAAGTTTATCGCAGGTCCACCAAGCGTCGTCAGCATCATCGGAACTCCTGCACGTCCCGCTTTTATTGCACTCGCTGGAGGTCCGCCTACTGCCCGCCATATCGGCATTTGACCATGGAGTGGTTGTGGTAAGATCCCTGCATGCTTCAGCGGTGCTCTGAACTGACCTTCCCATGTAACGAACTCTTCCTCGTTTAATTTCATAAGCAGTTCCATTTTCTCTTCAAACAATTCTTCATAGTCCTGAACATCATACCCAAGTAAACTATACGCTCCCACTCTTGATCCGCGCCCTGCAACAATCTCGGCACGTCCGCCTGATATTAAATCGAGCGTTGCAAAATCTTCGTACACACGAACAGGATCAGAGGTACTGAGTACGGTTGCTGAACTCGCTATTTTAATATGTTTCGTAGCTTGTGCAATTGCTCCTAAAATGACGGTATGTGCTTGTGTCGTAAAATAGTTCTGGTGACTTTCCCCTACGGCAAAAACATCAAGTCCCGCTTCATCCGCCAATTGGCTCGCTTCAATCAGTTCATGAATGCGTTGCTGCGCAGGAATACGTTTCCCTGTCATAGGATCAATTAAGTGCTCACCAATGGAATATAATCCAAATTCAATGCCTTTATTTGTGTCTATCCGGTACTGTTCCATCTCTATATCTCTCCTTCGTAATCAATCGATGGGCTGCAAGTTCGCTTCAATCTCGGCACGTCTCTCTTCTAAGAAAGGAGGCAGATCCAGTCCTTCTCCAAGCGACTCTACACTTGCATCTGCTGTAAATCCAGGACCATCGGTCGCCATTTCAAATAAAATCCCATTCGATTCACGGAAATATAAACTTTGGAAGTAGAAGCGGTCTACGATCCCTGAAGTGCGGAATCCCTGTTCGTTAATAACCCTATCCCAATAGCGCAATTCTTCCTCGTCCTTCACACGGATCGCAATATGATGAATGCTGCCTTTTCCCGGTTTTTCTATAGGTCCTTCTTGCTGTTTCACTACAATTTCTCCAAAGGACTGTCCGGCTACGGATTGATACACTACTTCATGCTCCGAACGAGATGCCTCTACATAACCGAGGAGTTCCTTTAAGGTTTTGTCTAATCGATCTGCATAACGTACGGTTAATTCAATCGCACCCAGCCCCAATATACGATGCTCTACAGGCACCACAGAATCTTTCCATGCTGACCAGTATTCAGGAGTTTCTAATCCGTCATTGTTCAGCAGCACCATTCGGAGACCTTCGTTATCCTGAAAATGCAGTGCGTCTTTCCCCGCATATTGGGTGATTTCTCCGTGTTGTACCTCAAGTACTTCGAATCTATTTTTCCAAAAAACCAAACTCTCATAGGATGGGACAAGCAGTCCAATCTGGCTAATGCTATTCGTTCCACGAATCGTACTGCCTACACGAGGCATTTCAAAAAAAGATAGTTCTGTTCCTGCACTTCCTGTTAGATCCCCATAAAAAAGATGATACATACCAGGGTCATCTTGATTAACCGTCTTTTTCACTCTTCGTAAACCGAGTACCTTTGTATAAAATTGATTGTTTTCTTTCGCATCCTTTGTGAGCATAGAAATATGATGATGACCTGCAATCGTATACATAATGAGCTCTCCTTTATTAATTGATTAATGCAGCTGCAAGCTCCAATTCATTAATGATTATATTATCTTAAATTTAAGATATATGATTTGCTTCAAAAAGACAAGCCCGCCCGATCACAATAGATCTAGGCAGGCCATGATTAGATGAGCACCGCTTCGTCACGAATATCCCCTACAATTTCTTCTAAGATATCTTCCATCGTAACAAGCCCTGTCGTAATTCCTTCTTCGTTTGTAACAGCCGCGATATGAACACGACTTTGCTGCATTTTTATAAGAACATCTTTAATTGAAGCGTTCTGCGAGAAGCAAGGCATATCATGGATAAATTCACCCATTCTACATTCCCTTCCTGCAGCCATACTTGTCAGCATTTCTTTCGTGTTAATAAATCCGATAAATCGATGTTTATTTCCCTCTTCGATAACAGGATACCGCGTGTATTCATTCTGGTTTAGAACTTCCATCATCTCATTAAGGGACATTCCGCGACTTAAAGTAACGATCTGCTCGCGTTCGATCATAATTTCTTTAAGCAATCGCTCATCAAATGCAAAAATGTTCTCCAGGTAATCCAGTTCTATCTGATTGATCTCTCCACGTTCATAGCTATGATTCACAATCAGCTTGAGCTCCTCTTCCGAATACACGGTATCGTGGCCGGCAGGTTTCACCCCAAATATACGAAGCAAGATCCGAGCTGAACCATTCAGTGCATAAATAAACGGATACATGACTTTACCGAACCAATAAAGCGGTGTAGCAAGTAGTAATGTCATCTTTTCTGCAAACTGAATAGCTAGTGTCTTAGGTGCTAATTCACCGATAACAACATGTAAAAATGTAATAATAGCGAGGGCAATGGTGTATGATAGCACCGTTGCTAGAGCTGCTGGTACATCAAAATGATCGAATATCGGGTGCAGTATTTTTTCAACCGTCGGTTCACCCAGCGCACCAAGTACAAGCGCAGTAATGGTAATACCGAGCTGACAGGCTGATAGATAATAATCAAGATCATGTGCTACTTTTTTGGCAGTTATCGCCTTCTTATTCCCATCCGCAATCAGTTGTTCGATCCTGGACATCCGTACTTTAAGAATTGCAAATTCCGCTCCGACAAAGAAAGCGGTGAGTCCAATAAATACAGCGACCAAAACTAAGTTTAACGCAATTATTCCGTCCAATTCATTCCCTCAGGCTGAGGGATTCACCTCCAAGAAATTGATCTTACTTTCTTTCATCAAAAGAGAATCCCTCTAGTTATGATGAACACGCTGAAGAATAACTTGTTTAATCTGAAAGTTATCCATCTCTGCGACAGTCCATGCAAATTCTCCATGTTCAATCACATCACCGGTCTCAACCGTCGTACCTTTATGATATTGAATCCAACCTCCAATGGTGTCCACCTCTTCATCGCCCTCAAAGATGAAACCAAACTGCTTCTCCAGTTCGTTCAGGAGGATACGACCGTTAATCAAATACTCATGTTCCCCTGTTTTTTGTATATCCGCTACTTCATCCGCATCAAATTCATCACGAATTTCGCCTACAATTTCTTCTAATATATCTTCCATGGTAAGGATGCCGGATGTACCTCCATATTCATCAATAACGACGGCCATATGCACTTGTTGCTGTTGCATTTTAATCATGGCATCCTGAATCCTTGTATTTTCAACAACATAGGGGAGTTCCCGAATGAAATCAGAGAGCTTGCTTTCTTTTTTAGCAACAATATAGGGCAGCATTTTCTTCACATTCACGACCCCAACAATCCGATCTTTGTCCCCTGCCTCAATGACAGGATAACGGGAATAATTGTATTGATCTAAAACAGGAATGATATCTACATACTCCATATCCTGATCTATAGTAATCAGTTCCGTCCTAGGAACCATGATGTCTTTGGCAACGCGCTCGTCAAAAGAAAAAACATTTTCCATGTAGGCAAGCTTCGTCTGGTTAATCTCGCCGCCTTCATAACTTTGATTCATAATAATTCGCAGCTCATCTTCCGAATAGGCCTGATCATGCCCCGCAGGCTTAACACCAAAAGCACGAAGAAGGACACGTGACGCCCCATTTAATGCCCAAATGAATGGATACATCACCTTACCAAACCAATAAAGGGGTGCAGCAAGCAGCATGGTTATCTTCTCAGCGTATTGAATCGCTACTGTCTTCGGTGCCATCTCTCCCACTACCACATGCAGAAAGGTTACGAAAATAAAAGCAATCGCATAAGAAGCAGCAGAAGCGATCGATTCTGGTACATGCAAGTAATCAAATAATGGATATAATAAGCGTTCCACCGTCGGTTTTCCTAGAGCCCCAAGTCCGAGCGCCGTAACCGTAATACCTAATTGACAGGCTGAAAGATAATAATCTAGATCCGCGACGACCTTCTTCGCCAAGACTGCTTTTTTATTGCCTTCGCCAATGAGTTGGTCGATCTGAGACATACGTATTTTAACAACAGCAAATTCGGAGGCAACGAAAAAAGCAGTGAGTCCAATTAATATAAGAAGTATTAATAAATTTGTAATGGTTACAATGTCCAATGACTTCCCTCAGCTGAGGGATTCACCTCCAAAAATAGTTTCATTCTAAGTGAGTTCATTATCCTTTTTGGACTGTCGGTAGCATAAAGAAGACTACCCGCCTGGAATGTGGATGCATATAAATGATTCCATCGCCCATTTTTGAATCGGTTTACATCTGCAATTTGATAAAAATGCAAAAACGCCTTCCCAATGAGTTCTACCTCCTTTTTCGTGATCCATATGGATTAAAATGAGAAAACCGTACAGTTCAACGTAACGGTTTGCTTGTTTCAACGATACCATATAATCTAAAAATCTCTAAACTTACCTATATTACAATTTCGTAAGAGAACTGTAAGTTAAAAGATTAGCACGTCATCTTTGCATTTATTTATAATTAAACTTGGTAAATGACCCTTAATCTAAGAAACTTAATCCCACTTGATTTGAAAGGATAATCCCTGATGACCAAGAAAACAAAACAAGCCCTGATTATTGTTATCACATTGATTGCACTGGTTGCTTTACTCGCGGGGGGTTACTATTTTATTTCTATCGCAAATGAACTTGGAGACTTGCAAAAAACAGGAGAAGACTCGCCTTTTTACAATATTGAAAAGGTAGATCAGGACTCTGCCATAGAGCCCCCGGTTTGGGAAGGCGACGAGCCTGTAAACGTGCTTCTTATGGGTGTGGATGCGAGAGGTTTCTCTGAGGGCGAGATCCCGCGGTCTGATACGATGCTAGTGGCTTCTATAGATCCAGTTACGAAGAAAATCTCCTTGTTCTCTCTGTTACGTGATACATACACCGCAATACCGAACTATGGAAACAATCGAATTAATACGGCCATTACCCATGGTCCAGACATAGCAATGCAAGCGGCAAGCGACCTTTTAGGAATTCCCATTCAGTATTATGTGTACACCGACTTCCAAGGCTTCATCAAACTCGTTGATGCAGTGGACGGCGTAGATATCGAAGTAGAAAAAGATTTATATTATGTGAGCAAGGCAGATAACCATGAATACGATATCGATTTAAAGCAGGGATTTCAGCATCTTGATGGAGAAAAAGCATTAATGTATGTCCGTTTTAGACATGATGCGATGTCGGATTTTTCTAGAACAGAAAGGCAACGTAAACTGCTGGGAGCCATTGCTGAGAAATTGAAAACTACGTCATCCATGGCAAGGCTTCCCTCGATTCTGAAGGAAGTCAACCCATATATTGATACGAACCTTACATTTAATGATATCTGGAAGCTTGCCGCTCTTGGGGTTCAAAGCAATCTCCAAGCTACTGAGCAAATACCTCCTATGAATTTGATTAAAGAGACAAAGATTGGCGGTGCAGCTGTTCTTACCGTCAAAGATCCAGATGAACTAAAAGCATACGTTCAAGAAGTACTCGGCTCCGGACAAGATTCCGCAGATCATGAAGAAGATGTGGAAAATAAAGAAGATACAGAAGTAATTTCAACCTATTAAAAAACAGCCATTACCTGGTATTCCTACGGGGGAATGGCTGTTGCATCATGTATTATACATACTTGCTATTATATTTGGCGTTAAAATCTTCATCCGATTTCACAAGATAAATAATCCCCTCAATCAGCCCCAGAAATCCTGGAATGGCCGTCCATGATAAAAGAAGGTACGCTATGCCCCAACCAATTCTTCCTAAATAAAATTTATGTATACCTAATGATCCAAGCAAAATAGCTAGTACACCGGCTACCACTTTATTCTTCATTTCTTTCACCTCCCAAGCTATTGCATTGTATCATATATTCTTTAGAAATCACCATTTTGAAAAGACAAAAATTAAAGACTATATGATCTGCTGCTACAATAACTATAGGGAAAAAATCGAAAAAGATGACCTCTGTTCAATACAGAGCCCATCTTTCTTTACTTCTTTATAACCTGAACCATTAAGCTGCCATTTCACGGCAAATTTTTGCACAAGCAAAACATGCTTCTGCACATTGCTGACAATGGTCGTGGTCATGTTTTTTACATTCGTTACCGCATGCTTCGCAAGCCTCTGCACAAGCTAGACAAATGGCTTTCGCATAACTACTGTTCATTGACATGGCATGCGCTGCAAACTCGCATAGATCAGCACATTCCCGGTCCAGTCGGATGCATTCTTTCATCATTTCAACGTGTTCCTCATCCAAGCAAGATGAATAACAGTGGTTACAAGCAGCCATACATTTTAAACACGCTTCAATACACTCTTTGTAATTTTGGTTTATCATCGTACGCAACTCCTCTCGATGTTCATGTATAAATAGAATCAATCCCTACTCTCTATTACCCTAGGACGAAATATATTAACATTTATTAATTATATTGATGAGTCACAGTGCAGCTCCCTCACATCAGATCGAAGACTTACTCCCTCCAATCTCGCCTTCTCTGAATACGAACCACAACTCAGCCTAAGCTGCACTATCAAAAGTTTTCCTAAAGCCAATCGTTACACCGTATTTTCATCAACAAAAAAACTGCCCGACCCATGGTAAGGATCGAGCAGGCTGGCCTTCATATCTAATGAATACTTTAGAACGAATTTATAGTGCATACGAACATTTCGAATAATTAATTTACAGAAGTCGCTGTCGCAACCTTCTCTTTAACAGCAGACTCGGCTGCAGAATTCATTTCTTTTTGAGGTATTTTCGTCTCATATTTATCCCAGCGCACAAAATTCTCTAGGATAATCACCATGACAACACCAATCACAAGTCCATTAGACAGAATCGGGGTTAAGAGCGGTGGAAACTCGGTAAACGCAGAAGAAGGTATATTCATGATGCTGATTCCTATGAGTACCGGAAGAGCCACACGATAGATCGTTTTCGGATTGAAAACCGCCCCTTGGAACGTCCGAATCGCTGTACCAAACATTTGCAAATAAGCTGCAAAGAGCACTGCGTTCCCAACCGATAAAGGAAGCTGCGCTAACCATCCGCTGAGAGAAGGAAATACCCCTACCAAGATAAACATGACGGAGCCTGCGAATAGAGCAGCTCGCCGCAGTACCTTCGTATTTTCAAGAAAACCAATAGAGGAAGCAAACGTACCAAAGGGAATGAGCCCGAGACAACCGCCCAGAATGGAAAAGAAATTCGTAAACAAAAAGGATCTTCTGTACTGTTTCTCGGTTGTCTCTCTCTGATACATTTTACTTGCTGCGATTAAGCTCGTTAAGGTATTCGTCATATTCACAAGGCCCGCGATCAGACCAACTAAGATAATCCCCGGCTCAAGCTGTGGTGTTCCCCATGGAAACCAGTGCCACACTCCATTTGCTCCTTCCGCAACAGAGCGCGCACTCTCTCCGCCCCCGAACAAAATCGCATAAGCAATCCAGCCTACAACAATTCCGCTCAGCAAAGAAAACTGTCCGAATTTACCTTTCCCTTTAATATGAATAATGGCGACAACCACAATAATGAAGAGTGACAGACCGGCAAGCGACAAATCCCATTTCCCTGTCTGATCATATCCGATCATGCCTTTAAAAAAGGTGTTGGCCAGCTGAAATGTGAGCAGAAGCAAATACACACCCATAACAATTGGCGTAAAAATACGCTGAAGCACTTTAAGAAAGCCGCACAGCGTAAGGATAATTACGAGTATACTTGATAAAACAAAACCGCTGGTTAAACTTGCTGCGACCGATCCGAGAGAAAGCCCCATCGCCGGTGCAGACGCGCATATACTGAGAACAAGTCCCCACCATACGCCAGCTGGCCCATCCATGAGAGCATAACGATGCCCCCATATCAATTGTACGATACAGAGAATTCCGGTCAGTATGAAGGAACGCTGCATCGACCCAGCAATCTCACCCGGCGCAAGCCCAAGTGCATGACCAATGGATAGTGGTACCATAACTGTGTTTGTAAACAAAAAGAAAAGCCACTGCACACCGGCAAGCAGCACACTAAATGAATATCTTGATTTCAACTGTTCCATCATTTCTATTTCCCATCTTTCACCATCATAATTACATAATCTTTGTATATCTTTGTATATCTTTATTTAGCCCCTGCCTGTTCTAAAATGGAAATCATTTCGGTGTAACCATGCCTCTTGGCATGCTGTAAAGGCGTAACCCCATCACTGTCGGCCAGATTAACATCCGCTCCATGAGAGACAAGCAGTTTCACAATTTGGGTATGGTTTACCCCGCCATCGCCAAGAATGACAGCTTCAAGCAGAGCAGTCCATCCTAAATTGTTGACATGATCAATATCTACATCCGAATGCTGAAGTAAATACTCTACAATCTCCACATGACCTCGGTCAGCAGCAGGAATAAGGGCAGTGCCGCCAAAACGATTCGTTATGCGGGTATTCGCCCCAGCTTCCACCATTAGCTTCACGATCTCTAACTTGCCCTCGGCACCTGCATAGAGCAGTGGATTGTCATTCCGTTGATCCTGGAGATTGAGATCGGCCCCTGCATCAATCAATGCTTTTAACGTATCTTGCTTATCGTTATGAGTCGCTGCCAGGATCGCTGTCCGTCCTTTGGCATCTGTTGTATTTATATCTACACCTGATTCCACTAATGCTAAGACTCGGTCTGTTTCACCACGTTCAGCTGCCTTGATTAGTTCTGTTGGCATCACTTCTCCACCTTCCTTGTTTACTTCTTCCCTAGATGGTTCATTCGAAGGATGATTACAACCTAAAAGCATGAGTACAAGTACACAAATGATTCCTGCTCCAGGCAACCTCACATTATCCCTCCATCGCTATGCTATGTTTGTATGGTATCATGAGCATAACTATATTAAAAATATTTAATACCTTGCAAAAGTATATGGAATTCATATAGATATCGACAAGGAGAGCTTACCTATGGATATTAAGCAATTACGTTATTTTATCGCGCTTGCAGAAGAACTGCAGGTGACTTCCGCTGCACAGAGACTCCACATGTCTCAGCCTCCGCTTAGTCAGCAGCTAAAGATGATGGAAACGGAACTCGGTGTAACGCTGTTTCATCGAAATGGACGACACCTTGAGATTACCTCTGCAGGTAAAACACTGTATGAGCATGCACTCAGCATCACACGGATGATGGAAGAAGCGAAAGCCGAAGTGAAAGAATCGGGAATTGGTGTACGAGGTAAACTTTCTATTGGAATTAATACACTATCTGATGAGCGGCTCCCTGAGATTTTGAGTACGTTTCGCACCCTTTATCCCAAAGTAACCTTCAAAATTCAGCAGAATGAGACAAACACACTTGCTAAGCTAGTAAAAGAAAAGATCCTTGATGTAGCGATTGTGCGCCTCCCCATTTCACTTGAAGATTATGATTACGCGATTGTAGGCGCAGAACCTTTATACTTTGTCACAGGAAAAGAGGATTCCCCGCCTCAATCGGTCACAGCAAACGGTGCTATTTCCTATGAGGCCATTTCGGAATATCCACTTATCCTCCCTAGCACGGAGGGACTTGGACTCTATCATTTAATCTTGGATCAATTTCATGCTCGGGGACTCTCTCCTGCTATTGTCGGGGAATGTTCCGATATAGGGATATTGGTAGAACTTGTAGCTTCCGGTTTTGGGGCATCTATACTCCCGCGTTCCTCATTACACCGATATGATAACCGTGATATTCAGACATATGAAATTAATGGTCCTCAAGCCACCTCTAGTTCTGCCGTGATCTGGCTAAAGCAGCATTATCTCAGCAAGTCCGCTCAAAAACTAATTGAGTTACTTACTTCCTCTTCATCTATATCTACTTATAACTAGATCCAAAAAGTCGGATATGCACGATTACTCCGCATGTTGTTGATGATGAGTGCGATGAGCACGATGATCAGAGAACCAATAAGTACAGGTGAAACAAGATAACTCCACCCATATCCGCCCAGCATAATAATGATGGGGTCTGCTCCAGCTGGCGGATGGGTCGTCTTCGTTAACATCATCAGTGAAATTGCTAAGCCCACAGCAAGTCCAATCGCCCAAGGTTTAGCACCAATGAGATGGTAGGCAACTAACCCAACGAGTGCCGATACAAAGTGACCGCCGATAATATTCCGAGGCTGTGATAAAGGAGCATTCCACACACTAAATGCCAGTACACAGCTTGCTCCAAATGGAGCCATTAACCATTCGGAAGATGTCATACTTGTGAGGAAGGCTAAAATCGAGATGGTTAAGAACCCTCCGATCAGTCCAGTCAGTGAATCTTTTACATCAATTTGCAGCGGACTGCTACCTGCTCCTTTCATTTTTGATAGATATCCTTCGACGTTCATTCGTTTCATGTCTTACCTCTTCCTATATAAATTTCTTTATACACAAAACCAAATTTCTTTAGAAAAGTAAAGAGTTTTTTTCCAAAATAAAAAAACCAACCCATAAAATGAGCTGGTTTAAATAAATGAATTTTAGGGGAACGGTTTCAATTAATGAAGTGGGCTGCATTCAGCCCCCATCATGTTTATGTTATGCGTTTTATTCCGATCAGTTAAAGAACGCATAGCGAAAAAGTTGCTCTCTTATACATTTTATTGGATAATATTTACTACATTACAAGCTTGGAGGAATATTATTACTATGAAACAAATGAACCATGTAACCAAGATAGTGATGGCATTCACTTTAGCTAGTGTCACCGTTCTGAGCGTAATTCCTGTGTTTGCCTCAAACGAAACAGTGACCCGATCCCAAGACATCCAAACTCTTGATGTTGATTATGAGTATAAAAACGAGTCCTTTTTAGGCACTACCTATAAAAATAATTTCTATATCGAACCATATTACGGCTGGGCAAAGATCTGGATTCATAACACATCATCTGATACTGTCACTGTCAGGGTTACCCAGAATACACTTACAGGAAAAGAAAAGATGTTTTTTACCTTAGCTCCTGGCGAACAGTTGGCTAAAAAGGGTATTAAACCTTGGTCAACAGGTACTCACTGGATCAGCATCGCCGCTAAAAATGGAAAACCATTATCAGGACTCCTCACTGTTAAGTTGGCAAAAACAAAAGATCTACTCTGATCAAAGTCATGATCTTGTTTTTTAAAAAAATGCCCCCTTGAACTCATCGGCTCACCCAAACAGGTGTACCGTCAGTCCTAAGGAGGCATGATCCAATAAATTCAATCAGACAAACCACTGTTTTAAAATTAGTCCTTTATTTGCGTACCACTGTGTACCCTTTATCCTGAAGCAGCTTTATAACGCCATGTTCACCCAGATAGTGTCCTGCGCCAACAACGATGAAATACTCTTCTTTCTTGTCACTTTTCAGGTAACCGTCGATTTTATCCGCCATCCCGATATTTCGATCAACCAGCATCGCTTTATAAAACTCAGGTTCGACAGCCATGCTGTTGGTGAATTCAAGTAACATTTCATCATTTCCTGATTTCCACATATCGGCCATTTGGTCCACACTATCATTCAGGGCATCAAAATTGTCTAGCGCAGTCTTCAAATTCCGCTCCTGCAGCTCCTTGGAGAAATCATCAAACATGCCAAGTTGGGACTCATAGGATTCTAGCTCCAGAACTGGTATTTTGCGCTCCATCGCTTTCTGGATGAAATATAGATCGATACCTGCAGCCGCTTCGTACCCTGCTGTCATTGTTTTCAGAGTACTGATCGTTGTCTCGACTACCCAAGGCTTATATGCATCTAGTGCGTTCTTTTCCATTCCATTTTGCTTTAGAATTTCTTCAAGCTTCACATAAGTTTCCTTGGATACATGGTCCTTCAGCGTAGTTCCATCCTGGTACATTCCCATATTCGCAATCAATTTTTGCTGCTCTTCATCTACGGCTTTGCTAATATCGATCTCTACACCTAAATAATCCGCCTCAGCAAAAGCTTCCTCATACTCTGAACGCAGTGGATAGAAACTATCATCCGCAATATGCATCGATCCAACGAGATACACGGTATTCCCGTTGTTCTCCACTTCCCACATGAAACCGCGAGCAGCTTCACCCGTTGTTTTGGAAACCAAAAGTACAGTACCAGACTTCTTATCCCAACGTACTTCGTAACCTGCGGCTTCTCCCACCGTACGAATTGGAACATAGGTTACACCGTTAATCAGCTTCGTCTTGCTTTTCAGCGTGATCTGCTTGCCGTCAACAACCGCTTGAATGGTTCCATCCTGGACATGGGACAGCTTAACATTTAGAGCCTCGAGTGTTGTTCTCAGCGGCACCATCGTTGTGCCCTGGTCAACAATAGGTGTACTTGTTGCAAATTCAACTTTTTGATCGTTTATCTTTAGTACCGGTTGCTGTGGTGCAGCTAATACAGGGGCCGCTGAGGCGAGCATACCTGCTGAAATAATGAGCGATAAGAGCGATTTTTTCCAATGGTTCATGTTAGATTCTCCTTATTTATGAATAATAGAATGTAATCCAGTAGTACCTTAAATAAAAATCAACTCATTTTTATTACATTTTAAAAGCCTTCATCGCCTTACGAAGTTCCGCTACGCTCGGACGTTTACCGTACATCAATACGCCCGTACGATAAATCTTCGCTGACAACCATCCGAAACCTAAGATTGCTGCAATCAAAATGACTAGTGATACCCATATCTGCCAAACAGCGATCTCTCCCATTCCGACCCGAAGAATCATTACCGTTGGAGCGGTGAACGGCACGTAACTTGAGATTTGAACAAGTAAGCTGTTCGGTGTTCCCATACTGAAGATTCCGATATAGAAAGCAGCCAGAGAAAGCATTGTCATTGGTGTAAGCGCCTGACCTAAATCTTCTGTACGACTGACAATGGAACCAATCGCAGCGAACAGAACCGCATACAAGAAATAACCAAAGATATAGAATAATAGTCCGTAAAAGAGTACATCCAGATTAAGTAAAGTTAAATCAATGTTCATGGAACTGAGCATTTCTTTATTATGAGGCAGCATGAGATTTGCGAAGATCGTAAGTCCAAAGATCCCAATCTGCGTCAAACTGAGCAAGAAAATACCGATGATTTTACCAAACATTTGTGTCAGTGGAGACACACTGGTGATCAGGATTTCCATAATCCGTGAGCTTTTCTCTGCGGTAATTTCGGAAGCAATCATATTCCCTGTCATTACGGTAGAGAAGAAGAATAGAATCATGAGCACATAGACAAAAGCATAGTTCACACCTTGGGAAGCGGAATCCTCTGTATCAGCAGTACTTGAACTATTTTCTACATTCATTTCTTTCGTAATCAGAGATACCGGTGTGCTGATATCTGCAATCTGTTGTTCGGTAAGCGAGTTCTGTGCGATCACTTTTGTTTTCGCATTTTGAATGGCAAGTTGCAGCCACGTTGCCACTTCGGAAGATACATCCCCATCGAGAGAATAGTAGGTAGCCAAAGGTGAAGCAGATCCTTCCATATTCTCAAGCGTTACATATCCATCAATAATTCCATCATTTACATCCTCGCCTAGCTTCGATTCCTCGGCTGACTCGTAGGATACAAGCTTAAATACAGGATTAATAAGACCGTCGGTATAGAGCTTTAGTTCATCCCCAACAGCTTGCTGCTCAGGATCCGTTATCACAAGACCAATAGATGGAACCTCTGCACGTGTAGCGCTGCTGTTCTCTTTTTCTTCACCTGTAAAAGAGGAAATAAGATAAGGAAGATTTATACCAATCGTCATCAGAATCACAAGGATGAGGGTCGTCACTTTAAAAGCTTTCGTCTTTGCCTTCTGCTTGTAGGTAAATCCGATAATTGTCCCAAGTTTATTCATTACCTGTTCCTACCTCCTTGATAAAGATTTGATTCAATGTCGGTTCTTTAATCTCAAAATGCTCCACTGTAGCGGTTTCTAATGCTTTTTGCAGCACAAGCTGGGCTGCCTCCATAGAACGGATTGTGATTAGATAGCCTCGCTCCATTCGTTCCACCTTCGTAACACCCGGAAGCAGCTCCAGTCCACTCACCTCTTCTGAAGTGATCAGACGTACCTGTTCCCGCGGGTATCTAGATTTAATCTCTCTAATGCTTCCCTCTACTACGGAATTACCGCGGTGAAGTATGGTGATATTCTGACACAGCTCTTCGACGTGCTCCATTCGGTGTGTCGAGAACAAGATGGAAGTTCCTTCATCTCGCATTTCTTTTACCGTTGATTTCAGCAGTTCCACATTCACGGGATCAAGACCACTAAATGCTTCATCTAAAATCAGGATTTGCGGGCGATGGACAACAGCAGCGATAAAACCCATTTTCTGCTGATTCCCCTTAGAAAGTTCTTCAATTCGTTTGTCGTAATACTCGGGTACCTCAAATTTCTCAAGCCAGTATTTTAAGCTCTCGTCTGCCTCTTTTGCTGACATTCCCCGTAGACGACCTAAGTAATTAATCTGTTCATTTACTTTCACCTTCGGGTACATTCCACGTTCTTCGGGCAAGTAACCCATCAGATGCTGAAGCTCAGGACTGAATGATTTGCCATTGTAGTTGATCTGACCCCCATCAGGATAAATAAGTCCAAGCACCATACGCATCGTTGTCGTTTTTCCTGCCCCATTGGCACCAAGCAATCCGTAGATTTCTCCTTCTTTCACCGAAAGAGTTACCCCATTAACTGCAAGTTTGTCACCATACTGCTTCATTACTTGGTTCAGTTCGAGTCGATTCATTTGATATGCTCCCCCTTTTTCATTTCCCATCCTGCAGGTCCATGCCCCTGAATCCAGTACATTAAAATTTCCTCCAGCTCGAGTACTCTCGCTTTTAGCGGCATTAGCCCTGCTTCATCTAACACTTCAAGTACATCTACTGCACGCGTTGTTACTATTCTACGAATTCGTTCCGTTTCCTCTGACCATTCCAATACTCCAGGCAAATGAGCCGGTTTGATCTCTCCTTCGTACCAAATCTCTCGCCAGCTATCCAGCAAAAGATCCTTCTCCACCATACCGAGCGTTTGTCCTTTGTGTATGAGGATAATGTAGTCTGCCAGCTTTCTGATCTCATCCACAATATGAGTCGCAATAATAATTGTACTATCTCCTCGCTGCATGAACAGCTGAAGCTCTGTAAGCATCTGCTTCCATGCGAAAGGGTCGAGCCCTGATGAGGGTTCATCCAAAATCAGCAGTTTAGGCCGAACAGCCAGCGCTGCAGCTAACTCAAACTTGCGCCGTTCTCCCTTGGACATTTTCTTTAATCTGCTGCCTCGGGGCACCTCAAACTTGGTAAGCAGTTCTTCAAATAAAGCGGCATCGAAGCGTGGATACCAGAAAGCACGAAATTCAGCTGCTTCTTCTACTGTAAGTCGATCCTCCTCTGGGCTTGAGTACTCCGTGACGAATCCTATTCTCTGGCGGATCTCAAGCGGAAGTTCCTCTTTATCATATTGCTCGCCAAACCATAAAATGTGTCCTGCTTCAGGAAGCACCACTTTTTGCAGCATACTCAGAAGGGTTGTTTTTCCTGAACCATTCGGCCCGACAAGGGCATAAATATATCCCTCCAGAAGTTCTAGATGAATGGGGCCAATCGATTTTCCTTTTCTTGATTTATACACCCCTTGCATGGAGATTACTGAGTGTTCGGTCATTGCTCTGTCTCCCCCTTCTCCTTATAGAACTCATTCATGACTTCAGAGAACCAGTGTTCCAGTTCTTCACGAGTACTGCCGACCGATCTGCCTACTTTTGCCGCCTGAATCAGTGCCTCTTTTACTGCGGCCTGTTTGTAATCCTCTTTTTTATCTATACCTACCTGAGCCACGAAGGTTCCTGTACCTTGCTTCGTACGGAGCAATCCTTCGTTCTCTAGATCTTGATATACTCTTCGGACCGTAATGACACTGCAGCTAAGATTGCCTGCAAATTCACGAATCGAGGGCAATAATGTCCCCTCCTTAATTTGGCCAGTAATAATAAGCGATCGCAATTGACTCTCTATTTGGGAATATAAGGGTTCAGCGCTGTTCTCATTGATTTGTATAGGTATGTGCACGCGGTGCTTCCCCCTTCTCTATAGAAATATTTTTTTCAGCTATATTCATATTTCCCTTAAGGTTCCTGAATACAGTGAAGACAGATATTAGCTTACATCTCTTACTAGCATTTTTTTCTTCGTACGCTTAAAGGAGAAAATCGTCAGCAGGATTCCAGATACAAGCATGATCCACATTCCTGGAGCGAGTAATCCCCACTGCTGACTATGCTCTATCGAAAACAGAATCAGGTTCCAATCAAGTATAGCGGCTGTGAGCGCGATAAGAAAAATTGCTATAAAGCTTACAATACCTAATATAAAATAGGCTTTTCCATTCACCACGAACTCCCAGTATATATAAAAGGCATTTGCGATAATTCCGTACCCGATCCATATCAGTGAAAAAGCGAGAACCTGATCAAACCTAAAGTGCTCTGCCCGCAGTACTAGAAAATAAATTAAAGTGAAAAAGATGACGCTGTTCACGGCAAAGGCAACCATCATCTGTAAGATCCGGCTCCATATAATAATCGATGCGGGGATAGGTAATCTACGCATATACGATAACATCTGGGTATACGAATCATTCTGTATATAATGTAAGGATCTCCTTGTGAAAAAGAAACCTAAAAACGGAACAAACAGCAGGAAGATATTATCTGCTACAATCGTGTGTACTTGTGCTTCCATTTCTCTGAGTCCTGTACCGGTAAGAAAGCTTCCCGTAATAGCCGCTGTATACAGGGTGAAAAGTATGGTCCAGATCCAGTTCAGCCGATCTCGCTTAAGTCCCGTCTTCGTCAACCACCAAGCTTGCTTCCACATTGTTGAATTCATGTTACCAACCCCTCTACCGAAACTAGGTGTGATTACTGTATATATCTTTATACACAGTATATAAACTATTGCTTGTCCTCGTCAACCTTTTTCTTCCATAAGACAAAAAAATAACCACGACGACTATGAACACATAGTAAGAACAGTGGTAAGAAGAGCAATTAGGAAAGCTTTCAGAGGACACAGTTAAGGAGCACAGTTAAGGAGCACAGTTAAGGAGCACAGTTAAGGAGCACAGTTAAGGAGCACAAAAAAAAGGAGACGCTTGTCTCCTTTTTTCATAATTCATTATTTTTTGTTTGATCGTTCACATCCTGATTCATTCATGCCTATATCTTTAAGCACCTATAATCACTTCCCAGACAGGCTTCGTATGTCCTCCTGGATAAAGGATATAGAGCAGTGTATACACAAGAACCCCTGTTGTAGCAGTGAAAAACCAGATCATAGAAGTCACTCTGCCGAGCCGCCTGTGTTTCGCATACTTTTCTTTGTAGCCCCATAGGAGGGTTGTAATGCCAAATATAGCTCCCACGGTAGCCATGACAATATGGAAAATAAGAAACACTTGATAGAATAATTTCAAATCATCTGGACCGCCCCAAGCTGTATTCCCTACAATGATGGTCCGCGAACTGTAGATTATGAAGAACAGAATTGCTGCCCAGGCACCGGCAAGCATCATTTTCTTATGTGCTGCTCGTTTCCCTTGGATAATAAGTACCCATCCGATCCCCACCAGTACTGCACTGATTACGATAAAAGCCGTACTGAGTGTAGGCAGCCAAAAATATAAATCCATGTTCTTTCCCCCCGTGTTCTTCATGCTGGTGAATCTTACGCAATCGCCTGTATCTCGTCTACCTGGTTATGATACGTTTGGTATGATCTCTTCTTCTTCACTCCGCTCTTTCTTGTACCACTGAAAAAAGACATATGCGAGCATAACACCAAAAATCAATTCTTGGATCATCTTCATGATCACTCCGCCTACCTGCTGATCCTGCTGTGCATTGGGTAACAAATTAAAGTAAGAGGGTCCGCCGACAGATTGCAAAAGAATCTGAGGATCACCCGAGTAACAGTACCCCATCGCAGTCGCCCAAACATTTGGATCACTATACGTTGCAAACAGCGGTTCTGGAGCGAAGATAATAAGCCCGCAGGCCGGTGTAAGAAGTACCATGTTTAGAAAAATAAATCCGATCTTAGCAAGGCTCGATTCCCTATCCCGCTCCGGAACAGGATGCACTAAGGATCCCCACATCAGAAGTGACGCAATGAATAGAATGATGTAATAAAGTCGATGCACCGTGAAGTTCAGCATGACATAGTCATGTACAAGTGGTATATGATAAATCGAAAATAGTCCGTTAAATACGAGTGCTGCTACAATAGGTTTTCCTAAGAAAGAAAAGGATTTTATTAATGGATAGTCAAGAACTTTACGCCATGCCCAGGATGGAATCCCTCTCATCAGCAGCGGCGGTGCAGCGATATAGGACAGCGCCATACTAATCATGTGAAAGGTGAACATGGTATGTCCCAGCAGGCTGATCGGGCCCCCTTGTGCCATATAGAGAATAAACATCCCGCATACAAACATAATCTTCTGTCCTGGGGTTGTCTTTTCCACGATTCCTGCACTATAAGCAAGCGGGCCAACCATTACAAAATAAAGTGCTGTCAGTATAAGCATCAAAGCCAAAAATAGTGGACTCCATACGTCCGCGAAACTAAAGTATTCTAATCCAAGCATAATTCCCCTCCTGCCTTGCTTCATGACAGTAAATAAATGGCTTTATGAAAAGAAGAAAAGGCAGCGAAAAAGATTCGCCGCCTTCTACTGTCTTTACCACCATACCCAAAATAAAGCGGTAATAATGGCCGTAAAGGCCACGAAAAATCCAAATGCCATAAAGATAAGAGGAATAAGATGTCCTTTGTCCTTCATGTGCATCCAGTAAGCCATCTGGATAATTACTTGCAGAACCGCCATGGTGAGCAAGAGAATAACCGTAAAGGCAGTATTCACTCCGCCTGCAGCCACTGCTCCAAAAGCGATCAACGTTAAACCTATGGAGAAAATAAAGGCAACCACATGCTTTTCTGGCCCTTCCGGGCGATGACGATGCTTGACACTGTTATTGCCAGCCTGTTCGTGACTTGCCATGGATTAAACCACCTTTCCCAGCAGATAAACGACCGTAAAGATGAATACCCAGACCACATCGATAAAGTGCCAATAGATTGCAGACACATAGATCTTTGGCGCGGTGACGACCGTCAACCCTTTTTTGTACAGTTGCCCTATTAGTATGCCTATCCAAGCAATACCAAATGCGACGTGAGCACCGTGGAATCCAACAAGCGTATAGAAGGCGGAACTAAAAGCACTTGTTGTCATACCAAAGTTCTTGTGAACAACATATTCATAGAATTCATAGATCTCTAAACTAAGAAAGCCTAGACCAAGGATAACCGTAACGATCAGCCAGGAAATCAGCTTTTTAACATTATGTTTGTGCATAGCTTGAATCGCGAAAACACTCGTTAAACTACTCACTAACAGAATAAAAGTAGCAGCTCCCACAAGGGGCAGATGGAATAGATCATTAGCTGTAGGACCCTCTACGGTCTGATCGCGAAGCGCAAGGAATGTAGCAAACAAAGTACCGAACAGTACCGCCTCTCCTCCAAGGAAAAGCCAGAAACCAAGGACCTTGTTGCGTCCTTCCAGTGTCGCTTTTTCAGGTTCGTGAGGCAGCTGACCATTTACAGCTTCTGTATGTGGCGATGTCATATCTTAGCCCCCTTATCTTCCAGTTCCTCGGGATCAATATGCCATCCATGATCATCGAACAAGGAACGTGCGGCCATAGATCCAAATGTAATGAGAAGACCAATGATAACCACGATATAATTATTGAACAAGAAGTTCATAAATCCGTTGCCAAACTCGTCGTTTGAGAACATGAAACCCAGACCTGCGATGAAAATCCCTACAGACATCAGGAATGGAAGCGGTGTAGCAGATGGCATATGGATCGGACCCAGCGGCTCTGCAGGTGTCATTTTCGTGTTGCCTGCCATTTTTTCTTTCCACCAAGCATCAAGACCACGCACTAGTGGAATCTGTGTAAAGTTGTGTTCAGGCGGCGGTGATGGAATGGACCATTCCAGTGTACGGCCATCTTCCCAAGGATCGTTCGGTGCATCGGCTGGTTTTCTAAAAGTAATAACCACATTAATTAAGAACAAAATAACGCCGACACCCATCAGGAGTGCACCGATGGTACTAATATAGTTCAGTTCATCCAAACCTTGATCCGGCGCATAGGTTGCAACCCGGCGCTGCATTCCCAAAAGACCGAGGAAATGCTGAACGAAGAAGGTGAGATGGAACCCAATAATAAAGAACCAGAATGTAATTTTGCCAAGCGTCTCATTAAGGAGACGTCCAAACATTTTTGGCCACCAATACGTGAGTCCAGCAAATATGCCCAGTACGAGACCACCCACAATAACATAGTGAAAGTGTGCGACAACGAAGTATGTATCATGGAACTGGAAGTCCGCAGGTGCAGATGCGAGCATAACACCTGTCACGCCGCCCATTACAAAGGTAGGCAAGAAACCGATCGCATATAAGTTCGCTGTTGTGAAGCGAATCTGTCCTCCCCACATCGTAAAGAGCCAGTTAAATATTTTGATACCCGTTGGTACGGCAATCAGCATGGTAGAAATAGAGAAGAGTGCATTCGCAATCGTACCGAGACCGGTCGTAAACATGTGATGCGCCCATACCATGAATCCCAAAAATGCAATCAGGATTGTTGCAAAGACCATCGAGCTGTAACCAAACAATCTTTTTCTTGAAAATGTAGGAATAACTTCTGAAATAATACCGAAGGCCGGCAAGATCAAGATATATACTTCGGGATGCCCGAAGATCCAGAAGATATGTTGCCATAATACAGGGTTACCCCCGCCTTCTATACTGAAGAAGTTTGCACCCAGAATCCGGTCAAAAGTTAACAGGACAAGCCCAACCGTAATCGCTGGAAAAGCGAATAGAATCATAGCGGATGTAATAAATGTTGTCCAAGCAAACATCGGCATGCGCATAAAGGACATCCCTGGAGCACGCATCGTAATAATCGTGGCAAGGAAGTTAATCCCCCCGATGAGTGTACCGAGACCTGCAATCTGCAGTCCAATGGTGTAAAAATCAACCCCGTGTGTATCACTGTATGCGGTACTTGCCAGCGGCACATATGAAGTCCATCCCGCATCCGGAGCTCCGCCCATAAGCCAGCTGAGGTTCAGCAGGATTCCTCCGAAGAGAAACGTCCAGAAACCCAGTGCATTAAGGAATGGAAATGCTACGTCCCGCGCCCCGATTTGAAGAGGGAGGATCGCGTTCATAAAAGCAAAGATAATCGGCATAACACCTAGGAAAATCATCGTTGTACCGTGCATCGTAATCAGTTCATTAAATATCTGTGTACTAACGATTTGATTGTATGGTTCCATCAGCTGGATACGAATCAAGATCGCTTCAATACCGCCGATACCAAAAAACAGAGCTCCTGCCATCAAATAAAGTATTGCGATTTTCTTATGGTCAACCGTCGTAATCCAATCCATCAGTCCGGTATACCGTTTAACCGTATGAGCGTGAGCCAACGTTGTGTACCTCCTTCTCAATCCGCACTGTTCGTTTCGTATTCAAGCTTATAACTCGCCAAGTATTCAGCAATGGCATCAATTTCTTCTGCCGTGAGTCCAAGATCACTAGGATTCGGCATTTTGTTGCCTGGTTTCACTTCTTGCGGATCATGAAGCCACTGTTTCATGTTATCTTCAACAGATGCTCCCGCTTGCCCTTCACGTTCGTTCAGAAGCATACTAGCTACTGCTTCTCTGCTGCCGATTCCTGTGAGATTCGGACCGACTGGAGTCCCTTGATCTCCCACAGCATGACACGTCAGGCAGGCAGATCTGAATTTCTCTGCAAGCTGCTCATCTTCAGGAAGAACGGCCGGTGCTTTCATAGAAGCAACCCAGTTCTCGAATTCTTCCGGGCTTACTGATTTAACTTTGAACTCCATGAAAGCATGGGATGGTCCGCATAATTCTGCGCACTTCCCCCGGTAAACGCCTTCATTCGGTGCGGAAAAATGGAACTTGTTTGTTGTTCCTTTTGTATCGTCATCCCCTGCAAAGTTGGTATCAATCTTACCGGAAAGGGATGGGACCCAGAAGGAATGAATTACGTCTTGACTGTCAAGGACAAAAGAAATCGTCTTGTTCGTTGGAATGATGAGATCTTGTGCGGTCGTTACACCCAAATCAGGATAACTAAATTCCCACCAGTACTGGTGAGCCGTTACTCTAACCTGAAGGGCATTTTTGTCTTTGGTGTAATCTTTACCAAGTGCGGAGAGCTGTGAAACCGTAGGAACAGCGAGTACAATAACAAGAATGAGCGGAATCACAGTCCAGATCACCTCAAGCTTGAAATTGCCTTCCACTTGTTCCGGTACTTCAGTCTGTCCTTTTTTGCGTCTGAACTTGACCAATACGTAAGCTGAGATGGCAAATACCACAAGCAATACGACGACCATGATCGTTATAGCAAGTTTCATCAAATCAAGCTGACCTTGTGCTACAGGACCTTGCGGGTTCATTACAGATAAATCCTCTCGACCACAAGCGGACAACAATAATAAAGAGAATGCTGTCAGCAAAAGGAGGATCCGTTTTCCGTACTGCCACCTTTTCATCACCTATCTACCCCACTTTTCCCGTTTTCGCTGATTACCATCTGGTTCCAGAAAGCGATTATTCTACCTGTTCTAGTACCTTTGTTGTAATCCTGTCAATTAATACAATCACTTATTAAATATAAGTTGATGTCAACTTTTTGTCAATCTTTAGACACATGTTCACAAATTGTTCACTAAGTCGAAAAAACCGCGCCACTGCCCGATTTGTTAACGATTTCAGTCTAATATAAGCAGGAGTTTCTCCACCCTTTTCTTCCAATATACGGATAAAACGGGAGAATTCGAGTTGTTTTTCCATAGGGTTAATTTATGTATATTAGTGCAAATAATTAGATATGAAACCTAGTAACATTTTATAGAGTCTAATCCCTATTCTATGCTGTGATATGCATTTATCTCAGAGCTTTATTCTATTTTTATCCATCATTTACCACAAAAAAAGAAAACCCGCTTTGTGATAGAGCGGGATTCCTAATCACTTCCCTGCAGCTTAATTGTCTAGCTTGTTAGCAGCAACGGACCATCCTTCGTAATCGCTACCGTGTGCTCATACTGAGCACCGATACTTCCATCTGCTGATCGGACTGTCCAGCCATCTTCTTCCCAATAAACAGCGCCGGTTCTTCCCATGGTCAAAACGGGTTCAACGGTAATCACCATACCTTCAACCAGTTTCATTCCTGTTCCCTTTTTTCCGTAAGGAAACACATCTGGCTGCTCATGCATTAATCTGCCAATTCCATGTCCTACAAGCGGTTTAACAATGCCGTAACGCCATAGCTTTACATTTTTCTCAATAGCGTAGCCTATGTCCCCTATCGTTTTACCTGGTACGGCTTCTTCAATACCCAGTAACATTGCCTTCTCGGTTCGGCGAAGAAAACGCTGGGTTTTTGAATCAATTTTTCCGATGGCATAGGTCCAGGCAGAGTCTGCGAGCCATCCATCTTTGTTAACAACCATATCAATGGTGACAACATCACCTGATTTAAGCGGCTTTTTACTTGGGAATCCATGACACACGATATCATTAACGGATGCACAGGTTGCATAAGGGTACCCTTTATAGCCCTTTTGCTCGGGAATCGCTCCATTTCGAGCGAGAAAGGTTTCTACAAATTCATCAATCTCTTGGGTTGTCGTATCTGGGGCGAGTTTTCTCTCAATTTCACGATGGCATGCTTTTAAGATTCGTCCGGCCTCACGCATGTAACCGATCTCTTCTTTTGTTTTAAGCTTTACCGACATATGGCCGTCCTCCTCTATATTTATGGAACCTTTACCATATATATGCTGAGGGAGACGCAAAAAAAACCGCCTCTCTGTTTCAATTTCATCAGGGTGGCGGTTCTATAAACAGCAAAGCAATATAATCAGCAAATACAACGGGAATGCCTTACAAAAAAACGAATCAGGAGACTGAGGAATTCAGTCTAGTTAATTCACGCTCAACTACAAGCGTCAGTTCCTCTTCATACCCTCCTGTTATCCGGTATTTTTTCACATACTCCTTCACGAATTTTTTAGGATCCTTCGGCCTGAATATACGAGTCATTTCCCGTAAACTTTCTTTGACCTCATTATGACCTTTTGTTGCCATGATAACTCCCTCCCAAAACGTTGAAAGTGAATGCTCCGTTTAGAGAATGCAAAAAGAAAGATCTAAATTGATACCATGAAGAAGTGTGCGCGGCAATATTCAGCTTTAGGCCGGGACTCCTGAGAAAACAGGTACCTGACACTATGATTACCCGATATGACTCTTATTGAATCACACTTCCATTGTATCATATTCAAAGCAGTCGTACAGCTTTACAACTTTATAAAAAGTAATTAATTTACATTTTATCTACCAAAGTTCGAATTTTAGCCTTAGAAGGCTTCTCTTTATAGTTATTATCCCTGGGCTTGGAATAATTATGTCTAATTCAGGTTACCTTAAAGCCAGAAGCCTCGTGCTTCACGAAAATAATGAAATAATGATTTACTATTTCTTTCAAGGAGGCATTCCATTAATGAGCGGAAAAGACAAGGAGATGCTCCCGATATCCAAGGAAACAGTTGAGGTTGACGGAGTTTATACGAATGAACGAGGACTTACTGAACATCTCCACAGAGGTCAACAATTCCCTTCGGATCCTGTTTTAGGTGCTACAGAATGGGAACTAACCGAGTTTGCATTTGATAATCATCATGACGGTACCACCGATCCTAGACTGGTTCCGAAAAAAAATGACACGGATAAACAAGGGAAAATTACGAGCCCAAGACGTCAGCAACAAGGCGGGAATCCTTCCTAATTTATTTTTGTTAGGTGAGGGTCAGCTTACTTTTATAGAAATTAGGGATATCCCGCTTAAGCCGCCTCACGGTTTACGGGTTACCCCTATTTATTTTCACTCTTTTTTTGTTTCAGTTGAACAATTAATTTTCGAGCATTCTGTTCAAATCTCTCCTACCCCGTCATATGCTAACTTATAGCACCTTGTACAAAAGGGAGGAAGAATAATGTCTCCATTCAAATCATCGACAGGTCTTGATGAGAATATTGCTGCTGCAATATGCTACCTGTTCACCTTTATAGGAGCAATTGTGATGCTTGCACTGGAGAAACGAAGTCGGTTTGTTATGTTTCATGCTCTGCAATCTTTATTTGCATTTGGCTTTATAGTAGTAGGACACATTCTAAGCGGGCTTGTTCCCTTATTTGGTCCGCTGCTCGCTGCTCTGTTATCCCTGCTCGGCTTTGTTATATGGATTGTAATGTTAGTGATAACTCTGCAAGGAAAGTGGCTAAAGCTGCCTATTGTTGGCGATCTAGCTGATAAACAAATGCGGAAACTGTAATAGAGGATGAATCATCTCCATCATCTCAATTATTTCAATTATTTCAATTATTTCAATTATTTCAATCATCTCAGAAAATTGTCATTTAACTCAACTCATTAAACACCTTAGTTTTTCATCAGAATCAATGGTTAATATATTTAAAGAGCCGGTTACAAGATCTCAAGAGATCATGTAACCGGCTTTTGCTGTAAACATATTCATTAGGCTACTTCTTCATTAGTAGTAGACTTCGTTCCAGGGGTTCCTTTCGCCGGACCCAGCCCATTGAAGATAAGATTCATGAAAATTGCCGTAAAACTGCCCACTACAATTCCGTTGTTTAGTAGAATCCCTGCCTCTTCTGGCAGCTGTGCGAATAAATCAGGAACGACCGTAACACCAAGTCCCATTCCCACAGAACAAGCGATAATCAGCAGGTTCTCATACCGATTAAAGTCCACCTGTTCAGCTAGCATACGAATACCGGAGGATACCACCATACCGAATAAGGCTACCGTAGCGCCGCCGAGTACCGAATGAGGAATCATCTGTGCGGTAGCTGCAATCTTCGGTACAAAACCAATGATAATTAGCAGTCCGCCAGCCACTGCGATGACGTCACGTGTTTTTACGCGGCTCATTTGCAGAAGTCCTACGTTCTGAGAATACGTTGTATAAGGGAATGAATTAAAAATACCACCAATAACAATCGCAAGACCTTCTGCGCGATATCCGCGGGCTAGATCTTTCGAATTCAAGTCTTTGTCCAGAATCTTACCGAGAGCCATAAACACCCCTGTGGATTCTGCGATACTGACAATCGCAACAAGGATCATCGTCAGAACGGCAGAGATATTAAATTTGGGTGTGCCGAAGTGAAACGGCTCTGGTGCACGAAACCAGCTTGCTTCTAGCATTGGCGTCAAGTCTACCTTGCCGAAGAAACTAGCCACGATCGTACCTACCACAAGACCGAGCAGAATCGAAATAGATTGCAAGAAGCCTTTTGTGAAACGATTCATGAGAATGATGAAAATAAGAACTCCAAAACCGATACATAAATTCAAGATGCTTCCGAAATCGGGCTCATTTTGACCTCCACCAAGATCGTTCAAAGCGGTTGGAATCAAGGTAAGACCGATAATTGTCACTACCGATCCGGTTACAACCGGCGGAAAGAACCGAATCAGCTTACTGAAGAATCCACCAAATATCATAACGAATAATCCCGATGCGATAATCGCTCCATAAATATAGGACACGCCAAAGTTCTTTCCAATCAGAATCATGGGAGCTACAGCCTGAAATGCACAGCCGAGCATAACCGGTAGTCCGATACCAAAATATTTACCTCCCCAGACCTGCAGTAACGTAGCAAGCCCACAGGCCAGCAGGTCAATTGCAATGAGGTACGTCAGCTCGGACGAGGTAAATTCAAGCGCAGTGCCCACGATCAGCGGAACAATAACAGCCCCTGCATACATAGCCAAAACGTGCTGAAGGCCAAGTGAAAATGTCTTCGCTGGATGACGATGACGATCGAATATTCGCTCACGAGACATTAGACGTTAACCTCTTCTTCGGCAAAAGTAACCTTTCCATCCTTAAGTGCTGCAAGACGAACAAGTGACTCTACACGGTACCCTTTCTCTTTCAATAGTTTTCCTCCCGGCTGGAATGCTTTCTCAATCACGATACCAATGCCGACAACTTCTGCTCCTGCCTGTTCCACAATGCGAGCAAGTCCAAAAGCGGCTTCACCGTTCGCTAAGAAATCGTCAATAATAAGTACGCGATCCCCTGGCTTCATAAATTTTTTGGCAACGGTGATTTCATTGGATTCCTGTTTTGTAAAAGAGTATACCTTCTCAACGAGAATATCTTCACGAAGAGTCAGTGATTTTTGTTTGCGTGCAAAAATAAGCGGTACTTCAAGTTCCAGTGCTGTCATAATGCCCGGTGCTATACCAGAGGATTCAATCGTCAGTACACGAGTGATTTCTTCGCCTTCAAATCTACGCGTAAACTCACGTCCTACTTCTTTCATCAAGATCGGATCCATCTGATGGTTCAGGAAAGAATCCACCTTTAATACTTGATCCGACAATACAATTCCTTCATTTAATACTTTCTCTTTTAACAGCTTCATCATCTGTTCCTCCTTGGTGCTATCGTATTTGTTATCTCTAAATGCAAAAAAGTCCCTTCTCTTCCGCCGTCCCAACCGGCAGAAAAGCAAGGGAGAAGAACATAGGTATCTGATACAAGCAAAAATCCATCCCTAATGATCATCAGAACTGACGGTACATTAGCGATATCGTCTCTTCTATCTATCGTAACCTTATATTAATTCTCCCGTAGTCCAATCATTTGCGGTGATCGGGTAGAGACATGCTGGCCTATTCCAGCACATATACGAGATAACGTAAGTTTATTTGGTAAATAATGCAAACTGTCTCTTTATCTGCCTGAATCCAGGTGCGGACAGCTTATGTTAGGTCGATGGTAGAAGTATACCGAATTGATAGTGCAAAAGAAAGTGTTATTTTCCGTATTTTTTTTACCTAACGCTTTCCAAGAGTGTCTATCCAATGATTAAATAGGTGAAGGTAGCGATAATACGATGTTAGGAGTGCATTTGCTTGAAAGGAATCATCAG
This sequence comes from Paenibacillus polygoni, assembly GCF_030263935.1. Classification (NCBI taxonomy): domain Bacteria; kingdom Bacillati; phylum Bacillota; class Bacilli; order Caryophanales; family Paenibacillaceae; genus Paenibacillus; species Paenibacillus polygoni. The sequence goes on along the minus strand of NZ_CP127162.1, from coordinate 496,272 downwards.
CGAATTTAAAGAATTTGCCGTACGAGGAAATGTCATTGACTTGGCAGTAGGTGTCATTATTGGCGGAGCATTCGGAAAAATCATAACGTCTTTCGTTAATGATATACTTATGCCGCCGATCGGACTGATTTTAGGAAATCGCAGCTTTGAACAGCTGTTTTTGCCGCTGGAAAAAGGGATTTTCACCCTCGAAGGAAGTAAATACACAACGCTTGCCATGGCAGAGAAAGCCGAAATTCCTGTTCTCCGGTACGGTCAGTTCATTAATGTGGTTCTCGATTTTATGATTGTAGCATTCTGTATTTTTATGTTCGTCAAGACGATCAACCGCTTTAAACGTAAAGAAGAACAACCCGAGCCGAAGAAAACGACACGGGCATGCCCTTATTGTATATCGGATATACCGCTTGAAGCGACACGTTGTTCACACTGTACATCCCTTCTTGAACCCGTTCATGGGACAGAAAAGGCAAAAACTTAAAGCCCTGGGGATCTAGGCATGAGATTTTCGAGGATCTGTCTTAGATTTGCATCTTCCCGGTAGACTTCTTCCCCGGTATCGAGTTCTGTGACACGAATTCGAGTATACGGTTCATCCGAACGAACCGGTTTAAAAGTAAGATCATCTTTATTTTCAACCATGACATCAAATCCTATTTTTTTAAACATTGGGATTAATTGATCTGTAGATGCTTCCTGTTTATCTCCGACCATAATAAGACCTCTTAAATTCTTAGGCTCTTCATTTTTGTAGATAACCTGAAAACGAACGATGCATTCCATTCTTTATCTCCCCCTTATTCGTTTAAACCTATATAATAACTACATTGCCCCAAACTGTATGTAATCATGCTAACAGAAAACGCAGTAAATCTGTAGTAAAGCGTTATTCTTACACGGGAGGTACAAAACTTATGATAAAAGAAGAGCAATTTGATATTTACAATGAAGATGGAAAGTGGATCGGCACTGCCCCCCGTTCTGAAGTTCACGCAAAAGGATACTGGCATAAATCGTTTCACTGCTGGATCATACGAGATACAGAAGAAGGGCGTAAACTGCTTTTTCAAAAAAGGGTGAGCAGTAAGGATACTTTTCCTTCCTGCTATGATATTACCGCAGCAGGGCATCTCTCTGCAGGTGAAACGGTGCAAGATGCCGCAAGAGAACTTGAGGAAGAACTGGGACTAGCTGTTCCCTACTCTCAGCTTATACCTTTGGTTGAGGTGAAGGAGGAGTTATATGGTGAAGTAAACGGGGTTCCCTTCAATGACCGCGAAATCAGCTCTGTATTTGGTTATCTTCATGCTCAGCCGCTATATCAATATCAGCTGCAGCAAAGTGAAGTACAAGGGCTTTATGAAGCTCTGCTATCCGATCTGATAGAGCTGTTCGAGAATAAAGTACCGGAAGTGCAAGCCACTGGAATTCATAGTCAGAATGAAGGTGATCCAGAAGCACTCTTCATGGAAACCATCAGAGCAGAACAGTTTGTGACAAGGCAGCCCAGTTACTATCTCACCATATTTGAGAAACTAAAGGAATGGAAAAGGTAACTTAGCCAACTGGACAAAACAGATAAAACCCTTCTCTATCCTTATTAGGATAGAGAAAGGTTTTTTAGACGTTACCTGTACTTATTCTGAATCTTTGAGATTAAATCTGTTCTGCTCCGCAATGCGGACACCATTTAGAGCCTTTTGGCAGCTCCGCTGCACAAATCTGACACTTTACGGTCTCTCGCGGAAGTTCCGTTTCCACTTTTTCTTGGTGCTGATTGTTCTCTTTCCAATACCTTATACGCTCATCCAGCTCCTGCTGCCTCTCGCTTTCGCGCTGCATCTCTTCCAAGCGTCTGCGTTCCCACTCTGCGTCAAACTCTTCTTTCTCTTCCGGCAGGAAGTCTCCTAGATCATAATTCTCACTAGGAATCTCTTCCTCAGCCAAAAGCAGATCGGGGAAAAGTTCTTCCTCTTCTACCTCTTCTTCAGCAACGGTAGCTGCCGCTTCCGGTTTAGCTTGTGCATGTGCTGCCGGAGCCGATTTCTCGTTTCCTATTAAAGGACGGCCGCATTTGGGACAGAAATTAGCATCCAGATCCGATACATGACCACAGACGCAAACCCGCTCGTTTTTCAGCAGTGCAATCTTCTCACGCAGTTCATCAATCTCATCCTGAAGCGTGTCGCATTCTGCCGAAAGTTCCATCATTCTTTCTTCCGCTAAAGACATATCTTGTGCACGATATCCCTCATAGAAGATACGGCCCATTTCTGTATAGTTCACGGACATGTCGTGCTTAATGTTCGCAATTTGCGAATTGATTTTGTTAATCTCTACAGCATGCTGTGCCTTCTCAGTCGCACGCCCTGCCCCGTCTTTAATTCGTTGTAAAAAGTTCATGCGATTCATTCCTCCTCATTCCATGTAACAAGTTGCATGTTGCAAGCATTGCAGCTTATACCTTTCAGTACCTTATTACAGCAATAACACCCTATGCTAAACTTTATCGTCAAATTATACCGTATACTTCGCTTGAATTGATAGTTTCGGTATAATAGAACAGTCTGTTACATGCAGACAAGTAACCATCTTATATGTAATCTACCTTAAAGTTTATCATTCATCAGATGTTTTTATGACTCTATCATACCAAATTTACAACCCTCTTGTGAAAAGGGCAATGTTTTACTTTGATTTTAGATGAGGTGTACACCATTTATGTATAGCACAAATCCTATATTTTATCCTCGCCCTTTAGGGGTCCCTTCGAGTGCCCGAATGCCTAAGGCGAAGGAAGCGCCCGAACAAACAAGCCTGGAGCTTGTTCACGATACGGAACCAGATGCCGAATACTTCCGATCGCTCGAGGAAGCCGGTATTCTGCTGAACGGTCCACAGATTAAAGCCGTAAGGCATGGTGACGGTCCTATTTTAACTTTGGCAGGAGCTGGTTGCGGGAAAACGACGGTTCTTGCGGCCAGGGCCGGCTACCTTATTAAAGTTCGAAACGTAGCTGCCGGCAGTATCCTGCTCGTCACTTTTACTAGTAAAGCCGCTGCAGAGATGAAATCTCGTATTTCGACACTTCCGGGTATTCGTTCTGCTGCTGCAAGAGCTGTACAAGCAAGAACATTCCACTCCTTCGCTTTAATGTTACTTCGTCACTACGGGGTAACGGAAGATATTTTTGGTGACATGAGAGCACAGCATACCGTAATAAAAATGATTCAGCGCAAGCATGGATTAAGCGATGCATTTCAGCCGGAAAGCCTGCTCTCTTCTCTCTCTACCTGGAAGATGGAAGGTAAACGTACCGAAGATCTTCCAGAGACGTCACAGGAAGAAAGAGAGGTAAAACAGATTCTTACTGGGTATGAAGCATGGAAGAAAGAACGTCACAAGATGGACTTTGATGATATTTTGCTGCGAGCTGCGGAACTGTTGAATGATCCTGCCATTCTGCGCCCGCTTCAGAAACGATTCCAATATATTATGGTGGATGAATTCCAAGATACCAACAGTCTTCAGTACGAAATTGTACGTAAACTCGCAGCTTCCCACCGGAACCTCATGGTAGTCGGTGATGACGACCAGACGATCTATACCTTTAATGGAGCAAGACAAGAAGCGATTCTTGATTTTGATAAAGTCTATCCTCGGGCATCGATCGTTACACTGGATATTAATTACCGTTCCGACGCTCGCATTCTTGGACTTGGCACAGAGATTGTACGTTATAACAAGAAACGTCGGTATAAAAAACTGGTTTCCGCTGGTAAGCCTGGGTATCAGCCATTGTTTGCCACTCCTTCTGGAGTGGAAGAAGAGGCAGCGATGGTCGTCAGTCATATTCAGGAGATAATAGAAGAAGGACACCTTTCGTACCAGGATATTGCGATCCTGCACCGGACAGCAAGCAGCAGCCGTGCTATTTTTGAACAGCTAGTCCTAAAAGAGATTCCTTTTGTACAATACGGGGCTACCCCTGTCTTCTACGATCAGACTTTAGTGAAGCCGCTGATGGATCACCTAAGGTTATCTCTTCACCCGCGTAATTTTGATGCGATTCCAAGTACACTCGGCCCTTTATATATCTCGCGTGAAGCAGGTCTCGAATACTTGGCAGGACAAGAGAAGCTGCAGCCTAAAAAATATCCGCTCATTCATTTTTCGAGATGGGATCGTCTGAAACCTTTTCAGCAAGAACAGGTCAAGGAACGAATTAAACTGATTAAGCAGCTGCAGACGATGACTCCGCTTGCGGCGATTCAGGAAATGCGCAGACAGTTCTACGATTCGTATCTTGAGAGCGGCGATCCAAGCATCTACACGCACTATAAAGAAACAATTATGGAAACACTGGATGAGCTTGAGGCCTCTGTAAAACGGTTTGAGACCGTGGAGAGTTTTGTCACCTTTGCAGATGAACTATCCCGAAGACATAAAGAGATGGAAGCTCTGCAAGCAGCCAATGAAGATGCCGTACAGCTGATGACGATTCACAGAGCCAAAGGTCTCGAATTCCCCTGCGTTTACTGGATTGGTGCAAGTGAAGGAATTCTTCCGCATAGTTCTGCTCTAACCAAAGAAGTGCCTGAGGACCGAAAAGCGGCACTGACGGGCGCAGCTGCCAAAGAAGTGGATGAAGCTTTGCTAGAGGAAGAACGCAGACTTGCTTATGTTGCTGTTACGCGTGCGAAGCAGCGATTGTTCATTACCTCACCTGCTAGTCAGCATGGTAAGCCGGCTCCTGTCTCTAGATTTCTGCTGGAAGCCTTCGGCGTCAAAGATACAGGCCACAAGAAACAGAGTGCCAAAGAACGTTTAAATACGGACAAAGACCGCTTCCACTCGAAAAGCAAGATACACAGCTCTTCTTCCTCTCCTATGAAAGGAAGCTCGCAGCGGATGGAGACCGTTCCGGTATGGTCATGCACATCAGATACTTGTCCTGCCTGGATTCGTCAGCACGCCGGCAAACCGAAGGAGGAAGCGCCGCCTTGCCCGCTCTGTAAGTCAAAAATGAAAAAAACGATGCGGGAAGTACCTGCTTTACCGAGACATCTGAAGTAATCTATCTATGCGGCTGATTCATCCCCTGTCCTACTAGTGTATAAAACAGGTAAATTGTCTTTTATCTGGATATATGAAATGGAAAGGGGAAAAAGCCAATGGACACTTATTACGTTTCCATCACACAGCAGCTTATTCACCAAGAACCGCTTGAAACTGGGGACTATGAGGTAAAGCTGTCTCAAGATGAACTTGGTCAAATGCAGGATCTGATGTCATTGATTAACAAAGAGGACGAATATGCATTTCAGCGCACACCGGTTCCCTACAAATCAGCAGATCATGATGATGCAAATGAGCAGTTTACGGATCGCATTCAAGAACTGTATCAGCTTATTTATGACACGGGAACGGAGCAAACGAAGGAAATCATTCGTCAGCAAAAGGTGCTGAATAAGCTTGATCATACGGATTACAAGGATACGGGTTATGAAGATTCCCCCCTTAATAAGTAGGGAAATAGATTAGGAGAATAGTGAGGTCCGGTTCATCATTATGAATCGGGCTTTTTCATGTTTTCGCAAAAATTACCTATCATGAATCTCCCATTCGGTTCTAATCCCTATTTTCTTATAATAATTAAAAGTAACCGCTTTAAGCTGACACTTGAATTCGCATCTTCGTCGTATTCGTGATTTATCCAGTAGATGTCGTCAATAAGAATTACATCATACTGACAAGGATGTGAGATGAACATGACTTCATTTTCGCGAAAATGTGGATTACTTTGTTTGGTGTTCTTCCTCGTTACGTTGCTCCTCCCCTCTCTTCCCGTAAAAGCCGCTGCCCGTGTGACCTTTGATTCTCATCAGGATGAGCAGAACGTTTCTCCAGGAGCCCTGGAACTTCATGGTACGTACACCGATGTATTCGACGTCGAAATTGTAGTCAATGGTCAATTGGTAAATGATGTGCACATGGATGACCCTGATGCAGACAACAGCGGAACTTGGTCTTATTCTTTAGATACATCCTCATTAGACGGCACTATTGAAATTGCGCTTAAATCCAAAGATATCGGAACGAGATACGGGATTTGGTCTCCTTTTATTCATCTCCATGTAGATAATCCAGCCGCGAATGTACCCGAAGTACGTATTGTAAGTCCAGGCGAAACAGATGCTCCCCTGCCTCGTGACAAAGGAGCTATTCCCATTCATATTTCTGCAGAAGGTAAAAACACAATCACTCAGGTTGAACTTCGGGTTAATGGAGGTCCTTGGGAACCTGCTTCCTACAATGAAACAGAAGGATTCTATAAATATGCTTGGGAAGTTGCTCATCTAGACAAAAAACAAAAGTATAGCCTGGAGGCAAAGGCAACGGATCAAAACGGGAATACGGGATACAGCCTCACTGCTTACCTAGCGCCCAATCCACAAGCCATCGGTCAGGGGAACTCCTCCTCTAAATCTGAGAATTCTGGAGATTCCGGTACCGTAATGGATCGTGTGTATGGAGCTACCGAGCCTCTTCCCGTTCAAGATCGAGCAATTTGGATTTGGGAAACGGCATCTTATCACCTGATACTCAATCCGAATTCCTGGGATACTTTTGCGGGATTCACTTCGGATACAACCACTTTTAGTGACCGTCCCATCACTACACTCTATCTAGGCGTTGACCGTTATAACGGGGCTTCGATGCTGGAAGATTACCGTGAAAAAGTACAGCAGTTTGTTACTTGGGCTCATGCGAATGGGTATCAAGTTCAGGCACTAATTGCGGGCGGTACAACACCACCCTACTATGGAGCTTACGAGAGATACCGCACCCAAGCAGTTCGGGAATTTGAAAAAGTACTGAACTATAATCTGGCTTCTGAAGCTTCCGCTCAGTTTGATGGAATTAATCTCGATACCGAGCCGTATATCCTGCCTGATTTTAAGTCAGAAAAACCGTCTGTCCAGATTCAGTACCTGGATATGCTCGCAGCACTGATGGAACGGAAACATGCGGCGGGGATCACTTTCCCCGTAGGTGCTGCCATTCCAAGGTGGTATGACAGTTCCGCTGATGCCAGTGCAATTCCGTGGAAGGGATCAACAAAATGGCTGTCTGAACATATTCAGGATACCGCTGATTACATTTCGATTATGAATTACCGTGATCAGGCAGATGGAAGTGCAGGCATTATCGAGCAAGCACTTGGGGAAATTGCCTACGCTGAATCCATAGGCAAGCCAAACTCCGTCATCATCGGTGTAGAAACCAAAGATATTGCCGATGGCGGAGATCCCGAAACGATCAGCTTCCATGAGGAAGGCAGAACCTTTATGGAGGATGAACTGAATAAAGTGTATGCGGCTATGCAAGAGAGCCCGGCATTTGGCGGCATCGCCATTCACCACTACACTTCGTTCATCGACTTCCCAAGCAAGTGGGGACCGGGAGGAATGAAGTGGGCTCCACCATCCGACTTGGAACCGCCAAGCATAGTCAGCGGCCCCCTCTCTGCGACAGCTTTTGATCACGAACGAATTGATGTGCGTTATGGTATGGCGTTCGACAATGCCGCAGTGAATGATTACCGGATTTACCGGAGCACTGAACCTGATTTTGCAACAGGGCCTCTTACTTATGCAGGCACAGCTAAAGGATTATCTTACACAGATAAAGGACTGCTTGCAGATACCACTTATTATTACAAAATTACAGCGGTCGATCTCTCGGGAAATGAAAGTTACCCTAGCGAGCCCATTTCTGCAACAACGACTTCTACCCCTTTGAAACCAATGATTATCGATGAAATGACATTTGAATATACAGGAGGCAAAGCGATCGTAACCTTACGAGTTGTGGATCTTGAAACTAGGACACCGCTTCGTGCTGAAGTTAGCGGCAGATTCACTCAGATGGCTGGAAAATACGTCACCGCCAAGGCTGCCGCAGATGGGATATTCCAATCCTCTTCCGAAACGGTAAGCGCTCCTTCCGGAGAGATCGGGTTCCAGCCTCGCCGAATGATGGCTCCTGGGTATTATTGGGCCAGCAGCTATGACACACTTCCTTATACCACGGTAATTTGGGAACCCTAGGGTTCTATGACTGTTCTATGACTGTTCTATGATTGTTTTATGGCTGTAAGATAAATAAGGAGCCTAGGACTGAAAAGCCCGGGCTCCTTACTTTTTTTATGTCTTATTGTGTTGATGTTCCTTGGTTTCTGACATTCCTTGATTTGTGATATTCCTTGATTTGTGACATTCCTTGGTTTGTGACATTCCTGGGTTTGTGATATTCGTTTGTTTATGACGTTGAACTATTTCTCGCAAGTCCGTTTATTAGTGCTTATACCCATATTTTTATAAAAAAGTATATAATTTGATCGAAAAGTTAGAAAGGTTTATACTATCTACCAATGATTAAGGAGGAAAAATATGAATAAAAAAGTGTGGATTATGGCTTTTACCGCTTCATTTGCATTACTGTACATTCTATTTGGCTTTTGGATTGCGAAAGATACTGAAACGATTCTGGATAAAGCCATGGCAGCAGATCCTACTGAGCAAGAATACATGGATCCGTCTGTCTTCAATAGAATAAATCCGGTTACCAGTGGAGCGACTACTGCTGCATTCTCCTATGATTCTTCCAAACACAGCATAGGTATCGCGGTTCCGCTCCATTTCTTTTTTGTTGCCAAAGTATTTGTAACGCACGCATACGATGAGACTGAATTCGGATTTAAGGAACCGGTGAGCATGGATTTGAAGCTTAAGAACGGGCATTGGTATGCTGCTAATGTAAAAATTGAACCTTAACTTTCCGTATCATTTGCAATTAATGTATCTTTTGTTAGTCGTACTTTATGCACGTACTTTATGCTTTACTATCATTAACGTGTGTTGAATTCTTATCCATCGCCCTAAAGCTTAATCGTTGGTCAACTTTTTTATATTTTCATCTAAATCTCTGTTCGTTATTTCTGAGCAGGTTAAATACATACTAAGTATGCAGAAACCAGATTATCGCCTACTAGGCCCTTTACGCTAGTGCAACCTTACTCCCGTGTTTTTCGTCTGAAAGATGTCATCGTCTTATGACAAAACAACAACGAAGGAGAGAAGACACATGAACAAAAGAATGAAAACCGGCGTAGCTGCGGCAGCCCTAACTCTTGCTCTAGGCGGTAGTTCCCTCTACGCATATGCAGATGCGAGTACTCCAGTGCCGATCTCAAGTAATCTTAAAGAGGTATTTACGATTACGGTGAATGGACAGGCTATCGAGGATGGTTACCAAGTATCAACAGCTGCACAACCCATGATTCCTGTACGTTCTCTAGCAGAAGCACTTGGAATGGAAGTAAAATGGGTACCAGAAACTAAAGCAAGTGAGCTTACCAAAGGAATTAAGTGGACTTCCATTATGACAGGGGAAGATGCTTATAATGTAAATAAGATGCTCGTTCGATTAGGACAAGCACCTGAGATAGTCAATAACACGCAGTATGTTCCTCTGAACTTTGTCAGCGAGGTTCTGTACGGCAACGTATCGGTAGAAGGGAGTCAAATTATAATTACTACAGATCAAGCGAATACATCAGAAGAAGAAGTAATAAAAGCAAGCGGAATAATCACTTCGTTGTCTTCGGAAGAAGGTAAACTTTCCGTTCATATCAATGGAAATGGTGCGAAAGGAATCATTCTTCATGTAAGTGACGAAACGCAGTTTGCACTTGCAAGCGGTGATGCCCTTGCGTTTAAAGATCTCAAAGTTGGCGATCAGGTTGAAGCTGAACACGCGATGTTTGCAACGCTCAGCCTTCCTCCGCAATCTCCGGTATACAAGATTACTGTAACCGAGCAGGCAAAAGCGGATCTTGTTATTGCTGAAGGTGCAATCAGTGAAGTAACGACTAATGAAAATGGTGAACGCAGTATCCTCCTTAAAGGTCAGGGCATAGACGAATCGCCGGCTAGCGGCATCGTATTTAACATCAGTTCAGAAACGAAAGTAGTAGATCCCAAAGGAGAAGCAATTGATCCTTCTACACTTAAGGAAAAGGACTACGTAATTGGCGTTTATAACGGCATTACGACTCGCAGCCTTCCTCCTATTGCAAATGCGATGAAACTGGTTGTAGAACAAGCAGCTGAATAAACCCGTATTCAGCTATGTTTTGAAACATCGTACTTGAACAAACCAACTTGAACAAACCATTCTGAATATGGACTCATTGATATCTTGTGTCCCTGTATTCAAAAAGGCAGCCCCGCTGGGCTGCCTTCTTCTATTTTTATTCCTATTATAGTTTAATATTTGCCTCATCAAAGTACTCTTCCAGGGTAAGACCGCTCTCTGCGATATCCGGCGCTAACTCCTTGCCTACATAGCGGATATGCCACGGCTCGTATACATAGCCCGTAATATCTTCCCGGTCTTTGAGATACCGAATCACAAAGCCGTATTCCGGCGCATGCTCTTCCAGCCATTTGCCTTCTTCTGAGTCGCCAAACACTTCTTCAATTACATTGCCGACACTTGGACTAGATACATCAATCGCAAGCCCTGTCTGATGTTCACTGTAGCCTGGTTTCGCACTTACTCTTGCCGCATATTCTTCACCGTTACGCTCTACACTGCTGTTATACACGGAAACTTGGCGGTTATAAGAGCGATAACCAGACACCGCTCGGAGTTCTATACCATCTTCCTTCGCTGCCGCAAATAATTCTTCAAGGGCAGCCGCAGCTTCCTTCCGTAGATGACGTTTCTCATGAGGCCCGTCAAAAGAAAAAGGAACATTCGGTTCAACCAAATCGTCCGGTTCATACCCTTCCGGAAGGCTCCGCTCTTTATTCACAATGACCGTCACTGCTTCCGCATTGGTTACAACACTTCGGTCACCTTCTTGCTGAATACTGCTCTGCAGTGAACTTTGTGCACGTAAAGCCATGACACTGTCTGTTTCTGTATCTTCTTTACCGGTTTCTATACCGTCCTTATTATCTTCCGTTCCATCTGTCTTATTGTCATTTGTTCCATCTGGAGTCACTTCCTCAGATGTATCACTTGTCGCCGGAGCATTCAAGTTCTGACCTTCCTTCTGTCCTTGTCCACCTTCTTCACAGCCCGTGAGTAAAACCGAACCCATTAACAGTGTAGACAGCAGAGCAATTGTCCAGCGGTGCCTTTTCATCTTCGTCGTTATCATCGATTACTCCCCCATCCACATATAGCTTGTCCACGCTCTATTGTAGACTAAAAATAAACAGAGCAAAAGAACGCTGACGTCCCCTGACATGGATTGTCATGAGACTCAGATCTCTTATGCTCTGTCATGATCGTATTTACTTCGTCTTGCTCCCGGACTTTGTCTGGGCCAAGCGGGGTGCCCATTCTGTCGCCCGCTTGGACAGCTGTTCTCGTAAATGAGTCAGCGCAGCATCCGTAGGTGCCTGAGGCAGCAACGATACAAGGCTTGGGGGAGGCACCATTTTGGAGGGTGCCTTCAGATGCAGCTCCACCTCTGTCAGCCGCTGGCCAGGCTTGTGGAGCGCGCTGTCTTGGACACTCTCCGCGATGTAATCCATGATCGCGGAGACATTGCCGCCCGCTCGCGCAGCCGGTCGCTGCAGCAGCGCTGCCTGAGGCAGTGTTTTCCCTTCTGATTCGGCTGCCCAAGAGCCGAATACACTGTCAAGGAGCGCTGTGCGTGTAATGCCTAGCAGGCTTAAGAGGGACAGCGGCTCACGGGCTGCCCAGGAAGCGGCTGCTATTCTAGCCGCTTCTGCATGTTCGCATACTTCGCTCTCACAGGTGCAGGTTACCTGCATCTCTGTAGCGAAGGGGATTAGGATTGCCGCTTCTTCAGGCGGCAACGGCTTATTTTCCATCAGTGTGTACACAAGATAGCCAGACTCTGCTAACTGCTCAAGCAACGTTCTTTTCTCCATGTCATCAAGGGGGTTCACATGCCCTTTGCATTCCATCTCGTTATCTTCTGAATCCCTCACTCTACTAGATACGATTGCCTTCCATCCGTGAGGCTCCAGCTGAAATTCCTTTACTTCGATGTTCACCTTCACCTCACCCTTTCCTATATGAAAATCCATGACTTACATCCACATTTCTCCCTGTAAGGTAACAAGCCCTTTCAGTTCATCGTCCGACATTTCTGTAAGCCAGTTTTCACCTGAACCTACAACCTGCTCAGACAGCTGTTTCTTACTCTCAATCAGTTCATCAATTCGTTCTTCCAGCGTACCTTGGCAGATCAGTTTATGGACCTGAACGTTTCTCTTCTGTCCAATCCGGAATACACGGTCTGTTGCCTGATTCTCTACGGCAGGATTCCACCAGCGATCATAGTGAATGACATGACTCGCATGAGTAAGGTTAAGACCGACACCGCCCGCACGTAAGGAGAGGACAAAGATAGACGGACCTTCGCCTTTTTGGAAACGATCCACCATCGCATCACGTTCCGCTTTGGAGATTCCTCCGTGAAGGAAGAACGGTTTCTCATTGTAACGCTGAGTCAATTGATTCACCAGAATATCTCCCATGGACACATACTGCGTAAAGATAAGTGCTGATTCTCCATTATCTCGAATGGCATCGGTAAGTTCCATCAGACGTTCCAGCTTGCCTGACAGTTCCACCCGTCCGCTCTGTTCTTTGCGATTTGGCTCCAGCAGTACAGGATGATCACAAATCTGCTTAAGTTTAGTTAGAGAGGACAGAACCACACCTTTTCGTGTAAAACCAGTTTGACCTTCAATCCCTGTAAGCAATTGATCAACTACCCCTTTATAAAGGGCCGTCTGTTCCACCGTTAAGGAGCAATACGATTTCAGTTCCAGCTTCTCCGGAAGATCCTTACGGATATCAGGATCGCTCTTGAGCCTTCTAAGCATAAACGGAGACACGAGCTTATGCAGTTCACGAAGGGACTGTGCCCCTTCCTCGCCGCCAGCTACATAACGCTGCCGAAATGAAGCTGCGGTACCGAGATATCCTGGATTAAGAAACTGAAAAATAGACCATAGCTCACTAAGCCGGTTCTCCACTGGTGTTCCTGTCATCGCAATGCGGTGCGGTGCGGACAGTTTCATCACGCTTTGCGCCTGCTTCGTGCGATAGTTCTTAATGTACTGCGCTTCATCAAGCACCACAGAAGACCAATGAACAGAAGCAAGATCTGCTCCATCCCTGCCAGCCAGATGATACGTCGTCAGGACAATATCATGTTCTTCTGCCTGCTCACGGAAGCGGTCGCCGTGCAAACGCTGGGTACCGTGATGGATATATAATTTGAAGTCCGGAGCAAATCGTGCGAGTTCCCGCTGCCAGTTGCCCAGCAGTGAAGTAGGACACACGATGAGTGCAGGACCCTCTGTATCAAATTCATCTTCTACCATTCCTTCAAGCTTACGTTCTGCTTCTCTGATCTCCTTCGCTGCGAGCTTGGAGTCAAGCAGACAGGTAATAACCTGAATGGTTTTTCCAAGGCCCATATCATCAGCAAGACACACCCCAAACCCAAGGTCCCGCATAGCAGACAGCCACTGGAAACCCCGCTCTTGATAAGGTCTTAAATTACCATGCAGAGAAGGAGGTACCGATTTAGGCTCTATTCCTTTGAGTACTTGCCCTTCAAGCAAGAAGGACAACATTCCGTAGGATTCTGCACCAAAGATAGAAAGGCCTTTCCAGTTCGCATCTTCCTCATCCTCTGCGACTAGATGCATCCATTCGGATAATGCCATCGTACCTTCTTCATTCTTCTTCATGAAGCGAAGAACCTGCCGGATTTCTTTAGGATCAATCTCAATCCATTCTCCGCGGAATTCGACTAAAGGAAATGTGGATGCTGCAAGTCTTGCAAGTTCTTCTTGTGAAACCGGAATCCCATCCAGTACGGCCTCTGCTTCAAAAGCAACCAGCTGCTCCATCCCGAGTGTCGAGGATCGCTTTACAGATCCGACGCGGCCTGGGTGCGGAAGCATTTTTAATTTAAGTCCTGTTTTTCGTTTCCCTTCCTTACTCCATCTTGAAGGCATCATGACCGTCACGCCGCTCTTCTGGAGTTTAGGAACAGCATTCGCCATAAAATCATAGAACATTTCGGTATTCATTCTGACAGATGTGGGAGGTCCGCTCCATCCGGATCCTAGCGCAGGTGCCAGTTCACATGCTTTGCCAAACTCCCTTAACATCTGTTCTTGTACGGATTCATACACGGTTATACCGCGGTCTACCTCCTGAGAAGGGTGGGACCATATCGCTTCAATCGGAACCCGAAAATCAGATTCGGATTCACTTTCAGCCCAAAAACTAACGTTCCATTCAGAACCTACTTCTGAGGGCTCTAACCGAAGCCCCAGCCGCAGTTTCCCGGCAGCAGGACCCGAAGATTCATTCTCTATCGGCGGAGGAGAACTTTCTCCTGCCTCACTAACCGCGTCAGACAATTCTTCGATTTCTTGAATTGTTCCTTGGACGCTTAGTTCCCGCGAACCGGTAAGCAGACTGTTCCACCATAGTTCTGATAATGGGGAATATCCTCTGCGATAATTTACACGGTATTTAGACAAGCTGCTTTCCACCGCAGCAATTTCGGAAGAAACTTGCGCATGGATCATTTGACTAAGGAAAGAGTAAAGCACGGCAGCGCCTGCTTCCTTCACAGACCCTGCCTCCGTATCCGCGTAAACAACGGTAGCTGTCAGTGCAATGGGAGGGATGGATTCTGCAAGGATCGCAAAGCGTTCTATGTCTTCTTTCTCTCTAAGTCTCGGGTGCCAAGCACCCTTAACAGCAGATTGATTTCCTCGTCTTCTTCCGCTTGTTGCTGTCACCGGAGCGACCCCCGGAGCAATCTGACCTCGGAGCAGTAATTCCAAAGCAAATAAAGCTGCTTTCGACCAATATTCCATTTCTTCTCCGGCTTCAAATCCTGCTCCGGCTGCCTCTTCTTTGTTCCAGTGTATTAATAATTCGAATGCGTCTTTGGGGCTGAGCGCGAGTCCTTCCAGCGTCCGTCCCATTCCCATTCGTTTTTTCTTGTTTGGATCTACACTTGAGGTCTGTACCTTGTTCGTCTGCCATCTGAGTTCCGCAAGACGCAAGGCTGCATGTTGAAACGGGCGGTAAGTACCGCCTTTTAGCTTCATTTTACGTATTCCATGGCTCCAGGCATCGACCCTGGGTTCCGACGTTTCTCCAGAAAAACAAAAAAATACGTCTCCGAGCCAAATTCCATATAATGGTTGATTCATCGCAAGTCACCCGTTAGCCCTTTTAGATTGTTACTCTTCATCATATACGAAAATCGTTCATTTTAAAAATCAAAACCATACTTTTTTCTATAGGAGACAAAAAAAGAATCGGTTATAGCCTGAAAGCTTGAACCGATTTTTATGTGATATCTATGAGTTACATTGAAAAGTAATTTCATACGGTAAATTTACATTATAAACCTAATAACTCGTTAAAGGAAACTAGATCTACGATTTCATATCCATTTCCCTGTCCTTTTGGTTTGATAATGACCGTTCCTAAGTAAGGAATCTCCCCAAGCCCAACCCCCGGCGGAAAACTATGGGCTACGATGACTTTATTCATGCCATCAGGAGGAGTCTTCTCTAAAATGGAAGTTAGTTCAGCTAGGGTACTGTCTCGTTCTTCCGCACTTACTTGACCGCTTAGCTTATAAACTTTCGTCAAAAAAGGGTCTGCTTGAACATTTCCCGCTCCAAAAGCGAGTTCAGCAGTTTCTCTTGTTCGGCAAAAAGGACTTGCGATAACCGGTGTTTGCAATGGAATTTGTAAATCCCTCACCTTCTGCCCATAAAGGACAGCTTGTTGTTTACCCTGTGCTGAAAGGTTTCTTTGAGTCGCGCAATCACTGAGTACGTAATTAGGCTGATCTTCTCCAACCGTTGCCTCTCCATGCCTTACATACAAAATATATCCGCCCTGCCGCAGTAAATTCACAAGTGATGGATTTAAATAATTCGAATGATCCGTGCGTCCTTCTGCCATGACAATAGCAGTTTGCATGAAGAAAAGCACTGCAACTACACATACAAAAACAAACTTTCTCATCTGATCATCTCCTCCAGCTTTTGAACAAAATGGATAAGCTTAGTATGTTCAAGGAGGAGAAATAAAAACACGGTAAAGGAAAATGATCCCGAATAAACGAGATCATTTTCCTTCGTTTTATTTTTTCAGGCTGTCCCAACTCTTCTGCAGATCTTCAAGTAACTTAACAGGATCGGGCTTCGCAACATAGGCCTGCATCACAGCACCAAACTCTTGCGGCACTCCTTCTGGGAAGCGACTGTAGTACCAACTAAGTGCTTTATTATCATCACTATACTGAATAATGTCAGCAGCAAGATCGCCAAGCACTTCGGTATCTGTCGTAATACTCTTAAAGGCAGGAATGAATTTAAACTCCTCGGTCATGTATTTCTTCCCTGTCTCGGACGTCACAAGCCATTCAAGAAAGTCTTTTGCTTCTTCTTTCACAGCAGACTCTTTGTTCACCACATAGTAATTGGGTACACCGACAAAAAGTTTATCAGACGCATCCGCATCATCTCCAATCGGCATCGGCAGTATACCTAAGTTCAGATCAGGGTTAATTCCATCGATTTGCACCTGTGTCCAGTTACCCTGCTGCATCATCGCTGCTTCTCCTGTAGCAAAGGTCGTCACTTGGGTATTGTAATCCGTGGTCAGCGGATTCTTATTGCTGTATTGCAGTGTCAAATCAAGCAGCTTGATCCAATCCTCGAATACGGGATTCCCTGGAATTTTCTCCGTTCCTTCATTCAATCCCTGGACAAAAGCAACTGGATCGGCTTGATTTGCAAACGGTACATTTACGTTATGATTGCCAAGTACCCACCATTCCTGATATCCGTTCGAAAAGGGAATAATTCCTGCATCTTGAAGTTTCTGCGCTGCTGCCTGCAGCTGACTAAGCGTCTTCGGTAATTCGGTAATCCCGGCTTGCTTAAATAAATCTTTATTATATATAAATCCATATCCCTCAAGTCCCAAAGGTTGACCATACAGCTTGCCGTCTTTGGTCATTGGTTCTTTGGCCACATCAAGCACATCGTTTGCCCAAGGTTCTCCTGAGAGATCTTCTAGACTATCGATCCAAGTATCCAGTTCACGGTAACCGGCTACATTAAAAATATCCGGATGTTCGGAACCGGCAAATTTTGTTTTTAATGCAGCCCCGTAGTCACTGCCCCCGCCCACCGTTTCGATCTCAATATTGATATCTGGATGCTCTGTCTCATACTCCGTAATCAAACGGCTAAAGGCTTCGGCTATTTCTACCTTATATTGAAAGATTTTAATCGTTTTCTTTCCATCAGCAGACTCCTTACCTCCACCACAGCCTGCAACAACGAGAGAACACAGTAATATTGAAGTGAGTGCAAATATCCCTTTTTTTCTCAATATAAACCCCTCCTGTATATTATAAAATGAGCTGTCATCCCTTTACTGAACCTGCGGTGATTCCTTGAATAATGTACTTCTGCATCAGAAGGAAGAAAATAATGACTGGTGTAATGCCAAGCACCAGCGCAGGCAGAGCTAAATCCCACTGCTTCGTGTATTGTCCAAAAAAAGCATACGTGGCAATCGGAATGGTATGAAGTGAACTATTCTGCAGAATAATGGACGGAAGCAGGTAGTCATTCCAGATCCAAAGCGTGTTCAGTATAATAATCGTCACATACATCGGCCTCATAAGAGGGTATACGATTCGGAAAAATACCCCATACGCATTGCTGCCATCCACTCTTGCTGCCTCTTCAATCTCAATAGGAACGGACTTCACAAAACCATGGAACAGAAATACAGATATCGGTATGCCAAAACCGAGGTAACAAATAATCAGTCCATAGTGACTATTCATCAGCCCAACGGTGCTTGTTACCTTAACGAGTGGAATCATGATCGACTGAAAAGGAATGACCATGGCAGCCACAAACAGTGCAAAGAGGATACGGTTAAACCTGCTGTTGTGCCTTACCATTCGGTAGGCGGTCATAGAACTAAATAAGACAAGCAGTAAATTGCTGACAATCGTTACAAATAGAGAGTTGAATAATACTTTTGGAAATTTGGTAATCTCCCATGCTCGCTGATAATTGCCCCATTCAAAAGCTTTTGGCCATGCTGCCGCATTCGTCAGCAGGTCACCAAAACTTTTAACCGAGTTTACAAACAGGAAATAGAACGGAACGAGGAACAATAGAGCGATTAAAATCATAATGATTTCGGTAAAAAAGGTAGAAAAACGGTAGTTTTTGCTCGTTTCCATTAGGCTTCCACCTCCCGGCTTTTCGTCAGACGAACCTGGATGCTGGTAATGATTGCAACCACGATGAAGAAAATAAGTGCCTTCGCTGTACCAAGCCCGTATCTTCCGTTCACGAATGCTTCATTATAAATATTCAGCGCAAGCGACTCCGTGGAGCGGAAGGGTCCTCCTTTTGTCAGCGAGAGGTTTAGATCAAACATCTTAAACGACCAAGAGATGGCAAGAAATAGACAGACCGTAACTCCCGGCATAATGAGCGGAACGATAATACTTCTTAAGATCTGTCCACGGGTGGCCCCATCAATCTGAGCAGCCTCGAGCACGTCTGTCGGTACATTGTTTAGAGAAGATATGTAAATTACCATTAAATATCCTGCGGTCTGCCATACAAACACGATGACGATGGCCCAGAAAGCGGTCGTTTCATCCCCAAGCCAAGGCAGATTAAAGAATGCAAGCCCCGTCACTTCGCCCACCGATGCAAAGCCGCGGACAAATATAAATTGCCAGATGAATCCGAGCAAGAGCCCGCCGATAACATTCGGCATAAAAAATACAGTTCGCAGCAGATTTTTCGTCTTCAGCGGTTTTGTTAAAAAGTAAGCAAGAAAAAATCCAATCAGATTGGTGAGCAGGACCCCTGCCACCGTAAACAAAGCGGTAAATGTAAACGATTTCAGAAATGCCGGGTCGTCTGTAAATATTTTGGTGAAGTTAGCAAACCCAATCCAAACGGGATCTTTTGAGGCACCACTCCATTCCGTGAAGGAGTAATACATCCCCAGCAGAAACGGTGCTGCGATGATGAGCATAAAGAAAAATAGAGCAGGACCAACGAAAATAAACTGCTGCATCATCTGTGAAGATTTTCGGTTCATGGATGAACTCCCCTTTCTTTAACCACTTTATTTTATATATAACCCACTTAAAGGAAATTGAATGATATTTCACGGATATAATTACATAATATAGAAAATAGAGCACGATCATGCCTGATTATGAAGTGATTTGCCGCCTTATACTTCGGCAGAGCACCTGCAAGGAAAGCATTTCTTTTGATTGAATTTTTTAAGAGATGGGTAAGTATTCCATGACTCGTTGGTCAGTACATATTCACCCTCTCCAAAACTAAGTACAGGAGGTCATCGTATGCAAGGTAACAGCAACCACAACGCTTACAAATGGTTAAATGCAGCAGGCTTGATTCTTGTTATTGTCGTCAACGCACTCGCGAATATATTACCGATCGGGGGAAGAACAACACAGGAGGTATCTGAACTTTATCCGGTATTAATTACTCCGGCTGGATATGCATTTATTATCTGGTCAGTCATTTATCTTCTCCTTGCCGGGTTTGTTATTTTTCAGTTTTTGCCTTCTCAAAAAAATCGAAATACCACAGCACAGGTTGGAATCTGGTTCTTCATCAGCTGTTTAGCGAACGCGGGCTGGATCATTCTATGGCAGAATCTCCAGATTGGCTGGTCCGTACTTGTCATTCTTATTTTATTGTTTTCACTGATTCAAATGTATGTGCGTACACGAGATATTCCATCTCCAACACCGGGAGAAACTTGGTTTGTCAAACTTCCATTTAGCATCTACTTAGGATGGGTTAGCGTAGCAACGCTGATTAACATCACTGTATGGCTGAGTAAACTCGGCTGGAGTGGATTCAACCTTGGCGATCAAACATGGGCTATCATTCTTCTGCTGCTCGGCAGCATCGTTGCCTTTGCAGTCAGCTATCGATATAACGACTTCATCCTGCCGCTTGTGTTCGTATGGGCCTATATTGCTATCGGAGTAAAACAATCAGATACCCTGGCAGTCTCCTATACAGCAATTGGGCTCGCCATTGTCATTTTCTTATTTGCAGTATGGATTTTCTTACGGAGAAAAAAATAAGAACGCAAAAAGAGACCATCACCAAAGCGATGGTCTCAGACTGTAGCCAAACTAGCTTAAACTAGCTTGCCTGCAGTCTTTTTTATTTTTGTAATAAAACATCATTGGAATGAGATCTTACCCTTTTACTACAATCGTCTCGATTTCAACAAGCGCATCTTTTGGTAAACGAGCGACTTCTACTGCACTGCGCGCTGGGTATGGCTGTTCAAAGAATGAACTATACACCTCATTAACACGGACAAAATCATTCATATCTTTTAAGAAGACCGTAGTTTTTACGACTTGGTTAAGTCCTGCCCCAGCTGCTTCAAGAATCGCTTTTACATTCTCCAGAGACAAACGGGTCTGCTCTTCTACAGTTGCTCCAAACTCTCCCGTCGCCGGATCAATACCAAGCTGTCCTGATGTGAAAATAAACCCGCCTGCTTCTACAGCCTGGCTGTATGGCCCAATGGCACCCGGTGCTTTTTCAGTTGTGATCGTGTTTTTGCTCATACGGATGAACCTCCTTCAAAATTTCCATACTTTTCTATACGTTATTGTAGTCAAATGTGCGTAGCTTGTCTATTTCTGGGACAGCGGCTGCGATTCTGCGATCTCTCTGATCTCATGATTAGAATAGATATGTATCCCCTTCTGTTCCTGTAAGGCAATACGAATCATAGCAGCTGCTACAAGGGAGCCTGGTATCGCACGAAATTGCCGCCCTTTTCCAAGCTTTAATAACGGATCAAAGAGCCTAAGGAAAACCTCACCCATCTTCTCCCCTGTTCTATGTTCTTTCCGATCTCCAAGAAGCAGTGAAGGTCGTACGAAATGAATAGAAGGGATTCCTGTCTTCTTCACCTCTTCTTCAAACTGGCCTTTGGTTCGGGAATAGAAAACACGCGATTTGGCGTTGGCACCCATCGAAGAAATCCCAATAAATTGTTTTATTCCATGACGCTTTGCTATCTTCGCAGCGGTTACGGGATATTCGAGATCTACTTTACGAAAAGCAGCCTGTGATCCTGCCTTTTTAATCGTTGTACCTAAACAACAGAATAAATCATCGGCTTGATGAAAGGCAGATTCATATTTCTCAAGCTCATCCCAGTTTACGATCACTTGTATGAGCTTAGGATGAGTAAGCTTTAGTGATTCTCTCACTAAAATAACGACTTCTGTATAGGAATGCTGTTCAAGCAGCCCAGTAACCAGTTGCTGACCAACCATTCCGGTTGCTCCAATAACAATTGCTTTACGAGTCTGTCCGAGCAAATTCATCGTTCCCTTCTTTAGAAGCAAAATTCATATCTCTAATTATAAAAGAAATCATACCATGTTGAGATTTAATTCTACATAAACAAAGAAGAGGACCGATTCCGCAGAATCAATCCTCTTCTCATTTGTAAACAAACTACGTTATTAACGTACGTTTGTATTGCTCCAGTTGTTGTATTCAGTCTCCGCCTGTTCACGCGTGTGACCATATTTTTCTTGGAGTTTACCAATCAATTTGTCTTTCTCACCATTGATTACATCCAGATCATCATCTGTCAGTTTACCCCATTGTTTTTTAGCTTCACCCTTCATTTGTGTCCATTTTCCTTTAAATACGTTGTTATCCATGATCGTTCATCTCCTCGTCATTTATAGTAATGTTTTTGTTGTTTCTCACTGTTGTAATCCATTACCCTGAGCTCTAGGGATGTCGTTACTTGCTTGTTATATTATTAACCAGTAGTGATTTCCATGAATCCGAAAATATATCATATTGGTATATCAGGCCGTATATATTTGTGTTATAGCTTGTACTATGATATAATGAAAAGCATTGTAGTATTTAACCCCATTCATATTCCTCAAAGTAGAATAATTCCTTCATTAAACCTCATGAAGTAAGAATCGCGTTATAACCCAAACAAAGATTTTAGATTTTATTTTCATTCAAACTGGCGCGGTCTTCGGAGCCGCAAGGACAAAAGAGAGGTAGGGCTTTTGTTGTGTGAAAGTCAGTTATTCTCGGCAAGTGTGAACAACACCGTTCACCAGAGGAATCGTTAGCTATTGCAGCACTGCATTTAGCAACCACAGGTTAAATCAATTAAATAATCGCAAGCTGTTCGCGATCGACACGACGCGGGCGACCTTGCACATAGCAGCCCCCGGACCCTAGGTACGGGGGCTATCCAATTTTAGCACCTCTTAAAGAAAGATCTTGGAGATGATAACAAGTAAAACAAATAATACGAGGAGGATTCCCGCCAAATCGTCAGCATACTTATGAACCGGTAAAGAGTTACTGTGCGGCATAACATAGGATTGTACAGGTTCTTCCCAGTTACCTCCGTAGGTCTGATACATCCGTTCATAACCGCTAACAGGATAACCTGAGATATAATTGGAATTCATCGGATAACTATATTGTTCATTCATTAGATATTCCTCCCTTATATCGCCTATTAGGCTTCTCCCTATACATATGTAAAAAGGATTTCCGGCGTCCGGGCTCCTGCCTTGAACTTGAATATTTTGTTTAGATCCGTTATAAGACGCAAACAAAGAAGCTGCCCTGAAAACAGGACAGCTCAGATTGTAGACAAAAGGCATTCGGAATGTATTCATTCTGAGTGCCTTTTGTCATTTCTACTTCTTTTCATGAATAAATCAGGTGGAAACCCGCCTGATTTACGCTGGAATTGGTCTGTTCCACGACCATCTGGCGATTTTCTTCAAATTCATGGCAGCAAACGTAAGCATCGCCTGCATGGACAATTTTTTTAGCCCTCGCAGGGTTGTCCATCGCATGCCATGCTTTTCTTTTGCATCTGCAAATACCCGTTCCACCGTTTCTTTTCGTTTTGCATAGATTTGTTTTACATGCTGGTGGTGTCTTAGATGCTCTACTTCTTCTAAGTGGTTTTGCCATACATGTCGCGTCACTACTTTTTGGTGGTTCTTGCTCCCTGTACACATGGATAAATAATGACACGATTTACAAATTTCTTTTGGAGATTTGTATTCTCGGTACCCCTCTTTATTGGTGGTCGAGTAAGGTAATACCACGTTAGCAGGACATAAATAGGCGTCAAAATATTCATCATACACGTAGTCATCTTTTCGAAAACCTTCTTTTTGAGAACGCGGACGTGTATAAGGCAGCGCCGGAGTAACCCCTTGCTCCAACAAATATTTGCTAATCCAAGGTGTTTTGTAGGCAGCATCGGCTGCCACTGCTACAGGTTTCCCAATCTTTTCTTTTACCATTTCTACGAGGGGTGCAAGCAAGTGGCTGTCATGTTCATTTCCGGGAGTGACGATGTTACCGAGTACAAATCCGTTTCGGTCTACTGCTGCGTGAAACGAATAAGCAAATTGTTTGGTCCGTTCATCTTTGACATAGTAGCCGCTATCGGGATCTGTAGTGCTTTGTTTAATTTCCTTTTCTTCTTCTTTTTTAAAAGAGTCCGGAGGAAACGGCTTTTTATCATGGTCGTCCCGATCTTGGTTAATTTCCTCTTCCAGTTTGCGTTGATATGCTCTTGTTTCTTTGCGTACAACCTTCTTTTCGAATTTCCGTTTATTCGCACTCGCTTTTACGTGTGTAGAATCGATGAAAACATGCTCCGCGCTGAGTAAATGTTTCTCAGCTGCAGTCCGCAAAATACGGTAGAAAATCTGTTCGAATAGATCTGTATCTTTAAAACGACGTTCGTAGTTCTTTCCAAAGGTAGAGAAATGCGGAACTTTATCATAAAATCCATAGCCCAGAAACCAACGATACGCCATGTTGGTTTGAACTTCTTCGATCGTTTTTCGCATGGAACGAATACCAAAGGTATATTGAATAAGAGGTAATTTAATTAAGATGACCGGATCGATGCTAGGTCGTCCAATTTCCGAATAATGATCCTGAACCAAGTCGTAGATGAAAGAAAAGTCGATCGCCGATTCGATTTTGCGAACCAAATGATCTTCTGGAACGAGTTGATCTAGAGCAACCATTTCAAGTTGGTCACGTTGAGTGGAGGATTGTTTCGTTAGCAAGATTGTCACCTCAAATAAAATAGTTGCTTCTATTGTAAAATAAAAAAGACTGCAGGCAAACTAGTTTAAGCTAGTTTGTCTACAGTCTGAGCTGCCCTGAAAACAGGACAGCTTCTTTTTACTTAAAAGCCAGAGAATATTAGTAACAAGAGAATGCTTTAGAGATGATAACCAAGAGAATGAACAGTACAAGAATTGCTCCTATCGATGTCCAGCCTCCGTAGCCAGATCCGCCAACATTTCCACAACCATTGTTGCCACCACAGTATTCGTATCCACTCATTTGAACTCCTCCTTCCCGCTTCCTATACCCTAACTTATGTCGTTAAAGCGGGTTTGGAATGGGCACTATCCAACTTTCTTTAATTTGGGCGCTCTGCCTATAAATCAATTCCTTTCCTTCACAACCCACAATCTGACTACAAAATGAACAGTCACACTTTTTGTTTTAAGGCTTAGGGAACTACCCTTTTTACGAACTCATACCATTTCCTAACATAAGATATAGAAGAAAGAATACTTGGGATGCGGGAAGGTGAACGAAGTGAAGGCCACTGCCAAAAACAAAAATGCCAGCAGAAAAAATAACAACAATGTGGATTCCAACCTTGTTACCTTGGACCAACTTACCCTCATTGCCGCCATTCTTGGGCTTATTGTCTCTGGAATAGGTTTATACGTAGCCTGGAAACAGTATAGTAATAACGATCCCAATTATAACGAGAGTGAAGATATCAATCTGCTGAGGTGAAAACGTTGTCATCCATATTTTAATTTTTCATTTACTTCACAAAAATAAAGATGGTACATTATATATTGTAAATATTATCCACTGGCTTATTTATGTTCCATAAATATCATATACGACCAGATGGTGAGATATATTGCAGTCTGTATCTTTGAGATGGAGGGATCACATGCTGTTACACTCGTTACGATACGCAGAGGAGAAAGGTTATACCGTGTGTCTCGTACTGCAGAACGGAAACACCTATGTAGGCGAGATAGATATCAACAATGATACTAAAAATCTTGTGATTACATGCGATCAGGGGAAGATTCCTGTACCGCTTGATCATATTAAACACGCTTCTACGATTGTATCGGCACACTTCTAACTTGGAAGAAAACTAACAAAGCAGTATAAAGAATAGAACCATACATAGATGACATGATTTCCTTTTTTGCCGGAAGTGAAGCCTGAGCGATTCATTATGAACAGCTCAGGCTTCACTTTCTGGCATTTTTTATGTAACGAACGAATTAGGACAATTCTTGTTTACGAAACAAACTCTAGACCAACAGCAGACACTATTGCCATTGCCATACAAGATACGTTTAGCACCCCTCACTTCCCCATAGAATATGGTCCTAAGAAGTGCTCCGCCTGAAGCACCTATTCCAGTCCCTCTTCGGAAACCTCCCCTTAATTAGCGTAAAAAAACCCGTTATTGCTAATTAGCAATAACGGGTTCCGGGAAATCTTAATCAAATATTAGTAAGAAAGGAATGCTTTAGAGATGATTACTAAAAGGATGAATAGAACAAGGATTCCCGCTGTGGATGTAAAACCTCCACCAAATCCACCACCGTATCCACCGCCGTAGTTACCACCGCTGTAGTTTCCTCCACCATAACTTCCGTATCCAACTTCACTCATTTATAATTCCTCCTTTTTCCTTTGGTACAGTTTATCTTATGCGGCTTTCGGTAAGATGACTGGGTTCAAAGGAGAAAAAGTAAAAATTAGGCTCATGAAGCTGCGTAAAGACCCTGGACTTATAAGGAACTTCGGTTCACCTTTATTGGAGCTTCTCTCTGACAGACTTCAGTTTTTGCTTACTGGATGAGGCCCGGTCTCTTCGATCATCAATTTTAACAGAGGTAGAGACGCGCTGAGCTCCATTTGCAAAAGGAGTCTCATGCAGCACTGCAATCGCCGCGAGTACATCCGCAATATCTCCTTCAATAATCGTGCTCATTGACGTTAATTCGTACGTAATGCCTGGCTGCTCAGCGAGCACTCGTTGCAGGTCAGCTACATAACTGCTAAGACTGGTACTTCCCGTTCCGATCGGAATAATAGTTACTTCTGCTATAGCCATTGAACAAACCTCCCTTTTGATTATCCCCATATAAACGATAAGCATATTGTATCATGGCGAAACCATGCACAAAAAATTTTTTTTGAACTTCGGACACAAATCCTCCATCCCTTTTCCTTTGCGGTATCTCGGCTTTTTTGCTATAATCGCAATTGCATTTCAAAGTCACTAGACTGTTTACAAACACAATATATTGGGGTACTGTTAATATACATATCCAAATGTAGTGTGACAGCTAAATTCGGCGAAAAGAACACTATTATTTTTGTCAAGTTATTTTTGATAGAAAAATCCCCGCTCTATTACAGACTATTGGTAATGCTCCAAAAGAAAATTGTGATTGACAAAGTTTGTTTTTATTATTTTTCTTACACAACATCAGTGCTCCTTTTTACCGATTCATCGTGGGATAATCGGTGGATTGCAGCGGGGAAATAAGGGTTTATTGGCATTTGTCTGACCTTGGGGTTGGGAAATGCTTTTTGTTTGATGTAAATTTTGAAGAAGAAAGCGAGGGCTCTCCATGCCACAAGTGGTTACCAAACCAAACAACCGTCAGCTCGAATTTGACGAGAATCGTATTTCTATTTACGCAGATCGTATCCTGGCAGATCTTCCTATGCTCGATAAAGATAAACTCGTACGCGGTGTACACTCTAAACTCCGCCGTGATGAAGTTTCCGGTGAAGAAATTAGCAGTGCCTTCTCCATGTCTGCTCTTGAACTTGTAACGAAAGAAGAACCTAACTGGAAGTTTGCTGCAGCCCGTTCGCTGCTCACTTCTTTATATAAAAAAGCGGCTAACAATCGCAGATACAAAGCATACACAGACAAGCCTTACGGTGCTTTCCAGCCCCTGATCACAAGTATGGTCAAAAAAGGCATCTACCGTGAAGAACTGCTTGAATGCTATACCAAAGAACAGATTGAAGATCTAGGACGTACAATCGAACCGAGAAATGACCTGTTGTTTGATTACATCGGACTGCTTACGCTGACTGAGCGTTACCTCGCACATGATTTTGATGGAAAAGTAATGGAACTTCCGCAGGAACGTTATATGGTCATTGCCATGTATCTGATGCATAAAGAACCGGAAGAAAAACGAGTTGAGCTTGTTAAAGAAGCTTACTGGGCAATGAGTAACCTGTACATGACAGCAGCAACACCAACCTTGTCTAATGCAGGTAAAAAAGTGGCAGGACAGCTCTCCAGCTGCTTCATCGACACGGTTGACGACTCGCTCGAAGGTATTTTCGACTCCAATACAGACGTAGCACGCCTCAGTAAAATGGGCGGCGGTATCGGCGTGTACCTGGGTAAAGTTCGCTCTAGAGGTTCAGATATCCGCGGACACAAAAATACGAGTTCCGGTGTTATCCCTTGGATTCGCCAGCTGAACAATACAGCCGTAAGCGTTGACCAGCTCGGTACACGTAAAGGCGCTATTGCTGTCTATCTTGATGTATTCCATAAAGATATCTTAGCGTTCCTTGATCTGAAACTGAATAACGGGGACGAGCGGATGCGTGCGCATGATATCTTCCATGGTATTACACTTCCTGACCTATTCATGGAACGCGTGGAACAGCGCGGAGAGTGGAATTTGTTCGACCCTCATGAAGTGAAAAAAGTGATGGGCTGGAAAGATGAGAATGGCCGTGCTCTTGGACTCGAAGACTTCTACGATGAAGAATTCGGCAAAGGTTCGTTCCGTGAAAAATATGAAGAAGCGTCGAACCACCCGGAATTGTCCCGGATTACACTTCCTGCGATCGATATTATGAAACGTGTCATGAAGTCTCAGCTGGAGACAGGTACACCGTACATGTTCTATCGCGATACGGTAAACCGTGCTAACCCGAACCGTCACAAAGGAATGATCTACTCTTCCAACCTGTGTACGGAAATTATGCAGAACCAATCTGCAACAGTCATTGAACAAGAAGAACTGGTAACTAAAGACGGCGAAACACGGATTATTATTACCAAAAAACCAGGCGACTTCGTAGTATGTAATCTGAACTCCATTCATCTTGCTCGCGCTGTACCAAATAATGTGCTGGATCGCTTGATTCCTATCCAAATGCGTATGCTTGATAATGTAATTGACATCAATAACATTGAAGTACTGCAAGCACAATATACAAACAGTCAGTACCGTGCCATCGGTCTTGGTACATTCGGACTTCATCATCTGCTTGCTCTCGAAGGTATCCGCTGGGAATCGGAAGAAGCTGTCACATACAATGATAATCTATACGAAAAAATCAGCTATCTGGCCATCAAATCCAGTATGGAAATTGCCAAAGAAAAAGGGAAATATCCGAAATTCGAAGGTTCTGATTGGGAGAATGGCAACTACTTCACACAGCGTAACTATACGGACGGTACTCGTGAAGGTAAGTTTGTAACGACAGCACAGTGGAATGAACTTGCTGCTGAAGTGAAAGAACATGGTGTTCGGAATGCCTGGATGATGGCGATTGCTCCAAATGCATCGACTTCCATCATTGCTGGTTCTACGGCTAGTATCGATCCGCTGTACGAACTTCTCTCTTATGAAGAGAAAACAACTTACAAAATCGCGAACCCAGCACCAGATCTCTCCGAAAAAACAATTTGGTATTATAAAACGGCATTTAACTTGGATCAACATGCTTCCATCAATATGGCTTCTGCACGTCAGCGCCACATTGACCAAGCACAAAGCTTTAACCTGTATGTTCGTCCTGATATACGGGCAAAAGAATTCCTGGAACTTCACCTTCACGCATGGAAAGCGGGTATCAAATCCACTTACTACGTACGAAGCCGTGCTCTTACCATTGAGAACGAATGTGAATCTTGCGAATCTTAAGGAGGAAGTATCATGACTATGAAAGTCCAAAACATTTTTAATACAGAAGCGCCAAATAAATCAACACGTATCATTAACGGGGAAAGCTCCGGGATCCTGAACTGGAATGACATTCGGATGCCGCATATGTATAAATTGTACAAAGTACTCTTATTGAACTACTGGATCGCAGATGAGATCCCTATGTCTAAAGATGCGCAGCAATTTCCACAACTTGACCCAGAAGAGCAACGTACGTTCAAAATCAACATCGGCCTGCTCGCTGTACTCGATTCCATGCAAACGATGTTTGTGGGTGATGTAAGAGAATATCTGACGGATTCCTCTCTTGAGGCGATCTCTGCAATTATTGCTCAGCAAGAAGTCGTTCACAATCAGTCCTATTCTTATGTTCTTTCTTCCCTGGTTTCTTGGGATGAGCAGAAAGAAATCTTTGAATACTGGAAGCATGACCCTGTGCTCTTAGAGCGCAACCGGTTTATCTCTGATATCTACCAGAACTTCCGTGACGAACCGACGCCTCAATCGTTCTATGAAGCGCTCGTAGCGGATCTGATTCTAGAAGGAATCTTCTTCTACAGTACGTTTGCCTTCTTCTACAACCTTGCAAGAGATCAGAAAATGATGGGTACTTGTCAGATGATCTCTTACATTCAGCGGGATGAGAATCAGCATTGCTACTTCTTTGCTGAGGTATTCAAACAGCTGCTTGCAGACTATCCGGAACTGGATACGAAAGAAAATCGCGACTACCTCTATCGCACGATTAATCGTGCGGTTGAACTGGAAACCAACTGGGCGCACTATACACTCAGCAATGTTCGCGGTATCGACCTGAGAGAACTAGAAGATTACATTAAATACACAGCTAACAAACGTCTGCGTCTCATGGGACTTGAGAAATTATATGATGGCGTAGATGTAAACAGTATGCCTTGGATCAAGCCTTTCTCTGATGAAGCGCTAAATGCAACAAAAACAGACTTCTTTGAAGCGAAATCCCGTAACTACGGTAAAGTCGGAGACGACAACGGATTTGACGATCTATAAGATAGCTGCTTCCTGAAAGAAAAAGAACCCTATATGGACACTTAGTAAAGTGACTTTATAGGGTTCTTTTCATTTTTATTTACTTGTATAAAAAGCAGCCGTTCTTAGCGGTGAAACGTCATATATTTCTTATCTTCTTTATAATAATTCAAGCGTTCTTGCAGTGTACCTGTATGAAATTCAAACATATGTCCATCTGGATCTAGAAAATAAATGGATTCTTTGTCCTTCGCATCTCGTTCACGGCCCGGCAAGATTTTCGCATTTGCTTCGCTAAGCTTCTGACGCAGTGGCAGCAGGTCTTCTTCATCGACCGTAAATGCAATATGTGTGTACGTCGGGGCAGTAAAGTTACGAGGGACGTCTTCCTGATTCAATGCGATCCATATACCATGTAGATCAAAGTAGGCCAATCTTCGGCCTTCCAGTACAATCTCAGCATCAAAAACGTGTTTGTAAAATGCAATTGATTTGGCAAGATCAGATACAGAAAAACAGAAATGGTTAATTCCTTGAATACTCAATCGTCATTTCTCCCTCCATCACAAATTACAAGCCTAGTATACCATATATAACCAGCCCGTTATGTGGTGTTGTGGCTGCTAATCCTTATTTTAAAAAAGAGCCTTACCGCTGATCCGGCAAGCTCTTTCCTATAATTCCTATTAACCTTTTACACTTTTTTGAGTTTCACGAAGCTGAATCTCTTCCTTAAATTCCTCAATTCCCGTTTCGAGCCTTGCTAACAGTTCAGGGGCAATATCGAGACCGCCCTGGTCATTACGAGCCACCTGAGCATCCACCGTATAAATTCCAGCGAGAATATGCCGTGCGCCAAGTACAGATAGAACAGGTTTCAAAGCATAATCGATGGTCAGCAAGTGAGCCAGGCTTCCACCGATGAACAGGGGAAGAATCGTTTTTCCGGCAAGGCCGCGTTCAGGCACCAGATCAAGAAAGGTTTTCAAGACACCGGTATATGATGCCTTGTACACTGGACTTGCTACAATCACTGCATCCGCTTCTGCAACAATCCCATTGGCTTTTACAATATGTTCGCTCTCAAATTTAGTTAGAATCAGATCTTCCGCAGGGAGCTCTGCCACGTTGATACGATCTACTTCAAAGCCTGCTTCTCTAAGTTCGCGCTCTGCATATTCAATAACTGCATTCAATCGTGAAGTCAGGGAAGGACTCCCATTAATTACTGCAATTTTAGCCATGCTTCATTCACCTCAAGGTTATCTATTTTTATTGTTACTGTGCTGTATCTTGATAAATCCTACTATTTACGTCGGTATTAGAAAATAATACCAATTATATCCCTGTACTGTCAACCTAAGAACTAGAATGGTTCCCCTGTAACCATTTCTTTTTTATCGTCTTCTTCACAAATACTCGGTCAGATCTCCCGCCATCACCCCTGCTGGGTGAGTACGCATCATTGCTGCGGTCTCTCCGGCTTTACCATGCAGGTATACCCCAAATGCAGCGGCTTGTTCAGCACTGTAACCTTGAGCAAGCAGACTGGCAATGACTCCTGTTAGTACATCTCCTGTACCGCCTGTTCCCATTCCGGCATGACCGGTCATGTTAATGTACGCATTCCCTTCGGGCGTAGCAATCACCGTCCTTGATCCTTTTAGAACAAGTGTGACTCCTGATTTCGCTGAATAGGACAGAGCATGATCTATTCGGTTCTGCTGAATTTCTTGGGTAGACACACCGGCAAGACGCGCCATTTCTCCTGGATGCGGGGTTAAGATAACGGGGGCTTTTCTAGAGTCTATATGTTTAAAAAAGTCCGAACCTGCCTCTGCCAACATATTCAGCCCATCCGCATCAATAACCATCGGCAGGTCTGTCTCTTTATAGATTTGACTCAGCCAGTCGGTATCCTCTTCAAAACGTCCCAGCCCAGGGCCAATCGCGATAACATCCCGATTCTCTGCAAGCTTGATAATATTCTGAGCCGATGCCCTATTCCATGTTCCATGCATACCCTCTGCGGCTGCGGCAAGCATGAGCTCAGGCACTGCGCCAATGACATGCGGGAGCAGTTCGGAAGGCAGCGCCCATGTAACAAGACCAGAGCCGGATCGCAGTGCCGCCCGGCAACTGAGCAGTCCCGCCCCGCTCATCGCTAGCGTGCCTGCCACAAGCAGGACGTGACCATAGGTTCCTTTATGCCCATCCTCCGCTCGTCTTTGCGTAAGATCTACTTTCAGCTTCTCTGACAGTACATCTTCTGTTAGTAAATAGACAGTTTCACGAAATCGTCCTTCTGCAAGCTGAGGCGGAATCCCGACTGAACGCACTTTAATCTGCCCAGCGGCTTCTGCACCTGGAAACTGTGTAAGTCCCCGCTTTAGCAGTGCGAAACATACTGTCCGTTCTGCCCGAATATGCGGCTCATAAAGAGTCCCCGTATCCGCATGGAGTCCGCTTGGAATATCTGCCGAAATGATGGGAAGCCCGCTGTCATTTGCTGCCTGTATTAAAGAAGCATACGCATGTCGCGGAGCCCCTTTACTGCCTGTACCAAGCAAAGCATCAATAATTCCTGTTCCTCCAGTGAATGTGACATCTCCCTGTTCTGTAAATAGGATAGATGGAATCCCCATCGCTTCCGCTGTGTAATACTCAAGCAGAGCCTCTTCGCTTAGCCCCTTCGGACACTCGGCAAAGACAAGAGTGATCCCCACCCCAGCTTCCCACAGGTGGCGAGCAGCTACGAGTCCATCCCCGCCGTTATTCCCTTTTCCAACTAGGATATACCAGTGCTCTGCGAACGTTTTCTCCCCTCGGCTAAAAGCATCGTTACTAATCTGTCCACGGGTTCCCTTCCACCGATCAAAAGCTACTCTTGCCTCGTCAGATATAAGCGGGTTTCCGTTAGTTACCTGCTCTTTTGACTGCCGGTTCTGACAGAAATGGAGCACTTCTTCTGCAAGTGCCTTACCTGCGTTCTCCATCAGACAAACGGAGGGAACACCCCAAGATCCTATTACATGCTCGTCTAGTTCTCTCATTTGTTCTGCTGTAACTACATACACACTGCTTCTCCTCCTGTCAAAATGGTATAAAAAAAAGCGAAGCACTTGTCTTCGCTTTTTTTCTGTCTTTCATCTACTACTGATCGTTAATAAGCAACCGTAAATCTTGAACCGCTGAAATAAGGGTCATCTACTTCGTCAAGAAGAGCTACCGCATAATCTTCTACAGAAATCCGGCTTTGCCCGTCTTCATCCACTACTAATCGGTCCGTACCAATTCGGAAATTACCTGTACGGATTCCAGGCTCAATAGTAGAAGCAGGACTCAGGTACGTCCAGTCAAGGTCTGATTCTTGATAGATTTGATAAGCATCTT
Organism: Paenibacillus polygoni; assembly: GCF_030263935.1. Lineage (NCBI taxonomy): Bacteria > Bacillati > Bacillota > Bacilli > Caryophanales > Paenibacillaceae > Paenibacillus > Paenibacillus polygoni. Next base: position 462,563 of record NZ_CP127162.1, on the reverse strand, counting down.
GATGCGCCATCGCAAGAGGCTTCACTTCTTCTGGGAATCCTGGTGTTTCCATAAGTGGAATTCCTTCGTCCGTCATCAAGCTTCCTGCTCCGCCAACCACGATTAGTCGCTCTACTCCGCCTTTGTGTAATCCTTCTACAAGAGCGCGAGCCACTTCTACCAATTCCTGCTCTGCTCCAAACTTAGGGCCGTAAGCGCTGATTACCACTTCGTGATCTTTGACTAGTTCAGCAATGGATCCAGGATTCAGCAAATCGCCTTCTACAATCGTAAGCAGATCGTGTTTTTCATTGAGTTTAAATCGATTGCGAACAACCGCCGTAACCTCATGTTTTCGTCTCAAAGCTTCTTGCAAGATCGCTTGTCCAATGGTACCTGATGCACCAAATATAATTAACTTCATTATTCATTCCCCATTTCATTAGTAAATTCCCTGTACAGTTCTTTCACACTATGTATTAATCCATTTAACCAACAATTAAAACGGTATGTCCTATTATAAAGAAGATTCTTCAAATATCAAAAGTTCACCATTTTCTCATTAAAAAAGAACCATCTCTATTCTTTACAAGAATAGAAAGATAGTCCTCACTTAATCTATGAACTCCATTATCCTTTAATGATCGATGGAGCCTGCTCCTTAATAGGATAGGATGTCAAGGCCTCCTCTGGATTCAGAAACAAGTCTTCGTTACTTGATATTCTTGGGTACTTCAGTCCTGATCCAGTATTCAGCACCACCACTTTTTCTTCCTCTTCAATCCAGCCATTGGACCGAAGCACTCGTGCTGCAGCAAAGGCGGCAGCTCCTTCAGGGCATAGAAAACTCCCTTCCATTCTTGTAACCTGTTCCTGCTCTTTCAATATCTCATCTTCCGTTACAGAGATGGCAACCCCGCCTGTTTGATAGATTGCATCCAGCACAAGGAAATCTCCTATGGTCTTAGGAACATGAATGCCAAGCGCTTCCGTACTAGACTGCTCCCAAAACATAGTTTCGGTCTGCTGATTCTCCCACGCTTTCACAATAGGGGCGCAACCTTCGGACTGAACAGCTACGAGCCTAGGCAGCGGACCTGATATCCAGCCAATCTCCTGTAGTTCTTGCAGTGCTTTATGAATCCCAATGAGTCCTGCCCCCGTACCCGTTGGATAAAGGATTACATCTGGGACCTCGAAATTCATTTGTTCGATAATTTCAAAACCCATCGTCTTTTTACCTTCAATCCGATAAGGTTCCTTTAGCGCTGAAGTATCATATATTCCTTCACGCTTCACTTTGTCTGCGACAATTCTCCCTGCATCACTTATGATTCCCTTTACCAGCAGAAGTTCGGCTCCTGCCGCGATACACTCATCCCGAGTAATGGGCGGTGCTTGAACCGACATTACTACCGAAGAGCTCAGTCCTCCCCGGGCAGCATATAATGACCAAGCTGCTCCAGCATTTCCGTTAGAAGGCATTACAAACCGCTCTATGCCTAGTTCCTTTGCCTTCGAAATCCCTACAGCGGCTCCTCTAGCCTTATATGACCCGCTTGGCATAAGACTTTCGTCCTTCATATAAAGTTTTGGAATCGACATATCCATACCGAGACTCGGCATACGCAGCAGCGGTGTCATAACTTCACCCAGGCAAACAATATGCTGCGGCTGCTGTACGGGCAGCAGTTCGTGATATCTCCATAGATTCATTTCTCTGTCTTTTAACGAGGCAGGATCCCAATCTTTACTCATAGCGAGCTAGCAGCGGAGAACCGCAGGAACATAGCTGCTGTACCTCAGTTGAATAGTAGATACGTTCGCATTTCGGACATTCCAGATGACTTAAGTAGCTGTAATTATCCCTTACCATGAACATAGCCTCCTCATATTTTCCGACCAAAATATGCTGGCAACATCCCCTTTTTTGATAATGAAAAGGCCCTCCTTGCTGTTTCTGAACATCTCCGTCAGAATTCAAAGGGGCCCCGTTTTTCTCTTTATGTTAATATCTCTGTATATTCATCATATAGCTTATGTTTATTTCAATGATCCGCTTTTTTGATCGGATTTGTTACCTTTGTTACCTCTTCATCTTTTCACAGTTATGTAACTTTGTCAATTAATCCTCTTTTTTATTTACACAAAGATTCTTACAGCTGCCTCTGTTTGAACCACATACCGAGTGAGTCTGGGGCAGCATGTAGAAAACCATACTGTTCATATAATCGATCTGCCGGCTTATCTGCTATTAGAGATACAATCCCCTCAGCAGGAACTTGTTCATCGATATAGTGTTTAATTTCTTTCATTATCGTTTTTCCGTATCCTTTGCCCTGCTCCTCTGGATGAACAGCAATATCGCATACTAAAAACTGTAATCCGCCATCCCCGACGACTCTGCCCATTCCAATTAATTGGCCGCCTTCCATTAGACTGACCGCAAATAAAGTCGAAGGCAGCCCTTTTTCAGCACCTTCCCTACTCATGCTACTTAGCCCAGCAGCACGGCGCAGATTCAGATAGGACTCTATTGATGGAGTTTCATGGGTTATCAACATTTGTGTCCACCTCTTTTCTGAGAGTTTTTGTTATCTACTTCCATTCGTTCGTTTCTATTAAATAGAAAGAATAAGGACTATTCATTTCTGATATTGTAATTGATTTTTAGGTTAAATGAAAACGTGCGTTCCTTTTTGGGCAATGGAAAACAATGCTTATCCAGTTCTATGGGATATGACTTGAAAACCTAGTTTTCATATGCAATAGTGAAAGAAGTAAAGAATTGTACGGAAGGAGGAAGAAGCCTGAACATGCTAGCAGGTATGACTATAGTTCCGTTATCAGTACCTACAATTGCTCTCATTGCCTTTTTTATTGTTCTGCTGTTGTGGTTATACATATATCATGCTTCAACGCTGAAACAGAACAAATATAGGCGAGTGGATGAGCTGCAAGACACACTCTATGCCTATTCTCGTTTGGCCGGCCAAATCACACTTGGTTTACAGCGCGAAGGCCTGCCGGGAGAACCTTTTCATGGTGCCCTTATCCTTGCTCTTCAGGAAAGTAAATCAGCGCCTTGTTTAAACCCTCATGTGCAAGAACAGATTCAAGCTTGCCTTAATGATAGAGATGAATCCAGACTGGAACTGTTGCAGCGTGGACTGGACCGTGAAATGACGAAGCTCGCCGCAGAGCGAAATCAGCTTTTGTCTATACTGCATTCGCCTAGCTGGGGACAAGCCCTGTGGCAGATTGTACAACCTTTATTCGCCCCTCTTGCGGCAACGGGAATCGCGTTTTTAGTCTACCAGTTTATTGTGGCAATCGATTCAGCTAGCACGCCATCGGTATACGATTGGATTGTCATCTCAGCTAGATTCGTTTCCGGGCTCATCACTACAGCGTATATCTACATTCTCGCTTTGTCCAAACCTCGAACAGATGCAGGTTTTACGAATATTATGTTATCGATTCTTATCATTCTCGCCGCATTGTTCCACTTGATCGGACTTTCTGCAGCTCCCTATGTGCTTGGGGTTCAGCTTCTTTTATTCCTGCTTGGATTTAGACTCAGTAAGCCCCCTTCACGTAAGGAACGGCCCTATGTAGGTCATCCCGATTTGATGACGAATCGCCCCGTGATCCATCATGCAGAGGTCCTAGCAATAGAAGAAGCAAAAAAAGATCAAGACTTGGTAAAAGATAAGGATAGGGAATAGTATAGATAAGACCTTGATAGCAAACGAAGTTACATTTAAAAGAATCCTTCCCCTGTGTGGAACTAGGGAAGGATTCTTTTTTATCTTTATTTTCCCATTTATCCCAAATAAATTAAGTTGTGAGTTATGATGGTTGAGTACAATATCATAATCTTGTAGGAGGCCTGGTAAGATTGTCAACAATCCATAGGCAAGGTGCTTTTTTCACGGGTCAATATCGTAATTTGCTGCAAACGTACAATTATGCTCTTCCTGAGATTGAAGATCGGATCCAAACTTGCTGGAGGCAGTTGTTCGGGGATTCACCAGATACTCGGATCTATTATGAAGCTGAAGAGGATATGGGCTACTTACTGGATACGGGTAACTTAGATGTCCGGACAGAAGGAATGTCATACGGCATGATGATGGCTGTTCAGATGGATCGGCAGGATATATTTGATAGATTATGGCGCTATACCATGAAAAATATGTTTATTACAGAAGGGCCTAATGCCGGATACTTCGCGTGGTCCTGTCTGCCGGATGGATCGCGGAATTCAAATGGTCCTGCTCCAGATGGAGAAGAGTTCTTCGCACTCGCTCTTTTTTTCGCTTCACATCGCTGGGGAGATAAGGATGAAGCCCCTTTTAATTATGGACAGCAAGCACGAGATCTGCTTCATACCTGCATTCATAAAGGTGAAAAAGACGGTTACGGTTCTCCCATGTGGAATCCTGATAACAAATTAATTAAGTTTGTACCGAACTGTGAATTTACAGATCCGTCGTACCATCTTCCTCATTTCTATGAGCTTTTTGCGGAGTGGGCCAATCCGGAAGATCGCTTATTTTGGAAAGAAGCAGCTGTGGCCAGCCGGAAGTATCTACCTACTGCTTGTCATCCAGAAACCGGGCTTGCTCCTGAATACTCCTATTACGATGGAACGCCAAACAACGAGCGTGGCTATGGACACTTTTTTAGTGATTCATACCGTGTCGCAGCAAATCTTGGAGTAGATGCGGAATGGTTTGGAAGCGACCCTGAATTAAGCAGGATTGCAGAGCGAATATTAACTTTTTTCTCAGACAAAAATCCGGAAGATTATCGGCGTTATACAGTGGCAGGAGAGCCGTTTGAAGAGAAGTCGCTTCATCCTGTGGGCTTAATCGCTACGAATGCAGTGGCAGCCTTAGCCGTTCCTAACCATGAACATGCAAGAGCCGCTGTGGAACTATTCTGGCAAACTCCGATTCGTACGGGAGATAGACGTTACTATGACAACTGCTTATATCTATTCGCTCTGCTTGCCCTCAGCGGACGTTACCGGATTTGGCTGCCGAAGAATGAGCAGCAGGATGCGGCATATTAGGTGAAGAGCAAAGGTAATAAATTTGCATGAATTCACATGAATTCTCATGAATTTACATCAATTCTCATGAATTTACATCAATTCTCATCAATTTACATGAATTCACCTCTAATTTCATGCTTAACCCTCATTCCTATGGTTTCGACAATCAACATTGTTGCTATAGAGTGATGAAATCTAATAGAGATGAAACCTAATAAGATCCTGCCTATTTTGCTAAAGTAGGCCAGGATCTTTTCTATATGAACCTTTTAAGAGGTTCCATTGTTATATAGGTAGCTTAAAAAAAGGAGCTGACCATTTACCTTGGATGAACATCTCTATTTATTTTTTCATATTTTATCCCACGCCCTTCTAGGGGCTGCTATCTCCTACATCTTGCTCCCGGTAGGAACATGGGTACAGCGTATTTCTTACATTTTCATAGGTGGACTAAGCGGCATTGCTCCTGACTTACTTGGTGGACGAGATTCACAACCATGGACACATTCGTTGTTATTTGCTCCAATCGTTGTGTTATGGATCGCACTTATCGCTAAACTTTTACTTAGAAAAGTTTCTTTCTGGCGTTTGTGGGGAGCTTCTACAGCTTCGGCTATCGGAGGGCATTTGTTTCTAGATTATATGGGGCACGATATCCCTTTGCTTTATCCTTTTAGTGACAAGCTGTGGATCATGGAGGCCCTGACGTTAGGTGATCCGTGGGTATGGTTTCCGTTAGCAGCAGGACTGCTTCTCGCCATTTGCCTAAAGCGCAAAACCAAATTACCCGTTATTTTTGCTGTTATCTTCGTCCTTCTTTATTGCACCTATAAAATCATTGTAAAAAGCATTATTTATCAAGAAGTAGAAGCACGATACCCCGTGGGAGAAGTATCCTATATCACCGTAACACCCAATACATATTTTGAGTTTGATTTTGATCCAAGGACGTGGCTGAAGTTTAAATACAGAACAATTAGCTCTCATCATTATCAAGGTGGAATTGCGGGATATTGGGGAGAGAAGCTAGGCAGCATAGATTATCATTCCTTTTACCCGAAGAAGCGCGAGGTTGTATTATCGAGAGGCGAATACACAGTAATATATGACAACAGTTCAGATTCATTTTATATGGACGTGACCAAAGAGTGGGTAGAAGACGGATATCGTTATATAGAGGGAACTTTCGAAGACAAAACTTATCTCTATAAAGAGATAACCCCTGGTAAATGGGATGAGGTAGTAGAGCAAAACTAATTGAGCATTGCCGTTCACACACTATCTGACTCACATAAAAAAGGCAGCTAATCACTAGCCTGCCTCCCCTCTTTCCTCTATGACTCGCTGTTTACCCGAAGGAAACAGCGACGTCCTTTACCCCTCCCACACGTGGGGAGGAAGCTTTACCCTTTTTTCCTAACGTAACTCCAGGGAATAAGATCATTCCGAGATCATAGCGACTTTTGGCTTTGGCTGGACCATTTACTTCCCCCGAGTCTACTTACGTCCAGCCAAAACAAGCGGAGCATGAGCACGGAAAGTTCGTTTCCTCTCACATAACAAAAAAGGCAGCTAATTAGCCTGCCTCCCTTCTTCCTTCTATGACTCGCTGTTTACCCCCGGGAAACAGCGACGTCCTTTACCCCTCCCACACGTGGGGAGGAAGCTTTACCCTTTTTCTCCCTACACAAACGTGACTCCAGGGAATAAGATCATTCCGAGATCATAGCGACTTTTGGCTTTGGCTGGACCATTTACTTCCTCGATTCTACTTACGTCCAGCCAAAACAAGTGGAGCATGAGCACGGAAAGATCGCTTCCCGCCACCTCTAGACTACGGGTGAGTGCCGAAAGATCGCTTCCCGTCTCTCTACATACACCATTCCGGCCAACTATGAGCACAGAATATACCACTTACACCTTCCCCGCCCCCGCAGAAGAAGTCTTCCCCGCATTACCCGCTGACGAAGTACGTGCCCCCGCCTTATTATCGTATCGTTTCCGCTCAGTACGTTCGATCTGTACAATCTGACCTTCGTGCACCACGATCGATACAGAGCCGAACTCCATCCCATTCAGTAATTCAGAAATCCGTTCCAACCACACTTCATCCACTTTTAGCGGTTTCGCCATTACAAACGCCTCCTGTTTATATTAGGCCACTGCCCTCTATGGGATTAGGTTCAATGTGTACTTTTCCTACTAAAGAAGCTTTTCAATATGAGCGTTGCCAGAGCCAGCAACAACAACAAAGAGGCTACAGCAAAAGAGGCTGAAAATTGATATTCGTTATACAAAATTTCAACATGCAGTGGCAAGGTGTTCGTCTCTCCCCGGATATGCCCGGATACGACAGATACAGCCCCGAATTCCCCCATTGCCCTGGCATTACATAAAATAACCCCATACAGTAATCCCCACTTGATGTTAGGCAAAGTAACTGAGAAAAACACTCTCCACCCTTTGGCACCAAGCATTACCGCTGCTTCTTCTTCCTGTGTTCCTTGATCTTCCATGAGCGGGATAAGCTCTCTTGCTACAAAAGGAAAAGTAATGAATAACGTCGCTAGAATAATACCGGGTACCGCAAAAATCACCTTCGTATTCCATGCCTCCAGCAAAGGACCCAACCAGCCGCTTGCCCCAAATACAAGCACAAACATAAGTCCGCCAACTACAGGGGAGATCGAGAACGGAAGGTCAATTAATGTAATCAGCAGCCCCTTCCCTCGAAAATGAAACTTCGTAATAAGCCAAGCAGCCATAACTCCAAAAATAGTATTTAGAGGCACGGTAATTGCCGCTACGATTAAAGTGAGTTTCAATGCAGCGAGTGCATCCGGCTCCGTAAGAGCTGCGATAAATACGCCCACTCCTTGTTTTAAAGCTTCCGTGATTACGATAACGAGGGGTAAAATAAGGAGCCAGCCCATCACAAGTACAGCCGCTCCAATGAGTGTCCACTTAACCCAGGCAGCTTCGCTTGCTCCCCGGGATGCTTTTGTCTGTACTTTAGCTCCTGTTCCTAAAGGTACGGTTCCTGCCATGATGGATTCCTCCTTTTCTTTATCTTCGGGATGTTTTGCGGCTCCAGCGCTGCAGCGTATTAATGAGAAGTAACAGTACGAAAGATACGAGCAAGAGCAATAAAGCGACAGCGGTAGCTCCGGCGTAATCGAATTTTTCCAACTGTGTCATGATGAGCAGTGGAGCAATTTCCGTCTTCATTGGCATGTTTCCCGAGATAAAGACGACCGAACCATACTCCCCAATTCCCCTTGCAAATGCCAGCGCAAACCCGGTCAGAAGAGGCGGAATCAGTTCAGGCAGAATCACTTTGCGAAACGTCAGCCAGCGTCCTGCTCCCAGCGTTGCCGCTGCTTCTTCTAAACTAGTATCCAGTTCAGCTAGAACAGGCTGAACCGTCCGTACGACAAACGGAATTCCGATAAACATAAGCGCGAGCGTAATGCCTAGCTGAGAGAAAGCAACTTTGATGCCAAGAGGATCAAGCAGGGAGCCGATCCAGCCGTTAGGCGAATACAAAGCGGTAAGTGCCACACCGGCGACTGCCGTAGGCAGCGCAAAGGGCAGATCAATTATCGCATCAAATATTTTTTTGCCAGGAAACTCATAACGTACTAACACCCATGCAAGCAGTAAACCTAGAAACAAATTTGCAAAAGCAGCAAAACCAGCAGTCATAAAACTGACTTTAAAAGAAGCCAAAATCCGAGGATTGCTGGCCATTTCGAAGAACTTGCCCCATGTAAGACCTGTTGAATTAAACAGAAGTGCAGCCAGTGGAATGAGTACCACGAGGCTTAAGTATAGAACTGTAAAACCCATTGATATTCCAAAACCAGGGAGGACCCTTACTTTGGAAGTTCCCACTCCACTACTACTCATGCCTGTTCATCCCTTCTCGCCTCCGGTTTTTGTCCGGTCAGCCGTGCCAAAGCTTTAGCTGCCTGGTGTGTAGATTTGCTCGAAAATACCGCCTTCACTGAAATGTTTCTCCTGTGTTTCTTCCCAAGTGCCGAATACATCCGAAATGGTGAACAGTTCGATCTGCGGAAAGGCATCTTTATACTGTTCAGCTACAGTATCCAGTGTAGGCCGATAATAATTGTCTGCTGCTATTTTTTGCCCTTCTTCACTGTACAGGTAGGTAAGATAAGCTTCCGCGGCCTCTCGTGTACCTTTTTTCTCTACATTTTTATCAACGACAGCAACGGGCGGTTCTGCCAGAATACTGACCGAAGGATAGACAATATCAAATTTGTCCTTTCCCAGTTCTTTTACAGACAACAGAGCTTCATTCTCCCAAGCCAGCAGCACATCACCAATCTTACGCTCTACAAATGTAGTGGTTGAACCGCGCGCTCCTGTATCAAGAACCGGTGTATGTTTAAATAGTTCAGCTACAAACTCTTTTGCTTTGGTTTCGTCGTTATTGTTCTTTTTCAGTGCATAACCCCATGCAGCCAGATAGTTCCATCTTGCTCCGCCGGATGTTTGTGGATTCGGTGTAATGACCTGTGTATCGCCCTTGATCAGATCATCCCAATCTTTAATCCCTTTGGGATTGCCTTTACGAACGAGAAATACGATAGTGGATGTATAAGGAGCACTGTTATGTTCGAATTTCTCCTGCCAGCCTTGATTAATGAGGCCTTTTTCTTCTATAGCACTGATATCGTATCCCAGGGCAAGTGTCACCACATCTGCATCCAAACCATCAATAACAGAACGGCTCTGTTTACCTGATCCTCCGTGGGATTGTTTAATCGTCACTTTCTGCCCTTTCTCCTGCTCATAGTAAGCAGCAAAAGCTTTGTTATACTGCTCATACAGTTCACGTGTAGGGTCATAAGAAACGTTTAACAATTCAATGGCTCCCGATTTCTTTCCAGCACCTCCACCGCCTGCAGATTGTGTATTATCTACGCCGCAGGCTGCCAGCGAAGCCGTTAATAATAATGCCATACTGATTGTAAGACCTTTGCGAATCCTCTTATTCATCTACAATCTCCCCTTTGCCCCAGCTTAATAAGTATGAGATATAAAAATGGAGGAACGAAAGCCTATAGATCCAGGTCAAACCGTCTTGGAATGTACGTGTCTGCCGGATCTATACTGCCTTACGTTCCTCGTCCGTGCGGTAGGTTTTGCATTAACATTTATTCCTACCTGTTTAGTATGTTATGTACATTGTAATGAGGCAGACTGCGGCTGTCAAACATTTTTTAACAGTTATAGTGGCTGTATGTTAAATGATCTCTTTTTGACAAATAATCACATATTCCGCTTATATAAGGGCATGAACAGCTCATAACAAAAAGAAGACCGCACCTATGCAGTCTTCTAAACGATTCCAGATATGATTCACTTCTTCATGATAACAAGATTTGCATGTCTGTCTTATGGCGCTGCCGTCAATCGTATATTCGGTGTAGGAGGAGTATCCATCCCTGTGCCGAGATAAAAACTCGTATGAGGCGGCTGATTATAGGCCACATTTTGCCATGCGATACCAAGACGATACACAGGATCATGCATCAGCGTATAAATCCTCGTTTCGGTTAGAGCCGTGGTAGTATAGATTCGGAGTGCAGTACTGTCCGTTGTTCGCCAGACGGCTTCTTCCCGCCAATCTCCGAGTAGATCTGCTTGCAGTGCGGGTGTAGCTTTCGTGCCGTTATTGCTGGCCGCACCCGATGCAGTAAGCAGATTTGTTACTGTAGAAGTGTCGTAATTCCACTTATCGATCCGGTTATTATCTAACAGTTCACGGCTGAGATCGCCATCCCACCAGATTCCAAAATTCGTGGAAGGCAGTTTATTGCTGATCAGCTGTCCTTTTGCAGTGTACATGGATCCTGCAGCCCACACCTCTGCTCCTTTATATCTTGGATCAATATCTGCAGCCATCCCTCGTCCAATATCAGCACTTGTCGGAATTCCCCAGATGAGCGTGCCTGTTCTCGCATCACGAAATTCAATTCCCGCTGTAGCCGAAGGGGTTTCATGCACCTGAAATACTTCCATTCCTGTACGATCTGGATCGAGGTCGCTAAGATGCATGGCATCGCCATGTCCAAGCTTCGTCGTATAAAGTCCCGTTCCATTATCATCCACGGCCATAGCACCATAGATAATCTCGTCTTTTCCATCATTATCGACGTCTCCTACACTGAGACTGTGATTTCCTTGCCCTGCATACGCACTGTTGCCCGAAGTATTCGTATCAAAAGTCCAGCGTTTTGTTAATTGTCCATTCCGATAATCATAGGCAACCAGGACAGAACGAGTATAGTAGCCGCGAGCCATAACGAGACTTGGTCTCTCCCCGTCGAGATACGCAATTCCTGCCAAGAAACGATCGACCCGGTTCCCATAGTTATCCCCCCAGCTGCTTACTGTACCACGCGGCGGGTCATAGTTTACCGTTGTAAGTGCCTTTCCAGTTAAGCCATTAAAGATCGTTAAGTACTCGGGACCAGTCAAAATGTATCCGCTGCTGTTACGATAATCTTTCGTTCCATCCCCAATCACAGCACCGGTACCATCTTTACTTCCGTCTGCTGTTTTCATGGCAACCTCTGCTTTTCCATCCCCGTCCAAATCGTATACCATGAACTGAGTGTAATGCGCACCTGCCCGAATATTTTTGCCAAGACCAATCCGCCATAAACGGGTTCCATCCAGCTTATAAGCATCAATAAACACTTCTCCTGTGTAGCCGCTTTGAGAATTATCTTTCGAGTTGGAAGGATCCCATTTCACAATAAGCTCATATGTACCATCTCCATCCAGATCCCCTGCACTCGCATCATTTGCGCTATACGTATAATTTACTCCGTCCGGTGTTGTTCCGCCTGCCGGTTTACTTAGTGGAACCGATAAATAATGGGATCCCCATACACTTACGGCAGTGGACGCAGCTTGCTCCGCTCCATTAACGACAGCCCTCACTGTATACTTTGAACCGGTTGTACCTGCCGAATCCTGAAGATTCGTACTGTTCATAATTGGTGTTGCATTCACCTTCACACCATCTCGGTATACATTAAACGTTACGCCAGATCCTTCTGTGCCCAGTAACCGCCAGCTCACAAATACCCCATTATCTGTCTTTACAGCAACTACACCTCGGTCCAGGTATTCCATCTGTCTTGGATTTGCGGCTTGGGCTTGTCCAGAAAAGCCAACTGCTGAATAACATATCCCTGCTGCTAAAATACAAATTCCTAATTTCCGTACACTTTTTCTCATTTTCCTGTTCACTACGTATCCCTCCAAGGCAATTAGGATGGTGGTAAAACTATCAATGAATGTAAGCGCTTTATATTGTGGTTCATATTATATTCTAATCTAATTATTCCTTATATAGGTCTCGCTCCTTAATTTAATGACACTTTCTGCTGCGAGATAGATAGAAATGAACAAAGTACATTGCCGCTTAGTAAGAATGGGTCGTCTGTCTGGATAAATGCTCATACATCAGGGGTACTTTCCGAATACAGCTATAAGAGGTAGTGCTTGGAGGCAGTGTATGAATACAGTGAGGGGGACTACAGAAAGTAGGTTTATTTATGAGAGTGGATCTAGGTTGTGGCAATCAAAAATTGCCTGGATGTATAGGGATTGACCGCTTTCCTTACGATGCAGTGGATATCATCCATGACATAAACGAGCCACTGCCGTTCGAAGATAATTCCGTCAGCTACATCATGGCTTCCCACAGTTTGCAGTATGTTCATCATTTGCAGCCTGTTCTTAAAGAGATATATCGTGTATGTAAACATGGTGCGGTTGTATGCATTATAGCGCCTTATGCGCATGTAACAGCACACATGACAAACCCTCATTTTAAACAATTTTTCAACGAGCATTCCCCTCGTTACTGGACGCAGGATCCTCATTATCATGTAGACCAGGAAGAGTATCTCTTTCGTCAACATACAGCCTGGTCCCTTACCGAAGCGGAGCAGGAGATAGGAATAGATTTTCGGCTCTTGCACCTAGAGTTTTTTTATTTTCCCATCTATAAAGCGTACGATCCACTGGAGCTCAGTCTGTTAAGACAAAGCCAGCTTAATGTGGCCTACCAAATCATGTACCAGCTTGTTGTTGTGAAAGAAGAGATCTCTCCCGAAGAGCTTACCTATCTAAAACAAAGAAGTTGGGAGGAGCCGGAGTATGTGAGCGAGCAGCGTTTATCTTTTCAGAATGCGCGTGAGATTGAAAAGGTCTACTATACGGAGCATCTCTCCATGCTCGGCTCTCAGGAAGCCGAATCTTCTCATATGGAAGCCAAACCGATGATTCCGGTGGAACCATCTTCCCCTTCCTCATCTAAGCCAGAGTCTATAAACGTGCCAATCGCAAGGAAACCTGCTAGGAAAACAAAAGGGATTTCAAAAAATAGATCAAAACATAAAACTGTCCCCCTCCTTCCTTCTAAAAAGAATCCCATAAAAAAGAAAAAGTCAAACCCAAAAAAGAAACCCGGAAGGTCTCGATAATCGAGGCTTCCGGGTTCCTTTTTTATCAACATCTAAAATGAAATCTTCTTCTATTCTTCCCCTTCCGGATAGACTAGTACATTGACAATGACCGTATAAATACCTTCCTGGGCATCCGTTACGATGAATGTGAATTGATCTGGGCCTGTAAAATCAGGATCAGGGAAATAGATATACGTTCCATTTGCATTGAGTACAAGTCTTCCATTGTTCGGGTTATCTATGATCTGTGCGGTAACAATAAGACCGAGACCAATCGTATTTAAATTGCCTGATAGAGGTCGGTTTTCTTCTGTACGAAGCTGAAGGGTTAAGGTGTTGCTTTCCTTTGTCACTTTTACGGAAACAAGGAACAAAGTAATCTTACCTGCCAGATCCGTGAATTGTATCGTAAATTCATCAATTCCGGTGAATCCAGCATCTGGTGTATAAACAAAAGTCCCATCTGGTCGTAATTCTACTCTACCCCGTGAAGGGCCGCTCCGTAAAATATAACTTCCCTGACCCGCTGGCAGCGCATCTCTTACAGGGGTTCCTACTGTCGTAGTAAGCTGAATATTCACCGAGTTTGGATTGCCTGAAGGATATACAACAACCGTAACGATGGACAGAGCACTGAGTCCAAGGCTGTCACTGACCCTCACACTGAACGTATCCGTTCCCGTAAAACCTGTGTTTGGAATATACGTAAAGCTTCTATCTGGATTCAGCTCTACTGATCCTGAATTTGGAAGACCTGCAAGCTGATAAATCAGCGGTAGCCCTGCCGGGTCACTCGCAAGAATGGTCCCAGATACAGGCTGATCTTGCGCTGTTCCAATGCCGATATCCGTTGTAATCGGTCCATCTACCGGTCCGGAAGCACTTATTTCTACGCTAACAGGAATCGATACGGATTCTCCTGCACTGTTTATTGCAATGATAGTAAAACGATCGGTACCTATAAAATCAGAATTTGGCGTATACGTAAAGGTACCGTCTGGATTTACAACTACCGTACCGAACTGAGGAGGAGTTCCTAAAGAATAGATAAATGCAAGACCACTTGGATCAATCGCAATCGCAGCTCCATTCACCGCCTGCCCTTGAACCGTAGCTACCCTTACCGGATTAGCAAACGGGATATCATCTTCTACCGTTACTGTCACGGTAGAAATTGCATTTTGACCGTATAGATCGGTAACAATGACGCTAAACTGATCTGTCCCGATAAATCCTGAATTCGGGGTATACGTAAACGTACCATCTGGGTTGATAACGACGGTGCCGTTTGCCGGCAATAACGTGTAGAGCGTAAAGCTCAGAACTCCTGGGGCGCTCGCTGAGACTACGCCGTTAACTGGAGTATTGATAAGGGTAGAAAGTGAGACATCTGGTGCACTCGGCGTGCCGGTAACAACCTGAATGGTCACAATGATATTGGAGGATGCACCATTCGCATCTGCTGCAATAACTGTAAACCGATCGGTACCTACAAATGTTGGACCCGGTGTATACGTGAAACTTCCATCTAGATTCACCGTAACCACACCTTGTTCAGGCGGTATGCTCAGAGTAAAGGTAACTACCGAGCCTTCAGGGTCGACTGCCGTGAGCACAGCACTTATTGGATTTCCTGCAAACGTCGTAAATGTAACATCACTTACGATTGGCGGAAGAACAGGAATATTAATGGTTACCGTGGAAACGGCCGTTCCTCCTTTTCCATCACTCACCCATACCGTAAAAGAATCCGTGCCTGCAAAGCCAGCGTTCGGAGTATACGTAAAACTTCCATCTGGATTCAGCTGGGTCGTTCCACTCGTCGGAGAAGAACCCAGGAGATAGATGAGCGGATCTCCATCGGGATCGGAAGCAATAATCTGTCCATTAACCGGCGTATTTGGACTTGTTGAAATCACCTGATCCTCTGTAACCGGAGGCCGGCCCGTCACTTGAACAGTAACCGGAGCTATCGCTGTTCCTCCGTTTCCATCACTAACTAAAATGGTGAACGAGTCACTGCCTACAAATCCGGTATTCGGTGTATACGTAAACGTACCGTCTGGATTCACGATCGCTGTTCCACTCGTCGGAGGAGAATTGATCGTAAAGGTAAGCGGATCTCCATCGGGATCGGCTCCAGATATGGCTCCAGATACGGCAATATTCTCAGTCGTCGATACATTAGCACCTGTAGCAGTCGGCGGAAGATTGACTACCATTAGCGTTATTGTACCTATACCTATACCCCCTGCAGAATTAGTACTCTGTACAGTGAAGCTATCCTGCCCGCCATAACCGAGATTTGGAGTGTAAGTGAATGTACCATCCGGGTTCACCGTTACGGTTCCATTAATGGGTGGAGATTGCAAAGAATAAGTGAGCGGCAGCCCATTTGGATCAACAGCAACGATTTGACCCGATATCGGTACATTTACTCCGGTCTCAAGGTTCTGACTTTGAACTGCAGGAGGACTCGCATTCACGTTTACTGTAACTGCGGCTACTGCAACTCCTCCTCTTCCGTCGCTGACCGTTACAGTGAAGAAGTCGGTGCCATAGAACCCACCCGCAGGTGTGTACGTGAACGTTCCATCCGGGTTCAAGATCAGTGTTCCATTAGCAGGTAGTGAATGTACCGTATAGGTGAGCGGATCTCCATCGGGATCGGTTGCAATAACTGCTCCTGTTACCGGTATTGGCTGCACTGTGGATACAGTTGAATTTTGGGTGAGCGGCGGCTGATTAACCACTTGAACATTGACCGTTGATACCGCCGTTCCTCCTTTTCCATCACTCACGAGAATGGTAAACGCATCAGGACCTACATAACCTGGATTTGGTGTATACGTAAAGGTTCCATCTGGATTCACTGCTGCCGTACCATTTACCGGCGGTGATAAAAGACTAAACGTAAGCAGGTCACCTTCCGGATCGGTTGCTGTCACTTGCCCTGATACCGGTAAATTAATAGACGTCGAAACACTTACATCGGACGTTACCGGCGGGAGATCCGTTACATTAACAGTAGCCGTCGCTATTGCTGTTCCGCCTAGGCCATCACTAATGAGTACAGTGAAACTATCTGGACCTACATAACCTGCATTCGGTGTATAAGTGAACGTTCCATCTGGATTTACGGTGACAACCCCGTTTGCCGGAGGTGTGAGTAAACTAAATGTAAGCGGGTCACCCTCTGGATCGGTTGCCGTCACAGCTCCAGCTACTGGTGTATTTTGAGTAGTAGACACATTCGTTCCTACCGCTATGGGCGGGCTGTTCGTGACATCAATCTGGACGGTTACTATCGCGGTTCCGCCTTTTCCGTCATCGACTAACACGGTGAAACTATCTCTTCCAACATAGCCTGCATTCGGTGTATAGGTAAAAGTACCGTCTGGATTCACAACCGCTGTGCCAAAAGCAGGGGCTGCATTCAGCGTATACGTAAGCGGATCACCATCCGGATCTGTTGCCGTAACAGCACCAGATACACTGATTCCGTTCGGTGTAGCAAGGAGTAGATCCTCGGCTACAGGAGGCTGATCAATAATGTTAACTGTGACTACAGAGGTTGCCGTGCCTCCTCTTCCGTCACTAACCAGTACAGAGAAAATGTCCGTCCCGACGACACCTGGATTCGGCGTATACGTAAAGGTTCCATCCGGATTTACCAACGCTGTACCTTGTGTTGGTGCAATAGCTAGTGAGTACGTTAACACGTTTCCATCCGGGTCCGTAGCTATAATTTGACCACCAACCGGGATATTCTGTACGGTGTCAAGAGAATAATCTGGTACCACCGGAGGCTGGTTATCTACGTTAATGGTTACGACCGAAGTAACGAAAACCCCGCTTGTATTCGTAACAAGCACAGAGAAAGTGTCCGTGCCAGCAAACCCCGGGTTTGGGGTATACGTAAAGGTTCCATCCGCCGAATTCAAAGCGACAGAGCCATTCGCAGGTCCAGCTGATACAGTATAGGTCAGAGTCTCGCCTTGCGGATCGGTAGCTATCACCTGGCCGGATACCGGAATATTTGTGTTCGTATTCAGCGTTACATCGGATGTAACAGGCGCAGCAACCGGAACACCCACTTGCACGTTAGAGGTAGCTGTCCCTCCTTTTCCATCACTCACTAACACAGAGAAATTATCAATTCCGAAGAAGTTGAAATTTGGTGTATACGTAAAGGTTCCATCTGAGTTCAGTACAACAACCCCATTACTAGGTGGTACAGATAATGTATACGTAAGCGGGTCTCCATCCGGATCGGTTGCAAGAATTTGACCGGCTACCGGTGTATTAACGTTCGTCGTTATAGCCAAGTCCTGTGCTATCGGCGCTTGATCCGCTACTCTGACAATAGCCGTTCCCACTGCCGTTCCACCCTTTCCATCACTAACAAGAACAGTAAAGGAATCGGTGCCTACAAACCCGGTAGCTGGGGTATACGTAAACGTACCGTCTGGGTTTACGACTGCCGTCCCATTTACCGGAAGAGATGACAGCTGATAAGTAAGAGCATCACCATCGGGATCCGTCGCAATAATCTGTCCAGATAAGGCTGTATTTTGTACCGTAGAGAAATTTTGTGTTTGTGCTATAGGAGGCTGGTTAACCACGTTAATGGTCACTGTTGCAATCGCAGTTCCTCCAAATCCATCAGACACCAGTACAGTAAAAGAATCAGGTCCTGTAAAACCGGTATTCGGTGTATAGTCGAAACTTCCATCTGGATTAACAACTGCCGTACCGCTTACAGGAGGAGACTGCAAAGTATACGTTAACGGGTCCCCATTGGGATCCGTGGCGATCACCTGGCCTGTAGCCATCATATTTTGGATCGTCGAAAGGGAAACATCACTCGTGGATGGCGGCTGATTCAGCACATTAATGGTCACATTACCTACCGCTGTGCCTCCAATCCCATCCGATACAAGATACGTAAAAGCATCCGTTCCCGAGAAATTCGCACCCGGTGTATACGTAAACGTTCCATCTGGATTGATCACTACTGTTCCGTTAGTCGGTGCTGAATTCAAACTGTACGTTAACGGATCGCCGTTCGGGTCGGTTGCTACAACCTGACCTGATGCCGGTGTATTCCCCGCAGTTGTTAAGGTCAAATTTTGCGGAATAGGTGGTTGGTTGGTTACCTGGATCGTTACAACAGAGATTGCCGTGCCTCCGTTTCCATCACTGACGACCACATTAAATGTGTCGGTACCTACGAATCCCGGATTCGGTATATACGTAAACGTACCATCCGGATTTACGACTGCAGTTCCGCTAGCCGGAGCCCCCGTCAAAGCAAATGTAAGTGGGTCACTATTCGGATCGGTAGCGGTTACTTGACCTGATACGGGGATGTTCTCTCCTGTTGCGAGATTAAGATTATTTGTTACAGGCGGTAAATTAACAACCTCAATCGTTACAGTAGATACCGCTGTGCCCCCGCTAATATCCGTTACAAGCACGGTAAAAGAATCGGTGCCTATGAAACTAGGATTCGGAATATACGTAAAGGTTCCATCCGGATTGACTTGTGTTGTACCGTTCACAGGAGAAGTGTTTTGTGTAAAGGTGAGCGGATCTCCATCTGGATCACTGGCCGTAACCTGACCTGACGCAGCCACATTTGCAGGTGTCGTCAGATTTACATTCTGCGTAATCGGCGGACGATTGAGTATGTGGATCGTCACAGCCCCAATTGCTGTTCCTCCATTCGGATCGGCAGCGAGGAAAGTGAAGGAATCATTCCCTATATAGTCTGTGTTCGGTATATATTCAAAAGTTCCGTCTGGATTTATGGTAACCGTGCCGTTTGCCGGAGCCGAGTTCAGACTATAAATTAACCCATCACCATTCGGATCGGCGGCGGTTACTTGACCGCTCAGCGGCGTATTCTTACTTGTGGTCACATCGAGGTTATTTGCGATTGGCGGCTGATTTAATACGGTCACTGCCACCGTAGATACAGCAGTCCCTCCGAATCCATCACTTACAAGTACCGTGAATGAATCGTTTCCTGCAAACCCAGGATTCGGGGTATACGTATAGGTACCATCTGTATTTACTAGGTCGGTTCCACTCGTAGGAACGGAATTGAGAGTGAACGACAACGGATCGCCATCAGGGTCGCTGCCCGTAACTTGGCCGGAAACAGCTGTGTTTCCGTTGGTTACCACGGCATAATTTTGTGTAGTTGGCGGCTGATTGCCGATGGATACGATGTTTCCATTGGATCGAGAGGTACCTTGGAAGATAGGACCGCCAGGTAAACTTTGAAAGTTATAGGAGATTTCAGCTACATTCGATTGTACTGATCCAGCAGGCCTTGACACAATTTGAACAGAGTATACGATTGTACGCGTCTGTCCTGGATTCACTGTCCCAAGAGCAACACCTGTCACGGGATCTGCACCCGGTTGGTTTACTCCATTCACAAAGAGAGAACCCGGTACAAAACTTCCTGACGAAGGGAAATTATCTTTAAGTAAGACGAGTGAAGCAGCAGCCGTACCCGTATTGCTAACGGTTAATGTGTACTGAATAGAGTTTCCTACAAGGGTAGATGAGGTATTTGAGCTTTTCGTAAACACAAAAAATGGAGCATTCACATCCACCTGTAGTCCAAGTGAATTCACCAGGTAAGCATCCCCTTGGGAAGTAGCCTGAATCACAGCCGTCGTTTGTGAGTTAGTTAGTGAGGAAGATACATTCACATTTGTAATATCCCAGCCTTGTCTTGCCCCAATCGTAGCCCCTCCCGGAGGACTGTTAAGTGTTCCAAACGTTCCCCTAGTATCAAGCAAACCTTGATCATTATTAATCTGTGAGCAGAAAAAATTATCCACCGGGTTGTTAGGACCGGATATGGGAGCCAGCGTAGCTATGGTAGGTCCAAATCTAAGTTGATCTCCTACGAGCTGCGGATCTCCTTCACTTGCACTGACCAACAGGCGGCCGTTCACCGTTCCAGTTACTGGGGTAGCAAATCCGCCAATGGTCGTCGTTGTGCTTCCAAGCGCCTGATTTACAATCTCTGCACCTACATAAAAACTAATATTTCGGGAAGGTAAAAAAGGGCTTGAATAGATCACTGCCAGTGTCCAGCCAGCAAAATTATCATTATTATTTGACGCTGTTACCGTAGCTGGTACTGTACCTGCTGCATATGTACCTGGCCCTCCTTCCTGCACCAAGGCAGTAACAATAGCTGAATTTACATAGTTGCTGCGGATCGGCGCGGTATTTTGTGCGGTTGCCGGGTCAGGAGATACGGCGGTTGTACCAATAGGTGTCGAAAAAGAGATCGGATTCCCTACAGCACCAAGCACGCTCCCTCCCCCCGCATCGTAGGAACCTGACCAGATTAATTCAGCATACAGCACCGATGCACCGCTCGGAATGTCAAGAACTGCTCTCGAACCGTTCAGTGTATAATTCAGTGTCGTACCTAAGGGAAAGTTTCCAGCTCGAAGTGTCGTATTTAATGTACTAAATGCTCCAATGGAGCCTGTCGTTCCCTGATTATTCTGGTTGGCTACTTTATTAAGCCCGAGTGTATTTCCGGTAAACGTAATCGATCCATTTGTAGTTCCGTTATATCTTAAAATATAGGGCATTGCCGACACACACCTCCGCTAGGATACCTGCTTGTTGGTCAATATATCGTGCGAAGGTTCGTCCTATTCGTAAATCTGTAAAATAGCATAAAAAAACATAAACTTTACCCAAAGGCAAAGTTTATGTTTTCGTAATCATGTTCTTTAGTTTAGCGGCTCAATACATACGGGTGATTGCAGTTCTAATTCAAATCCGGTTTTTGAGAGCTTGCCTGTATCACGGTCTATGCGGAAAGAAACAAGGTTATTCGTCCCCTGATTAGCAGCAATCAGCAGCCCTCCCGCAAGGAGATTGAAATTGCGCGGGGTTTTCCCTCCTGTAGATACTTGTTCTATGGCTGTAAGCTCCCCTGTTTCCTCATTAATATGGAAAAGAGAAATCGTATCATCGCCTCGATTTGAGGCATATAAGAAACGACCGCAAGGAGATACTCGGATATCTGCCCCTGTATTCTCATCTTGCGCGTTCTCTCCACGTGTCGGGATATGATGCGTAATTTGGAATTCCCCGCGATTTTTGTTATAGGTCATGGCTGTAACCGTACTATTCAGCTCATTCACAACATAAGCGAATTTCTCAGACGGATGAATGACAAGATGTCTAGGTCCTGATCCGGCAGGTAATTTTAATTCATAATGAGTCGAAAGCTTGCCATCCTCGTTACGGTAGACAATGAGCTGGTCTAAACCAAGATCACATACATAGACAAAGTTACCGTCAGCGCTTGGCAGAATTGAGTGAGCATGCGGTCCCTCTTGGCGGTCTTTACGAAATCCCTCCCCTACATGCTGAATCTTGGCACTCATTTCTAGCGGAAGACCTGAATCATCTAAGCTAAATACATTAACACTTCCGCTCGAATAGTTAGCAACAAAGACATAGCGACCGGCTGCATCAACGGACACATAGCACGGGTCTGCACCTTCTGTTGATTTCCGGTCTAAGAGATGAAGTTGCTTGGTAGAAGCATCCACTTGGTAGGTAAACAGTTCCCCTTCCGCTTTTTCACTTACTGCATACAGTTTCTCTCCACTTGGATGCAGTGCTACAAAAGAAGGCTGGTCAATGCCGTCCATCTGATTCATTACACGCATTTGACCGGTTGCTTTATTGGCTGCGATAAGAAAAATACTCGGTTTCTTTGCTGTCGAATACGTTCCTGTATAAAATAATACTTCTTCAGCTGTTTGCGCTTGTTCGTTCGTCATCTGAATCGCACCTCTTTCATAGCTAGTCTAGTTACATCAATTTCATAACTCATTAAAACGATACATTTGAAACTATATATAGACAAATACAACCATTTTGATCTATATATCCCTCTGATTAAAGCAACTAAAGGTATTATGAAATTGATTCAGTTACTGTTCTATTAACCATATAAAAGCTGCTTTTCCCTAATTTTTGTAACAAAAGATCTATTCTTCTTGCTTATCGGTGTGCGCTAGCCGGTCCCTTGCCGCTTGATGCGGGTCAGCTGGAATCAAGTTTCCCGCCTTTCCAAGTCCAAAGGACGGCATATTGACGTATACATTTTCATATTGTCCCGGCTCAATGAGGTAACTCTCATGGTAAACACCTACCGCATCGGTTTTACGGGAGAGTTGGTTAAATTCACGCCAGGCTTTTAGATGAATGCTCCCTTCCCTAGCATATCGCTCCATATCGCCAAACGAGCGCCAGTACTGGATGACGGTAACACCCCGCGCGGTAAACATGAATTCAGCAGATAAGAATCCCCATTCTTTATGTGTATACAGCTCACGAATCATTCGGCCCATGGCGGTGAATACAGGCAGCCAAGACGATATCGCCCATAGTTTATTCACTCGCATGCCGATGATAAGAACAGCATATCCTTGTTCCATTTTCGCTGTGTAGCGCCCTCGATTTATTTTTGCCATCTTTCAATCACTCCTTCGTGTTAACTGAAGAATCAATGAGGGGGATACTGATTCGGGTTCCGGTTTGGCTATCAATGGTGGTATCTGAGTTAAATTCTAAATGAAAGGTTAATGGCTGCACATGGCTAAAATCACTCAGTTTTAAAGAAGCAGGCCGGCCTTTTTCACTATATTTATAATCCTGAACAAAGAAGGTATTACCTGCTGCATCTTCATATCGGTACGAAATACTATAATTAGTTCCTTCCCATATCGGAAAATGGACTGTAAAATAACCATCTTCGATCGTGCTTTGATCAATAGATAATTCGGTAGTAGCATCTTCTGCATCTTTAGGTGATAAGACGATCTTTCCGTTGTCTGTATTAACCACTAGAACAGGATCGTCATTTGCTAAAGTATCTTCCATGCTAAGCCGGAGATGATCAAATTCTTCATAATAAATGGATGGAAAAAGAAGATAATCGAATCCCATTTCAAAAGCTCCATATCCACGAAGGTTATCGTCAGTCTCTATTTCTAGAACAATGCTATCTATACTGTCGATACTATACCTGTTCTCAGGATCTGGTTTCAATCCCACTTGAGTATACTCTGTTGTCATAATCAGCTCAGTTAATTCAAAAGATTGTCCCTCCACAGTAAAGCTATCGTGCAGTATCACATGCTTTGCTTCCTCTTCCGGCAGTTTAGGATAAGGCGTAGAGAGACTATAGTTACGGTTACGCTGATCCTCCTGAGTTTCAATTACGAACTTTAATAGTGCTCCTTCCGTAGACTTCAGCAGAGATCTATCATTTTTAGTTAATATCATCATCCCTTTCAAGGATGAATCGCTCTCACTTGTAAAGTCGTTAGTTGCTTGAATTTTCCCAATTACGTCTGTTTCACTTGCATCCATAACTTCGCCCTTTGATATAAACGGAATACTTTGTGACTTCCCCTTTTCAAGCGTATACCAAAATATCTTCTCTTCGCCAAAAGTCATGGCTGCATCCAATATGAGACGCACACCGTTATCTGTCTCCATCGCCTGTCCCAGCTCTACATAATCACCGTCATCTATTTTTTCCTTGATAAGATTATCCTCCTCACCTGTCTCCATCATAGAACTCAGATCAGGTACAACGAGTGTTCCTTCCCGATTCAATGCCTCATGGATTTTTTCTGGAGTCCAAGGATGGAGAACAAGGAGTGTGACGGCAAGAATTGCAATGATCCCACTAATAGACCAGCCTGCTATATTCCTCGTACGCCGCGGCGGCTTCTTGCCTTTCCTTGCATCCTGCAAACCTTGCTGCACAGCAGAATCCCAATTCTTTTCAGCTAGGTTTAATCGCATTGTTTCTCTCTCATCTTCAAAATGCTTCCGCAGTAAAGATAAAAGCATATCTCCACTATTTTCTCCAATTTCCTTTGCGATAATCGTCATCGCTTGCTGCAAGTAACGAGTCACATGCTTTTCAGTCTTCCCTGTGTATGAGGCAATTTCAGAGCTGTCTTTCTCTGCAAGATAGGTGAGCAGGAACACTTGCCTTACGGAAGCTGACATGCGATCAATCGCCTGCTCTATTTGCTTCGACTGCTGGCTTATCATCTGTTTTACTGGAAGAGATTCGCTTGGGCTCTCATCTGTATCTCTTGGTTCCATAGAAATTCCCCTCATCGAACTTCCTTCCACCGACGATGTTTCCTTCGAGGTTGTTTCCTTCGAGATTGCTTCCATTGAGACTTCTTCTATAGAAGACAGATTCTGCCGCCTCTTGCCTTGCCTCTTCTTGTCTAGTACTAACAGCGTCTGCATGAAAAGAAGCGATATATCCTTTTCTTGATCTTTACTTTTCCTGCATTCATACCAGACTGCAGCAATTGTATCTTGGAGCAACTGCTTTGCCCGTATGTGTTCTCTCGTAAGAGCAGAACTAATCCGATATAACTCTCCTTTTTTTCGATCTACCAATTCCGCGTACGCCCCGAAATCTGCCTGATTCACAGCTGTCGTTAATTCTTCATCTTGATATGAATGGTATGAACTCAATATCGAATTCCTCCTTGTCGTGAATGCCCTTTATTCAAAAATCATCACTTTTGCTTCCTGTACAATTTGATCTGGATAGCCCATAACGATGAAATGCACAGGCTGACTATATTCTTGATCAGCTAAGGTGTAAGAGAACTGATTCTGCACCCGTTTCTTCTCTAGCACATCATGTTTATTACCTAATTCATCTCTTCTCTATACTGATTCTCAAGGAACAGCCATTTCTCTTGATCAGTAATCGTGTAATGAAAAGTGATGGTTCCTTTATCTACATCTTTCTCGATCTCGTAAGTCCCATCAAACGATGCAGGTGCATCTAATAATTCACCCTGATCCGTATTTACAATGAATTCTTGATTTTCTAGTGCCGTTAACGCACCGCTTATTTGAAACTCAGTAGGGTTAACATAGCCCTCATATACTAATGTAGGAAAATAAATCGTTCTTCCATCTGCACTTGTTCTTATGGAAGGAAAATGGCGATCCCCTTCTTCTACCTTCATCAGAAGCATGGGTTCTAGTAAATGATCAATATCTTTGGGATTAGCAGGATCAGACTCCCACTTCACTTCGGTCACATACTTGGTATAATTCACTTCGGTTAATGTAATTTTATATTCGCCGAATCCAATTTGCTGATTTGGCTTAATGGTTATGGCGAAATTATCTTCCTCTCCACCAGGAATATCAATTTGATAAGCCGTATAATCCGACTTCTCTGAGCCTAGATATACGTCTAATCTCAATACAGCAGGAAGGGGCTGTTTCATTTCGGGTTTGTAGTCAAACGTGTCTAATCTATCAAAAATAATCTGTCCCTGGACTTTAGACGGTACTTTTGTCGTCAGTTCTCTATGATCTCGAAGGACCCCTGCCGAGCCTCCAAAATCGGAATCCAAAGTCCCGCTTATCACTTTGGGCGTTCTATCTCCCTCCTCATTTTCGAGGGAATACCAGATGATTGTTTCGCTCCCCATGGTCATCATTCCATCAATCGTCAGACGGGTTCCTTTCTGCCGTACTGTATACCCAAGATATTTGGGCTGTTCTGAGTCTGATTCTAACCTCTTTAATAAAGTTTCCTCCTGAGCTGCAGCTTTCTTAAAATAACTTCCATCTGCTTTGATCATAGTGACCTGACCATCCGGAATAGGAGCAAGCTTATCCTTCGAGTGATCTAGTGATACGGACTTCGGAAAACCTGTAAGGAACAACAACAGAAGTACCCCTGCTAGAATCGCTCCAGCCATGCCAAGAAACCAAGCTTTCTTTCTTGTTCTCGCCCTCCATTTATTCCCTTTCTTCAATCCAACTGGAGAAAGTCCTTTTTCAATGGAAATTCTAATGAGCTTTCTCTCCACACTAGCAATTGCTGCTCGTTCTTTCTCAAAGTGGCGATCTAGAAAAAGAGGACTGATCTCTCCAGAACGAGATGACATACTGCGGTTTAGAATAGAAATTACTTCATTCTGTTTCTTCTCTACGATTTGTATTGTTAAATCGGTATGAGCCGCAATTTTCTCCTTCTCCCAGCCGAACAAATAGCTTAATAGAAATAGGGAACGAAGTTCATTTTTCAGTGTAGATATGGACTCCTCCATAGCCAGCGACCGATCACTGATCATTTGATGCTCTATTCCATAATTACTTAGATTCTCATTTCTCTTATATTGAACCTTCTATGTACCAAAGCTGAGAAAATCTCGTACATTTGTGAGACAAAAATATGATCCTGATCCTCTATTTTTTCTCGTAACAGAGATAACCTTTCATTCTGTTGTTCGTCTTCTTTTAGCTCAGACCAATAAACGGCTACCCCTTCTGCAAGCAACTCTCCAGCCTGATCTAAATCTCTCGTTAAGCTATAGGCTAACGTAAACAGCAACTGTCCATTCCTATGTAGAAAAAGACTATACTCCTTCATAAATCTCGCAACGCTCCTTCCATTTCCATTATCTCATGGTAATTATTGTATTATAAAATCTAATAAAGGAAAATTAAAATAAAAAAAGCCCGGCTTCTCAGCCAGACTTTGCGTGTTCCGTCTCCCTTTACTTAGAGACGGTTCGCACGATGCTTTTCCTTTTCTATTAACCTCTTCTGTACTTCTTCAAGGGTGATACTATCCAAATACCGCTCTACTACCCGTTCTCCATCCTCATAAATCGTACCCATAACTTCTTTGATATTCGAAGAAACGATACAATTCGAACTTTCGTCCCCAGAACGCCAGTGCGGTGCAAAAGAACCGAATGCAAATAGTCGGTATAAATCTCCTAACTTAACATCACGGGGATTGCTGCTAAGCATATATCCTCCATGGGCTCCTTCTTTGGTTGTCACATATCTATGCTTACGGAGTACACTTAGAACTTTCCGTACTCTCGCTGGATGAGTTGTCACGCTTTCGGCAATATCTTCACTTTTCGCAATACGTCCTTCTCGGACCCCCAGATACAACAGACCATGCACCGCAATGGTAAACTCACTGTTCATTATCCGCCCTCCCATAATCTTACCGTGCTTATCTGTTTCTACCCTATTATGTTACGCAACCCCCCTAAAATCAAACCATGATTTACTACCTACTGGAAACACATGTAAAAATGTTACTATAATGGTGACAGTTTCATTTGTCAAGACAGGCCACCTTGTTATTTTAATGACCTGTTTTCATGATCTGTTTCTCACGACGATGCTTTAATCTCACTGAAAATCTGCTTCATAACCGGTACGTATACTTCCCAGTAGAATGCATTTTGATGTGTTCTTGGAATAAAAAACTTCATGACTGCATCCCAGCCTATATACTGAGTAGGGTAGGGCGTGTCCACACGGTTTGCATAATCTCCTGAAAAATAATAAGTATAATGTGTTGTATGATCAAACCGAGTAATGGAAGGAAAATGATCGGGAATCCCCGCCGCTGTTAACTTCTCTGCTCCAGACTGTGACAGATCCATCGTATACTCTGCCATTACCTCAGCCCTTGTGCGAGGTTCTACAATATCAAACCATCCATGATAGCTTGTTTTCCCTTTCACCTGGCTCCATTCGTACCCTTTTTCCGAGAATTCAACTCCAAATGACCTAGCCTCTAAATCGCTGCTGTCCAACACCACCATGTTCTCTTCTTCATTGATGAATATGATTCCCTCTCTCTGGTAGGTCCATTTTTCTCCAGCTACGAGAGTGTACTTCTGTTTCAAAAGTGTAGACACATTCGCTAATTCTTTGTAATATCTGCCCTTCCAACCCGTCCATTCTATACCAAACATATTTTCAAGTTGTTGTCTGACTTCCTTATCTGTAGGGTCACCAAGAATATTATATTCACCAACAAAAGTCGTCCCTGTTGCTGTCGCATACTGTATTTTCTGGACATCTTCTGATTTCATTCCGCCATAGATTAACTTTTGTTTGTGTGACCGATCTGCTTGTTGCTCCTTTTTGTATATACCATATGTATCTGCTGCATAAATCAGATCTTTCCCTCGCAGCGTAGAAGGAAGGGACTGAATATGATTAACAGCACTTGGGTTGAATCCGTAATAACTCTCCTCATTAACATAAGCGTGACCAGTTCGGTCCTTTATCTTTTGTTGGTTTAAAATCCAAATTAGACCTTTATGCTCGTTATAATTCAGATCCGATACTGACTTATCAATAATCGCAATATCGATCGTCCGACTGGGGTTTGCTCTCCACTGAATCCACGGATAATTAACAAGGATTAAAATCAGCACCAAAATCCCAAGGATTACGGCAGGTTTCCAGATATCAGATTCCACGCATTCACCATCCTTTATATCTTTATCTATTATTGCTTTGGCAAGCACAGTCTAAGTATAATTCGGGTGGTAAGAAATGAAAAGAAGCTTAGTTCACATCCAAATCATAAAACAACTAGGTAAGAGTGTTTTCATTGAGATATGATATAATGAAGATAAATTTGATTTCACGCAAAAGAGAGGTCCTATACGTGCCGATAAGCTCTTCATTTTTACAAATTGCAGCAACCATTGGTATGATCTTTATTGCGCTTAGTGCTATTTTTATTCGTATGAAAGCAGCAAACAGACCCATTACCAAACGGAAGATTATCATTCCGCCCCTTGGTATGAGCACCGGATTTATGATGTTTATCGTGCCGCAAACGCACATCCCGTTTCTATGGGCCATTGTTGCTTTTTTGGTTGGTTGGTTTTTATTTGCATACCCGCTCATTAAAAGCACCAAGTTCGAGAAAAGAGATGGGCAGATCTATGTTTCGAGCTCCAAAAGCTTTATGTTCATCTTGCTCGGTTTGCTTACGGTTCGCTTACTACTTCATGAATTCATACAGAATTATATAACCGTAGTTCAGACAGGAGCCTTATTTTTTGTTTTGGCTTTTGGGATGCTGCTTCACTGGCGGCTGTATATGCTGCGGCATTACAACGAAACTTTTGGGGTCAAGGAGTCTACCATGAGTTCTTAAGTGGATAAAAAAAGCTCTGGAATCGAACACCGGATGTGTTCAATTTCTAGAGCTTTTTACTTTTTGCTATTTAAAAAAGCAACGATCGCTTCCTCATCTATTGTTCCGGGCGTTAACCGGTCTGCTTCTTTGCCATTCTCTATATAGAGAAGAGCAGGCACAGATTCAATCTTAAGCTGGTCTAATAATGCCCCTAATTTTTCTTCATCTTGCTCACGGCCTTCATCTGTATTGTAATAATACACCGTCTGACCTGTACTTTGTGAAGCATTCTCTAACACCGGCATAAACTCACGACAGAATGGACATGTAGGACGGCCCACATATAGAAACCCTGACTCACCATGCTCCAAAAAGGTGGACACTTCTTCGTTCGTTACCGCCGTGAGTACCTTTGACTCTTCTTCCTTCTCACTTCCACTGATTACTGCTAGTACTATCAATAAAATAACGACAATTCCTGCTCCCCATAACAGAGGACTTCCCAATGTACGTTTATTTTTACGGCTATTCAATTTGTGCAGACATCCTTTCTAACCATACTTACACCTGCCCTCTCGCAGTGTGTCCGCTTCATCTTAGGGTATGTTGCTATTATTGTCAGTGCGTAATCTAACTATCCGGCCGCCTATAATAAAAGAAAACACAAAGAAACAGGGCTCTCTTTATGTGGAGGATAAAAGGAGTCCTGTTTCTTACGTTATGATCTCTTTACTGCCTAAAGTATATGGGAAAAGTACGTCTCTTCTCCTCACATCTCTTTACCGGCTTGTATTTATTGTTCAGTCAAAATAATAGGACCATCTGCGGTAATCGCAATCGTATGCTCATATTGAGCAGACAATTCGCCATCTTGTGTCCGGGCAGTCCAGCCATCACTGTCTAGCTTACTGCGATAGGTTCCGATGTTCAGCATCGGTTCAATTGTAATTACCATGCCTTCTTTCAGACGCGGACCGCGTCCGGCAGGACCATAGTGAGGTACTTGCGGTTCTTCATGCATGTCTTGTCCGATTCCGTGACCAATAAATTCACGTACTACAGAGAATCCTTCTGCTTCCGCATATACCTGAATCGCATTCGAGATATCCCCGATCCGGTTGCCGATAACGGCTTTTTCAATTCCTTTATAAAGGGATGTTTTGGTTACATCCAGCAGCTTCTGTGCAGGTTCGGATACATTACCTACAGCATAAGACCATGCGGAATCCGCAAGCCAGCCATCGAGATTAACAACCATATCAATGGTAACGATATCCCCGTCTTTCAGCGCGTATTTCCCAGGGAAACCGTGACAGATCACGTCATTAACCGAGGCACAAGTCGCATATGGATATCCGTTATACCCTTTTTGCTCTGGTGTTGCACCATGTTTTTTCATAAAGCTTTCTGCAAAAGCATCAATCTCCTGAGTTTGAATGCCTGGGCGGATGAGCCCTGCAATCTCTCTATGACAAGCGGCAAGAATCTCGCCAGCCTTCTTCATATATTGAATCTCGTCTTTACTTTTTAGAATAATCATTTGTGGCTCTCCTTGTCGCTTTTATCGAATCCTCCTTTCTATTGTAACTCTAAATATCTAAAAATAAAAACCCTGAGTTACCGGAGGCCCTGTAATTTGGACTGAATCTTTCTGACGATAAAGTGAGCGAAGAGACTGTTTACGATGGGTGCGAGATAATGCTTTGTTCTGCATCTGCATTTTCACCATGCCCCCTCTCATCATCATGCCTCCCTCCTGCTTTTCGGAAGCAATCCAAATAACATTCGGAGGGAATGCCCCTTGGTCTTTGCCTTCTGTTTCCGTCCTTGATAGCTGCGTAGATTCGTAATCAGCTGGCGATCTCGGTCCTCTTCCAGTTTCTCCCGCATCCATGTTTGCTGTTCTTCCACCAGCACTTGCAGGTCATCGTTTTGTTTACGAAGTTTTGCATGCTCTCGCTCAAGCTCCACCATACGCTCTTGGAGCATCTGCCATTCTACATTCATTTGTTCCATTTGGGCAGAAGTCACCTCTGCCGTCTGAAGAACTTGTTTCTGCTCTACAGACGAATGCGTCTGAACCGTTGCAGCCGCATGGTGTGCCAATGCCGGGTTCACGATCTCTTTTGCAGCAGCCGCTTTTTCACTGCCGATCTCCATGACAATAACAGCCGCATCTTGCAATGGCAGGTTCTTCTCACGGAGAAGTGTCATGAGAGTTTTCACCCGCTCAATATCACGGTTACCAAATAATCTAGACTTGTTTGCCGCACGTTCAAAATGATACCCTTGCTCTTCGAGTGCCGCCGCATATTTACGAAGTGTGCTCGCTCCAATGCCCAGTTCTTTTGCAGTCTCCGTCGTTGCTCCTGTTTCGTTACCATTCAAATGCATATTCATATTCATTACCTCCCGGATTTTACAATCAATTGGTTTGTAAAAACATTCGTCATGAACCATGCCTGCGTTGGTCAACTAATGGATAAGGGCGTCTTAAGAACTGTTGTTTGCGCGAGCAACAGTCTTATCTAATGGATTCGTTCGTTACATCATTCTCATTAAGCTGAGTACTTAATTTAATGGACAAGCATTTATAGAGACGTTTCACTCACAGGTGACTCTCTATAAATCTTGTTATACTCTAAATTCGTTCTTTTCATCTTATTTCCTTTGGCGTAATTCTTCTAAGAATGCGGTATCGTAAGAAGTTTTGTCGGGTATAAATTATGACTTTTCTCCGTTATCATTCGACAGAACCTTCCCCTGTTCTTCCCATCCTTTAGCTCCCTCCTGTCATTAGAATGTGAGGTTACCTCCTAAATAATGGGTGGTATTGTTTGATTATTGATAAATACACAAAAATTATGTTATCTTATGTAACGTTAAATAGATGCATGCATAGAATATAAGGATAATAAAACGGAGAAAACTTCGTTTCTCTATTCTTCATGTGCGGTTTATAACGGGAGGGCAATGGGCGATGAGAAGCAGAACAGGAAAAGTGGCGATTGTTGGGGCAGGTCTTGTCGGTTCGAGTGCAGCATACTCAATGATTAATCAAGCCATCGCGGGTGAAATTATGCTGATCGGGCGAACCTATGAAAAAGCACTCGGTCAAGCGCTTGATTTGTCACACAGCATGGATTTTACTTACCAACGGACAAAGGTACATGCTGGAACCTATGCGGATTGCAAAGATATGGATGTCATTATTATTACGGCGGGGGCTAACCCAAAACCAGGTCAGACTCGTCTAGATATATTAGAAGAAGCCGTTACGATTACAAAAGAAATTGTGGCTCCTATTATGGAAAGCGGATTTCAAGGTGTGTTTGTAGTCGCTGCGAACCCCGTGGATATTATTACTTATCTCGTCTGGAAACTGTCTGGTCTACCGAGAAGCCAAGTTATTGGAACAGGTACTTCCATTGATTCTTCAAGACTGAAAACCATCCTCTCGGAAATTTTCTCTATCGATCCGCGCAGTGTCCATGGATATGCACTTGGAGAACATGGAGAGTCTCAATTTGTAGCCTGGTCTCATGTGACGATCGGCGGTAAACCTATTCTTCATATCCTTGATCAGCATAAGGAACGATTTAAGCATCTTGATCTTGCTGATATTTCCCGCAAGACACGGGATGCAGGCTGGGAGATCTTCACCCGAAAAGGATCGACTCAGTTCGGTATCGGCAGTGCCATAGCGTTCATTACTCGTTCCATCCTGACGGATGATCATAAGATTATCGCCGTTTCTTCTATTCTAGATGGAGAGTACGGACAAAAAGATATATGCGTTGGTGTTCCTGCCATAATTGGAGGCAGAGGAATCGAAGAGGTTATCGAGCTTCAGCTAGCAGAAGAGGAAATGAAACTGTTCGAATACTCCTGCCAGGTCCTTCGGACAAATATCAAAAATTTATTATAACCGAATCAATTTCAAAAATACCTTTCGTTGCTGTAATCAGGAGTATATATATCAAAATGGTTCTATTTGTCTATATATAGTTGCAAATTTATCTTTTTAATGAGTTATGAAATGGATTCAGCTCTCCTCATCCGGTACTTCGATTGAATAAGAAGGCCGGATGAAACTCAACCATTCTTACTTAACTCCTCATTCAATATTGCATAAATTAACTAAAATGGTATATTATGAAATCGTATCTTCTCATACATCTCATACATAATGTAGAAGAAACATAAATTAAAGGCAATGTTATCTGATGACTTTCAGGTACAACCTCGGAGAATGATCCTCTCTTTAGGTTGTACCTTTTTTAATGTGGGTAAAGATAAAACAGATTGAATGTTCTCTGAACCAAATTCCGATGATACCAGCTACACCCAGATTCATAACTCTTCAACGATGAATTGTAACTATATATATATAGACAAATGAACCCGTTTCGATCTATATATAGTTCTGATGAAAGTAACTAGAGGTATGATGAAATTGATTTACTCTTTATAAAATTTAGTACACCATCATTACTACTCAGGAGGTTCTCTCATGTTATTAGAAGCTATCTATCATCACCCAAAACAGCACTGGGCCTACGCATATGACAAAGATACGATCCATATCCGGATTCGCACCAAACGAGATGATGTCCACCAAATCACGCTTCTTGCCGGTGACAAATATGACTGGGAGAAAACAAAAATGTATCTTCCGCTTAGAAAATGGACATCTGATTCTATGTTTGATTATTTTACATGCGAAGTTAAACCGCCTTATCACCGGTTACGGTATGCCTTCCATCTGGAGAGTGATAATGAATCGATATGGATGGACGAAAATGAATTTTTAGAAGAAGAACCGGAAACTCCAGACCGGATGTTTGAATTCCCTTATATTAATCCGGTTGATGTCTTCACCCCGCCCGCTTGGGTTAAAGATGCCGTGTTTTATCAGATCTTTCCTGAGCGTTTTGCTAACGGAGATCCAAGTAACGACCCGGAAGGAGTCCTCCCTTGGGGCGGTAAGCCGGAACGAGATAATTTCTTTGGCGGTGATCTTCAAGGCGTAATTGATCATCTCGATTATTTATCTGAACTGGGGATCACAGCCATCTACTTTACCCCTGTTTTTGAAGCAACCACTAATCATAAATATGATACAGAAGACTATTTGCGAGTGGATCGTCACTTTGGTGATGCAGATACACTTAAGAAGCTCGTCAACTTATGCCACGAACGCGGAATCCGCGTATTGCTTGATGCTGTATTTAATCACTCTGGACGTACGTTCAAGCCTTTTGTCGACTTACTAGAGAACGGTGAGAATTCCAAATATAAAGATTGGTTTCATGTTCGTAAATTCCCGATTGATGTGGAAGACGGCATTCCTACCTACGAGACTTTTTCTTTTGAACCGCTGATGCCGAAACTTAACACCGAAAACCCAGAGGTGAAGGAATATTTACTTAAGGTAGCTGAATATTGGATCAAAGAAGTGGGAACAGACGGCTGGCGTCTTGATGTAGCGAATGAAGTCGATCATCAGTTCTGGCGTGAGTTCCGCAGTACGGTTAAAAAAGCGAACCCTGAAGCTTATATTCTTGGAGAAGTGTGGAACGAATCTTCACCATGGCTGCAAGGAGATCAGTTTGATGCCTCCATGAACTATCCATTCACCAACGCGGTTAATGATTTCTTTGTAATCGACAAGATGGATGCTTACCAGTTCGCTAACTCGATCGGTCGCCAGTTATCTAGATATCAGCTCCAGGCTTCTGAAGTTGCCTTTAACTTGCTGGATAGTCATGATACCGCTCGTCTACTAACCCTTTGTAATGGAGATAAGCGCAAAATGAAACTTGCCGCACTCTTCCAGTTTACGTATCTTGGCGCTCCGTGCATTTATTATGGAGACGAGATCGGAATGGACGGAGAATTTGATCCAGACTGCCGTAAATGCATGGAATGGGACGAAAAAAAGCAAGACCGGGAACTATTCTCTTTCTACCAAAAACTAATCCATCTCCGTCTCAACCATGCTGCGCTTCGGACAGGCGAGATTCAGTTCATTGAAGCCGAACCACAAGGGAAGAGAATCGTTTTTGAGCGGAAAAACGATAAGGAAGATATCCTTGTGCTAATGAGTAAATCGGAGGAACCGGAGCAATTTAATGTATCCGTTAAATCTGATAAATATATTGACCTCTTCTCTGGTATGGAACAACCGGTGAATAATGGAGAACTCTCCATTGTGGTTCCTGCCTATGGGTATGCCGTTCTTCAAGCAGTGAAGGGATAAAGAACATACAAAGCGAGATCGAAACCTAAGCCCAGGCTTCGCAGAAATGTGAGTGCTTGGGTTTTCTTTTGCTTAACGTTTGACTTCAATATCATTATAACGTAATATTGCGATATAGTGATACATAAATTGCTGAGGTGGAATGAAATGATGGATAACGATATTAAACAATATAACGAGATGTCCGAATGTCTCAAAGCACTCGCTCACCCTGTCAGACTCTGTATCGTTAGAGGTTTACTCTCGAAAGGCCACTGTAATGTGACTTACATGCAGGAATGTCTTGGTTTGCCACAGTCTACAGTCTCCCAGCATCTGCAGAAACTACGCAGTATGGGCATCGTTGAGACGGAGCGGCATGGACTTGAAGTTCGTTATACAGTAAAAGACCCCCGCGTAAAAGGGTTAATGGAATTATTTTTTCAGGAGGACAAATAAATGAGTAAAAAAGTCATCATTGTGGGAGGCGTAGCAGGCGGGGCATCCGCAGCTGCACGGCTCCGAAGGCTCGATGAAGAAGCACATATTATCATGTTTGAACGAGATGAATACATATCATTTGCTAACTGTGGATTACCGTACTATATCGGAGATACGATCACTGATCGTTCTAAGCTTATTGTGCAGACACCCGAAGCGATGATTCAGCGATTCAATCTTGATATTCGTACCAAGAGCGAGGTAATTGCTGTCCATCCCGAAAGAAAAACAGTGACCGTTCGCAGTGTAGAAAAAGGAACTTATGAAGAGAGTTATGATGCCCTCATCCTATCCCCAGGTGCTGCACCGATTCGCCCTGCTCTGCCAGGCATTGATCACCCCCAAATCCATACGGTTCGGAACATTCCAGACACCGATCGGATTAAAAAACAGGTGATCTCTCCTGAGACAAAAACAGCTGTCGTCGTAGGCGGAGGTTATATCGGGGTGGAAATGGCTGAGAACCTTAAGGAAGCTGGACTTGAAGTAACGATGGTCCAATCAGCGGATCAACTTCTCGGTACATTTGACCGCGAAATGTCGAATATAATGGCTCAGGAAATGGAGCAACAGGGAGTGGAGTTGTTATTTCAGGACACGGTAGAGTCCTTTAAAGACACAAACGGCAAAGTCACCCTTACTCTCCGCAGCGGCCGAGTGCTCACGAGTGGCCTTGTCATCCTCGCCGTGGGTGTGAAACCAGATACCGGTTTTCTGAAAGACAGCGGCATTGCCCTTGGAAGCCGCGGTCATATACAGGTCAATACGGCACTAGAAACCAACATACCAAATATCTATGCAGTCGGTGATGCCGTAGAGATTCATGAAGACGGAGCAGTTACCGCCATCCCGCTTGCCGGCCCCGCCAATAAACAAGGCCGGATTGCAGCAGACCGAGTTGCCGGACTTAAAACAACTTATAAAGGCGGCCACGGAACATCCATTATTAAAGTATTTCAACTGACTGGTGCCCAAACCGGACTTACCGAGAAGAAGCTGAAAGAGCTCGATACCGACTATCACACTGTCTATGTGCATCCTAATGCACATGCAGCTTATTACCCTGGAGCAACACCAATGACGATCAAGCTTTTGTTTGATCCGCAAGGTGTGATTCTCGGAGCACAGGCCGTGGGAAGAATAGGTGTGGACAAGCGTATAGATGATATCGCGACCGTTCTCCATTTTGGCGGAACTGTTACTGACCTCACCGAACTCGATCTGGCCTATGCTCCTCCTTTCTCCTCTGCTAAGGACCCTGTAAATATGCTGGGTTATGTTGCGGAGAATGTAGTGACAGGACGAATGAATGTATTTACACCAGAAGAACTGAGTGACAGGAATTCTAGCGAGTCTTTACTGGTCGATGTGAGATCTTCAATTGAGCATCAGAATGGACATATTCCTGGTTCCCTGCATATTCCGGTGGATGAGCTGAGAGAACGTATGCATGAGTTGGATCGTGACAAAGAAATTTGGGTATACTGCCAAGTTGGTCTGCGCGGATACACCGCTGCCCGCATTTTACAGCAGCATGGCTATCGTGTTCGCAATCTGACAGGAGGGTACAAGACGTATAAGATGAGTACATTTAAACCGGAGAAGAAAATTGCTACATCTTCATCTACATCAACACCAACATCAACATTAACATCTACGCCTGCATCCACTCCTGCACCTGCAGCGACGAACTCCGTAGATGCAGCTCATTCAAATGGGACAAAGCAATTATCTGAAAATAACATTTCTGCTGACTTCCATCTGGATGCCTGCGGCTTATCCTGCCCCGGACCTCTTATCGAGGCCAAAAGAGCTATGGATGGTCTGAGCCCAGGACAAGTGCTACAAATTACGGCAACCGATCCCGGCTTTTACGAAGATGTCAAATCCTTTGCACGCATGTCTAACCATGACGCGCTTCAGGTGGAGCGATTACCTGATGGGCAGATCAAAGCACTTTTAAAGAAAAAGGAAACAGAAATAAACAGCAAAGACACAGCAAATGGATCTGCGGAACCAAGTAACGTCGCGAGTGTTGCTAAAACGCCCGAAGGAACAACCATGGTCGTATTCAGCGGGGATCTAGATAAGGCCATTGCCTCCTTCATCATCGCAAACGGTGCAGCAGCAAGCGGCAAGAAAGTCACCATGTTCTTCACCTTCTGGGGACTGAATGTCCTTCGTAAATCCGAATCTGTGCAAGTGAAAAAAGATTTTCTCGGCAAAATGTTTGGGCTCATGATGCCGCGCGGCAGTCGTAAGCTTCCTTTATCCCGCATGAATATGATGGGAGCTGGATCGAAGATGATTCGCGGCGTTATGAAAAAGAATAACATCTCGTCCGTTGAGGATTTAATGGAAACCGCTAAAGAACAAGGGATTGAGCTCGTGGCCTGTCAGATGTCTATGGATGTGATGGGAATACAGAAAGAAGAACTCATTGATGGTGTGAAAATAGGCGGAGTAGGATATTATCTCGGTCAAGCAGATCAATCAGGCATTAATTTATTTATTTAATCGGATCAAATTCATCATTTAATGATTTATACAAACAAAGACCCTCTTAAGATATCTGTTATACAGATCATCTTATAGAGGGTCTTTTCTATATATATGCTTAAACAGTGATTGGCACTGTTATCTATGATAAGAGGAGGTATCGTTAAAAGAAGGAAGAGCATCAGGAAGTCCATCGTTTTCAACTTTTGGAGTATGATCCACTTCTACTGGCTGGCTCCTTCCCCGCTCATCAAACCCTATCTTCTCCCTCACAATATATAAAGGTCTGTCCCTTGCTTCATCGTAAATTCTAACCATGTACGCTCCCATTACTCCGAGGATCATCATCATAATCCCATTAAGCGAGAGAGTGACCAGTAGGAGCCATACCCACCCAGCTACCTTGATATTCGTGAACATTGGTAAGCATAGGGTTACTAGCAAGCTGACAAAACTCATACAGAAGATGAACCCCCCTGCATATGATGCCATTTTGAGAGGTTTATCAGAGAAAGAGGTTATACTTTTCACTATTAATTGTATCTTTTTACGTAATGGATGCTTGGTTTGCCCTGCATTCTGTTCCTCTTGATCATATTCAAGCTCAAACTGTCTGAAGCCTGCCCAGCTGACGAGCCCCCGAAGGGTTCGATTCTTTGCCCGAAACAACTTCAGAGCTTCGTTCACCTTCCGGTCAATCAGCCGGAA
Source organism: Paenibacillus polygoni (assembly GCF_030263935.1). Taxonomy (NCBI): domain Bacteria; kingdom Bacillati; phylum Bacillota; class Bacilli; order Caryophanales; family Paenibacillaceae; genus Paenibacillus; species Paenibacillus polygoni. The sequence continues at coordinate 423,021 of NZ_CP127162.1, read as the reverse complement.
ATCATCTGGAACTACAGGAACATTATTATTCGTCAAACCTTTCAGGATACGGTTGTACACAGCTGCTGGCACTCGTTTCCTTCCTGTATCATTCCCGCGTTCTCTTCGTTTAGCATTTACGACATCATACCCTTGATTCCAAAGTTTGATCATGTCATGGATTCGTTCCGGCGGATCTTTCAGGTCCGCATTCATAACAATAATTGCCTGCCCTTTTGCAGCATCCATTCCTGCTGTTAGTGCCATTTGCTGACCAAAACGACGTGAGAATTCGATAACCCGAACGGAGGAGTCGATCAGAGCAGCCTGTGTCAAAATATCCATCGTGTGATCTGTGCTGCCATCATTCACAAAAATAAGTTCATACGGTTGTCCCGTCTGTTCCATAATCTTCGTTAGCCGGCTGTACGTAACCTGGATTATCTCTTCCTCGTTATATACGGGAACCACGATAGAATACATGACCTGCCCTTCCATTACCTCTCTCACTCCCCTATGATTCTTATAGGTCACTATACGGAATCATTATGAACTGAGTATGAATGGTGGAGGCCTTTCCTATAAGATATCCACACTATATGAAATCCCCTGTTACAATCTAAGATACACTCTAAAAGTCGTCCCAACTCCAAGCTCGGATTCCACCTGAATTCGGCCCTCATGAAGATCAATAATCTTCTTCGCAATCGATAATCCGAGTCCGCTGCCTTCGTAGCGATTACGAGAAGCATCAGCTTTATAAAATCTCTCGAAGATCCGCTGTAAATCTTCTTTAGCCATCCCTTCTCCATAATCTCTAATCGCAACAACCGCATAGCCTCGTTCTCGGGTCATCGAAATTTCGATGCTGCCTCCTTCGGAAGAAAACTTCAGTGCATTATGAATCAGGTTAGTCCATACCTGACTGAGCTGATCTCGATCTGCCTGAATTACGAGCTCCTGCAAATGAAGATGAAAGGTGATCGACTTGCTGGTCCATATCGGTTCCAAAGTTAAAATGACGTCTCTCAGCTGACGATCAAGCCTGTATGCTTCGATCTGAAAAGGATGCTTGTCTGAGTCAAGAGATGACAGCTTCAGCAAATTGCGAATGAGCCTGGATAAACGTTCACTTTCCGTTTCAATAATACTTGCGTACCGAATCCGCTCTTTATCACTAAGTTCACTAATCGTGAGCGCCTGCGAGAAACCGTGAATGGAAGTAAGCGGTGTCTGCATTTCATGAGATACATTTGATACAAAATCTTTACGCATCTGTTCCAGTTGACCGAGTTCACTCGCCATAAGCTGAATGCTCTCTGCCAGCTCCCCAATCTCATCTCTGCGTTTCATACGAAGATTGATTCTGAAATCACCGCGGGCAATTTGCCTTGTAGCACTGGTCATCTTCTTCAGCGGGCTTACGAGAAAACGCGAAGCCATCAAGATAAGAAAACTGCCGACAAGCAAAGATGTCAAATTAATCATGGTATTATTCCGCCTAAAATTTTCACGCTGCGGTTTTAGATTAGGCTGTAAGAACATGGCGTATACCCCATCTGTCGTTTGTAAAGGTACACCAATCGCAACCGGACGCATGGGGCCTCCTTGTTGGCTCTCCTCCTGGATAATCGCATTTGCTCCGCTCAGTACCGTGTCCACTTTTTCCGCATAATTCCCCTTTTTGATTGGTGGATTCTGTCCCTTATCTTCACTATCTATCGTTTGTCCATCTGGACCAACCAGTGTAATATGGAGCTCCCGTATGAGGCTTGAAGTCTGCTCAACAAATACAGATAAGTCTTCCGGCTGCCACGCATCATACAACTGCTGTACTTTCGCTCCTTCTTTCATCAGTTCAGCAGACATATCGCGGTTTACATCCTTTTCAAACCATCGAAAAGCGATGAATGATGAAATTAATAAACTAATAACAGTGACTGCAATAAAAGTAAGCACAACCCGCACATACAAACTGCGAATCATACAAGTTCCTCGAGCCGATATCCAAGCCCCCGAATCGTGACAATCCGAAAACCCGTCTGATGATCAGGAAACCGCTCCCGCAGTCTTTTAATGTGAACATCTACCGTTCGCTCGTCTCCCTCGTAATCAAGCCCCCAAATATCTTCAATGAGCTGCTCTCTCGTAAAAGTAATCCCTGAATAACTGGCCAGTTTATAGAGCAGTTCAAATTCCTTAAGAGGCAGTGTCACAGAAGAATGTTCCGATATCACCTGGAACGAAGGACGATCTAGTGTAAGTCTCCCTACTTTTACCGTTTGATCCATGGAGACCCGGTATCTTTTGAGCAGAGCCTTTACTCTAACGACCAGCTCTTGGGGTGCAAAAGGTTTAACCATATAATCATCTGTACCAAGTTCAAAACCTTTCACTTTATCCTCGGTTTCTCCCTTAGCCGTAAGCATAAGAATCGGAATATCGCTCCATGCCCTTAGGTGACCGCATAGTTCCCAGCCGTCCATACCCGGCATCATAATATCGATAATTACAAGATCCGGCTTCATGGAATCAAGCATGTTGAGCGCATCTTCTCCATCCTTTGCCTGGTAGACATCTAAACCTTCCCGTTTCAGAAATAATTCAATAAGTTCTCGAATATGAGCTTCATCGTCTACCACCAAAATTTTAGCCATGATATAAAAGTCCTCCCTATAATTCATATATAGCTGAAGCAACTAAAGGTGAAACCACCCGTTTCATCACATTGATCAAAGAAAATCAATAATACCCATTTTTAAGTCAAGCCTGTCTCATCAGCATCCCCCGTGTAAACCTAAAGTTTACTTTGAGAGCTGAAATTTATGTATTTTACTAGATGTATTCTAACTGTGAGAAACCTAAATCATACCGAAAAATAATGAACTGAATATGAATTCGAAATTTTAGATAAAAAGAAAAGAATCCCGCAATTGGCGTGATTCCCTGTTTATCATTTTATTTTTCCCACTTACGAGGAGAATTCTCTTCGCCTTCTTACTGTAATGGAGTTCTTTTCATCGGTACACTAGATTCTCTCACGATCAGTCTTGGTTCAAACTCAACTTTCTCATAGGGAGCCTGATTATTCTCCTTAATTCGCTTAATGAGCAGTTCCGTAGCAAGACGAGCACACTCATCGCCTAAGATCGTGACCGAACTAATCTGAGGGGATGTAAGTGTCGTCCACGAATTATTATCAATACCCACAATGGCTACATCTTCGGGAACACGTACGCCTAGTTCCTTGAAACGATTCACCATCCCAATCGCAATCATATCGTTACAAGCATAGACCGCATCTGGCATTTCCTTTAGGCTATAAAAATAATTAGCTGCCTCCATCCCGGTCTGAAGTGAAAAGTCATCCCCGAAATAAGTTAATGAAATATCAACTTGCGGAAGCGCACGCTCATAGGCAAAATACCGCTCTTCGATCATATCTTTGGCTGCTCCGGCATAAGCAATCCTCGTCCGTCCCATTTTCAGCAGATGCTCCATGACAAGGTTCCCTTCCTGCTTGGACATACACACAATATCTGCCTTATATTCAGGGCCTAGCTTTTTTCCATAATTAATAATAGATATCGGTACAGGAGACTTACTAATCAGATCTCCCAGCGTTTTGGGGTAAGCAAGCGGAAGAATGATCATTCCATCTACATGGAGTTTTTTCACTTCGTGAATTGCTTCAAGCTCCGCCCTCGCATTTCCTGAAGTATTGATTTGGACTACACGATATCCATAATGTTTGGCCGTCTGCTCTACAGACCAAGCAATCTCCGGCATAATGGCATTACGAATATCGGATACCACAAGTGCAATCTGGTGGGTGTGGCGTACTTTTAAACTTTGTGCCGAAGTGTTCGGGGTGAACCCAAGCTCTTCAATGGCTTCCAGCACTTTCGCCTTTGTCTTGGCACTGATGCCGCTTGTATTATTAATAGCCCGCGAGACGGTTGCTATTCCAACTCCCGCTTTTTTAGCTACATCCTCTATCGTAATTTTCTGATCTTTATTATTATTCACGCACTCGGCAACCTCTCTTTGAACTGGAATCGTTTCCTGTTTCCTAGATGAAGTAGGATTCTATTTTTATTATATCACAGCTGCTATCTTATCAAGATATCCTCCAGATCAATCATCGTGAGATAGAGCCATTTTCTTACCTTGCTTTAGATTGGAATCAACTTATATATCTCGCGAGAAGGGATTTTGAAATTGACATTATATAAATTATATGACATATTTGAATCGGAAACGTTTCCCAAAAATATTGTTTTGAGGACATCATGCAAAGCGATATTTCTTGGAAGTAGAGCAATACATGAAGAACATAATTGAAAAACAGCAGGCTGCTTTATGGATTTTGCTTGCAAGCTAACTTTTCTATTTAGGAGATGATTCGTTGTGAAAGCGCTTAGATGGCATGGTGTGAAAGATCTGCGAGTGGAACAAATCGAGGAACCAAAAGCTCTACCTGGGAAAGTAAAAATCAAAGTCGAGTGGTGCGGGATTTGCGGCAGCGACTTGCACGAATATACGGCGGGTCCGATCTTTATTCCAGCTGACAAACCTCATCCGATTACGGGAGAGCAAGCGCCTGTTGTCATGGGTCATGAATTCTCTGGACAAGTCGTTGAAGTTGGAGAAGGCGTAACCCGTCTGCAAAAAGGAGACCGCGTCGTTGTTGAACCGATCTTCAACTGCGGTCAATGTACAGCATGTCGCCAAGGTAAATACAACCTCTGTGACAAAATGGGCTTCCTCGGTCTTGCCGGCGGCGGAGGCGGTTTCTCTGAATATGTTGCTGCGGATGAGCATATCGTTCACAAAATTCCAGATACCGTTTCCTATGAACAAGGTGCTTTGGTGGAACCTTCTGCTGTTGCCCTTTATGCAGTTCGTCAAAGCAAACTGAAAGTTGGCGACAAAGCCGTTGTCTTCGGTGCGGGTCCCATTGGACTACTCGTAATCGAGGCGCTAAAAGCATCTGGTGCGTCCGAAATATATGCAGTGGAACTCTCTGCTGAGCGCAGCGCAAAAGCTATAGAACTTGGAGCACAAGTTATTAATCCGAAAGAAACTCCTGATGTAGTGGAAGAAATCCACCGCTTAACAGATGGCGGTGCTAATGTCGTATTTGAAGTGACAGGTGTGCCGCCTGTACTCGAACAAGCACTCGAAGCTGTTCGAATTGGCGGAGAACTCATGATCGTCAGCATTTTTGAAAAAGAAGCACCAATTCAGCCTAATAAAATTGTCATGCAAGAACGCAGTATCTCCGGCATTATCGGATACCGTGATGTATTCCCAGCGGTAATCAGCCTCATGGAAAAAGGCTACTTCCCTGCTGACAAATTGGTAACAAAACGCATTAAACTTGATGATGTGATTGAGGAAGGTTTTGAAGGTTTGCTAAAAGAAAAGAGCCAAGTTAAAATCCTCGTAAAAGCGGAATAATATAAGTATTATTAAGGGCTGCTGTCTTTACAGCAGTCCTTTCTTTTTTAATAAGGACTCATTGCAAAGGTTAGTCTTATCTTGGTATTATTTTTTTCTAAGTGGAATAATTCGGGTTGGATCTCTTACATATAATCTGCCTTTATTTCTAAAAAAAACGTCGATACAATTCTCTCCGACGCTCTCCACGAAGCTGAGCATAGATTTGCGTAGTTGAGGATTTTTCATGACCCAGCATACCTTGAATAAATTCTAATGGTGCCCCGTTATCAAGCAGCTGGCATGCATAAGTATGTCGGAATCGATGGGGATACACATTAGCCTCCACGGCTCCTCGATCTGCCAATCTCTTTAATACCCACCTTAGCGTTGGTATGGCCATTCGCTTAACAGGATGGGTATCCGTCACAAACAAGGCTTTGCAGGAGTCTTCTCGACTTGCTAAATACTTCTTCAACCATACTTTACACTCCGTGGTGAAGTAAACTTCTCTTTGCTTTGAACCCTTCCCATTTACAATGGCAGAGCAATTCTCCAAGTTCAAATCCTCCGTATTTAATTTCTCAACCTCTCCAATCCGGCAACCCGTGCTGTAGAGAAATTCTAGTAGAGCTCTTTCTCTATGAGTCTGACAAGAAATCTTTAGATGAATTACATCTTCCTCCATCAAAAACTTAGGAATTCGCTTTTCCATCTTGGGCTCACGTAATTTAAATGAAGGGTTTGTCGGTAAATAGGCTTCCTCATATGCAAAACGGAATAAGGATCGTACAAAACGGATGCGGTGCCCTAGACTACTAGGCTTTAATCGATTGGATTGCTTTGCTAGATATCCCTTCAATAGGTTAAGAGTTACTTCGGAGATATCTATATCCCCAAGATCTGTAACCAACATCCTGAGCTGTAAAGCATATGCTTTCAATGTATTTGGACTAAACCCCTGAATTCGCTTGTCTGCTTCATAATGACGCCAAAGTTCACTTAAAATCATAATATAACCTCCTACTAGAGCGATTAATTCTAGTTTGCTACTAATAGAAGGATTATAAACTGTAGATTCAACTAACGTTTTTTCGTTAGTTCAATGGTCTTCAGGTTGATTCCATCAACCTTTTAATAAATAAAAAAGCGGCAGAATATGAAACTTCTGTTGTATATATGTTCTTGCCCTTCGACATTAGAAGTTGATACTATTATCTACAATTTTTACATCACCCTTAGATAATGCATCTGTAAGGAGCTGCTCCTTAAATTTAATTAAATCTTGTCCTAAATTAGTATTACTATCTTTATCAACACCGATTTTCCCTTGTTTGATTAACAACTGACCAAGGTTCTGTAATGTTAGTTGTTCTTGGTATTCTGAAGGAGCATATTCAGTCCAATACTCTTCTTCTGTTAGACCTCTTAATTCTATGAAATTTTTCTGAGTATCCTGTACTTCTTTACTTTGTTTTGCCAACAGAGCACGCATTCTTTCTGCTTCTTTTTTTCCTTCCTCATATGTTGCAGTAACTCCTTCATCATCAGCTAATTCTAAGAATAACTTATCAACTACAATTTCTTTAAGTAGTGTAGATTCATCTATTACAGGATTTGTTTCAACTAATTTGTTAGCTTTTAAATTTGCCAACTCTACATTTGTCACCTTGATATCTCCAATCTCAACTAATACTTTATCTTGTAGTTGCTTGTTTGACTCAAGTTGAGATTCGACTTTTCGTATTGAATTTGTAAAAGGATCTAATGCTGAAGAGTAAATGGCACCTAAAGTTAAAGCACTAACAACACTTAAACTAAAAATAAATAAAATCTTCTTTTTCATACAAATCCTCCTTACCAATCAAAATTCACTTTTATTATAGTGAAAGATCCCTGAGCTAATAGATAGTCACATCTATTTCCGTCCGATTAAGATAAGAACCGAATCTGTAAATTTGGTTTGAATTCCCCTCAACTTTATACACCAATATAGATACTGTTTTATTAGGGAAGATACGAATTGATGATTTAATTATTATCTTGTCTAGCTTTAACCAATCCCGGTATTTTCTTCTCAAAAACAGATAATACTTGTGAAACTAATTTTTCGCTTGTTCTTCCTACACAATAGCTATGTCCCTTAGATATAACGCTTTTAGTGATTAAAAAGTTGAATTAATCTGCCAAAAGTAGCTAAGAGAAAAAGCACCAGTTCATTGATCGTTGCTTACTTTGAAGGGAGCAGTTGCCAACTGGCAAGCTGCTCCCTGCTGTATTCAGCTATCGTTTTTCCGTTAGTTTAGCCACACTGCATTTCACAAACTACTCTCTCAAAGCATGAATCAGTAAGATCATCCTCATGAACCCAAAAATAAATCCTTCCAACATCTCCCCACATAATTCCGGTTTTTTCTTCTTCGGAATCAATTTGTAGTAGTAAACGCCATTTTAATGCGGAATTAACAACCTTCTCACGAATATCCGAATTATTCAGATCATCCCAGCTGTACGGACCAACGGCTATTTCACAACCGACTTGCATATCGCCTTGCATTTGATCAGGATGACCCATAAGTCTGTTTACGTACCCTTCCTTTGACCAATGCGGTAAAAATGATTTCCAATACTTATCATAATCATCTCTGTTACCATTCCAGTCTAACCCCAAACTTTTCAAATAAGCTGACTCAGCAGTTGGTACAGATAGACTCGTTTCATATAAAATCTTGTTCGGCTTCATTATTTCTGAATCAATTGAATTATTAGGAATATTTCTTCGTGAAATTTTCGAGAGGCGGTCTGAATCGATGTAGATTACTCGACATGTGTGAGGATCATTATAAAAGTCATCGTCCTCATACATAGCTTTTACAGCATAGAAAAAAGACAGCAACCCACTTTTAGGAAGAGAAATATCTACTGGACAATCTGCCAAGTTAATTTGAGCAATAAAAGTCATATCATAATCTTTCCATAATGGCCATTCTATATCATCAGGAAGATCAGGATTACCTCCTACCTTGCTTCCTCCAATAGGAATCATAATGTCAGATACAGGTTTAAGAAAAAGTTGAGCTGTAGGAAAAGCCCAGTTTGCAATGGCATGTCCATATTGACCTAATCCTACTTGTTCAAGTTGTTTTACTACAGTTTCTTTGTTCAACATTATATTACCTCCAGGGAATCTCTATTAACTTCATTGCATCATATATTCTCGAAGGATAATTTACTATCCTTCCTTAGCAGTTCACACATACCCTAAGGGAGCAACTGCCAACTGCAAGCTGCTCCCTGCTGTGTTCAACTAACGTTGCATTATCCTGCCCAATAACTTAAAGAACAAGCAACCAATCTGTTGATCGATTGCTTACTTGTTCTTCTTGAACTATCGTTTTTCCGTTAGTTCAATCAATATTTGGATTAGACCCTTTACTTTTAGGGATAATGGCATTTTTATTTAATGTTAATAACTAGAATTTTCCTTTAGTGGAGGAATGAGATATTAGAACTTGATCCAAGCCAGCCAGTGCAAGATAAGAGATACATACAAGGATGTTATAACAGGACAAGTATTTGTAGTTAAAGAATATGGTCACACGCCAATCTTTGAGTATCTTGGTCATCTGGGGAATTACACAACTACTCTAAAAATATCTAAATAAACTTTGATCCTAATATAAAAAGAAGGTCGATAGACCTTCTCAGACTGTAGACAAACTAGCTTAAACTAGTTTGCCTGCAGTCTTTTTTATTTTACAATAGAAGCAACTATTTTATTTGAGGTGACAATCTTGCTAACGAAACAATCCTCCACTCAACGTGACCAACTTGAAATGGTTGCTCTAGATCAACTCGTTCCAGAAGATCATTTGGTTCGCAAAATCGAATCGGCGATCGACTTTTCTTTCATCTACGACTTGGTTCAGGATCATTATTCGGAAATTGGACGACCTAGCATCGATCCGGTCATCTTAATTAAATTACCTCTTATTCAATATACCTTTGGTATTCGTTCCATGCGAAAAACGATCGAAGAAGTTCAAACCAACATGGCGTATCGTTGGTTTCTGGGCTATGGATTTTATGATAAAGTTCCGCATTTCTCTACCTTTGGAAAGAACTACGAACGTCGTTTTAAAGATACAGATCTATTCGAACAGATTTTCTACCGTATTTTGCGGACTGCAGCTGAGAAACATTTACTCAGCGCGGAGCATGTTTTCATCGATTCTACACACGTAAAAGCGAGTGCGAATAAACGGAAATTCGAAAAGAAGGTTGTACGCAAAGAAACAAGAGCATATCAACGCAAACTGGAAGAGGAAATTAACCAAGATCGGGACGACCATGATAAAAAGCCGTTTCCTCCGGACTCTTTTAAAAAAGAAGAAGAAAAGGAAATTAAACAAAGCACTACAGATCCCGATAGCGGCTACTATGTCAAAGATGAACGGACCAAACAATTTGCTTATTCGTTTCACGCAGCAGTAGACCGAAACGGATTTGTACTCGGTAACATCGTCACTCCCGGAAATGAACATGACAGCCACTTGCTTGCACCCCTCGTAGAAATGGTAAAAGAAAAGATTGGGAAACCTGTAGCAGTGGCAGCCGATGCTGCCTACAAAACACCTTGGATTAGCAAATATTTGTTGGAGCAAGGGGTTACTCCGGCGCTGCCTTATACACGTCCGCGTTCTCAAAAAGAAGGTTTTCGAAAAGATGACTACGTGTATGATGAATATTTTGACGCCTATTTATGTCCTGCTAACGTGGTATTACCTTACTCGACCACCAATAAAGAGGGGTACCGAGAATACAAATCTCCAAAAGAAATTTGTAAATCGTGTCATTATTTATCCATGTGTACAGGGAGCAAGAACCACCAAAAAGTAGTGACGCGACATGTATGGCAAAACCACTTAGAAGAAGTAGAGCATCTAAGACACCACCAGCATGTAAAACAAATCTATGCAAAACGAAAAGAAACGGTGGAACGGGTATTTGCAGATGCAAAAGAAAAGCATGGCATGCGATGGACAACCCTGCGAGGGCTAAAAAAATTGTCCATGCAGGCGATGCTTACGTTTGCTGCCATGAATTTGAAGAAAATCGCCAGATGGTCGTGGAACAGACCAATTCCAGCGTAAATCAGGCGGGTTTCCACCTGATTTATTCATGAAAAGAAGTAGAAATGACAAAAGGCACTCAGAATGAATACATTCCGAATGCCTTTTGTCTACAATCTGAGAAGGTCGATAGACCTTCTAATTTTTTGCAATCATAATTATTGCCATCGACCATATTGTTAAACTAAAACTAAGGGAGATGAATATTCTTCTTGCTTGTGGCTGTTTCCCATCAAGCAAGAAGTAAAAAGACATATAAAGAAAAATAGGTAAAAGAATTGATGCAAAAACTACTGCTGCACTTGCCAAAAAAATCATCCTCATTCAATTAGAATCAAAAGGTAATAGTACAGGAGTTTCTGCTGGGAGTCCATTTATAATACGGAAAGTTAACTATAGTGAATGAAATTATCAAATAAGAAGAGAAGATTAGGAAGCTAGCGTGAACACATAAGCAAATTGATAATTTCTGATGCCTACACTAGAGAGGAATTAAAGAAAAAGTAATTCGCGGTGCCCTCCGTTTAGGGTGCAGGAATAGGCAACCGGTCTGTTGATCGGTTGCTTACTTTTTCTAATTAAACCTAAGTTGGACTACAGTGATTTGTGAAAATTTTGATTGAAAGAGCAGCTTTTAGAATTTATAAAAGAAAATCCATTCATAAAATAAATCCACTCGTGGTTTAACCTGTCTTTATTTCATAATTAATTATAGCTTAGTTAAACAAACGATCAATATCCTTTGCTAACCTTTCAGAATCGAAGTCCTCTTTAAATTTCTTCTTTATTTCTCTAACAGCTCTAATCAAATTATCGACTAGTAACCTTATTTGAGAATCAAGATCAACTTCCCTAAAAGTCGCATGATCAATTCTCAGACGAATATCAGAGTCCTTATCTTTCTTCAAGTAAGTTATTTTTTCATTAAAAAGACCCTCTTCAACAAGCTCATCACTTGCGATCATAAAAATTATCCCCAATATTTTTAAGCCAGGACCGTAATCCTGTGAGTTTAGTGATGTATTTAATTTTTTTAAAACAATATTCTCGATCTCAGAATAGGCCTTTTCTACATCCTCCATAATTTCTCCAGTGAAGTAAAATTCCATAATATGATCCCTTCCTATTACCAATCGCTTTTATTTAGCTTCGGTCTTTCCCCATTATTATTTTTCTCATAATTTTTTCAGTTGCCATTGATGTATCTGTTTCTTTGTCCGTAGCCATAATGACCATTGTATAATTATTCTCACGGTAGCGTTTTTGCATATACCTTTTAGTTCCTCTTGCATATGCATAGCGTATAAGAGATTGGAAGCAATATATTATATGGAGAGGATAATTTTTTCTCTGCTGTTGAAATAGAGCGTTTTAGAATTGGTAGAAAACAATTTTAGTTTCAATCAATTAAAACCACAAGTGGTCAATGATAATTTTAGAATGATCCATTAAAAGAAGCAGCGGCAGACCAAGACTCGATAAATGAGGTCTTAGTCTGCCGCTATTGTCGTTCAACTAACGTTTTTTCGTTAGTTCAATCAATATTTGGATTAGACCCTTTACTTTTAGGGATAATGGCATTTTTATTTAATGTTAATAACTAGAATTTTCCTTTAGTGGAGGAATGAGATATTAGAACTTGATCCAAGCCAGCCAGTGCAAGATAAGAGATACATACAAGGATGTTATAACAGGACAAGTATTTGTAGTTAAAGAATATGGTCACACGCCAATCTTTGAGTATCTTGGTCATCTGGGGAATTACACAACTACTCTAAAAATATCTAAATAAACTTTGATCCTAATATAAAAAGAAGGTCGATAGACCTTCTAATTTTTTGCAATCATAATTATTGCCATCGACCATATTGTTAAACTAAAACTAAGGGAGATGAATATTCTTCTTGCTTGTGGCTGTTTCCCATCAAGCAAAAAGTAAAAAGACATATAAAGAAAAATAGGTAAAAGAATTGATGCAAAAACTACTGCTGCACTTGCCAAAAAAATCATCCTCATTCAATTAGAATCAAAAGGTAATAGTACAGGAGTTTCTGCTGGGAGTCCATTTATAATACGGAAAGTTAACTATAGTGAATGAAATTATCAAATAAGAAGAGAAGATTAGGAAGCTAGCGTGAACACATAAGCAAATTGATAATTTCTGATGCCTACACTAGAGAGGAATTAAAGAAAAAGTAATTCGCGGTGCCCTCCGTTTAGGGTGCAGGAATAGGCAACCGGTCTGTTGATCGGTTGCTTACTTTTTCTAATTAAACCTAAGTTGGACTACAGTGATTTGTGAAAATTTTGATTGAAAGAGCAGCTTTTAGAATTTATAAAAGAAAATCCATTCATAAAATAAATCCACTCGTGGTTTAACCTGTCTTTATTTCATAATTAATTATAGCTTAGTTAAACAAACGATCAATATCCTTTGCTAACCTTTCAGAATCGAAGTCCTCTTTAAATTTCTTCTTTATTTCTCTAACAGCTCTAATCAAATTATCGACTAGTAACCTTATTTGAGAATCAAGATCAACTTCCCTAAAAGTCGCATGATCAATTCTCAGACGAATATCAGAGTCCTTATCTTTCTTCAAGTAAGTTATTTTTTCATTAAAAAGACCCTCTTCAACAAGCTCATCACTTGCGATCATAAAAATTATCCCCAATATTTTTAAGCCAGGACCGTAATCCTGTGAGTTTAGTGATGTATTTAATTTTTTTAAAACAATATTCTCGATCTCAGAATAGGCCTTTTCTACATCCTCCATAATTTCTCCAGTGAAGTAAAATTCCATAATATGATCCCTTCCTATTACCAATCGCTTTTATTTAGCTTCGGTCTTTCCCCATTATTATTTTTCTCATAATTTTTTCAGTTGCCATTGATGTATCTGTTTCTTTGTCCGTAGCCATAATGACCATTGTATAATTATTCTCACGGTAGCGTTTTTGCATATACCTTTTAGTTCCTCTTGCATATGCATAGCGTATAAGAGATTGGAAGCAATATATTATATGGAGAGGATAATTTTTTCTCTGCTGTTGAAATAGAGCGTTTTAGAATTGGTAGAAAACAATTTTAGTTTCAATCAATTAAAACCACAAGTGGTCAATGATAATTTTAGAATGATCCATTAAAAGAAGCAGCGGCAGACCAAGACTCGATAAATGAGGTCTTAGTCTGCCGCTATTGTCGTTCAACTAACGTTTTACAGTTAGTTGAATAACTTCCGTTCTATCATTGCATTTATCAAATCAACGTTTTGGTTTTTCAATCTGGGTACTTCTTTGCTTAATTTCACCACCAAAGCCCCATCCCTTTGCTTCAAGAAACTCAGTATATGCGTCTAAAAAGTCATTAATATTAATTGACTCCTGAAACCTTTTATCTATGACATTACCGTCGATTTGTATTTCCGCAAGTTTCGCTTCATCTAGGTTTACTTCATTTTCCCACACTGGTTTCCATGAAGGGTCTTGTTCGTAATCGTTTCTTGGAACTACGTTGTCTAAAGATTTCTTTTCCTTAGCCGCAAATTTCATAAAGTTTCTTTGTGCTTGCCTCAAACATACTGCATTCGCACCGCCCCAATAATCTGGGTTTTCATTCATTACAGCATCCTCTTGCCAATTACAAACATCGCAAGTCTCATATGTTCCAGGTGGTTCTTCATCAAGAGTTTTATACCCACAACATGGACAAGTATATTTGGTCATGAAATCACTCCTCTTATGAGATTTAACATGGAAAAAAGGAACTTCTATGTTCAAGCCCCTCCACTATCGTTTTTTCGTTAGTTCAGTCTTTAGTTAGTTCAGTCTTTAGGTGTGATTTTATAGTGTACCAGATAGTAATTAGCCCCTGCAGTATCATTCTTGAAGTACAGTTCAACATAGTCCTCTTCTGGTCCTACATCACATAAGCTAATGGTCAGTTCAAAGTATTTTCCTCCGTGCATTGCATCTGCACTTATGCTTTTGCTTTCTTTATCTTTATTTTTAAGTGTGACAAGTGAATTTATTGAAGAAATTTGTTTGCATCCAATCATAATATATTCTGTTTTGTAAATACTCTTGAGTGCTGACACTATAGAAGAATGCAACTGTTGTAATAGAGCTTCCTCGAGCTGTTTTTCTCTTTCACTAATCCCTGCATTTGATGCTGAAGTTAAAGTTGAGTTTGCTAACACTATACCGATTAAGACTAAAATGCATAAGCTTTGTTTTATTTTCAAACGGATCACCTTTGGATTTTTCGTTTATTTTGCTCAGCATTTTAAAACTCTATTCTCATTTTAAAATAACCTGCCGGTTTGCATAATAAAAGGGAGCAGCTGCCAACTGGCAAACTGCTCACTGCTCCCTCTATTACGGTTAATCTTGAATTTTTTCGCAATATCCAAAAGTTCTTCAAGTAGACCATGTTCTCCTGCAATACTATAAAAGTGGTCTGGTGTTATTAAGTGGACTACTTTTAATTGGTCAAATATAACAGGTATTCCACGCTATCCTGCCCGTTAGCTTAATGAGGTCTCATGAGTCTAAATTAGACTCTAATATAATGACACCACTCGTTATGACAAATCAGCACGCACGTTCAGTTTTTTGTTTTGTTCTGAATTGGATATGAAGTATATAGGTTTTGTACATCACCTAAAAGAAATTGAAAGTATCGCAACTTCTGTTACCTGCCTATCGTCTTTACTTGTATTAATAAGGAGGTAAGATTATGCGCTTGGTATTTATTGTACTAATCATATCTTTTCTATTAGTTGGCTCCTGTCATAATGTCGAATCTATAAGTAACGATAGCGTAAAGCAACATACCGATTCTACTCTTACAATGGAAGCCATAGTGTTAGGTAAGCATGAAAGAACTACTGTCAAACAAATATTAATCACTGAAGATTTGAATAATTCTGAAATAGCGGCTAATTTAAACAAGATAACTGAGCAATCATCTCAAGACATCATTAGATCTCAAAAATATGACCTATTTTGGCTAGGGCTAGAAAAAGTCAGCGAAACGGATGTTACTATCCAAGATATAAAGGTGGGTTCCCGAATTCGCTTCAAAGCCGAAAACGAACAATTGGATACCATGCCTCCTACTATTACTGCAAAAGAGATTCAAATCATTGATTCAAAATAACACAGAAATAGATCAAAAAAGTCGTCAACTCTTTTGTAGCAAGAGAGAACTGACGACTTTTTTCATTACTAAAGCCTTTTTATTAAATCAGTTATAATCATTTCACTGTATTAGATATGTAAAACGTTCATACCCCTCCATAAAATGACCAATACCGAAATCCCCTCTACTTTAGCCTACTGTCACACATACATATATATATCTATATTTTATGTTATAATAGTCAGATTACGATTTACATATTCACAAATGACTTATATATAGGAAGAAACAATCCTAGCGTACAGGAGGTACACACATGAATACTGAATCACAAACACAAAGCAAATCGTTAAAAGATATCCCCTTCTCGATCCTTGACCTAGCCACCGTTACAGAAGGCTCCGATATCCGGACGGCACTACAAAATTCCTTGGATATTGCAAAACTAGCTGATGAAGTGGGTTATAACCGCTTCTGGCTTGCAGAGCATCACAACATGCCGGGGATCGCAAGTTCAGCTACTTCGGTTGTCATCGGTCATATCGCAGGCGGAACCAAACGAATTCGCGTTGGCTCTGGAGGCGTAATGCTTCCTAACCATGCTCCGCTTGTGATTGCCGAACAGTTCGGTACACTCGAATCTCTATTTCCTGGACGGATTGATCTTGGACTTGGCCGCGCGCCTGGATCTGATCAACTGACTTCTCGCGCCTTGCGCCGGGGACCTGGCAGTGACGGACAAGATTTTCCGCAGCGTCTTGAAGAACTGCAGAATTACTTCCATCCGACTTCAAGCTCATCTATGCAAGTGCATGCCTATCCTGGACGAGACTTAGATATTCCGATTTGGCTGCTTGGTTCGAGCGGTTTCAGTGCAGAACTTGCCGGACGAAAAGGACTCCCATTCTCTTTTGCGAGCCATTTCGCTCCAGATTACTTACTGCCTGCGCTTGATATTTACCGGTCAAGCTTTAGACCATCTGAAGTGCTGGATAAGCCTTATGCGATGGTTGCTCTAAACGCTTTTGTGGCTGATACGGATGAAGAAGCTCATTACTTATCCACTTCACATAAAAAACAATTCCTTAATATGATCCGTGGACGCTTTGGACTCATGCAGCCACCGGTGAAAGAACTCGATTGGAACATGCAAGAGAAAGCGATCGTCCAAAATCAACTCAGCTATTCGGTGATTGGCAGTAAGGACAGTGTTCGCGAACAACTTGAACGTTTCCTTGCTCAAACGGGTGCGGACGAGTTCATGATGACTACACCGATCTATGATCATCAAGCGAGACTCCACTCGATCAAATTGCTTGGAGAACTGATGAACAAATAATCTTTCTTTATGGTTAGAATCAAAACAATTCTATATAAAAAGCCGGAAGACGAAACTTTCATCGTTTCGTTTTCCGGCTTTTTTTCGTCAACCAACTTATTGATTGTTTTCTTTAGAGCTAACTTCTCTGTCTTGTGTTGTTTTCTTGGGCTTAGCTAAATTTTCAGCGATCTTCCGACCTGTCGGCGTTTGAGCAAGACCGCCTTGCGCAGTTTCTCGGTGACGACTTGGCATCGCACTTCCCACTTCCAGCATCACATCGATCACTTCATCTGAAGGTATTGCACTTCTTACTCCTGCCAGTGCCATATCTGCGGCCGCCAGTGCAGTTACTGCACCTAAGCCATTACGAACAATACAAGGGATCTCAACAAGTCCTGCTACTGGATCACAGATCAGTCCCAGTGTGTTCTTCAGCGCAATCCCTACCGCATGAACAACCTGCTCAGGAGTTCCTCCGCGCAGCTCCACCATCGCACCGGCTGCCATTCCGATAGCCGAACCCACTTCTGCCTGGCAACCTCCTTCTGCGCCTGAAATAAAGGAGTTATTCGCAATCACATATCCAATCGCACCGGCACAAAACAGTCCATTCACCATATGTTCATCGCTCCAGCCAAACCGTTCTTGTGCACTAAGAAACACACCTGGAATAATTCCAGCCGAGCCGGCTGTAGGAGTCGCAACAATTCGCCCCATGGATGCATTCACTTCAGATACACCGAGTGCATATGCCATGGCAAGAGCGGAAGCATCGCCCGAACAACTTTGGTTATTTTGTAAATAGTCGCGAACACGCTGACCATCCCCGCCAGTGAGACCGCTGCGGGAAGTTGTATCTTCCGTCATTCCTTTATGAACAGCTTGTTTCATAATCTCGTAATAATCAGCCATTTGCTGAACTACTTCTGTCTCAGAAGTGCCTGTTTCCTTCACTTGTTCTTCAATCATTAAGGTGCCAAGTGTCTTGTTTTCTTCGGTACAAATGGCATGAAGTTCTCTTAGATGTTTAAAACGCATCCTTATATTAGCCCCTTTTTCAAATCGATTACTTTACAATCCAGCACATGTGGAAGCTGAATAAGTTTTGTCAGCACCTCAGAACAAGGAACGGTATCCAGCTCCATCGCAGTTAATGCTTCGCCCTCTCGTGCTTTTCGGTCTACCTGCATAAAGCCAATGTTAACTCCCGACTCACTGATGATGGAAGTAACAGAAGCAATGACCCCTGCTTTATCAAGATGGCGAAGGACCAGCGCAGGGAAATCCCCCGTCAGCTGTACTCGGAAATCATTAAGATGAGATACGACAACGCTGCCGCCTCCAATCGAAGCTCCCATCATGGAACAGATCTGATCATGTACCTTTAATTCAAATTTCACTGTATTGGGATGGGCAGCAGGAAGTCCGCTTGTCACAATCTCGTACTGCATGCCAAGCTTCTCTGCCCACTCTTCTGCATCAGGGATACGGGGATCATCGGTAGCCATATCCATTAGACCGCTTAGAAGAGCTAGATCGGTACCATGACCTTGATATGTATCCGCAAAAGAACCATATAACGTCATTTTTGCTTCAGCAGGTTGTTCCCCAAGCCACTGCCGAGCAATTCGTCCAAGCTTAACCGCTCCTGCGGTATGGGAACTCGACGGTCCCGTCATTGCGGGTCCGATAATAGAAAAAACGTCTTTAAATCTCATGTTGTACTCCCCCAAGGTGCATGTATTACACGTGAAGACCATAGGAACAAACGACCTGCAATCTCCCGCAAAAAAGGACAGAAGAAGATCATATCACTCTTCTCTGTCCTTGGTGTTTGAATGTTTCGCCACTTACCAATATAGCAATTCTCAGGTTAATTGAAACAAGTTGGCGGTGTCAATAATAACTCTAACATCCATCAAACGAAGGGTTCCATCTAAGTAATTATCCGTCTATTCTTACTTATTTCCCCTACTATTCCCGCTGCGTACCTGCTCTATGCAGCATCAACTTGAATGGTTTACGTTCCCTTTTTCTTCGTAATATGAGGTTGCCGATTACTCCAGGCTTACTGCCATAACACAAGAGAAAGAACGATAAGCACAACCGAGATGGACAAATAGACAAGCCTAAGTGAAAACATCTCAGCAACAACGCCAAAACTTCAGTACCTCTTCCCAGTCATTCACAACCATCCGTACCGTTAAACTTCTACTTCCGGTAGAATCCGCCTTCTTCACAACAAGTTTAGGTTGAAACAGAAAAATCACAGCCGAGATTAAAAACGAAGCTGTATTCAAATAGATAGCTATATCAGGTGTTGTATACATAAGCATAACCCTCATGATGGCAGGCCCAATAAAAAAGCACCTGAAGAGGTTAACCCTTGAAAAGCATGAAACTGCTGCAGATTATACCATGATGTAGGATGAAAGGAGAGGCAGCGATGGAGAAAGAGTACTAATTTCGTTCAAATGTTTTAATCCTGAGGAGGGGGTTAAATATAGGATGTAACACACTACAATACCAAATCAGATAGGAGAGATTAATGATGACACAAAACAACAAAAACCAAAAAATGAGCCGTGAAGAAGCAGGACGTATGGGTGGAGAAGCAACTTCTAAAAACCATGACAAAGAGTTCTACCAAGAAATTGGTGAAAAAGGCGGAGAAGCGACTTCTAAAAACCACGACAAAGAATTCTATCAAGAGATTGGTGAAAAAGGCGGAGAAGCCACTTCCAAAAACCATGACAAAGAATTCTATCAAGAGATTGGAAGCAAAGGCGGACAAGCCAGAGCTCGCAAAAACTAAGCGCGAATGAAAAATGATCATATAGATGATATGGCAACAAGGCCAAGGTCACCTATTCCAGGTAACCTTGGCCTTGCCATGTCTTCCTATTCATTTGAAATTGTTTGTTATTAAAATCTATTTTAACCGAAACGCCCCATAATATATTCTTGAGTAGACTGGTTCGCCGGATTTGAGAAAATCTTTTCTGTGACATCACGTTCAATCAGATTCCCCATGTAGAAGTACGAGGTATAATCTGAAATCCGTGCTGCTTGCTGCATGTTATGAGTCACAATAACAATACGCAACTCTTTTTTGAGTTCTGTGATTAGTTCCTCGATCTTCCCTGTCGATACCGGATCAAGTGCTGATGCAGGTTCATCGAGCAGAAGAATTTGCGGCTCCACTGATAATGCACGAGCAATACATAGACGTTGCTGCTGCCCACCAGATAGTGCCAGGGCTGAATCTTTGAGCCGATCTTTTACCTCATCCCATAGCGCTGCGCGGCGCAGACTTTTTTCCACAATCTCATCGAGCTGCTTCTTATTCTTCACTCCACGATACTTCGGTCCGAACGCGATATTATTATAGATCGACTTATGAAAAGGATTCGGCTTCTGCCACACCATTCCGATTTGTTGGCGAAGTTTAATTACGTCAGTTCCCGGTGCATTCAGATCTTGTCCGTTCATCCATATATGACCTGTAACTCTAGCACCCGCAATCTCATCATTCATGCGATTTAATGAACGAAGAAAGGTAGATTTCCCGCATCCCGAAGGACCAATCAGTGCCGTTACCGTATTCTCAGGAAACTCCATACTGATTTTTTTTACCGCTTCTTTTTCCCCGTAAAAAACACTTAGATCCTCTGTACTAAATGGTTGTTGTGCCATTACAGCTGTACCTCCCTATATACAAAAAAACAATTAGTCCATGCGTTTCGCAGCAGTCATTCGGCGATAAACAAACCGCCCAAACCAGCGAGCGAATAAGTTAAATAGCAGAACCATAATCACGAGAACAGCAGAAGCACCCGCTGCGATCTCAGCAGCATCTGGTTTGAGCTGCTCACTATTTACCTTCCAGATGTGTACGGCAAGTGTCTCTGCAGGACGCATCGGATTCAGCGGCGATCTCTCACTGAAAGGATTCCAATTCGTAAAGTCGAGCGGCGGACTACTCATCCCTGCAGTAAACATTAGAGCAGCCGCTTCCCCAAAGATCCGGCCTGCTGCAAGAATCGTTCCTGTAATCATGGCAGGTAAAGCTACAGGAAGCAGAATGGAAGTGATAATCTTCCACTTTGATAACCCGAGGGCAAGTCCAGCCTCTTTTTGTGCTTTAGGAACCGAACGAAAAGCTTGCTCGGTTGTCCGAACCATAAGCGGCAAGTTAAATACGGCAAGTGCAAGTGCACCTGACAGCAAAGAAAATCCAAAACCAAATGTATTTACGAGAACAAGCAAACCAAAAAGACCAATTACGATGGACGGGAAAGAGGATAATACCTCAACGACCAAGCGAATCATGTTTGTAATTCTACCTGGTTTCGCATATTCAGCCATATAAATTCCGGCTCCCCAGCCAAGCGGGATCGTAATGATCAGCGTAAGGATGAGAAGGTATATAGAGTTAAATAGCTGTGGTCCAATTCCGCCGCCAGCCCGTAAATTTTGTGGTTTGCTAGTTAGGAAATCCCAACTGATATGTCCAATTCCGCGGAAAATAATAAATCCAAGAAGACCTACCAGGATGGCCACAATCGCAAGTGCAAAGGTAACGATAACACCAGTAGCAATGCGATCGACTGTTTTCGGCTTCATCATACCCGATTTCTCCTTTCAAGCAAGCGAACAAGTAATACAAAGATAAAGGTCATAAGAAGAAGCACAAGCGCCATACTCCACAGCGCATTATTATGAACAGAACCTGAAGCTGTATTCCCCATGCTAAGTGTAATTACACTGGTGAGTGTGGATGCAGATTCCAAAAGTGAATGTGGAACATGCGGTGCATTACCAATAACCATCTGTACAGCAAGTGCTTCACCGAAGGCACGTGCCATTCCGAGAACAACGCCTGTTAAGAGCGCAGGCAGTACCGTAGGAATGACTACACCTGTTATCGTCTGCCAGCGAGTTGCACCCAGTGCATAGGAAGATTCTCTAAGACCACCAGGCAGAGAAGTAATCGCATCTGCCATAATACTCGTAATCGTAGGCAGAATCATGACGGATAACACAAGACAGCCTGCTAAAATACCGACGCCTGTACCTCCAAAGATCGAACGGATCAGTGGGACAATAACGGTAAGTCCAACAAATCCATAAACAACCGACGGAATACCCGACAAAAGTTCAATCGCTGGCTGCAGGATTCGCTTTCCTTTACCTGGTACAATCTCAGTCATGAATAAAGCAGCACATAATGCTAAAGGACTTGCAATCAGTGCAGCCAGAATCGTTACTGTAAAGGAACCTACGATAAACGGAAGTGCGCCATAGGCAGGTTCATCCCCTGTCGGATTCCAATTTCCCGATGTAAAGAACTCTAGTGGACTCACTCCGTCTTTCACAAAAGTAGTTAAACCTTTAGAAGCAACGAAAAAGACAATCGATATAATAACTACAATAAGAAAGACTACACAGATGGACGTATATATTTTACCGATCCAATCTTCATAATAATGCTTTTCCCGTTTCGGGCGAGGTTTGTGCGCATGATCCGTGTTCGCTACACTCATCAAGAACCATCCTTTTTAAATCATTTTAGTATAATTCTGCATCTTATCTAAAAACCGAACGAAAGAGGTCGAGCAATAATTCAGCCCGCCTCTTATCGATCTATATCTCATTAATTAAAAATTGTACTCTACCTTATTTCTCGGTAATATTACCTTCCGCGTCACGCACAACTTGCATTCCTTTAACTGGGATATAACCAAGGTCTACAACATAAGTGTCTTGAATTTCGTCAGACAACATGTAGTCGAGGAAAGCCTTCACTACTTCATTCGGATCACCGCTCGTGTACATATGTTCATAAGCCCACACCGGATACGTACCAGATTCGATATTCTCTACGGTAGCTTCTATCCCGTTATATTTAATGGCCGTGATACTATCATCGAGGTAGGACAGTGCAAGGTATCCGATTGCCCCTGGAGTTTCCGTAATGATTTTCTTAACTGTACCGGAAGAATCTTCTTGAATAGCTCCTTGTAAATCAGGTGCACTTTGACCTAGAGCATATTTTTCAAAGGTAGCACGAGTTCCTGAACTTGCTGGGCGGTTAACGATAACGATTTTTTGATCTGCTCCGCCAACTTCCTTCCAGTTCGTGATTTTACCAGTGAAAATATCAACCAATTGTTCTTGAGTCAGGTCAGTAACACCTACCTCTTTATTCGCTACAGCAGACATTCCTACAACAGCCACTTGATGGTCAACCAAAGTTTTCGCTTGATCTGCATCTAATTTTTCTTCTGCAAACACATCCGAATTACCGATATCTGCTTGTTTATCTGCAACTTGAGTAAGTCCTGTTCCACTACCGCCGCCTTGGACTTGAACGGTAATGTCTTCATTTCCTTCCACTTCCATAAAATCTTGTCCAGCTTGATCAACCAACGGTTGAAGTGCTGAAGATCCAACAGCAAGAATCGAACCACTTAATTTTGTTCCTGTATTATCTGTATTTCCAGAACCAGTCGAATCAGAGCCAGAACCGCAAGCGGCTAGTACGACAGTCATTGCGAGTGTTGTCACTAGTAAAGGAAATTTCTTTGCTTTCTTGAACATGTTAGGTTGTCCTCCCCCAAATTGTGTGTGGCGTTTATTTGTTTACCACGTTTGACTATGTTTTTATTGTAAAACCAGTGCATCAATATAAAATTTATGTTTTGTAAACTTGTTATTAAATATGTATATATTTTATCTATGGGTTGATATAATTAATCTATATCAGAAAGATCGAACAGCGTGTATTTACCAGAGGTTTTCCTCTTTCATCGTTTTCTATCCCTTTTAGCTACCGTGTATGTAAAATGAATGAAGCAGAAGTGAGGTACCACTCCATGAATATAAATGTAATCAAGTTTCAGATCCTCGTTCTCATTGATCGCTACAATAAAGTAACGGATGTCGCTAGAGAACTTCAAATGAAGCAGCCAACGGTTTCTTTCCATATGAAAAGCTTAGAGAAGGACATGGGCGTCCCCATATACATTGCTCAGCAAGGAAGAATGATGTTAACCGAGGCAGGAAAGGCGATCCTCCCTCATGCCAAACAAATTCTTGCACTTACCGATACGGTTAAACGAACAGTTCAGCAATTCAGTTCGCTTGGACAAGGAGATGTTCTCATCCATACCGATTCACTCGCCGCTGAAAATGTTTTGCCTGAGGTGATGAGTCGTTTCGCTTCAGAGTATCCAGGAATTACAGTGAGAAGCAGCTTAATTGGAGATTCGTCTGGAGAAGGAAATGTAGAAGATTCTTTTCTACTTGCACGTACCGAAAAACAGCCCCTCTCTCAGGAACCGGAATCGAGTGATTATGTATTATTGAAGCAAGATCAGCTCGTGCTTGTATCAGCAAAGGATCATCCTCTGTTAATGAGCGATTCTGTAAAGCCCAGTGATCTCTCTCAAATCTTATTCGTTGACTATGAAAGCCAAGGATTACTTGATAAATACACAGAACAATTTACGGAACAAACCAATATTCACTTATGGAAAAGGATATCTGCGGCTACACCGCAAGCAGCGCTGAAGACCGTCTCTTTAGGGAATGCGTTTACCTTTTTACCTGCGAGTATGCTCTCCTTTACCTCAGTCCATATCAGCTCGATGCCGATTCCAGGTTTGGAAAAACAAGATACTAGACTTTGCACCTATTTATATAGAAGAAAAGATTTATCACCAGCTGCTTCTGCATTTTGGAACTTCATTACATCCTGATGCACCCATCCCACTTGCGGTTCATATATATGACCATAGGCTATGAACCAATATTCGAAAATGGGAGTTGATTGTTTTGTCTTTTTCCACCTTTCCTATACCTGCTCCACTGACACCTG
Organism: Paenibacillus polygoni; assembly: GCF_030263935.1. Taxonomy (NCBI): domain Bacteria; kingdom Bacillati; phylum Bacillota; class Bacilli; order Caryophanales; family Paenibacillaceae; genus Paenibacillus; species Paenibacillus polygoni. Next base: position 398,125 of record NZ_CP127162.1, on the reverse strand, counting down.
GTCAGGGAGGAAGTGCTCCGCTCCAATCTTTATTAGGATCCATAAATATCGGGAGTTTAACGGCTACACCGGGTGCAACGCAGGCCGTTCCTGCTAACCTTCTCGGGTCGCTGCCTTCCCCGCCATACCAAGCTTTACAGCATTATCAAATGCTAACTTCTAATCCAGCGCAGGCCCAAACGCTTGTAGCACAATCCGGTCAGCAAACGGGACCCGGCGGATCACCTTGGCAGATACCGGGCGGAGGTGGTTTTCCTGGCGGGTTTCCTGGTGGCGGACCGGGTGGCGGGCCAGGCGGTGGGCCAGGCGGTGGGCCAGGTGGTGAACCAGGCGGTGGACCAGGTGGTGGACCAGGCGGTGGGTTCCCCGGATTTCCAGGTGGAGGGCCTTTTGGTCCCTTAAGTCCGGCTCCAGGAATGGGCGGCCTTTCGAATCCCGGCAATATCCTCGGGAATATTTTGCCCGGTCTTGGTGGACCTAGGGAGGAAGATAACGAGGCGGAACTTACCGAATCGGAATCAGAATCTCAGCTTTCCGATTATCGTAGTGCACGTTTCCCTTGGTCGCTCCCATTCTGTACAAATCGCTGGGCCGTTATCATTACAGGCCCTAACCCTTTTAATCTGACTGTTCGTTTAGGGGTTGTACTCTTCACTAATCCGGCGGTAACTGTGTTCCTGCAAACGCAGCCCTATCCGATCATTCAAGCATTTCCTACATGGCAAATTTTATATATTCAGTGCTTCTAATCATTACAAAAAACCTTACCTCCATACGGGAGACAAGGTTTTTATTCTTATTACTCTATTCTAATTACTTTATACTGATTACTTTATTCTTACTTCAATACAACTGTACTATACGGAGGAAGGCTTATTGTACCGTTCTGGAGACTAGCTTGATCATCCGTCTGATGCAGTATTGCAGAGAAATGAGGCTCTTTTTCAGACAAACTTACTTCTTTCGCTTCACTAGATAGATTATGAACAACCAGCACTTGCTCACTTGCCGTGGCTCTTATATAAGAAAGAACTTGATCATCCTCTACAGAATAATCTTCTACCGCACCATCTCGCAATGCTGCTATTCCTGTTCTCCACTCAATTACATTACGGTACAAGGATAAAAGCGATGACGGGTCTGTAAGCTGCGCCTCTACATTCACAGCATCATCATCCTGATTATGTTTTGCCTGCTCCCAAGTCGTTTGTCCCTTGCTGCCGCTGCTGTTTTTACTCCACAGCATAGGCTCCCTAATTTCTTCATCTGGTTTTGAGCCCTTCATCCCAATCTCTTCTCCGTAATATATGAATGGATTACCCGGCAGCGTCAGCAAGATCGCTGCGGCCATACGTGCATGATCTTTATTCCCGCTAAGCTGACTCATCACACGGTTCTGATCATGGTTGGCAAGGAAGATCGCATCCACAAATTGACCTTGTGATTTCTCGGCGAAAAGCTCATAGTTGCGGTTCCATTGAATCAAGAAACCGCCGTTTTGCTCACTGCTTACTGTGCGAATAATTTGATCGGCAAGTCCAAAGTTAAAACCGGAATCAAATGCATTTTCTAAATAAGGGGCAATAGATACCGGGGAATTCTCCCATACTTCCCCTACAATATAAGCATCTTCTTTCACTTCGTTCATCGCCGCTCTAAATTCCTGCCACCATGCTACATTTTTGGCAGTCGTTTCGGGACTGCGATCACTCTGTAAATCCTCGTAGATGTGTTTTGCTGCATCCAGACGGAATCCATCAAAACCTTGTTCAAGCCAAAACTTTCCGATCTTCTTCATCTCTTCTCGAACGGCCTCCAGATCAAAGTTCAGATCCGGCATACCGCTCCAGAAGGTTCCAAGATAATGATTTCCATTCTTCTCATGCCATGCCGGGCCGCTGCCCGCAGCACTAAGTCCAGATGGATCTATATTCAGATCTTCTTCCCATTTATACCAAGCACGATGTGTATTGTCTAAAGATGAAGCGGATTCCACAAACCAAGGATGTTCTGTGCTCGTATGGTTAACGACCAGATCCATGATGACTTTCATCCCGCGCTTGTGTGCTTCTTCTAATAGATGCTGTAAATCTTCCATTGTGCCATATTCAGGATTAACCTCGTAGTAGTCCGTGACATCATATCCGTGATAACTTGGCGAGGGGTTAATGGGCATAAGCCATATTCCCTCTACTCCAAGATCGTCGCCACCGGGTTTCCCATCATTTAAATAATCCAGCTTCTCTGTAATGCCGTTCAAATCTCCAATGCCATCGCCATCTGAGTCATAAAAAGATCGAACAAAGATTTCATAATATACCCGGCCCGGCTGTTCATCGATAACAGCTGTAGAATCCGAAGCGGGAGAAGCAGGTAGATCGGCCTGCTCCTGAGCATCAGTGCTGTCCCTATTGTCGCCCTTTTCACTGCAGGCGGCTGTAAAGCACAGAGAGCATATTAATATGCTGGCACTCATCCATTTTTTCCAAGCGAACTTATCCTTAAGAATAGGTATCACCCTTTCGTAGCGCCTGCTGTCAGCCCATCAACGAGGAAGCGCTGCAAGAACATATAGAGAAGTGTGATGGGTACGGCTACGAGAACAGAACCCGCAGCAAATAAAGTGAATTCCGTACTGGAGTAACTATTTACGAGTTCATAAAGTCCAACAGCAAGTGTCCAGTTTTCGCGTGACCGAAGAATAAGCCTTGCAAAAATAAAGTCCACCCATGCACCGCTGAAAGTCATGAGTGAGATATACGTGATAATGGGTCTTGAGAGCGGCAAAATAATACTTACAAAGATTCGCATATGACTTGCTCCGTCGAGCAAAGCCGACTCTTCGAGCGCTCTGGGAATGGTATCAAAGAATCCTTTGGCTACGAACATTCCGAGTGCCGCACCAGAAGTGTACACCAGAATCAGCGCGAGCGGCGAATCAAGCAGGTTCATCTGCAGCAACATAACATAAACGGCAATCATGCTCATAAATCCAGGGAACATCCCTAGAATAAGAATGACAGACATCGCAGTCTTACGTCCCTTAAAACGGAAACGAGACATGGCATATGCCGTGAGTACTTGAATAATCGTTCCAAGTATCATGCTTGTAACTGCAATCTTCAACGTATTTCCGTACCACTTCAGGAAGGGAATATCTTTATCAGCTTTCGGCATAAAAAGGTCTATATAATGCTGTATAGTGAACTTTTCAGGAATAATAGTCTCACTATATAACGAGTCCCCTACCTTAAAGGAAGACATTACAATCCACAAAGCGGGATAAATACATACAATCGCGATGAGTATCAGCAAAATATAACTGAAGGTAAGCTTAATCCGTTTTTTTCTTTTCATTGAATCATATCCTCCTCTTTAAACGAACGGCTTCTACGGTAGTTGTAGATTGAGAACGAGGCAATGATTAAGAAAATAAGAATTCCGATCGCAGAGGCGAAGTTATATCTTTGATTATCCAGTGTAAGTTTGTATAGCCAAGTAACGAGCAGGTCCGTACTTCCGGCAAATGCATAATCCCCATTCGCGGGTGCACCGCCTGTAAGCAGGAAGATTACGTTAAAGTTATTGATGTTCCCAGCAAACTGCATAATCAGAATCGGCGCAGTCTGGAACAGAACGAATGGCATCGTGATGTTGCGGAATTTTTGGAATCCAGAAGCCCCGTCTACTTCAGCAGCTTCATATAAATCTTTTGGAATGGCCGTTAATACCCCGAGCACTAGAATCATAGATACAGGAATCCCGATCCACATGTTAACGAGAATAACGGTCACCTTCGCCATAAACGGATCATTAAGCCATGGAACTTGCCCGAGCCCCAGCATACCGAGATACTGATTAATAGGCCCAAACTGGGAGTTGAGAATATTTTTCATAATAAGTAAAGAGATAAATTGCGGTATTGCATAAGGAAGAATAAAGATCGTACGCCACATCGTTTTGAAGCGAATCCCATGCTGCTGAATTAGGAGTGCAACCAGTATACCGCCAAAATAAGTAGTCACTGTAGCTACGACAGCCCATATAATCGTCCAGGTCAAAACACCATAGAACGTTTTACTCCAGGCTTTCAGGGTAAAGAGGCTCTTGAATGTCTCAAATCCAACCCAGTCTACCAGGTTCTTTGGCGGAATATGATCCGGCGCAGAGTAATTGGTAAAGGCCATTAGAATCATGAACATAATCGGAAGAATGGTAAAAAAGAGTACGCCAATGGTTGGCAGTGAAAGCAGCAGATAAGGAAAACCTTTATCAAGGAGATGCCTTGTCGTATCTCGGAAAGAAGGTGCTTCTTTCCCTTCATCCCGAAGCTGACCAACTGCCCGGGCATCCCGTATGTTACCAATATAGAATAATACGAAAAGCACGATATAGATTAAGGCAGCAAGTCCGTAAATCATCATAAAAATCGAATGGTCCCCAGGGACGTTCTGATAGAGTCTTCCTACCTTCTCCATTCGAGAAGGGGTATCACCCAGTGTTACAAGTCCCCATAGGTTCGCTCCGAACTGTGCAATGATAAGATAAATACTGATGACCTCAGCAAGCATGAAAATGACACCTTTCACCCACTGACGGTGATAGAATTGTCCAAGTCCCATAAACAATGCTGAAAGTATGGTCCCATTACGGGCATGGCTTGCTCCGGCAGATTGCGGTTTGCCGGTTGACATCATGGTGGGGGATTGTCCTTTGCTCATCGTATGCTCCCAGCCTTTCCTTCCGCAAAATGGTGATGAACCACCTCCGGAGTTTTTAAGTTCCGTCGGTGGTTTCTTTTTATCTGCTAGCTATTTCGATCCATTTCAAAATTTATTAAAACGATAAATTTGTAACTGCTTAAGATCCGGTCTGAATGTTACTCTTCATTTGTTCTACAACGTTATCCATCACTGCTTTAGGGTCCTTACCGTTATTCCATAAGTCGGACAGTGCGGCTTCCATTGGGGACCATAACTGAGCCATTGCAGGAATGGAAGGCATCGGAATTGAGTTTTCAAACTGAGCAAGGAAGGCCGAAGCGATCTCGTCATTTTTCACAGCATCACTTCCTGCTGCTTCTGTATTTGACGGAAGTGCCCCTGTCATTTCAAAGTTCTTCATTTGGTTTTCTGCATTGGTAATAAAATCAGCAAACAGTTTTGCTGCATTAGGATACTTTGTATACGCATTTACAAAATAACTCTTCACACCAGAGAAAGGTTTCATAGGATCGCCATTAGGAAGAGCAGGATATACCCCTACACCCAGATTCGTAACGCCTTCTTTCAGAGAACCGACATCCCAAGGACCACTGATATTCATGGCGAGTTTACCCGAAGTAAATAAGGATTTACGAATATCTCCATTAATGTCGGAAGATTTAAGCGGCATTAGCTCTTTTAGTGACTGAAGGAAAGCAGCTGCTTCTACGCCTTGTTCACTATTCAGACCGATATCGGTTGGGTCCGTACCATCATTACCGAAGACATAAGCACCGTATCCCCCGAAGAAAGGATAAGAACTATAACCGTTCCCTACATCCCACATAATCGCGAACTTATTGGCTTTCGTATCGTTAAAAGTAGCTGCAAACTCTTTAATCTCATCCCAATTAGCAGGAACGGCATCAATCAAATCTTTATTGTAAAATACAGCCGTTGTCTCTACAGACTTCGGATATCCATATAGAATATCTTCATAAGTTAAAGCATTTACAGCGAGTTCGCTGTTTCTTGCTCGGATATCTTCTTCAAACCAGTCGTTCGGCATAATAACACCCGCGGTTACTCCTTGCCCTATCTGATCATGTACACCAGCAAATATGTCAGCACCAACACCCGCAGGTCCATCCGTAACCATCTGTGTCATCGCTTTATCTGCACCAAGTTCTGTGTAAGATACTTTGACTCCATACTTCTCTTCAAAAGCAGCGGCTGCCTGTTCTACAAACCCCTTCTGATCTCCGCCGTCCCAAATCGTAAGCATCGCACCTTCTTCCGGTGTAAGTTCTTCGACTTCAGCAGGTGGTGCTTCGTTATCTGGGGTTGTTCCCGATTCTCCTGTATTGTTAGAAGCATCGCTGCCTCCACTACCGCATGCTGCAAGCAAAACCGTCATTGCAAGTGAGAGTGACATGAAACTGAACTTTTTCCCTTTTTTCATTAGAAATCATCCCTTCCCCTTTTTTTTGCTGCGCATACACCTTCTTTCGTCACTGTATGAACACAGCAACAAAAGCTCACTGAACCTATCCGAATCCGGCAGAGATCCTCTGTTTATTTACTGCCTTTCAGAAATCAGAATCAAAGAATCAAAGATGTCCTCCGTTGTGCAAACGTTTGTCTTGATTCGTAAATTTCTGCTTTCATCGGATAAGTCATCAGCGTATGTATCCAAAAATCATATAAATATTGGTAGGTAAGCGCTTTATTATCAAATTAATCATAACCGACAAAACCATTTTGTTAAAACGTTTGCATAGTTCAAATTCCTCCATATTCCATCATTCAACCAAGTTAATCCATTATTTACTTCTGTTTACAATGTCTATCGTTTGTTTTCTCTGTTTTTTCAATGAAATAGGGATAAGATAAGGGTTTTCTTGCTAAAAAAATATAAAAATAATTTCATTTTCTGTTAAAAGGATGCCACAATGGTTATAAACTTAAAAAAATCTCCATTTACAAACCGGTAAATAATGGATTACCATATCGATACAAAGCAAACGGTTTCATTAAGGAGTGAAAAGAAGTGGCGGTAACAATCAAAGACGTAGCAAAACTGGCGGGTGTATCTCCTTCCACTGTATCCCGTGTGCTTTCCGGCCACCCTCGTATCAGTCAGAAAACAGCTAGTAAAGTACGCGATATTATGCAGGAACTTGGCTACCATCCAAATATAATGGCAAAAAGTCTTGTATCCAAAACAACCAAGAGTATTGGGGTGATCTTGCCCAAACCGGCTGAAGAGCTGTTCCTCAATACCTTTTTTATGGAACTGATTCGGGGAATTGTCACCCAGGCGAATCGATCAGGGTATGATATTGTCATCAGTTCAGGTGCGAACGAACAAGAAGAAGTCGAAGCTGTCCAAAGACTGGTATATGGCGGGCGGGTAGATGGAGCAATCTTGCTCTATTCCAGGCAGAATGACCCTGTTGTTGAATTTTTGTATCAAGAGAATTTTCCATTTGTACTGGTTGGAAGAACAGAACAATTTCCCGATCTTTTATCTGTTGATACGGATAATATACAAGCAGCCTATGATGCTACACGTCATCTGATTTCGTTCGGGCATAAACGAATCGGTTTTGTGAGCGGACCCAAAAATTTAATGGTATCTAAAGACCGATTACAGGGCTATCATCTAGCCATGAAAGAAGCAGGACTAGCCGTGAAAGCAGATTGGATTGTGGAAGATGATTTCTTACAGGAGAGCGGATACCGAGCCATGTCCTTCTTTATGAATTTACCCGAACGACCTACCGCGCTTGTTGTCATTGATGATGTAGTCAGCTTCGGAGTCCTTCGCGGTTTGAATGAGCTTGGATTCAAGGTCCCTTCTGATCTATGTATTGTCAGCTTTAATAACAATCCCTTGTCCGAATTGTACAGCCCGCCGCTAAGCAGTGTAGATATTGGTATCTATCATCTAGGATATGTTGCTTCACAAGCACTCATTCAGGCCATACAAGATGAGGATAAGTCCTTGTTCAATAAACGTCATATCATTCCCCATCGGCTAATGGTAAGAGAATCGTCCATGCATCATCTCTCTTAAGAGGACCGTATAGGCTCTTTTCTACTCATCACATACTCATATAAAAACAGCACAGTACCCGCGGTCTTCATAGACAGCGGGTACTTCGTTTTCTACTCTTCCTCATCTGACGACCCCTTCTGATCGAGCACTTTGTTTTTAATCAGTGTGATAAATTCAAGCTTCATGCTCTGCAGAGCATCTTCTTCGGGCATGGGAATATATTTGCTTAAGAGCCGCATATCAGATTCAAACATATCAAGCAGCTTTTCCATGGCAGCCGGATCCCCTTGCTGCACTTCATAAACAAGTCTCAGGAACTCATTCTCTCCGATAGACTCTGGATTGTTTTTCTTCTCCATTTGTTCACCGCCTGCTGACTAATATTCAGTTCTTTTGCAATCTCTGCTTCACTTTGGTCTTCCAAATAAAATAAACGAATGACTTTTTGTCCCGTATCCGAGGGAATGAGTCCGAGAATATACTCGATGAATAGTTTTGATTCGATCTCTTGTTCAGGAGATAAAGCCGAGATTAACAGCAGCTCTGTTTTGAGCGGAAGCTCTCTTTGGCGTTCGGCACGAACACGATACTGAAGACGCCATGCAATTCGTTTGAGCTCTTTTTGATAATAGTGGACGGAACTGCTCATAACTAACACCTCTTTTTTTGTAATTATAGGAACATTTGTTCCCTATTTGATGTTATTATAATCGCTCCGCCTTTTTCTTCCAAGTCCCAATTTAAAAAGTAGTTATTCCTGCTCTTTCTTCTCTAGGTCTTTCGACTTAAACAAAGGAATTAGAAATAATTTACATTTTGTAAGAAATAGTTTACATTGAGTACTAGAGGTGGTCTTGTTGTTAAACAATAAATTAGTAGTCTATCGAGCGGAAAAAGGATGGACGCAAGAACAACTTGCAACGAAGGTGGGTGTTAGTAGACAAACGATCGCAACTCTTGAGAAAAATAAATACAATCCTTCTCTAATTCTTGCTTTTAAAATAGCGAATGCTCTTGAGAAACCACTTACCGATGTTTTTGATTATAGAGAGGAGCAATAACTATGTTGTGGGTAAAATTGTTATTTGTTGTTTTGATCATCATTAGCCAAATGTATCTATTAAGGTTCCAATCAAGCGCAGAGGGAAAAGACGAGAGAGGCAAGGAGATTCAATATAAATCAAATAGTATGTTGTTCCATTTTTTATATTTAGGTATGATCGCTCTCATTGTTCTTCATTTAATTGACGTCATTCCAACAAAAATAGTACCCGATCTATTGTTATATCTCACGGTTTCATTGAGTGTATTTGGCAGCATTTTCGTTTATATCAATAAGAACAAGCAAAACTACTAAATTGGGTCAGTGACCTCACTTTTTTTATTTTTTTTAAAAATCAGGTTGTATTTTCACTCTCCTCAACTCCTATATTAGTGAGCCACAAAAAATGAGAGTAGAACGAGGAGGAATAATATGAGCTGCAAACAAGAAAATTTGGCTGTTGAAACACTGATGGTACCGGGGAACATTAATATTGATATTGCCTCCGCCAAAGCGGGCGACGAGCGCAGATTAATGCTTAGTGACAACCCAGAGACACTGACACAAGAGATTTTGACAGAGCCGTTTTCGACACTATGGCATGATGTGGTGGTGACTTCCAAACGGTCAATGAAACACCGCATCTTTGGATGGCACTACAATCGTACAGGTGCTCCGGTACGCATTGGCGTTACGATTGAAAACAAGGATGAGGAGCAAATCGAGGTTCGTCATATCGAAAGAGATCTGAAGCTAAGTCCCTCCACAGGTCACTGGATTATTGATGTCGGTCAATGTCTTGCGAAGTCATGTGTAGGCGGCACTCTCGATCGCATTAAGCCCGTAGACCCTTATAAATTTGGCAGAGGAGTTGCGCTTATTGAGGAGTTCATAGTTGAAGATGACGTGCTTGCAGGGTTTATCTACGAATTCACGGTAGAACACGCGAGCGGCAAAGGCGGACAGAATTACGAGATACGAACCGTAGTCTCCAAAGTAGAAGATAAAGATCTTCGCGAGATTACGTCCGCTCCGATCCCACCTCGGCCTGCCCCCCAAGCCCACCCTCGCGGCAGCTGGACTTTTTCTGAAACAGACGCAACTACCCCTCTATATCGTGTTGGACAAAGCGCTAACTACCGTACCTGTGCGGGCACGAAGCTAACGGGAGAACTGCCAGCCGACCTGCTCTTCACTGCGGACAGCAGCACGCTGCCGGCATCCATGACCAATCGGGGACAATTCGGAGCCATCTATCAAGTAAATATTCCGATTCTGAATGAGACGAACCAGGATGCTGTAATTCGTATTCGGGTGAACCCGCGCGGTGGAGCATTTGCCGGGGCAGCACTCATTGATGGTAAAACCTACGGTATACCCCTTCTTCGTAATAACACACAGGCCAGTCCCATTGCCGATGTCACTGTTCCGCCAGGCGCAAGCTCCTACTCCTTCAAATATATGACGGCGGGCAGCGCAAGTACACCGCTTGGCATATATGTAACGACCCTGACGTAAAACGACTTAGTAACTTAGAACTTTTATATTCATCATCTTTCTTACCTGTGTAGAATACTAGACTTCCCCCGTTATCCGCCCCAATCTAAAAAAGCCTTGCCCCGCCGAATCACTCGGACAGAGGGCAAGGCTTTAATCAACTCTAGCAATAATCAAAATCAGTTATCCATTAGGATGCGGGAATGATCAATTTTTGGCCTACTTGCAGTGTATATACATCGCTAATCTGGTTTGCTTTTACAATCGTTTTCCAATCAACACCATATTTTAAGCCAATACGGTAGAGGTTATCCCCTTTTTTCACCACATGTACTTTGTCTTTGCTTGCTTCCGGTTTGGACGGCTTCTCCGGCTTAGACGGTTGTACTGGGGTCGCTGGTTTTTCCGGTGTTGGTGTTGGTGTCGGCGTTGGCGTTGGCGTTGGTGCTGGATTCGGTTCTGGTGCTGGTGCAGCCGCTTTATCACTTGCCAGATTCAATGCATATTTACCAAATCCATCTTTTCCTTCACCAAGATACGTCATCACTTTACTCAGCTCTGGATCGGATTCCACTAATTTTTTCGCTTCTGTTGCTGTGTTAAAAATAACTTCCGGGTTTCCGCTTACTGCTGCGAAGGACCAGTTTCCATCGGCAGATGGATTAATCGTTTTGTTCTCGGTAATGTAATCAATGATGACTTGGCGGCTCTCATCGGGAGCAGCAAGGACAATTCGCTTTCCATCTGGATTCGCAAGTTTGGAAGATCCGGCACGGTAGTTATTTGTTGCTACGATAAATTTCTTCTGCAAGTCGATTGCTTTCCCTTCAAACTGAAGGTTCTTGATGCGGCTCGCTGAAGCATTCACTACATTTCCTTTGGCATCATATTTACTCGGCTGAGTTACATCAATCTCGTAGGTTACGCCGTCAATAACGTCGAAGTTATACGTCGGAAAATCAAGATTAACCAGCTCTTGTTCCCCTGACTTATTCGGATCAATCTGATTGAACTGTCCTGCAGACCATTCGAGCCATTCTTTAATCTCTGCTCCGTTTACTTCAACGGCATGAAGTGTATTTGGGTACACATAGAGATCGGCTACATTCTTTATCGCAATCGTTCCAGTAGGAATATCGGTGTAGTAATCTGCTCCCATACGGCCGCCTGCTTTAAAAGGCGCACCTGCAGACAAAACCGGAGTACCTTCATATTTAGTGCCTTTCAGTTTGTTTTCGATATACCATTTCTGTGCATTCGTTACAATCTGAATGGAAGGGTCATCTTGAACAAGCGCAAAATAGCTCGTGATCGGCGCCGTTGTCGTTCCTACCGGCCCGCGTACATAATCCACTGTCGCTTTATGCTCATCCGATATAGCAGCTACGATCTCTTTATCTGCTTCGACAAATGCCTTTTTGTTTGCTGCATCGTAAATTGGGCTTGATACGGATTTGGAATCTACTACTTTCCATTTTCCATTTGCCTGCTCCAGCTGTAAATCAATAACCCCAAGGTTATCTCCCCAAGCACCAGGTTCTACAGCGGCAACACCATTAATCGTCCCTTTTTCAAGATTTACGCCCTTTTGATCTGCAAATGCACTTCCCGGGAAAATCTTATGGGCATGTCCGAACAAAATGGCATCAATACCATCCACTTCACTCAGCGGAAGAACTGCATTCTCTGCCATATCTGCCGGCGGATTCTGATCATAACCGGTATGAGCAAGGGCCACGATCAGATCTGCCCCTTTTGCTTTCATTTCAGGTACAAACTTCGCCGCTGTCTTTACAATGTCTTTCGCAATAACTTTACCCGTAAGGGAAGAACTGTCCCACTGCATGATCTGCGGAGTAACAAGTCCAATCACGCCTATTTTCAATGTATGTTCCTTACCCGATTCATCTTTTACTTTCTTCTCCATAATTTCATAAGGTTTAAAATAGTTCACGTCGTTGCTTTCATCCTGATCGCCGTCATCTTTATAAATATTGGCATTCACATAAGGAAATTCAGCGCCTTTCAGCGTTTGATTCAAGAAATCAAGACCATAGTTGAACTCATGGTTCCCAAGCGTTGCTGCATCATAATCCAGCAGATTCATCGCTTTATATACAGGATGGACCTCAGCACCCTTTAGCGGCTTCACTTTGGCTACATAATCACCGAGCGGATTGCCTTGAATAAGATCACCATTATCAAACAAAAGACTATTGGTCGCTTCACTCCGAGCTTTTTTAATAAGAGTAGCGGTTCTTGCCAAACCATACGTTTCAATTTCCTGATCACTGTAGTAATCATAATCGAGCAGATTCACGTGGATATCCGTTGTCTCCAGAATACGAAGTTTTACTTTGGCTGCATCTGCAGCAGAGACAGGTTGTCCTGGGATGGCGAATAATTGAAACAGTAGAGCAGCGGTAGTCAGACCTGCTAATAATGGTTTACGTGATCTCAAAAGAACCCCTCCAAATTTTCATTCCAATACTACTGGAAATAATATACTTCTGACAGATATTCTAAACTATTTATTACTGGTATAAAAGTGTAATTTTAACTAAAATAACAACTCTGAGGGAGGCTTTTTATACAAAAAAGAAAGAAGAACGATCTATGCGATCGCCCTTCCTTCTCTTCTGACATCAGGCTGTAAAGGTCATGTGATACTTATGCTTCCCATACCTGTTTTTCTTGCCCTTGTCCTGTATATTCAATCCGGTTTGGGGTAATATCCAAAATGACATAGTTCGGATCTTCCGGTCCGCTAAACCATTTACTAAACTCATCATTCCACAGTTTCTTACGCAGACTTTCGTCCTTCGTTACACTTGCGGTTCCTTCAATCTCAAGGATGTCTTTGGTGCCTCCGGCTTCATAACCCATCAGCAGGCTCACATTCGGGTTATCCTCCAGTTCCTCCACCTTATGAGTGCAGCGGTTTGTTGCCATATGAATATTTAGACCATCATTAAAAACAGCCATGTATCTTAGTTTCGGTTTTCCTCCCTCTACGGTAGCCAAGGAACCAAAATGATTATTTTCTATGTCCGCTATAATTGCACGTTCAAGATCTGTTTTACTCATTGTATTTGTCTCCTTTCAAGAGCGAAGTTTGTAATTATAGTAAAAATAACTGTTACTATAGTGTACCCGTCTCTCGAAAGTTGAACCGTATTTTACCCTTGCACTGCGGTACAGGTAATGATCTCTCTGCCCCCCATATAAGGGCGAAGCGCCTTCGGAATATAGATGCTGCCATCCTCCAGCTGATGATTCTCCAGCAGCGGTATTAGAATTCTTGGCGAGGCTGCTGCTGTATTGTTCAGCGTATGCACGTATTTTAATTGCCCATCCTGATCCCGGTAACGAATGTTCGAACGCCGTGCTTGAAAGTCATGTAAGTTCGACGACGAATGGGTTTCCCCATAAGCTTGCCTGCTTGGCATCCAGGTCTCAATATCATATTGTTTGTACGTTTTCTGCGACATGTCCCCCGTACAGACAGCCATGACTCGGTATGGCAGCTCTAGCGCCTCTAGCAGCTGTTCGGCATAACTTGTAATCTCCTGATGAACTCTCTCCGACACCTCGTCATTTGCTTCGGTTAGAACCACCATTTCCACTTTAGCAAACTGATGAACACGGTATAGTCCTCTGACATCCCGTCCGGCCGACCCCACCTCGCTGCGGAAGCTCGTCGATACCGCAGCCAGGCGAATCGGCTCTGTTACATCGACCACTTCCCCTGCGTAATACGAGATCAGCGGAACTTCCGAAGTGCCGACAAGGAACTTATCCTCTTCCTCGAGCGCATAGGTCTGATCGCGTCCGGTAGGAAAGAAACCGGTATTGATGAGAGCCTCTTCGCGTACCATAATCGGTACATCCATCGGCATAAATCCGTGCTTCATCACGATATCCAGTGCCAGCTGCTGAACGGCTCGGTGTAGTAATACGCCGTCTCCTTTTAAATAATAACTTCTCGAACCGCTGACTTTCACGCCGCGAGGGACATCAAACAGATCATGCAGTTCCCCTAGCTGGATATGATCCTTGATGACAAAATCCCTTACTGTTACTTCACCTACTTGGCGCACAAGTACATTATCTTCATCCGACTTCCCAATTGGGGTGTCCTTCGAGACGATATTTGGAACGAATAGCATCTGCCTTTCATACTCTTTCTCCGTCTCAGACAATTCCTTGTCCCATTGTTCAATACTGCCGCCAAGCTCCCTAATCTCGCCCCTTAGCTGCTCTGCTTCTTCTTTTCTTCCTTCTTTCATAAGCTGACCGACTTTTTGCGATCCTTTATTTCGCTGCCCGCGCAGTTTCTCTACTTTAGTTATGAGTTCTCTTCTTCTATCATCCGTGTCTATAAGCTCTTTTATCGAAAGGCTCATATTCTTCAGTCTTGCAGCTTCCTCCACCTCGTTTGCATGCTCTCGTATCCAGTTTATATCCAGCACACCGCTCACATCCCTGTCGTTATTTTTATAAAAAAAGACAAAGAGCGCCCTCATCCCTGGGGACGAGGAGCGCTCGATATGCTCGCGGTGCCACCCAATTTATTGAAATGAACACGGCTCTGTGTACATTTCAATCACTTTGGTTCCGCGATAACGGGCGGTGCCGATTAACTTAGGGAAAGTCCATCTTCCCTTAACGAAAATACCTCCGAGTTGGAATCTCTTCACTGGCATTGTAACCGATTTTCAGTTGGCATAATTATAATGTAGCTTTCCCCGATTCGCAACCTCTTTATTCCTTCGATGTGAACCAATTAATGAAGTGCACTCGCAGATACCTTATAGTTACTGTTTGTACCGTCTATACTTATCATCGACACAGTATAAATACCACTTCTCAGAGTATGTTCATCTTCTAGGGAAGAAATTGTTTCAAGATAGGATTTGCCTTCCGCCACTTTTCCGGACCTAATAATACGCTGATCTTGGTCAATTAAAGTCCAATTAAAAGCAGCTCCTTCTGTATTTTCAACGTTAAATCTTAAATCGTATCCTTGAACATAAGTAAATGTAGTCTTACGTTCACCATTAGAAAATGTGCCTGTCTCATCTGTTAATAGAGTTAGCGGAGCTATTGAACCTTCATCAAATTCAACATCTGATGAGTCAGATCGTTCAATAAGTTGTTCTACAGACTCTGAGAATAATGGTAGTGTAGACCCTGAAAGTAAGATAAGAGAAAGTGCCACTGCAATAAACACTTTTTTATCAATCACGTAAACAGCTCCCATGTTTATATTTGAATAAACGAACGAAATTTCAATATCCTATAAATACATATTATAACAAAAATTATAATTTTGGAATTTATGTTTTCTCTATCTATTAGCCTAGACGTTACCCCCTGCTCTGTCTTATCATCTGGACACGCCTCTGATATAAGACTATAATACATGGTTGTAACACCTTAACTTTATAATGTACTCAAGGGGTGCTGGTGAAGCCGGCTGAGATAGTATCCGTGAAATACGTGCAGATACGTACCCTGTAACCTGATCTGGATAATGCCAGCGTAGGAATGGAGAAATATATTTTTGGGCTTACTATTACATGAAGAAGTATACCCATTCCCTTACGTACAAGAGCATCCCGATCTGGGATGCTTTTTTTATGATGAAAAGGTAGCTTTCAGGTGCATTCTAAAGACATCTAAGATATCTAAAGGAGAGGGAAACATTGCAGAAAAAGTTAGGTATGTTCTTGCTGCTTGCTATGCTTACCATTGTTACCGCCTGTGGTAATGCCGGCAATGGCAGCTCGGGAGCACAAAGCGGGGCAGGAGAAAACACAGAGGGTGAATCACTCCGCGATATTAAGGTCGTCCTAGATTGGACCCCAAACACGAATCATACCGGTCTTTATGCGGCGGTAGATCAAGGATTTTACAAAGAAGAAGGATTACATGTTGAGATTATTCAGCCTGGACAAGCGGGTGCAGATACCATGGTCGCTTCTGGTGAAGTGCCTTTTGGAGTAAGTTATCAGGAAGGTGTCACTCAGGCTCGTACCCAAGGAGTCCCTATTGTGTCTATCGCAGCGGTAATCCAGCACAATACATCCGGCTTTGCTGCTCCTGCTGATCGGAACATCAAGTCACCTAAAGATTTTGAAGGCAAAACTTATGGCGGCTGGGGTTCTCCGATCGATTCTGCCGTTCTTGATACGATCATGGGTCTCGAAGGCGGCGACGTAGATAAGGTCAAAAACGTGAACATGGGCGATGCCGATTTCTTCACAGCGATCAAGCGTGATATTGATTTTGCATGGATCTTCTATGGCTGGACTGGAATTGAAGCGGAACTGCGCGGTGAGGCTATTGATATGTTCTATGTCAAAGATTACTCTGAAAAGCTTGATTACTATACACCGGTTCTGATCTCGAATGAAAAGACGATTAACGAAGACCCGGAACTTGTAAAAGCATTTATGCGTGCAACTACGAAAGGTTATGAGTATGCGATCGAACATCCAGAAGAGGCAGCCGGTATTCTAAGCGCTGCTGTGCCCGATCTCGATAAAGATCTAGTGCTGGCCAGTCAGAAATGGCTGAGTCCTAAATATCAGGATGATGCTTCTCGCTGGGGTGAGCAAAAAGCAGAAGTATGGCAGAACTACTCCGATTGGATGGTAGAGCACGGGCTTCTCGATCAACCGCTGGAAGTAGAAAAAGCGTACACAAATGAATTTTTACCAACTGAATAATTGGGTTGTTTCCTACTTGTGAAGAAAGAGAAGGTGATTCATCTTGGCAAAAACACTACTCAGCATTCAGGTCATACCGAAAACACCAAATGGAGAAGATTCCATTCCTTATGTAGACAAGGCCATTGAAGTTATTCAGCAGTCCGGACTTACATACCAGGTCAATCCGCTCGAGACCACACTCGAAGGAGAACTTCCAGAGCTGCTTGAGCTGGTCCGTCAAATGCATGAAGTACTGATTGAAGCAGGCAGTCCGAGTGTAATCTCTCAGATTAAAATCGCTCATTATCCTGGCGGAATCAGTATGGAAGGTCTTACGGAGAAATATCGCCCATGAGTTCTTGGTGGAAAAGCGTATGGCCGCCTCTTATGGCAGTCATCCTCTTCTTAGCGGTGTGGCAAATTGCCGTGCCGCTTTTTCATATTGAGAAGTGGATCCTGCCGAGCCCGGCTGATATTACAAAAGAAGCGATTGCAGAGGCTGCAAGTCTCACCCAGCATACCTGGGCTACGGTGCAGCTGACTTTACTTGGATTCTTCATTGGTACGGGTGTCGGCCTTCTTACAGCGATGCTGCTCCATTTGGTCCCGTTCTTGAAATCGGCCTTATATCCGCTGCTTATTCTCAGTCAAAATATACCGACGATCGCTCTGGCTCCTCTGCTCATGATCTGGTTTGGCTTTGGGCTGCTTCCGAAAATCATTGTCATTACGCTGGTTTGCTTCTTCCCTGTTGCCGTATCTACCATGGATGGACTGACGCAGACCGATCGGGGAATGATGAACTACATGCGAATGGCTGGAGCAAGTAAAGCGCAAATTTTTCGAAAATTAGAAGTACCCCATGCCCTTCCATCGGTCTTTTCCGGCGTGAAAATTGCCGCTACCTACAGCGTAATGGGTGCTGTCATTGCGGAATGGATTGGAACCGATCGAGGCATCGGTTATTATATGATGCTCCAAAAGTCTGCCTATCGTACCGACCGCGTGTTTGTTGCGATGGCAATTATCGTCCTCTTAAGTCTGGTCTTATTTGCGATGATCGCTCTGCTGGAGAAAATACTTGTCCGCTGGCGAGGAGCAGATACGAAATAATATTTAAATACGATTTCTGAAGCAGTTTCAGCAAATGAACAATTCATTTCGGAGTGGAAAGGAGATAACTGCATATGAATGTACCCGCTCTAGAAGCCAGAGAGATCGCTCTCTCCTTCCGAGAGAAGAAGAAAAATCTCCAGGTCCTTAACGATATTTCTCTTACGGTTCAGAAGGGAGAATTCGTCTCTATTGTCGGTCCTTCCGGCAGCGGCAAGAGCTCTCTATTCCAAATTATTGGCGGTCTTCTTGCTCCCGGGGCAGGAAGTATTCATATGAATGGAGAAGTGGTAACAGGAGAACGAGGGCATATCAGCTATATGCCCCAGCAACCGGCCCTTTTTCCTTGGCGTACAATCTTAGATAATATTAAGCTTTCTAGTGAGGTCGCTCCTCAAAAGCATGCTGCTAAGAGCGGGAAGCTTAATGAAGATGAGATCCTCCACTGGATTAGACAAGCAGGCCTTGAAGGTTTCGAACATGCCTATCCCCATATGCTCTCTGGCGGGATGCAGCAGAGGGCCGCTTTTGTACGCGCGCTGCTGAGTCCTCAGGAGCTCATGCTGCTCGATGAGCCGTTTAGTGCGCTCGATGCGCTCACAAGAAGCGAGATGCAGGAATGGCTGCTCGGTATATGGGAACAGTACCGCCGATCGGTGCTTTTTATTACTCATAATATTGAAGAAGCGTTACTACTGTCTGATCGAATTTATGTATTTTCCAGCCGGCCTGCCACCGTTCTTCATGAGATTCAGGTTCCTTTTGCGAGACCAAGACAAGAAGAAATTACCGAAAACCCTGACTTTCTTGCATTAAAGAGACAGATGTCAGGCTGGTTACGTGCGGAAAAAGAACGAAGCCGCTCATTGTAATCTAGACAAGGAGGTGAAGAACACTTGCAGCAAGCCGAAGATTTTGGATGTCCGGTTATTGATGCACATATTCACCTCGATCAGTATGAGGATGATATACAGCCGCTGCGGTTGTCTCTTGCTCCCAATGGAGTGAAAGCCCTAATTGCGGTATCAACCCAGCTCGCCTCTTGCCAAAAAATAGAGAGAGCTGCTGCAGCTGCGCCTGATATAATCTATCCAGCCTATGGATATCATCCAGAGCAACCCATTCCAAGTCCAGAGCAGCTGAATGAACTGCTGGATTGGATGGAGAATCACACGGATTCCATGATCGCTGTTGGGGAGGTTGGACTTCCCTACTATTCAAGGTTAGAAGCGGAGAAAGCAGGACAGCCTTTTGATATGGACCCTTATATCTCCATGCTGGAGCAGTTTATTATGTTTGCTAAGAAGCATAATAAGCCAATTATTCTCCATGCCGTGTATGAGGATGCAGATATCGCTTGTGATTTACTGGAGAAGCATCAAGTAAAAAAAGCCCATTTCCACTGGTTTAAAGGGTCCGATGATACCATCCGCAGAATGGCCGAGAATGGGTATTATATTTCGTTTACACCGGATCTTGTGTATGAAAAAGAAATTCAGGATCTGGCAAGCAAATATCCGCATGAACAAATCATGGCAGAGACCGATGGTCCATGGCCTTTTGAGGGGCCTTTTGCCGCTCATAAAACCCATCCCCGGATGGTAAAAGACGTGATTCGTGCCTGGTGTGATGTCACTGGGGTTAAGCTTGAAATCGCGGCAGAACTGTTTTATAAGAACACAAAACAGTTTTATAATATTTAGATGGTCTAGCTGTGCTGATATAGCTAGTCCGTTATCCTGATTACATAGAATGAACAAGACCCCTGCATAAGTTTGGGGTCTTTTCGTTGATGGTATCATTTTTGAAGGCTTGAAGTGTTTTGGTGTTTTGATGTTTTGATGTTTTGATGTTTTGATTTTTCGTTATTTCCGATATATTCGTTATTTCGCTATGTTCATTATGATCGTTATATAGATTGTTTTCACTGTTTTCGTTGTTTTCGTTGTTTCCGTTGTTTTCGCCGCTTTAGTTACCCTTTCCATCCACCACTTTTCCTTTTCAAGCAGGGAAGTCCTAGACTATTGTTTCCCTAAGATGAACCGCTTAATATTTGAATTGTCTCTAAGGTCACAACAAGATATGATAAGCCTACATTTTTGTAAGCACTTACAACTCATCTGCAGAAGGAAGGACGAGAAATATGTTCCCTGCCAAGAAAATGAATACACTCCGCAATCAAATTTTTATCGGCTCCATGTGTGTCATGATGTTAGTACTCGGCTCTGTCGGACTCCTTATGTATAACCAGGTCTCCGTCCTCTTACGAAATAATGCAGAAAGTCATATTCAGCAAACCGCGGTTCAGGCTGCAGGAAGACTGGACGTTCTGCTCAGCCAGATCGATACTTGGACTTCTCAGGTCGCTACAGATGCTTCCATTCAGCGATGGTTGGGACAAGAATTGGCTGGGGAGAAACTAGGTTTCAAGGAAAGACAGTATCTGCAGGAAGAAGTTCGTAAACTAGAAGCTTATGCGACCTCTATTCGGTCCATCGAAATTTACACCAATGATTACCGAAGATTGCTGCCGCTTGATGATGTTTTACTGAGCGAGCGTGTAGCAAGAGAGGTAGTAGACAAGGCAGATGAAGCTCAAGGACGCCTCGTGTGGTTTGGGATTGACCCTAATGATGCCCATAGTGTAATAGCCGTTCGCAATATTCGTCTGATTCAGCAATCCTTTACTAAAGCGGGTTACCTTGTCGTACGGATAGATAAAGACTACTTTCAACTAGACGACAGCAGTCATGCGAGTAATAAAAATTTGGAGATCATAAGTCTGTATGATCAGAACGGAAAATCCATTTCTCCTGGTAATCCTGAGGTAGAATCTATCGTGTCAAAGAACAGTAATCAAACGTCAGTTCAGATTAATGGTGAATCTTATATTTTAGTAAATAAACATTCCGAAAAAACAGGTTGGAATCTTACTATTTTATCCCCCTCTAATTATATGGCAGAAGGAATCAGCGTGCTGCGGACCGTAATTGTATTTTCTGGCATTGGAGGTGCCCTGCTGTTTGTCATTCTCAGCTTTATTTTATCCACGCTAATTACGAAACCGATTCTGAAAGTGATCAAAGCGATGCGAGGATCTGCCAAGTTTGGTACACTGCAGCCAAGTGAGGCTGCAAGCTCATCCACACTAGAAATTATAGAACTCAGCAATTCGTATAATCAGATGGTGGAAACGATGAATGAACTAGTCGAGGTTGTCTATCAAAAGGAAATCTTACAAAGCCGTACAGAACTGAAAGCACTCCAAGCTCAAATTAATCCCCATTTTCTTTTTAATACATTAGAGGCATTCTACTGGGCCCTCGATGAAAAAGGGGAAGAAGAATTAGCAGATTCCGTTGTCGCCATGTCGGGTCTATTTCGCTATGTCATCACTAAGAATGAGGAAGATGACTGGGTAACCATCGAAGATGAACTAACTCATGCAGAACGTTATCTCACTATTATGGACATACGAATGGGAGACAGGCTCTTCTGGAATATAAGTTGTGACCCTTCCCTGAAGGCGATACCTATACCAAAGCTGCTGGTTCAGCCGCTCGTAGAAAATGCAATACTCCACGGCATTGAACAACAAATTGAGCCAGGAAACATCGAGATTAGAGTAACCCCCTCTATTAAACCTGGCTACACCATGATCAGCGTGACAGATACGGGCCCTGGCATGGACCAAGATCAAGTTACTGATTTATATATGGCGATGAAGGAGGGATTCTCCACTTCTGCAAAAGGGAAAGGCATTGGACTAGCCAATGTATACGGCAGACTTAAGTTATGTTATGGGTCCGAGCGGAGTGAAATACACATAGAGAGTACAAAAGGAAAAGGCACCACAATTACGCTGACTCTGCCAAATGAAAACAGGGAGGGATTCATTTGATGAAAACGATACTCGTTGTAGATGATGAACCAAGAACCAGGGAAGGAATTCGAAAAACGCTGGAAATATGGTCTTCGGGTCATCACGAAATCATCACCTCATCCAGTGCAGTTGAAGCGCTGGACTGGCTCTCCTCTTACAAAGCACAGCTCATTATTACAGATATAAGGATGCCGGAAATCAGTGGTCTTGAGCTTATTGAACAACTGGGAGACTCACCTCATCATCCTTCTGTGATTGTCATCTCAGGACATGCAGAATTCGATTATGCCCAAAGAGCATTACGGTACGGGGTAGTCGAGTATTTACTCAAGCCGATTGATAAAAAGAAGTTAATTGCGGCGGTTGAACTCGCACTGAAACGGAATAACGATTTTGATCAGATTGAACAAATGAAGCGCCTGGTTGATGCAAAACTCATTGAGACAGCCCAAGAAGACCGTCTGTACAGCGAACCAATCAAAGAAGCAATTCAATATTTAGATCAGCACCTTCATGAACCTGTTTCTTTGCGTGATCTTTCCTTGGTCCTTCATATGAACTCCAGTTATCTAAGTGTACTATTTAAAGAACAAACC
This sequence comes from Paenibacillus polygoni, assembly GCF_030263935.1. Taxonomy (NCBI): domain Bacteria; kingdom Bacillati; phylum Bacillota; class Bacilli; order Caryophanales; family Paenibacillaceae; genus Paenibacillus; species Paenibacillus polygoni. The sequence continues at coordinate 375,514 of NZ_CP127162.1, read as the reverse complement.
GGGCTTACATTCAGTAATTATCTGACCCGGAAAAGAATCCAACGTGCTAAAGAATTACTTGCAGGGACAAGGCTTTCCATTGCGGAGATTTCCGAACAAGTCGGTTACCAAACTTCGAAGTATTTTGTAAAAGTATTTAAATCATCTGAAAATACAAGTCCCGCAAAATACCGCAGACAAGTAATAGACAATATCGGTGAAAAGATCCAATAAAAGTGGTACTTGTTCTAAAACCTCTTCCGTTATGCGCTTACAATAACTTTGCTACAATTCAGTTAAGCGGTTTCAAACCGACGAAGTAATCCATAACAAGGGGGATGTACATATGACTAAACCTAACACAAAGTGGGTCACACTTATTCTTTCGTTATGTCTTATGCTTGTAGCTGCTGGTTGCAGCGGCGGCGGATCAGGATCAGCCGGAGGTTCACAAGAAGGTGATAAAACGACAGTGACATTTATGCATCTATGGCCTGAAGGCGTTTCGGCAGGACAGAATAAAATTGTTAATCAAATTATTGAGGAATATCAGAATGAACATCCGAATGTAACCATCAAAACAGAGGTGCTGGATAACGAACAATATAAGAATAAACTTAAGGTTCTGTCCGCTTCTAATGAATTGCCGGATGTCGGGGTAACCTGGGCGGCTGGTTTTATGACACCTTACGTAGAAGGCGGTCTCTTTACGCCGATTGATGATCTTTTGCAGGGTGAACTTAAAGATAAATTTGTTGAAGGAACAACGGAAGCCTTTGCCATAGACGGTAAAACCTATGGTCTTCCTTTAGAGTTTAATATTACGCCCGTATTTTATAATAAAGCGATCTTTGAACAATATGGTCTAGAAATCCCGCAAACCTATGAAGAGTTAAAACAAATCATATCTACGTTAACTAGCAACGGAGTAGCTCCGATTGCGCTTGGCAACAAAGACCGCTGGACTGGATCACTGATCTACATGTTCCTTGCTGAACGTTTTGCAGGACAGGAAGCTCTAGCTTCAGCAATTAACGGAAAAGGGTCATTTGCAGATGAAGGACTGATGAAAGCAGCAACTGAGGTTCAGTCGCTCGTGGACAGCAATGCTTTTATTAAAGGATTTAACGGTCTCTCTAATGAAGAAGCCAAATCCGAATTCTTAAACGGCAAAGCAGCTATGTATGTCATGAGCACCTGGGAGCTTCCAAACTTTACTACAAACGAAGATATCCCTCAAGAATTCCGTGACAGTGTTGGGTTCTTTAAGTTCCCTGAAGCAGAAGGCGGAAAAGGAGATATTAACAGCTGGGTTGGAGGACCTGGAGTAGGACTATTCGTCTCTGAGGATTCCAAAGTAAAAGACGAAGCCAAAAAGTTCACTGAATATTTTGTTAGCAAATGGGGAGAACAGTCCGTGACAGGTGCAGGGGTAATCCCGGCAACTAAAGTAGACACAGCTTCCCTTACCCTTCCACAGCTTTACATCGATCTATTTAACGAAATGAACCAGGCAACTAGCATCACTTTGTATGCGGATGTTCAGATGCAGGCTAATGCGGCTGAAACACATCTAAATCAGATTCAAGCCTTATTCGGAAAAGCCATCACTCCTGAAACATTTGCAGCAGAGCATGACAAAGTACTTTCCGGCAGCAAGTAACACCAAGAACTTCGCATAAACAAAACACTTCACAGTCTCGGTAACGAGGCTGTGAAGTGTTTATACACTACGGAAAGGGGTCATCATCTATGGATCAAGTGATGTCGAATAAGAAAGTCATTGCGCTTTATGTGTTACCATCCCTGTTATTGATTCTAGGCATTGTCTATATTCCTATTCTACTAACAGGTTACTATGGACTGAATGAATGGAATGGAATTGGAGCTATGAAATTCATCGGTCTCGATAATTATCAAGCCTTGATACAGGACAGCAAGTTCTGGAACAGTGCCTGGCACTCTCTGCTTCTTGCCGTCTTCTCCGGTCTTAGTCTCATACTCTATTTAATTGTTGCAATGGTCGTTTCCGCACGCATTAAAGGGGCAAATTTGTTTCGTAAAATCTATTTAATTCCTATGCTGCTCTCTTCTGTAGCGATTGCGCAGCTTTGGCTTCGAATGTATAACCCAACGAATGGGATTATTAATAGTTTTCTAGTTTCTTTAGGCGTAAGCGATCCCCCTGCATGGCTTGCAGAACCGTCACTCGTTCTCTTTGCGATCTTTATCCCAATTATTTGGCAGTATGCAGGATTCTACATTCTTATTTACTACTCTGCACTAAAAAATATTCCGACTTCGCTTGAAGAAGCAGCCAAGATCGATGGTGCGAATGCCATGCAGATTGCTTGGAAAATTAAGCTTCCTCTCATTATGGAAGTGATTAAAGTAACCATCGTTCTATCCGTGGTTGGTTCACTCAAGTATTTTGATCTGATCTATGTAATGACAGGCGGCGGACCGAATGGAGCAAGTGAGGTTATGGCCTCGTATATGTACATCGAAGCTTTCAAATCCTATAACTTTGGATATGGCAGTGCAATTGGTTTCTTCCTGCTTATTATCTGTCTTGTGGTCACTTGGATCATTCGGAAATTGACTGCTACAAAAGAAACGATCCAATACTCATAAGGAGGGAATATTTCATGATATCAAGCACTCCAAGCCAGCTTAACAGAAAAGTAAATCATTCCGGTTCTGGGGCAGCTAAGAAAATGGGATATAGCCTGCTTTACCTTATCCTAATCATGGTTGCCGTCTTTCAATTGTTTCCGCTTGTCTGGTTATTCTTTTTCTCATTAAAAAACAACCAGGAAGTGTTCAACCTTCCCCCTCTTTCCCTGCCGATGAATCCGCACTGGGAGAACTATGCCAAGGTATGGGGAGCTGGGAATATTGATATTTATTTTCTGAACAGTGTATGGATTACAATAACTGCGACGGTGTTTACGGTGGTACTTGGCAGCCTGGTTACCTTTGCGATCACCCGCATGAAGTGGAAGGGAAGTTCCTTCGTGCTCGGGCTTTTTATGGTGGCCATGATGATACCTGTCCATTCTACACTCATACCGCTCTTTAATATTTTTAACAAAATCGGATTAAATGATCATCCATTGTCTTTGGTTCTTACTTATACAGCCTTTAATATGCCGATTACCATTATGATTCTGCTTGGTTTTTATTATGCTCTCCCAAAAGAAGTAGAAGAAGCATCCGTCATCGATGGATGTAATGTAAATCGCATGTTCTTTCGGATTGTGCTTCCGATGACAAGCTCTGTCATCGCGACGACGGCGATTATCAATATGATTTATAACTGGAATGAATTTATTTTTGTGAATACCTTTATTAGTTCTAATGAATATAAAACCCTCACGGTGGGCGTTCAGAACTTTATTGGACAATACACAACAGACTGGGGAGCGATCGGGGCTACGCTGATGATCAGTATCCTGCCTATTCTTATTGCTTACCTGTTCCTCAGTGACCGGATTGTCGAAGGAATTGCAGCGGGTTCGGTGAAAGGCTAAGGGACACGTTCATTCATTTATATAAGCAATCTCTTCCCGCAGGGGTGAAAAAGATTTGAAACACTCAAGTCTTTTTCACCCCTGCGGGTTTATTTATGCAGCGTTTCTAACAGTTCGATCAACTGAACAGAAAAAGAGACCTTTCGGTCTCCTTTAGCGCGCTTTTATAAGATTAGGTATATCAAATGTCCTATTCCTCGTCTGCTTTATAGATAAAATAATCAAAATATCTCTCTCCAAATGGGGTATAAGAATATCTCTCACTTCAGCAGACAGTGTAAGAGATGGACCGGAGAGTCTCCAAGTGAATTTCGCCATAAATTCCACAGTAGATAAAAAAGGGCTGTCTCCATGTCTAAAATGTACCCCTTGTAAAGGACATTTAATAAAAGGTTAGCCAACTTCTTTAAGCTGCTGTCTGTATTTTGCAGGCGGCAGCTTCTTTAAATTCCATTGCCCTCGATAATGATTGTAGTAAATCATGTAGCTCTTAATTTCTTTTTTTACTTCTTCTAACGTTGCACATGCTTTTATATTTGTTTCATCTTTAAAATGCCCAAAGAATGATTCTTGTGGCGCGTTGTCCCAACAGTTTCCTCTACGAGACATCGATTGACCTAAGCCTAGATTCTTCACAAGCTTTTGGAATTGCGGATTTGTATAGTGAAATCCTTGATCCGAATGAATAAACGCATCGTTGGTTAGATGACGATGTTTCTTTAGTTGATGAAGTGTGTTTATTGCAATCTTTAAACTCAGCGTAGAAGAGACCTCATAGGCGAGAATTTCATTGGTTTCAGCGTCTTTAATTGTAGATAAATAGGCTCGATTTCCTTTCCCATAAGTTAAATACGTAATATCTGTTAACAGTACTTTACCAGCCAGACCTTGCTTAAATTTTCGGTTTAACTTGTTTTCACAGGATCGATGTTCTTTTGTTGCTTTTGCCATACGGCGTGCAGGATTCGCTTTGCGAATAGGGCAGTAGATATTAAATTTATTCATCACACGACGGATCCGCTTAAGATTGTAGGTGATACCGTATTGATTTTTTAACGTCATTTTGATTTGCCGTGCACCCTTCTTTCTTCCCCGGAAATGGTATGCCTTCAAAATGATTTCTTTTACTACTTCATCTGCTTCATCCTGTTTCTGACGAGCCTGCATTGCTTCTTTACTGAAATAGCGATAATAGCCTGAACGTGAAACATGGGCGATTTGGCAAAGATACCGCACGATACGTTTTAATTGATATTTATCGATGATTTGATGAATCAACTCGAATTTTTGTGTAGTCGTTATGTTTATTTCTTTTTTCTCATCTGCCTTTCGAGTAGATCGAGCTTTTTTAAGAATTCGTTTTCTGCTTCTACCAAGTTCAGCTTTGCTTCTAAGCGGGCATATTTTTCTTCTAGACTTAATTCACGCTCTAAAGGGCGACCTGACGCATGTTTTCTGGCATCTTCTAATCCGATGAGCCCGTGATCTTGATAAGCCGAACGCCAACGATTCGAAGCTTTATGAATCCGTGTAAGACCAAGGGCTCCAATGTCAAAACCAGCCTCCAGAAAAATTTCACTCGGGATTTTTCCTTTGTCATATTCATCAATGAAAAATCCTTTAAATTCTTCTGTGTACGTAATGGCTTTTGCACTCACGTTTTTGACATACGGATTTAATTTTAATTGTGCCTGTTGTTGGTTTGTGAATATTTTCTTTGTCATTTCAGTTACCCCACCGCTCGTTTTTTCTTGATTATAAACAAAAATGCACCCTAATAAGATGACTTTTTTCAAAGTGTCTATCTTATAGGGTACATTTTAGTCAAGGAGACAACCCTTTCTCATTTCGTTTATCGTTTCATGAATCCCTTACGTTCAAGGAAAGATTTTAGCTGAAGACGAGCAGGCTCCGTCAGTCGTTTCGTCATCATCTCAGACCAGGTAGCAGACTGCTTCCCATTAGAACGTTCACGCATATAAGCAGATAAGGTCTCATCATACTCTTTTACCCCAGCCATAGACTGCTCTTTGTCATATCCATTTCTATGCAAAACAGCTTTCAATGGAAGACGCGGACGCAGCACAGGTTCCTGATCGGGTACACCAAGACACATACCAAATACGGGATACATGAGCTCAGGAAGACCCAGCACATTTGAAACTTCTTCGATGTTATTACGGATTCCGCCAATGTATACAACACCGAGTCCCAGCGATTCCGCTGCCACAGCTGCATTCTGTGCAGCGAGAGCTACGTCAATGGTAGCCACCGTAAAGTTCTCCATCGTATCTTCGTAGGTTTCTGCCCCTTCCGCCTGTGTTGCAGCGGTTTCGCGAAGTCTGTACATATCTGCACACCACACGAGGAAAACAGGACACTCGTTTATATAAGCTTGATTCCCCGCAAGACCTGCCAGCTTGGATTTCAGCTCCGAATCCGTAATTGCTATCACACTATAGGCTTGTACGTTACTCGAAGAGGAGGCCATCTGCCCTGCCGCTATGATCGTTTCCAGCTGTTCCTCTGTCACAGGTTCATTTCTGTATTTTCGAATAGACTTGTGATTCATTAGTAGATTAATGGTGTCGTTCATTTTACATTCACCCCTTCTATTTAACCTTTAGATAATTTTCAATGTCCTGCGGGACTTCATAATACGTGCCATCAAGCCCGCTCAGTACATGTCCATCCCCAATATATACAAGATCCACGTTTGGAAAATGCATAAGAACGGCTTCTTTGGCACTCTCCGGATCAATTCCCTGAGTTTCCTTAGGCGGGTCAATCGCCTTGCCCTGGTTTAAGAGAGCTATCATAGCCGATAATTCTTGTTCATCCGTGATGGTCTTAGATGCTTCTTCCTGGCGAATCAGCACTTCACTACTTCCTGTCAAGCTATCCGCATAGGGCGGTAATTCTTCCTTCTGCGAACAAGCAGAAAGAATCAGGATGAGTAACACGCCTAACATAAGACCGTATTTCTTCATGATGTCTTTTCTCCTTCCTAGATGTGATCATTATAGAGATGTACTAAGTACATTACCCATTTCCGATCTTGTTCTATCTCTGGTCTATTTTCTAACCTCTCTTTACAGGCAACAGACATTATTTATAAAATCATTTCTGCTCCATTCTTTTATTTTAGCACGAAATGATATAAGTGTTGTGATGAGGAACATCTCCGCATCTAGGAACTTATTTCGACATTATGTAGTCTATAGAGTAGTGAGGTGAGCAAGCTTGGATTACAGCGATCTTAAACATGCAGTTACGCTGGATAACGATACTTTATATCAAATCATGGACGACTTTGGTAATGACGTATGGAATTATGCTTTTTTTCTGACCGGAAGCCGGGACCATGCCGATGATATTTCGCAAGAGGTTTTTATTAAGGCCTATCAAGGAATTCACACCTACCGGGGTGAAGCTTCACTCAAAACATGGCTGATCACCATCACACGAAATACAGTTCATTCCTACCGAAGATCACGTTTCTTTCGTCAGAGCCTCGGCAGTAAACTTTTCTCGATAGATGATGAAAAAACAGCGGAAAGCAGTGCTTTATCGTCACATAGCCGAATAGCCCCTTCTGCCGAATCGATCGTCATGGAACAGCACTATGAGGATTCGATATGGGAGATTATTATGAGCTTGTCTGTCAAATCGCGGGAAGTACTCATTCTTGCTTTAAAATATGAAATGAAAATTCATGAGATCGCTAAGATCCTCCACATATCAGAAGGTACAGTGAAATCACGTCTTTCCAGAGCAAAGGAAAAAGTACAAAAAGAACTAGGGAGGCGGGCAGAATGACAAAACATCATGAAGAGTGGGAAAAACGGGTTAAAGAGGATCCTTTTGCAGATGAACCTTTCACTGAAGAGCATAAGCGGCAAGTCATTCAGGCGGTGCAGCGCATTTCTCAAACACCGGCTCCCAAGAAAAAAAACGTTTGGCTAAGACGCATCCTGCCGAGTGTCGCTGTATGCAGCACTCTTATAGCCGCAGTATGGTGGTTTCTGCCCGGTACGGAACTTACACCCAGCCAGCCAGAAATGATCAGTATGAGCGAAGCTGGCCCATCTACCGAGTCCACAGCGGAATCAACAGATAGCGAGCCTTACGCCATGACTCAGAAGGAAACGAATAGAAACGCTACACCACCTGAGGAGAGGGCAGACTCGTTACTTAAAGAGGAGCAGTCCAAATTAAGATTCTCGGATCAAGAACTTTGGTTACAGGATCGGGTTAATGAAGCGGATCTGATTGCGGAGCTAAAAATAACAAATTTAAATCAGGATGAACTTGGTCTGCAAGCAGATGTTGAGAAAATCTTGATCTCACACGTAAATGAGGTGCCGAGCGCACTAAAAATCAACCTAAGTGAGACAGTAAATCTGACTACTATTCCCCTTGAGACAGAAGATCGAGTCTTGCTTTTTCTGAAGAAAACAGAAAAATTAGATACGTATCATCTAGCAGGAGAAGCCCAGAGTATATACGTGGTTTCAGCAGATAACCTGGTGTCTTCCATCGGATCTACACCGAATTCTTTAGCTATGGAAGAAATCCCTTATGATGAATTTATAGAGAATATAAAAGCCCTTGAGGATCAATGATCCTAAGGGCTTTTGGTCTTTTAAATTATGCAAGTCCGAATAAATGTACGAGTGCAAAACCAAGAAGTGATAACAGAATCGAACCGATCCCGCCTGCAATAAACGAAGGCAGTCCTTTTTTTCTAAAGGTAGAAAACTGAACACCGAGTCCAAGACCGGCCATCGCCATACCGATTAAAAGATAAGAAATCGTAATGATACCAGAAACCATGGCAGGTGGGATAATACCCAGTGTATTTATACCGCTCATCACCAAGAAACCAACAATGAACCAAGGAATAGGGATATCACGAACACTCATTTTTGCGCTCTCGCCGTGCTCAATGCGCTCCTTACGAGCACTCCACATCCCAATCACGATCGCAATCGGAACAAGCATAGCAACGCGGGACAATTTAACGATAACCGCCAGATCGACTGCACTTTGTCCGCCCGGATCTGCTGCTGCAATGACATGGGCGATTTCGTGAAGTGTTGCACCAGAGAAGATGCCGTATCCAGATGCAGTGAGTCCAAGTACAGGGTACAATAGCGTATAGAGTAAAGTGAAAATGGTGCCAAGAATAGCGACCGTTGCTGCACTTATCGCTGTATCTTCATCACTTGCCTTTAACTGAGGAGAGATCGCAACCACGGCAGCTGCTCCGCAGATGGCCGTTCCGCAAGCCGTTAGTATACCCAGCTTTTGATCCACTTTGAAGACTCTCGTCAGTACATAGACCACCACGATAGCAAAAATAATATTGATTATGGCGATAGCCAGTACTTTCGGTCCCGCTTCAATTACGTCTGCGAGGTTAAGTCTTACTCCCAGCAGAATAATCCCGTACCTGAGCAGCTTTTTACTGGAGAATGATATGCCGCCTGAGGCGTTCTCAGGAATAGGGAAGAATGCCCTGTAAAGCATCCCCAGCAAGATCGCAAGTACAAGCTGGCCCATAATACTTAAAAAAGGAAGCATTGCTAAAAATCTTGCGACAAGCGCGATAGCAAGTGTAATACCAATCCCTAGGAAGAAGCCTTGTTTATTCGGCCCTCTTTGGGGTGCAGCCATAGATTTGCTCATTTTCAAACACTCCTTGTTTAACCTAGATGACTTCTGTGTGTTCTCATTTCTTTACTATAGTGGATCGTGTTTCCCTAGTGAAATACCGATATGCTATGCCAATCATTACAAATACTTATGATTGAAATAACAATGGACTTCTCTCATCTCAAAGCAAAACAAAAATCAAAGGAGAAAAATGATGATTACAGATACTTTACGGGTATTCGTTACTGTTGCAGAGCTGCGTCATTTCTCTAAAGCAGCTGAATCGCTTAACCTATCTCAGCCTGGAGTCAGTCTTCACATCCGTAATTTGGAGAATGAGATGGGAGCTAAGCTGCTTCATCGTTCTTCAAAACAGGTCCGCTTAACAGAAGCAGGCGAAATTCTGTATAAGCATGCTAAGCAAATGATGCACCTGTATGATGAAGCAAAACAGTCCATCCGGCTTCTTCAGCATGAAGTCACTGGTCAGATTCGACTAGGTGCCAGCTTTACCATTGGTGAGTATATTCTTCCCGGCATGATTGCGGATTATGCGAAACAATATCCCCTTGTCAATATCGAAGTAACCATTCGAAATACAGAAGAGATTATGCGAGGAATTCGCGAAGGAATGTTGGATATTGGCCTAGTAGAAGGAAAAGTAAGTGCGGCAGAATGGAACGCTGTTACCCCTTTTATGAAAGACCAAATGATTCTAATCGCCCCTTCTGATCATCCACTGGCAAGGGAACGTGTCATCGAACCTAAGCAGCTTCAAGACCAAATTTGGGTGCTGAGGGAATCCGGTTCAGGTACACGTGCCTTTAGTGATCAGTTCATTGCAGAACACAGGCTTCGAGTTGTACAGACCTATTCTTTTTACAGCAGCCAAGGTGTGAAAGAAGCAGTTGTCTCCGGTCTTGGAATTGCTTTGCTATCCGAATGGATTGTACAAAAAGAAATCAAGTACAGAGAAGTAGCTCAAATCCATTTAAAAGAGCACCAGATGGAAAGAGAATTCAGCATGGTTCAATCCTCAGGTGTCGAGACTACGCTTGCTCATCGGATGTTTATTCAGCACTTGCTTACTTACATATCGTAGTTTTGGGCTAAGCTCGATCAAGACAGGATGTTTTTTTGCAGCTGACGAAGCGTTTGTATCATTTCAGGTTTTGCGGTTTCGAACTGCTTGTGTCGATGCCCATTTGCACCGGAAGGATGAGGGAATCCCCACAAATAATTGCCCGCTTGAATCATGTTTTGATGAATCATCTGACGCAGCACCTTCTCAACTGACTTTCCTAACGGGATAATTAGCGGCCCGCTCAGCATATTTATTTCTTGTGAAAAAGATTCAGCTGCTTTTTTATACAAAAATTCATGATTCGTTAATGAGGGCGAATGTCCGTTGTAGTTCTGTTTATCGACAAATACAGGGTACCGTAGTAAAGACGTTGTATGTAAAAGATTGCTTTTCGCATCAAATAAGTCACTTGCTTTTTCGACTCCGAAATAATGGGGTAACCCCAGCTCCTCAAGCATGCTGATGATATTTGTACGCATGGATCCAGCGAACCGGGCAGCTATTTTAGCTACTTTGCATGCTTCTTCCTCTGTCTCTCCTCTGTGCAAAGATTGTACCGCCGCTTGATAAGCCCGTTCCATCTGCGTCCAGCCTGGTGTAATGCCTACAATTATTATTTTTGCGAGCGGGTTGATGTAATCATTATGGGGAGCATAATACATTTCCAGTTGCCCTTCCCTCTCCAATAACAAGTCTTCAATTAGTAAATCCTGCTTTGAGTACTCCTCCTTGATCGGAAGCGACCGGATAAAGGATAAATAGGATTTGGATTGTGCTGTCAACATAGGATCTCCTCCGTTCTTTCCTGTTACAACTTCTTATTTCAACCATCCTATAACCAAAAAAGATATCCTGAGACTCGCTCAAAAGCCAGCCAGGATATCTTTTTTTCTAACACCCCACTGAGGCAGTTACAAGATCAAGCTTCGCGTAATGAAGCCCGGTCTGGAGTTTATTCACTGTTCCATCATCACCTGAGCCTCTACCTCAGTAACACAGTTTATAGTCTTACTTGCTTACAGCTTCACTCGCTGTAACCGCAGTGCATTTAGTACAACCGATACCGAACTTAGTGCCATTGCTGCTCCCGCAAGCCATGGAGCAAGCAGTCCCATCGCGGCAATAGGAATGCCGATGACATTGTAACCAAGGGCCCAAAACAGGTTTTGTTTAATATTCCCCATCGTACGGCGACTCATCATAATCGCATCAGGAATGCTGTTCAGATCACCGCGCATCAGCGTCACATCCGCTGCTTCCATTGCTACATCGGTACCTGTTCCCATCGCCATACCTGTATCTGCCGTAACGAGGGCCGGGGCATCATTGATGCCGTCGCCTGCCATCGCTACTTTTTTGCCTGTCTGCTGGAGTTTTTTCACTTCTTCCGCTTTGCCTTCGGGAAGCACTTCAGCCAGTACATGATCAATACCCGCTTCTTTAGCAACCGCTTCTGCAGTCCGCTTGTTATCACCTGTCATCATAACCACTTCAATACCCATTTCTTTGAGACGCTGCACAGCAGCACGGGAAGTTGGTTTAATGGTATCAGCGACAGCAACCGTTCCTGCCCATTTCCCATTGATAGACACCAGCATTGCTGTTTTTCCTTTTTCCTCTAGCTGCTTCATACCTTGGTCTGCCATCTTACTATCAACTTGGTGCTTTTCTAATAATCGGCGTGTCCCGATAAGCAGCTCTTGACCATTAACCTTAGCTTTTACCCCGTAGCCAGGAATATTCTCAAAATGTTCTGCTTCTGGGAAACGAATACCTTTAGCCCCAACTCCCTGCACGATCGCCTGTGCCAGCGGATGTTCCGAAGCGTTCTCGGCAGCGGCAACTAGAGATAGAAGTTCCTCTTCCGCCAGATCATCGCGAGTAATAACATCTGTTAATTGCGGTTTTCCTTCCGTTACCGTTCCTGTTTTGTCGAGCACAACAATTTCGATTTCTTGTGCATGCTCTAGATGTTCTCCACCTTTAAACAAAATTCCATATTCAGCCGCTCTGCCTGAACCTGCCATAATAGAAGTTGGCGTAGCCAGACCAAGCGCACACGGACATGCAATAACGAGTACTGCAATGGCTTTTTCGAGAGCATTTGCAAACTGTCCTTGATCTACAAAGAAGTACCAGACTGCAAAGGTTAGCACCGCAATACCTACGACAATCGGTACAAAAATACCAGAAATAAGGTCAGCAATCCGCTGAATCGGTGCTTTTGAGCCTTGCGCTTCTTCCACTACTTTAATAATTTGAGCAAGGGCTGTATCGGACCCAACTTTTGTGGCCCGAACAGTAAGCGCACCGTTTTTGTTAATAGTAGCCCCAGATACGTTGTCCCCTGGTTTCTTATCAACAGGAAGACTCTCCCCGCTGAGCATCGACTCATCCACAGAAGAGGAACCTTTCTCAATGACTCCATCCACAGGGAATTTCTCACCAGGCTTCACAATAAATAGATCGCCCGCAACTACTTCTGATGCTGGAATCGTCTTCTCTTCTCCGTCACGTATGACAAGTGCCGTTCTTGGCGCCAGCTCCATCAAACTGCGGATGGCCTGAGATGAACGTCCTTTAGCAACACTTTCGAACCATTTCCCAACAAGAACGAGCGTAATGAGGATGGCACTTGTCTCATAGTACAGTTCAGCACCATGATGTCCGCCTTCTATTGTCCACACAATGCTCAAATAAAGGCTGTAGAAGTACGCTGCCGAGGTTCCGAGAGCGACAAGAACATCCATGTTTGCACTCTTATTGCGAAGAGCACCATAGGCTCCTCTATAAAATTGCCATCCAATTATAAACTGGATTGGTGTTGCAAGAATCCACTGGAACCAAGGATTCATAAACAGATTAGGTACATAAATCCATGAGGTGAACGAGAAATGACCTACCATGGCCCACAATAATGGGATAGACAGGATTGCGGAAATGATCCACTTCCATTTTTTACGCTCCAGCTCTTTCTGACGGAGATCTGCAATATCTTCCTTCGCTTGCTGCGGAAGAGCGCCATAGCCGAGCTGCTCGACCTTTTTCACAAAATCAGATGAACTTGCTGTACCGGAAGCATATTCAATATGGGCGGTTTCCAGCGCCAAATTCACATTCGCCTTGGTAACCCCAGGCATTCGGCTGAGTCCTTTTTCAATTCGAGTGGCACAGGCGGCACAGGTCATTCCCGTAATGTTTAGATCCACACTTTCAACAGCCGTTCCGTATCCAAGAGAATCGATTTTATTCTTCAGATCATTTACACCGACCGCTGCAGGGTCATATGTAACCGACGCTTGTTCCAGCGCCAGATTCACATTCGCTTCCTTAACCCCTTCCATGCGCGACAGCCCTTTCTCAATTCGGGTCGCACAGGCAGCACAAGTCATACCTGTTATATTCAGTTTGGTTTTTTTATCCGTGCGGTTTACTTCTGTCGATTCATTCATTACGATCCATCTCCTTTATACCCCACAGGGGTATATATGTGAGGTGAAAAAAGCAGCCTTTATCTGACTGCTCTTTATATGATAATACAAATAGAGCAGAAACGTTCAACATTAGATGCCTGAGCGTTTCTTTACTATGTTCAATTTCAAAGTCAATTAAACTACGTCATACCCTTGATCTTCAATCGCTTGTTTCATTTGATCGACTGTCACTTTTTGCTCGTCATATTCGATACTTACCTTACCTGCATCAAGATCCACATTTCCTTTCGCGCCAACACTTTCAAGAGCACCTTCTACTGCTTTTACACAGTGACCACAAGACATTCCTTTTACATTCAATGTTACGTTACTCATTATGTTTTCCTCCTTAAGGTTGGTTTGTAGAGCTCTACATTAGACTGACTAATCATAAAAAAATCACAATACATTACTTCATTAACTTCTTAACCGTAACCAGCAGTTCATCAATCACTTCAGAGTCTCCAGCCTGGATACGTTCAATAACACAGCTCTTCATATGACCTTCGAGCAGCAGCTTCCCAACGCTATTCAGCGCAGATTGTACCGCTGCAATCTGTGTAAGTACATCGTCGCAATACGTATCGCGTTCGATCATACCCTTAATTCCTCGAACCTGCCCTTCGATTCGGTTGAGCCGTGACGTGAGAATGTTCTTCATCTCATCCGAGTGATGACTATGTCTTGGTCCGTCGTTGCCTTGAGGCGAATGAGCATCATGACATGCGCTGACTGCAAGAGCCCCTTGTGGCGAACAACAATCCACCGTCTTATTTGTTAATGCTTCATTGGGAGTATGGTCTACCTTGGACTCTTCCATTCCCATGACCTCCTTCGTCTCTATAAAGCTATAGTAATATACCCCCATAGGGTATGTCAATGATGAATAAGAGATTATTTGAAATACATTATTATTTACATATAATAGAAGTTATTCTATATTTATAGAAAATCGCGAGTTCCAATGCTGCTTAACTATATTAAAAATCTAATGCGAGGTACTTATATGATCATTCATACGTTCATGCATATCCTTATAGGGGCTTATCTTTATACTCTCTTCTTTAGACCAACAAACAACAGAGAAAAAATAATGATCATCCTGTCTGGAGGCATCATTGGAATCTCCCCTGATATAACCAAATTCTTTGGCGATCTATGGTTGCACAGTATCCTAACTATACCTTTCATAGGATTGTTATTTGCTTTGCTCTTATACTCTTTGTTAAGAATTAATCTGCTAAAAGGGTTATGGACCAGTATGGTAACCGTTTTTCTGAGTCACCATCTTATTGATTACCTAGGAAACGGGATTAACTTGCTGTATCCGATTAGTGGCGATGAAGTGGAGCTAGATGTGATTCCTAAGAGTATGGAAGCTATTATAATATTCGTATTATTACTTGGTTTCATTCTTTACTTATCGAAATTATCATTTAAATACTATATTATGCCTCTCATTGTCATCATCCTTTTGCTGATAGTCCAAATCACCTCATCTTTGACGATTCAGCACAAATTAGATACGAGATTACATCCAGCTACGATTACGATGACACCGGAAAACCAACTTTTGCATTGGGAGTTTGACGTTCGATTGGCAGATACAACGATAATCAAAGGTTCAGGAGCTTATCGAGATTACAAAATAGATCATACCACTCCGCCTCCTAAGGAGTAGCGAAACAATCCACTCACCGCGGCCCACTTGATATGGGTTGAATAAAATGAAATGACAAAAGGCATTGGATATATATCTCCAATACCATCGTTTTGCCATAACAGGCACCCCCATAGGGTACCTGTTATTCATCAATCAAAGAGTTACTTCCATAATAGTGATCTGTGAAACCACCAATAGGATATTAACGTTTTGAATTCAACAATTTAATTACTTCTTCTGCAACTTCACCACCCGAAGCCGGATTTTGCCCAGTCACCAGATGATCATCAACTACAACGAATGGTGCCCAGTCATTTCCTTTTACATAATTAGCGCCTTTTTTAACCAGTTCATCTTCCGTTAAGAACGGAACTACTTTGTCTAATTCGATAGCTCTTTCTTCCGTATTGGCAAAGCCTGTCACTTTTTTATTAGCAATTAGATACTCGCCAGCTTCATTTTTAATGTTTACAAGACCGATCGAGCCATGGCACACAGCAGATACAATGCCGCCATTCTCATATATTTTCATAGCAATGTTCTGTAATTTTTCATTCTCAGGGTAATCCCACATCACGCCGTGACCGCCAGTATAGTAAATAACATCATAGTCTTCTGGATTAATATCTTCTGCAGCGAGAGTTGTTCCTAACTTATTTAAGAATTGATTGTTTTGGTAATATTCCCAGTCTAGTTCCGTCATAGAGTCTTTCTCTAAACTATGCGGATCGATAGAAGTGTAGCCTCCGTTAGGGCTGACATAATCAATTTTGTGTCCTTCCTTCTCCATTTTATCTACGAAATGTACTGCTTCCCCAAGCCATAATCCTGTAGCACGCTCTAATTCTGGGTATTTGGATACATTGGTTACAACTACTAAAATATTTGCCATTATGTTCCCTCCTGTTTATATGATAGGATGATTGTATTGGTTAAACCTTACTTTAAGTCAAGAGGGGAAAAATATGTATTTTATTCAACAAGCCAGCGATTATTCTGAGATACCAGCAAGCTCCATTAGATACTATGAAAAAATAAATTTATTACCTGCATTAAAAAGAAACGCAAATGGTGTTCGTGTATTTGACGACAAGGACATTGAAATTTTGAAACTTGTAAAGTGCTTTAGAAGGCTGGGAATGCCTATTCAAGAAATAAGAGAGAATATCTCAAATATAAACTTGGAATATGAAAGTATAGATACCAGCGCCATTTTGCTTCAACATAAAAAGAGCCTGGAGGATCAAATCCTGATTCTGAACTCTTTTATTGAAGAAATAGATGATAAATTGTAGGATGGCTGATCTTTAAATCATACCTTTGTGACGTTGCTGCTTTGCTTGCTGGTACATACCGCGAGGAACAGGCCGATCCATCGCAGGGGGAAATCGGACTATTTTTATTCATGTAAAATAAAAATAGAGGGGCATCGGAATTATATTTATTCCAATGCCCCTCTTGTCTTCTAAGCAAGCCATCGCTGCGGACTAGATTTTATCTACTATGAATGAATATCGTTGGTTTCTGTACCCGTATCTTGCTGAGCAAGAGTTACCATCGCTTTCAGCGCAGCTTCTATCTCACGCTCTACCGCATCACTCACCACATTCGTATGCGGATCATACTCGGCAGCAAGATCTTGGTCGGCAAAACCGTCAATCGCTACAATCGCTCCCGCCCGCGCGCCTCGTAGAGAGCTGATCACAAACAGAGCCGCTATTTCCATCTCCGCGCCAAGCGCACCTGCCTGTTTGAATTTTTTATGCGGAATTTCCTCAACTCCGTTAAAGAAGGCATCCACGGTGACGGTCATCCCTTTTCGAACCACACCTTGCATCGCAGTTGCAGCGCTATATAAAGCGTGCGTTACCTCGTGATCTGCTACCGCAGGGAAACCATCCGGTACAAGCTGTCTTGTAAGACCATCTGTGCGAATTGCCGCTGTACTTACCACAAGGCTGCCTGCAGGTACATCCGCAGTATAAGAACCCGCTGTTCCCACTCGAATCAGGGTGGTCACTCCGGCACGAATAAGTTCTTCAAAGCAGACTGCTGCTCCTGGGCATCCCACTCCATGACTTACCACAGCGAGAGAAACACCTTCATACTCGCCCACAAATGTACGGTATTCCCGGCTGAATGCAAGTTCTCTTGCTCCTGTCAGCTTACCTGCAATTTTCTCTGCACGGAATGGATCTCCACATACGACCGCATAAGGCGGGATATCTTCCGAATGAATCTGTAAAATAGGCAGTAACATATTAATCAAACTCCTTCTTCATCCACTCATCTTCTGGAATCGGCAGTTCCTCATCTGAGAAACGCTGCTCCTGAAATGGATCAGCTGTATTATGAAATCCGTTCCGTTCCCAGAATCCATGACGATCTTCTGTCATAAACTCAAAGCCGCGAATCCACTTGGCACTTTTCCAAAAGTAAAACTCAGGAACCACCAGGCGCAGCGGCCAGCCATGCTTAGGTGTTAAATCTTTGCCATCATATTTAAAAGCGAGCAGCACATCATCCCGCAAGAGCGCTTCAATCGGCAGATTCGTCTCGTAATCTTGATCTGCGTGAATCATCACGTATTTTGCTTCCGGTTTGATTTTGAAATGCTTCATAAAGTCAGTAAACCGAATACCCTCCCAGGCCGTATCAAATTTAGACCAGCGAGTAACACAGTGTATATCACTCACCGTATTTGTCATCGGAAATTGTAGAAGGTCTTCGTAGGAGAAGCTTACTTCTTCCTCTACTGCTCCGTAGACGCGCAGATCCCATGTGCTCATATCATACTCTGGGACTTCACCTTCATGCAGTATAGGGAATTTCTCAGTCAACACCTGTCCTGGCGGCAGACGATGTGCTAATGATTCATCAATATTTACCGTTGGTGACTTTGTTCCTTTTAGTCGCTCTGCTTTATTTTTCATATAAAACAGCCCCTCCCTGTGCATCTTTCTTTGTTACCTTGAGCTTCCGCCCGCTTTCTGTGCATCCTCTGCATACGTCTTATCCTTGAAGAAGAACATCGCCGCCAGTGTAATAATATAAGGAAGCATAGTGGTGAAATGAGACGGAAGTGAGAAACCTTGCAAACGAATTCCCAGTGCCTCCATAAAACCAAACAATATACTCGATGCCATCACAAGAATCGGACTGGACTGACCGAGCATTGTAGCAACAAGTGCGATGAATCCGCGTCCTGCTGTCATTCCTTCTGTAAACATCGTCACTTGTCCAAGCGACAACTGTGCACCGGCAAGCGCACAGAGTACGCCGCACATCAGTACAGCAAGGTATTGCGTACGGCGAACGGGAATACCAAGACTTTGTGCAGCTACTGGATTCTCCCCAACAGAACGGAGCCGAAAACCAGATACTGTTTTAAATAGATAGAAATGAAGAACGAATACGAGAATATATGCCAGATAGACAAGCGGTGAATGACCAGAGATGACGTCCCCGATCCATGGAATATCTTGAATGAATGGGATATCCCATTTCGGTAATCCGATCATATCCTTATCGTAATAAGCACCCTTCACATCAAAAATAGCGCGTAACGAGAATGTCGTAAGTCCCGCTGCCAGAAAGTTAATGGATAAACCGACCACAATTTCATTAGCCTTTAGATTAATACTGACAAAAGCAAAAACAAGCGAGAAGAACGAGACAATGAGAATTGCAAAAATAATGGCAATCACCACGTTATGAAATAAATAGTTACCTACAATAGAAGAAAAGGCTCCAATAAGGACTAATCCTTCCAGACCTACATTAAATAAACCAACACGGGAACATAATGCCCCTCCGAGCGCAGCAAGCAAAATGGGTGTAATCATACGAAGAGTCGCATTAAATAAGGCTGCATCAAGAAGCTGTTCCATTTGTTTTGTTCCCCTTTCTTCGTTTTAGGAAGCGATAGCCGATTTTTGCGGATACGAAAAGAGTCAGCACAGCTTGAATTACACTACCTACTTCCAGTGGCACCTCGGTATTCCGTTCCACACCCATAGACCCGGTCTGGAGAGCAGACAGCAGAAAAGCTGAGAAAGCCGTACCAAGCGGATGCGATCCAGCGAGCAGGGTAGCCATAATTCCGCTCCATGCATAATTCGCACTGCTCAGTGAACCATCAATATACCGGTACTGGGTACCCAGCACTTCTCCTGCTCCTGCAATTCCAGCCAGCGCTCCGCTGACAATCATCGAAAGCATCATCATGCGCACTCTTTTCACTCCGCCAAAAGCAGCAAAGGAAGGATTGCTTCCGAGCATTCGAATCTCGTATCCTGGTACTGTTTTTTGCATAAAAAAGTAAATGACTACGGCAGCAATGATTGCGATAATAAATCCGGCATGAAGACCCATGCCTTGGAACAGTTTAGGCAGCCATACACTTGGATCAACCATCGGTGTCTGTGCCATTGCCGCCGATCCCGTTGTATCCTTAAGCGGATACGCAACCATATATCCCGCAAATAAAGCAGCTATGTAATTGAGCAACAGCGTAGTAATCAATAAATTCATACCAAATTTGGCATCCAGCCAGCCGGCAAAAAGAGACCAGATACCTCCGACAATTGCACCGGCAAGAATGGAGACAATCGTGACAAACCAGCCGGGTCCTGGCAGGTAGAGCGCAGTTATTGCGGAAGCTAAAGCCCCTAGCAGCATTTGCCCTTCAGCCCCCATGTTAAAAAATCCGGCTTTAAAAGCAAGAGCAACCCCAAGCCCGATCAGAATAATTGGCGTGGCTCGTGACAGTGTATTAGTGAAGAAGTAGAAACTGCCAAAGGCGCCCTTCCACATCTCCCCGTATGTCTCAAATACATTGCCGCCGACAACCAAGATCGCGATCGCTCCTGCAAGCAGGCCGATCACTACAGCAAGCAGCGGCTGGATTAAACTTTTCAAATGATTCTTCAACATGCTCATGCCTGTTGTTTCCCCCCTGCCATCAGTAAACTGATGCTCTCTTCGGTCGCATTCTCTGCCATAAGTTCTCCTGCGATTTCTCCTTCATACATGACAACAACCCGGTCCGAGAGTTGCAATATCTCTGACAATTCAGAAGATACAAGTAAGATCGCCGCACCTTGATCTCGCTGATGGAGCAGTTCTTTATGAATCGTCTCCATTGCCCCAATATCAACGCCGCGCGTCGGTTCAGCAGCAATGAGAAAAGGAGCTTCATGAGCAAACTCGCGGGCAGCAATCAACTTTTGCAAGTTTCCGCCAGAGAGATACTGTGCTTTTGTCTCGACAGAACCAGTCTTTACTCCAAAGCGCTGAATCCATTCTTCTACTTTCTTGCGTACCTTACGAGAGGAGATAACCCCTTTGTTCTGCAGAGTATGATGGTGACCCATCATTCCATTCTCAAGAACGGTCGCATCTTTTGCAGCTCCCCACATATAGCGGTCTTCCGGTATATGGGCAAGACCTGTCTCCCTAATTTTGCGAACAGAAAGCCCGGTAATATCCTGACCTGACAAGCGGATCGATCCTTCACTGACCGGTCTAAGCCCGGCAATGGCTTGAATCAATTCCGATTGTCCGTTCCCCGATATCCCTGCGACTCCAATGACTTCGCCTGCGTGAACCGTGAGGTTAATATCTCGGAGCGATGTTTGCTCTTTGGATCCCTTCATCGATACTCCTTCGATTTCAAGCACAGCATCCCCAGGCTGAAAAGGCTTTTTCTCCATTCGCACCAGTTCTCTGCCTACCATAAGTCTTGATAGCTGCTCAACATCTGTGTTTTTTGCCTCAAGTGTTCCCGTCACGACCCCATCTCGAAGTACCGTGATGCGATCAGACACTTCCATGACTTCCTGCAATTTATGCGTAATAAGGATAAAACTTTTGCCGAGCTTCGTTAGAGCACGAACGTTAGTGAGAAGTTCTTTTACTTCGAGCGGAGTTAGTACGGCAGAAGGTTCATCCAGAATAATAATGTCTGCCCCTTGGTACAGTACCTTCAGAATTTCAACGCGCTGCTGTATACCAAGCGAACACTCACCTGTTTTTTTCCACGGATCAACCGGCATTCCGTACTTTTCACCGAGTTCTATGACGATTTTGGCGGCCTCATTTCGATCAAAGACAACACCGCTTTTGGATGGTTCACGGCCAATCACTATGTTCTCAGCAATCGTAAAAGACGGAAACAACATGAAATGTTGATGGACCATGCCGATTCCATGAGTAATCGCGTGTGAAGGCGTTGTAAAGCTCACTTCCTTGCCGTTTACCCGGATGCTGCCCGAGGTCGGTTCTTCCATCCCGTAGAGAATGCGCATCAGTGTCGTTTTCCCTGCACCATTCTCCCCTACAAGGGCATGAACCTCGCCTTCTTTTAAATCAAAATTCACTTCTTTATTCGCCGTAAGTGTTCCATACTTTTTTGTAATCCCGCTCATTTCTAGCAGCACGCGTATCCTTCCCCCTTCTCCTCTTAATGAAGAAAAAACCGACTACCTGTGTTGGGCAGCCGGCCAAATCTTGAAGAACTAACAATCATTCCGAGCTCTAACATAGCTGTAGTAAATTCTTCTTCCCTTTTGCTTTAAAAAGAAATGTATTGCTTAGTTACTTTGAAGCGGATCAGTCACCACGATCTCACCAGATACAATCTGATCTCTGATTGCTTTCACTTTATCAACCACTTCTTGTCCAATGAATGGACTAAGCGGGGATTCACTATCTCTAGTTACAAAAGTAAGTCCCACGCCGTCTTCTTTCAGACCATAACTAACATAGCCGAACTCAAACGAACCATTTGCAAAAGCCTTCAACTCTTCATAAGCAATAGAGTCTGTCGATTTAAGCTGTGAAAGAACAATATGTTCTGGATCTTCTACCGTACGATCTGTATCTTGACCGGAAGTATAGAAACCTTTTTCTTTCGCTGCTTCAAATACACCAAGATCACCTACTGCAGAAGCCCCAGCAATAAAGTCAGCTCCTTGATCAGCTTGAACGATCGCCAGTTCTTTTGCTTTGGCAACATCATTAAATCCACCTGCATAGTTAATCAGGAATTTGGCATCCGGGTTAACGGAAGCAAGTCCTTCTCTAAATCCTTCGGTGTACTTCTTAATCAAAGGAATATCTTGAGCGGCAATCATGCCGACAATATCTGTTTTGGTTGCGAGGCCCGCTGCTGCCCCAAGTAGGTAGGCACCTTCATATTCTTTAAATCCAACACTTCGAACATTAGGCAGATCAATAACCGTATCTACGATAGCAAAAGACTTGCCTGGATTTTCAGTAGCCACTTTAGTAAGAGCATCCTCCGCTTGGAAGGTAGCCGTCATGATTAGATCATAATTCTCTGCTACAGCTGCATGAAGATTCTGTTCAAATGCTGCCGGGTCTGTCGATTCGATCGTCTTTACTTCAATTCCGAACTCTTCCCCTGCTTTTTTGAACCCTTCATCCATCTGCACGAAGAAAGGATTGACACCAATTTTCTCAGGAAGTACAAGAACTGCTTTTTTAGACTCTTGCTCGGAAGCGGATGCGCCTTCAGACCCATCTTTTCCACTGCTATCACTGCCGCAGGCAGCTAATAAAATGGAAAGCATTGAAATAATCAACACAAACGAAAGAGCTCTTTTCATAGTGACCTAATCCCCTTTTCCTATTTTCATAGTTCCATAATACGAACATTATCGATGTATGTCAATTAATCTTTCGGATTTTGCTATATATAAAGGTAAAATGTATGGTTTGTTGCTAATTGTAATCAATATAATGCGAATGTTTGATTGACACTCTTTTAAGCCTAATGGTAAGATGATCCCTAAATTTAGAACATTAAACACACATAAATGGTAGGTTTAGTAGGATTATAACGTATTCAAATGATCTTGAGGAGTGGTCTTATGAAAAAAGTTTTATTAAAAACAGTCGTTGCAGCAAGTGTAGCTCTATCTATTCTTCCTTCCACCTCGTTTTTTGCTTCCCATCCAGTCACCGAAGCAGCATCTATGTCTACGGTAAGTCAGTACGCTGGAGCGGACACGATCGAAGGATACGTGCAATTTCTCAGTAACAAGTACGGGATTGTGTTTGAAGCGAAGCCAACAAAAGGAGACTTTATCGAAGCGGTCGCAAAAGTTCTTCCTATCCATGTAGAGAGTGACGATCCTGTTTTTACAGATATAGATTCCTCTGATCCACTCTATCCGTCAGCGGCCAAACTCTACAAGGCAGGCATCATCACAACAAACACAGTTCATGGGGATGCAAAACTCACTCCACTCGCAGCACTGTACATTGCAGTGAAAGCAGCTGAAATCCAGGAACTCAGCTATACTTATCCATCAGCTAAAGTAGAAGCATCTCTTAAGAAACTAGGTTTTTCACCTTCTCGTATTCAGGGCAAAGCCGGTTCCGAGATTGCTGCTGCGGTGGATACAGGTCTTCTCCCCTCTTCCTTATATAAGGAAACCGTAACTGCCAAACAAGTCTCAAGCGAATATGCAGCCGCTTTACTCGGACAAGTGCTGGAGCTAAACGGTAATTATAAACATAGTATTGGTAAAACCAGCGATGCAGACATCTATTCCAAGCTTAGTGATGCTTATAACACTTCTGATTTGATTGCAGCCCCCGATCTTCGTGCAATCGTAAATGAAGCACTGGAGAACAATGAAATTACCGGATACAACCTGAAAGATACTAGATATAACTCTAATTTTATAGATTCATTAAAACTTACGTATGGTCATGATGACGTTAAACATGCGAAGCAGTTAATCGGACTATTACGGAGTGAAGGAATTCAGACCGACATCCAGCTTGAGCCGAAAACATCGGCATTCATCTATTTAAAAGAGTGGGGCGAGCCGAAGGAGACTGACAATTATAAAGTAGAGCAAATAGCAAATGGGAATTACATTGCTTATGCGAAAGAATACGATCTTGTACTAGAATTTAACAATATAGATGATAAAAACCGATTTAATAATATTGTGCTTGCTTATGCTAAGAAAAATAGCGATGAACAGAAAGATCTTTTATATGGTTCTTGGTGGCAGCCGCTGTACTACTCACCAACAGCCCTTTCGAACTATGAAGTCATCGTAAATAACAAAATAGCAAAAGGAAATTACTATGCTCAATCGTTTACTTTAGAAGAAAATGCAAAAAAAGTATCCGATGCACTAAAAAAACGCGCACCTGATGCCGATATATCTAGTTATAAACTGTGGGTCGATGTACCTTTTTATAACTATTTACAAGGCGGATATGAATAATTCTTTAGGAATTCTTAACATGAAATTAACTTTTTTAGTATCAGACGAATTAACTAAATTTTTTTGAAAAAAAAAGAAGGAATTTGTATATACTAGTCGAATATATCTATTTGACTGGAAAAAAATACGATATACGGAGATTAATACATGGTCTATGATGGTATAATTCTTGGACTTATCGTCGGATTGTTCAGAGGCGGTCTCAAGAATGGTCTCGTGCAGTTTGGTCAAATTAAGTTAAAGGGCGGACTTATCTTTCCGATCCTTCTACTCATTCAGTTCCTTATTTTTCGCTTTCAAGGAGATGCCTCCTGGTTAGCACCTGCTTCAGGGTATTTCTTTATGTCCATCTACGTTATTGGTATGGCGTTTCTGTGGATGAATCGACAGAATAAAGGCTTTATGATTATTCTTATCGGTGTTTTTTTCAATTTTCTTGTGATGGCTGTGAATGGTGGCCGGATGCCTGTATCACTCGACGCAGCACAAGTATTGGGACCCTATTACACAGAACTCTTAACTAGCGGTGATGCCGTGTATAAGCACTACATGCTGGATGCCTCTACTAGACTGTCGTTCCTTGGGGATATTATTCCTCTCTCTAATCCTTATCCGCGAACTCAGGTTATTAGTATCGGAGATGTCGTTATGAACCTTGGCATTTTCCTGTACATCCAGAGTATCATGGTTCCCAAAAAGGATACTGAAGATCAAGATCTCGCAACTAGTTTACATACATCTAACTAACTTTTAAGGAGGATACACACTATGAAAAAAACTAACATTGCTCGCATCATCATGAATGCGGTTATCGTAGCTTCTGTTGTTGTTGCACTTACTTCTGGTTTTGCATTAGGTTAAGACCTCATGACGATCTTATGAAAAAACAGGCCGCCAAGCCTGTTTTTTTCTTTATCTATCAAATAATGACAATGTCATGATAAAATATGAATAGATGACGCAATTAATAGGAGACTGTAAGTTCATGGCAAAAATTTTTATGAAAATAAAAGAACTAGATATTAGCCACTGGTATATTGCTTTCTTATGTCTAACGGGAATAATAACCTTTATATGGACTAACGGTTTCTCTTTTATTAATTATAGCAGTGAAGAATGGGTGAAACTTTATGTAATGTTAGGGGCAGCCCTAATTCTCAATAGTCTTACATTTCGGCTTCCACCTGAAGGAAATGTAATTTCCTTTGATTCTTCCATCTATCTCGCATGTATGTTTATATACGGAAGTCAATTTACACTTGCAGTGTTGTTACTCTGTTCTTTATCCTACTTTGTCTATAAACGTAATGTTCCTTGGTGGAAGAAACTAACTAATTTTTCTTTATACTCAATAATGATCACTCTTTCATTTCAAGTTTTTCTTGCTTTTAATGGCACACTAGGTCCTGTAAATGGTCATAATTTAGCTTCTTATATTCTAGCCCTTACTAGTTATTTTGGGATAAACACAATCGGTCTGTTTATTTATTACTATCTTTTATACCGTACAGATTTAGCTAATACGTTAAAAGGATTTGTTAAGGACACCATACTTGTATACCTTTGTATGTTAATCCTCTCTCTTGTATTATGTGTCTTGATCGTAAACAATGGAACACTTGGTCTCATTCTATTTCTTAGTTTGGGCATTATGTTATCACATGCTTTCCGTCTATTATTCTCCATGTATCATCAGATACTAAATCGCTCTAATATTGATCAGCGTACAGCACTCTATAATCATAGTTTTTTTGAAAGTTCGCTTGATTATCACATTATAGAAGCTAAAGTTAATGATAGAGCACTTTCACTAGCCATGATCGATATTGATGATTTTAAAAAATACAATGACAGCTTCGGCCATTTAAAAGGTGACCTGCTCATTAGTTTTCTCGGTTCTATGTTGAAAGAAGAAACAAAAGACACCTCTATTGTGGCTTCCCGTTATGGCGGTGAAGAGTTCACTCTTCTTATGCCGGGATATGACTACGAAAAGGCTCGACATTTTGTTGATAAGTTGAGAAAAAAACTAAACGATACTCCTTTTGATGGTGTAGAAGTTTTTCCACATAAATGCTTATCTTTTTCAGCTGGGATCGCTCAGTACAGTATAGACCTATATGATAAATCGCAGCTTGTGGACCATGCCGATAAAGCGCTGTACTATGCTAAGAAACAAGGAAAAAACACCGTACATACTTATGGCTGTGACTTAATAATGGAAGACGAACTAGATTTGTCTCATGAAGTAAATTACATCGAGCAACAACTCAACTTATTTATGTACAAAGATATAGATACATTCAAGCACTCAAAAAGAGTGTACAAATATGCATTAGATATGAGCAATATTCTATCATTAGACAAAGAAGAAAAAAGAGAGTTTGTCCTTGGTGCGCTGATTCATGACATCGGGAAACTTGAAATTCCGTGGGGCGTCTTGAATAAAGAAGGAAAACTTACTCCTGAAGAGTGGGAGACCATTAAACAACATGTTACATGGGGAAAGAAAATCGCGCTTACCGATCCACGTTTTAGAGATTTAATTCCTTATATAGAGCTTCATCATGAACGATTTGATGGTAAAGGATATCCTCATGGACTAAAAGGGAAAGAAATCCCTAAACTATGCCGGATGCTCACTGTTCTTGATTCTTTTGATGCCATGACTACAGAACGGCCTTACCAGAAAACAAAGACACTGCAAGAAGGGATTATTGAGCTTCGCGCTTGTGCCGGAACTCAGTTTGATCCAGAGCTAGTCGAGATCTTTATTGCCTATATCCTTGCCCGGTCACCAAAAAACGAACTGACCTTGCAGGAAGAGACTGCTCCTTACATGGTATAAAAAGAATAGAACCCGGATCCATCAGCTTCTGCAATCGCCAGAAGCTGATGAGTCCGGGTTCCTTTTTTATTACTCATTATTTAGCGTCTTTCCGTGTTCAACTCATGTGAAGTTTGATAGAGTTCTTTAATCATTTGTTGTAAAAACATGCTTTGCTGTCTTGTAATGCCCTTTTGATTTTCCCGAATTAGCAATTGTTCAATATTTTTCTTCAGTAGTTCACTGCGACGTTCCAACACTGCTAGACTCATGTTTCTACATACACTCCTCTTAATTACTCTAATTTAGTAACGCTCCTAGCTGCTAAGATGAGAAGAACTTTTGTTTAAAAGAACTTCGTTATTAGCAACATCGATATTACCATAAGTATACAGAAGGACGGGGTACAAAGGAAAATTGCATTCTGCGTAAGAATACAGCATAACAGGAAGTGAGCAAGGTTGACTCTCTCCTATCGCCTTTTTCCATACACATCCTCCCATATCCTTAAAATCACGCACCATGTTTCTATTTCCCCCTTCTTCAATGGGCTGAAACTAATCCCTTTCTTTCAATTAGAAGGTATAATAAAAATAGTTAGTGTTTTTATATGATTTCCCCTGTGATAAGGAGTGCTGCTGCACATGAGCTATAAACATATAAAGTGGATGATTCTTATCATCCCGACGATTACGGTCGGTCTGTGGGAATACATTAGACACCAGTTTCTTATGCCCTATCTCTCAATGGAGGCCGGCAATTGGCTGACACCTGTCATTATTTATCTTGTCAGTGTAACCCTGTTAAATAAATTATTTCAGGTCATGGAACGTGCTCAGGCTGAATTAGAGAAAGAAAAAGCAGCAAAGTCTGCTCTTGAGGCTAGAGAACAATTAGCAAGGGAATTGCATGATGGGATTGCTCAATCTTTATTTTTATTATCGGTACAAATGGATAAAGCGGACCGCAATTTGTCTGGTTCTGCTCATCAAGGTGAACTGCGAGATGCAAGAAAAACAGTACATGAGATTCATCATTATGTGAGACAAGCGATTGCTCAGCTCAAGATTCCAGAAAGTACCAGTGATCTTCCTACACACCCGCAGCAGATGCTTAGACAAATTGAGGATTTGATATACACCAGTCGTCTGGAATCGAAAATCAGCTGGAATATACCAGATGAGGACCTAACCACGAAAGAACAAATTGAACTGATCGCTTGTATTAGAGAAGCTGTTCTCAATGTCCGAAAACATGCCAACGCTGGTTTTATTCAAATAACGGGTCAAGGAAATAAGACATCGTGGACCGTATCCATTATGGATGACGGATTAGGGTATAAAGGTGACCCTTGGGATCGACCGGACCGATATGGTCTCCGGATTACGAAAGATCGGGCCGCTGAAATGGGCTGGGATTTTGCTTTTTATAACCAAGAACATGGCGGGACGTGTATGACCATAATGAAAGGAGGACCTGATTCATGAACAATACACGAGTACTCATCGTAGATGACTCTGCTCATGCGCGGGCAGCGATCGAGGCTATTTTATCTGAGGATCCCTCATTTGAAATTGTAGGGAAGGCGACCAGCGGTGAGGAAGCACTCCAGCTTACTGAGGAATGGATGCCTGACCTCATTCTGATGGATATCAGAATGCCCGGTATGGATGGGCTGGAGGCAACGAGGCTGATCAAGCAGCGCTATCCCTATGTCATCATCGTGATGGTAACCGTCTCGGATGATGTGACCCATCTGTTCGAAGCACTTAAACAAGGCGCTCAAGGCTACCTATTTAAGAATCTCTCTTCCTCAACCTGGTTGGAATACCTGAGAGCCACTGTATGCGATGAAGCCCCTTTCAGTCAGGAGCTTGCGTATCAGATTCTGCAGGAGTTCCCCAAAACGATGAAAACGGACGATAACCGTCCTCCCTTAACAAATAGAGAAAGGGAGATTTTGAACTGGGTTGCCTCTGGAAAAACGAACCGAGAGATAGCGGATGCGCTTGGGATATCCGATCAAACCGTTAAAAATCATTTAAAAAACATTTTACAAAAACTACAGCTAGAAAATCGGGTCCAGCTTACCCGTTATGCCATTGAACAAGGACTGGTGGAGCGAGATTTCCCCAGGTAAAACTTCAAAAAACACAATAAGAAAGCAGACCTCATTCATTCGTTGAGATCTGCTTTCTTTATGTTATCTATATAGCGGATCCTTGATCCTTCTCCACTATCATAATATAAATTCCTTTTGAAGCGAGATTCTGCATACATTCTTCCATATAGTCATCATTATGTTCTTCATAACGACCATACTCATCCAGTGATTCGGTATACTCCACTTCCCATCGCTCGCTCTGCTTTCCGCGATACAACGGGTCTTCCCATAGAATATCAACGTTGTACCCTCGGTTTTTCATTTCTTCAATGATAAGCAGATGGTATCTAACTAACTTCATGGGATGATATTCAAATACATAATTTACGGTAGCATGCTTCTTCCCCCAGCCCTTTCCGCGGAGAGCGCAGCACTCACGATGCTGACCGAGCAGCTGTGCTCTGGGGAGCTTACTAATCAAGTCTTCATGCCATAGACGCATAATATAAACCCCTTCCTTTATACAAGAAGGATTTGTAGGACGGTAAGTACAACACCAATTAAAAATCCAGTAACTGCCCCGTTTATTCGAATCCACTGCAAGTCCTGACCCACTTTATCTTCGATCATTTCAATCAGTGTTTCATTATCCATTCGATCCACATTTTCTCTTACCAATGTTCCGATCTTGGAATGATTGCGTTCTACAAGATGTGTGACACTGTTTACGATTTTCTCATTAATACGCTGTATCAATTCATCGTTAGCCTTCACTTCGGAAATCAGGGAATCAATGATCGGCAGAACATGCTCGGATACATATTTCCCATCTTCCATATATACAAGTGCCCGATCGCGCAGCTCCTGCATCTTATGTAAGACGGTCATCTCCGCATCCCAATTCTCAAGGAGCGAGTCTTTCCAATCACTTAGTCCAGCGACCACTTTATCTGAGTGTGCCAGTCTGATCAGCTGTCCTCGTATACCGGCTAACACCTGATGACGATTCGGGTGTCCCTCATATTTCAGATCCTGAACCTGTTCGTATAAGAAACGTTGCAGTATGCCGCCAAGGCGTTCTTCATTGAGATAACCCATAAGTGCATTCATGGCAAATTGCATAAGCCCGTTCACTTGCACAGAGTTCAGAGCCTTCATACCGATTTCACCGAGTGTATATAATGCTTCCGGTTTCGTAAGCCATGCCTCAGCTTGGTCCAGCCCGTAATCAAGTGCGATTTTATCATAACCCTTGCTGGTAATCTGCTGTTCTGCTTTGGATAGCAATGAGGATACGTCCATTTCACCAATCTGACGTTTCATTTCATTTGCTACGAGTGGAGCAATACGTTCAAGAGGAAGGGTAGCTACAATCCGTTTAGCGATGATATCAATTGCACCCTTGGTTCCTTCTGACTGCAGCTCTTTCTCTGCCATTTCAAGGATCATTTCACTGATCGGCATCCCAGATATTTTAGCGGAGATACTTTCCTTGTTCAGTAAGTTATTCTCCACAGCGGACACGAGGCCATCGGTCATCTTGTCCCGGTTCTTGGGAAGCAGTGCAGTATGCGGGATCTTTAAACCGAGGGGATGACGAAATAATGCGGTGACTGCAAACCAGTCTGCCAGTCCCCCCACGAGGCCCGCTTCAAACGCCCCAACAAAGATCTTCCCTGCTATGCTTCCATGAAAAGGCAAAGAGGCAGCAAACCCAGCACCCATGATGACTAAGGACCATGTCGCTGCTTTTTTTGTCTGTTTAACCATATTTCTAGACTCCTTTATATATATCTTAACTTTTTCATTTACTGACATTATTTACTTAAATGATTCCACGATATGCTAAGGTTAGTATTCATCTTATCACCACAAACGTTATATTCCAAACCTGCCATAGTAAAGCTCTCTAAAACGATGCTACTTTCAGCTCTATACGAAATTAATACTCCTACTTAAGCCCTCAGTTCCCATCTTGTTTTATGTATGTAAAGTACGATTTATTTAAAAAGACAGCGCTTTCACTAGACTTGTAATGGAGAAGAACCCTATAATAAGCTCAAGAAAGGATTCTTAAAAAACTTTCCTTCTTTTCTCATTAAATTCTAATGTTGCTCTTTCTCTATTCTCATTTAGCAAAGGTAATATGAATTTGTAAGCAAGTGAGACATGAAGAAACAAACGTGTTGTTGAATAGGATTCCTGATTCTTAGTGAATTCCTACATTTTTCTGATTTGCGGCGATTCGTTGATCAGCATTTGGTGTTATGTGATTACATGAATTTTCATTGAGAGGGGAATATTATTATGCCTGATAATAAAATTGAAGAGTTTGAGGTAGAAAAAGTATTCGAAAACCGTTTGCATGAGCGTCTAGCCTTTACTTTTAAAGTAAAAGAACAAGAATTCAAAGGTCATTATCATAATGAAGAAATTCAATGGCTTAACCCTAGCCCTATACAATTACTTGATGAGAGTACAGTAGAACGTATTGAAGCAACAGTTCATTCCTTTATGCAGCATTATCTCGTTCTAAATGACATTCAGGATATTGAAATTACACCTGTATTTGAGGATACTCCGCATGAACGTCATAAAATTTGCATTCATGTACAAGGTGAGGATTACAAAGGTTTGGTACATAATGGAGAGATTCAGTGGTTCCACCCACAACCATTGCAGAACCTCGCAAAAGACACCGTTGAGGCTTTAGAGTCAGAAATTCATGAAATAGTAGAACAACATGAACAGGAAAAGAACGTAAAATAAATCAGATTCAATAAGATAAATATCAAAAGAGGAGACCTCTCTAGAGAGCCTCCTCTTTAATCATGCTATAAAGACTTAAGAAGCACAACTTTCGCACTCTTCAATATGGCCTGATGCATCCATTATTTTCAGGAGATTCCCTACAATTACATCTTCTATTTCCGTAAATTCGAGGTCAGCAATCCGATCACGAATCGCATCTCTTGCCTTCTCTTCTGATTCGGCAACCCAGCTGAATTCACTTATAAATCCAGTGGATATTAGTTCATATTCGAACAAATAACGGTTCATGTAAGTCCCTCCATTCTATATGATCCTACCCTGATTCACATCATGAATAAAAATAAGATAAGCTCCATTTTATATGGTTCACTCTACCTTGTCCACTTTTAAAAAGACCCCCTAAATTATGCAGGAGGTCCTTTTGTAGTACTTTCTTTACTTATATGTTTTGGAATGGTACCTGCTGGGAGCGGCCCTTCCATACCCAGATAGTAGTGACGAATGGGCTTTAGCTCTTCATCCAGTTCATAAACCAGCGGTATTCCCGTTGGAATATTTAAATTGATTAGGCCATCGCCTTCTAGGTTATCCAAATGCTGAATTAAAGAACGCAGTGTATTTCCATGAGCTGCAATAATAATATGCTTGCCCGAGCTTAGACTAGGCGCAATCCGTTCCTGCCAGTAATCCAGCACCCGCTTCTCGGTATCAAGTAAATTTTCGGTGCGCGGATATTCTCCTTCTTTCATCGCCTGATACTGCGGAAGAGCAGCTTCGTATCTAGGATCATCAAGGGAAAGCTCAGGAGGACGCACATCAATAGATCGACGCCAAGATAAGACCTGCTTCTCTCCATACTTTGCGGCTGTTTCTGCTTTATTAAGTCCTTGTAAAGCTCCATAATGCCGTTCATTCAGTTTCCATGTCTTATAGACAGGAATCCACATCATATCCATTTCGTGAAGAATGATTCCTAATGTGCGAATGGCGCGCTTGAGATAAGATGTATATGCTTCATCAAATACATACCCATTTTGCTTCAGAATGAGTCCTGCCTGCCTTGCCTCTTCAAGCCCAGCCTCCGATAAATCGACATCAGTCCATCCTGTAAAGCGATTCTCCAAATTCCATACACTTTGACCATGGCGGACCAGTACAATCTTAATCATTCATTCCCCTTCTTTCTGGCTATACATGTATACTCTTTACAAATTACCCTATTCAGATTCTTTCATAACTTACCCCGGATAATTCTCTCTTATAAATGAAAGGGAGCCTCCAACTAGGTTTGATTATACTTGACATAAACATTGCTCTGATCCCAAGAGGTATTGTATGATCTTAGTTGTATTTACTATATAATTCCTATTTGGATTCTGTGCTTTTTCAAACAAAAAGAATGATTTCGCTGGTTCCTGAGCCAGCTTATTTTCGAAGTGTCCAGCATAATCATAAGGAGTTGAATATCATAGTAAAGAACAAAATAACAGCACCATTGCTGTTCATGTTCCTGCTTTCTTTTACCATACTTCTCTCAGGATGCAATAACTCGGATTTATCTGATGAGACCATTGATCCAGCAGAAGTATATGACACGGTTGCCGTCATTAAAGAACGCGGAAAAGTAATTGCCGGGGTTCGATTCGATACACGCCTGTTCGGACTAAAAGATTCTAAATCAGGCAAGGTAGAAGGTCTCGATATCGACATCGCAAGAAAACTCGCTAAAAAGATTCTAGGGGATGAAACAAAAGTAGAATTAAAAGAGGTTACTTCCAGCACTCAGATCCCCCTGTTAAAGGATGAACAAATTGATGTCATCATTGCGGCAATGTCGGTTACAGAAGATCGTAAAAAGGAAGTCGATTTTAGCGATGTCTACTTCTATGCGGGTCAATCACTCCTTGTACCAAAGGGCAGTCCGATTACGGGGTTAGACTCTTTGTCCTCCAATACTAGGGTGATCGCTGTCAAAGGCTCTACTTCCGTGAAGAGCATAAAGGATAAGGCTCCTGAAGCAAAAGTTGCCGAATATGATGATTATCAAAAAGCATTTACTGCTCTTCAGTCTGAAGAAGGAGATGTACTCACCGCAGATAATTCTATTCTGCTTGGAATGATGCGCGAGGATGCTAATTATGAAATGGTTGGCGGGCTTTTTACAAACGAGTCTTACAGCATAGCCATTCATAAAGGCGACCAAAAGATGGTGGATACCGTGAATGAAATGTTAAAAGAATTAAAAGAAAGTGGAGAGTATACGAAACTCTATGAGAAATGGATTGAATAGCCCCTAGGGAAGCCAATTAGTATGCGTCTCCATGAATCTGTCCATACTTCTAACAAAAAGGAGGACTTAGTCACGTGAACACATTTATGATTGCTGGCTTTATTCTATTTCCCTTTGTACTGAGCGGACTTTCGTTACTATATAAACCGTTGCAGCGCCTGCTGCACTTTATCGCGTTATTCTGCATTTATCTTGCAGGTATTTCACTTCTGCTTGCTGTTTATCATACCAATGCGAGCGGAACTACATTTACTACTCAGGTCCATCATATCCTGCTAGACCCGATGCTGCTTATTCCTGCTGCCTTTTTAGGGATCTACATTCCCTTTCTCATCATTACTTATTTACTTCTTCCTAAAAAAGTAAAGAAAAATACTGATTAATGTTTGCATTTCCAAGGGAAACCATGCATAATGAAATTATTGATAATGATTATCATTATTGTGAGTTATCTACCGTAGATAACCTGCACATTTTATTATAAAGGGGACTTAAGGATAGAATGAACATATCGGCAACCAAAACGGATTTGAAACTTGACGATTACTTGGACCTTCTCAATCTGGCAGTGTCCATTGGCGATGAAAAATGGCAAAAAGAAATTGTACGTAAGTTGTCCTATACTTATCCTTCCAGTAAGCTGGTCTCAAATAAATAATTCCCTTCTATTGTAGAGGAGCTAATCCTCGTTCTAGAATAAAAACATAGAAAAAGACACCAGCTGGTGTCTTTTTTAGTTGCGTTATGATTCGCTAAGTTACATGCGGCAAATTTTTGGCGAGCAAAGATTCCCTGCCTGGCAGCCGCATATCTGATGCAGCTCGCTTATTTCACGAACAAGAATCCGTCCCTGCGATACTTCTACGATCCCTTGCTCTTTCCAGCCGCTAAGCGTCTTCGTTACGTTCTCTCTCGTTGCTCCGATAAGCTCGGCTATATCTGCATGATTTAATTTTTTCGTAATCAGAATTCCTTCGGGTGTCATTTTTCCGTAGCTATTACATGCTCTTACGAGTACCGAAGCGAGCGCGCCCGCTTTACCATTCATCAAAAGATCGCGCAGTTTATACTGGAGTATACGCTGTGCAGTTCCCATCAAGCGGATAAATTCGAGGGCCATCTCTCCGTTTTGGCTGAGGTAGACCTCCAGATTCCGAACCATGATGACACCCACTATACCTGCTTCTACTACCTCTGCTTCAAATCCGTGGAATTCGCCTTCGATTCCTCCGAATTCACCTACCAGATCATCTGCCTGCATGAACGAAAGAATAATTTCTTTTCCGTCCTCATTCGTCTTTGTCAGCTTCACCCGGCCCGACTTCATGTAGTACAGCGCCTCTACCTCATCACCTTCGTAAAACAGTCGATCTCCGACATTGATCGATTTAAGCTGCATCAAACCTTGGAGACCTTTTTTCAGTTCAGCTTCCCCTTGGCTAGTCTCATTCCCTCCGCACATGGTCACCTCTACCTCACGTCCTCTTCTGGCTAATACTAATGTCATCTTAAATCGCCCCTCGCTCTTCTAATATCTCTATTGTACTTAATCCCCCCATATTACGGATCAGGGAAACACCTGATAAAAGTGCTAAAATTCCCCTAACTTTCTAATTTGGCTAGGTTCTAGTGACATATTTCACAGCCTCTTTCTCGGAAACGAGTAATCTTAGGTTCATAAATCTAACCAAAGGATGTGATGATGATGCAATGCTTATCCCCTGCAGAAGAGTATATTGTAGAGCAGCTGCAACATAGTCTACATGCTGACTTCACCGCCATCTTGCTCCTCTCGAAAACAGACGGAAAGCTGCATGTCATCTTTCAGATGGGAAGCCGCAGTAAGCGCACATCAAAAATCGCTTTTAAAACAAATGAAGGTATTGCAGCCCCTGTCTTTAAGTCAGGCCGCAGTTTTATCTCAAGTATGAATTCAGAACCTGCATCTCTGCTGTTTCATACCTGTCCCCTCTTACTTGCAGAGCGGCTTACCAGCATTATTTCTGTTCCACTCTTGCAGGATCAAACCCCTGTTGGGATTCTGATTACCGGTCTAAGAAACCACTCTCGCCCCTTTCATCCAAGTGAGATCCAGATGGTAGAGCGAGAAGCCGATCAACTCTCCACTTCTATGACAAACATACTGAATGTAATCTGACATGGTGAACTATTTATGTAAAAAAAACATTGCTTAGTTCTCTTTTTTCATAAAGATCGGGTGCAGCCCTATTCTAACTGTAGTAAAATGTTAACTACATCACACCGGACCTTGAAGGAAAGGGAGGAAACCATTTTGATTCGTATCGTAATTGCTGACGACCATATCGTCGTACGATCAGGACTATCTGCTTTGCTGCAAGGAAAGAATGATATTGAAGTCATTGGAGATGCGGCAGACGGAGACGAAGCGATAGCCAAAGCAGAAGAGTTAAACCCGGATGTTGTACTCATGGATTTCAGTATGCCTCCTGGCAAGGATGGACTTACTGCAACCGCTGAACTTAAACAAAAGATGCCTCATGTCGGCGTATTGATTCTAACCATGCATGATGATGAAGAGTATTTATTCCGAGCCATTCACGCAGGTGCTTCCGGTTACATACTCAAAAGTGCTCCTCATGAGGAGCTCATTGCAGCCATTCGCTCTGTGGCAGATGGGACTGCCTATTTATATCCAAGTGCAACAAAGAAATTAATGAAGGAATACTCTGATATGATCCGCCGGGGAGAATCGGATGGTCCTTATGAAACACTATCTGATCGCGAAAAAGAAATTATGGCTTGGATTGCCAAAGGGTATTCTAATAAGGAAATTGCAGAGCAACTTATAATCAGCGTCAAGACGGTTGAATCCCATAAGAGTAATCTTATGGATAAACTCGGTCTAAAGAGCAGGCCTGAGCTCGTCAAACTTGCAATGAAAAAGGGGCTCATGACTTATGACTGATACACAGAGCTTTACATCTCCTTTTCAGAACTATTCTATTGATAAACTAATAAATGAAGTAGAGCACCATATCGAGAATGATACAGTGAAGGATGAAGTGAAAAGTGCACTCCAGGAACTGACCGATCTTAAGATTGCTCTAGATGAATCCTCGATTGTCGCTATGACAGATACAAAGGGGAAAATTCAGTACGTAAATGATAAATTTTGCGAAATATCCAAGTACTCAAGAGAGGAACTACTCGGACAGGATCATCGTATTATCAATTCAGGATACCACGATACTGCCTTTATGAAGGAGCTCTGGACGACGATCCGTGAAGGAAGGGTATGGCAAGGGGAAATCCGTAATACAACCAAGGACGGGGAATTCTACTGGGTTAATACCACGATTGTGCCGCTGATGGATGAACATGGGAAACCTAAAAAGTATTTGGCGATTCGTAACGAAGTAACGAGGCTGAAGCAGACAGAAGCTGAGCTGCAATCGATGATGACCAAGGTCATTCGGATTCAAGAAGAGGAGCGGAAACGTTTCTCTAGAGAGCTTCATGATGGAATTGGGCAAAGCCTCTACTCTCTTGTAATTCAACTGGATCAGCTTACTTCTAATGAGTCGGTTGATAAGTCTGACTTACAACCTCTGCGCGAACAGGTGACTGCGATTATCGAGGAAGTAAGAGGTCTAGCTTGGCAGCTTCGTCCTTCGGTATTAGACGATCTTGGTATCGTTCCTGCGATCCGTACCTATATTGAGAAGTTCATAGGTTATTATGGTATTGATGTCTGCTTTGAGTGTCACTTACGTCGCAGATTACCTCATAACCTGGAGCTGGCAATCTATCGGATCATTCAAGAAGCGCTGACTAACATTGCCAAACATGCCGATGCAGAGGAAGCGAAAGTCACGATTGATGATCGTGAAGCGAAACTGCTCGTCACGATCAGTGATAATGGAGAAGGCTTTACCGTTGGAGCAGCCGGCAGTGAAGCTGGTGTCGGCCTTTTTAGTATGGAAGAAAGAGCAAGAAGTGTTGGCGGCACGCTGACCATCACATCTACTCCTGGAGAAGGAACAAGCATTACCATCATTTTTACTAAAGAGTAATATCCATGCGATAAACATAAGAACCAACAAAGTCAGTCCCGTGTCAGATTTAACTGGAGGCTTGTTGGTTCTTTTTATTTACTTTACATACTGCTTATATAGAGGAGGAGATCTCCATTAAAACGGTATCTAAAAAAAATGTTTTTATCTTAGTGGCTGCCATAATTGTCCTAACAAGTATTTATGTCCTAATGCAACCCAAAACAAAAATGGATATAAATAAGTTTTCTGAGTTTTTGCTATCTTCATCGGTTTACTACAAGGACATGAAGGAACTCAGTATTGAAAGAATTGAGGAACATTACAGTGGAGTGACCCTCTCTGATGTTTCCAGCGCAAAAGTTTTCGTTAGCACAGATGACACTACCAGAGAATTTGCAATACTCGAAGCAACTAGCACACATAACGCCGATATGATTCAAAGTGCGCTAAGCTCCTATTGCAATGAGCTTGTAAGCAAATATGAAACACAAGATTCGGAGGAATATGATCGCCTGCAGGGTTATTCCATTCGTAGAACAAGAAATTATGTAATTTTAATAATTAGTGACAGCTATGGCAGCGGAAATAAACTTGTTGATTCATATTTTGATAAAATTCATTATGACAAAAAAGAATGATCACTCAAATGATCTAAAGCAATCATTCTCCCAAATCTTTGTACTCCAAAACATCAGCTCTTCGGTCCATTGGATCGGGGGGCTGATTTGCTTCACAGATGTTCAGATATACAAATAGAAAGGATTATATTATATAAATGGACAAATCGAGCAGAAATGATTGACTCATCTTACGAAAAGTTATAAATATAGATATATAAATTACGCAAAGTTTGTTTCGAAATAATGAAAGGTGGTCTAATGATGAGTAAAGATCGGATAGATCAGGTTTTCTCACCTGAGATCCCCCGCATGCATAACCTCGATGAGATTGATCGCAAAATACTAGCAGCCCTGCATCAGAACAGCCGTATATCCTATACTGAGCTTGGTCAGCAAATCGGCTTATCCCGCGTTGCCGTTCAGGCCCGAATTAATGCTTTGTCCGAGAAGGAAGTCATCGAACGCTTTACGGTTGTGATTAATCCAGTGAAAGTGGGTTTATCTGTATCAGCCTTTTTTAATGTAGATATTGAGCCGCAGTATTTGGATGAAGTGGCAGAGAAGCTTGATCAAGAGCCGGCGGTTACTAGCCTCTATCACATGACAGGTCCGAGCACGTTACATATGCACGGTATTTTTGCAGATATGGAAGAGATGGAACATTTTCTACTAGAGAAAGTATACAAAATGCCCGGGATTGTAAAAGTAGAATCCCAGCTGCTGCTCAAACGCTACAAGAGCCGCATGGGCATGCGCTTATAGGAGGAGACCTCAGTAATGAACTTACAGCCTTACAAAGAACTAGCCATCGGAATGATTAGAACTGGTATTTTGGGATACGGAGGCGGACCCTCTGTTATTCCCCTCATCCGCTATGAAGCAGTCACCCGCTATAAGTGGATGGAAGATGAAGAATTTGGAGAAACCCTCGCACTTGCCAACGCCCTGCCTGGTCCGATTGCAACGAAAATGGCAGCGTATCTTGGCTATAAGCGAAAAGGAATCTCCGGTGCTATTGTCTCGGTGCTTGCTCATATCTTGCCATCGAGTATTGCCATAGTTGCTCTGCTCGGGGTGATGTACACCTTAAAAGACTCCAAATATATTGCAGGAATGATCGCAGCGGTAAGACCTGTTATCGTTGTCATGCTTGGTATTATGGCTTATGAATTTGCCCTGAAGGCATGGAAAGGTCTTGGAAAAGGGTTTGCTGTCTTGTTCGGAGTTCTTGCCTTT
This sequence comes from Paenibacillus polygoni, assembly GCF_030263935.1. Classification (NCBI taxonomy): domain Bacteria; kingdom Bacillati; phylum Bacillota; class Bacilli; order Caryophanales; family Paenibacillaceae; genus Paenibacillus; species Paenibacillus polygoni. Next base: position 334,966 of record NZ_CP127162.1, on the reverse strand, counting down.
GTCCTGCTTCAGTTGCTGCAAATCCACCCAGGGATTGTGGTAATGCTCTTCCTGGTTTATGGCATGTTCCATCTAAACCTCGTGCAGCGCTACAAACGGGACAAACAAAGCGATAAAGGGGTGTCATAAACCGTGGAGCAACTACAAACATGGTGGGAACTGTTTTGGGGATTTTTCGTAGCCAATGTGCTTGGTTATGGAGGCGGTCCTGCATCCATTCCACTTATGCAGGAAGAAGTCGTCAATCATTACGCTTGGATGACAAATGAACAATTTGGTGATGTGCTCGCGGTAGCAAATGCTCTTCCTGGTCCAATTGCGACCAAAATTGCTGCGTTTGTCGGGTACCAAGTAGCCAGCTGGCCTGGATTCATCATCGCTACCATTGCTACTGTCGTTCCTTCTGCAACTGCACTTATTCTACTGCTTAGCTTACTTAATAAATACCGTACATCCAACGTAGTAAAAGGAATGACACTGCTTGTTCAGCCTATCATTGCTGTCCTCATGCTCTTACTGACATGGGAGATGGGGATTGTCTCGATCGAGACGATTAATATGTGGCAGACTTTACTTATTTCAGCGATTGCACTCTTTATGCTTACAAAAACAAAGATTCATCCCGCATTTGTTATTCTCATCGCATTTGCCTATGGAGCAATCGTCTTATCTCATACAATTGTCTAAATGATATCTAAGATAGAAAAAGGCCGCTACCCCTTTAATTGATACGCTCCCATCATAGTAGACAGTAGAAAAAACAAAACTTCTACCTCTATCATGATGGGAGTTTTTGTAATGTCTAAAAGAAGCCCAATTCCATATGAAATTAAGATTCAGGTTGTAAGACGTTGCCTGCAGCATGAATCCAATCCCAACTACGAGGCAAAACAACTGGGGATCCATAAAAGCACGGTTACCGAATGGATAAGAAAATATCAAGCAGGTGAAGTGGAAGGTTTAAAAAAATCGAAAGGTTGGAAAGCTTACTCCAAAGAGTTACGACTGGCGGCGATACAAGATGCACTTTCTGGTGAACACTCTGTACGATCAGTGGTGAAAAAGTACCATATTTCGAGTAAATCTGTGTTAGAGAGCTGGATTTCCAAGTATACTGAAGGGGCGAAAATGAAACCAACTCCGAAAAGGATGGGATCCCCTCATATGAATAAAGGACGGAAAACGACTTACGAAGAACGTATTGAAATTGCACAATTCACCATCGCCCATGATTTAGATTACCAGAAAGCCATCGACAAGTACGATGTCTCTTATCAGCAAGTCTACGCCTGGGTTCGTAAATATCAAACGAATGGTCACGAAGGGTTAAAAGACCTCCGAGGTCGTAAAAAACCGCTAGAGGAGCTAGATGAACAGGAAAGATTAAAGCTTCGGATTAAGGAACTCGAAGCGCGTAATGAGTACCTTGAAATGGAGAATGCACTCGCAAAAAAGTTGGCAGAGATCCGGCGAAGAAATACACACTAACCTACGTTCGGCATGCAGACATCTATCAAGCGATTAAGGAACTGCATGGCGAAAAGGGATATGCACTCACCAAGCTCTGTGAGCTCGCAGGAATCGCCCGATCTGCCTATTATAAGTGGCTGAAATGGACGCCATCCACCAGGGAACTCGAAAATCTTAAACTCGCCAAGGAAGTCAAGTGTCGCTATGACAAACGAAAAGGGATACTCGGTTATCGCCAAATGCGTATTCAGTTAAATCGCAAACTAAAAAAGGCTACAACCGTAAACGCTATTACCGTATCATGCGCGCCCTTGAACTAAGGGCAGTGATTCGCAAAAAGCGGCCAAATTACGTGAAAGCTCCAGCCCTTCATATTGCAGAGAATGTCATGAACCGAAAATTCCAAGCGGATGCCCCTAACCAAAAGTGGTGCACCGATGTAACAGAATTAAAGTACGGAAATGGCCGTAAGGCCTATTTGAGTGCCATTATTGACGGATATGACAACTCCGTGGTGTCATGGGTACTCAGCCATTCCAATAACAATGAACTCGTTATGAATACAGTAAAGAAAGCTTACAAAAGGAACCCAGGTGCTAAGCCACTCTTGCACAGTGATAGAGGTTTTCAATACACCTCACATGAATACCAACGACTTCAAAAGAAATACAAGTTTAGAACAAGTATGTCTCGTGTAAGTCGGTGTTTGGACAACCAACCTATTGAGCGATTCTGGGGTACCTTTAAAACAGAAAGCTTTTATCTGGAGAAATACGATACATACGACAATCTCCTTCGTAGTGTAAGAACTTATATCCATTATTACAATAATTTTCGATACACCGAACGACTTAACGGCTTATCCCCTAACGAATATCGGCAAGCAGCATAACTAAGAAAAAATAATCCCCTCAGCTTTGATAACCGAGGGGATTGAACATTTATAATTTTGTTTTTTTATCTGTCTACTTGACAGGGTGCACTTCACTTTATATTGTTAGATGTTTACTCCGTAACGACAAGGCTCACTTTTGATTTCTTGCCGGCAAAGCTGACCGTAATCGTTGCTTTTCCTTTTCCAGTTGCCCGTATGGTACCGTCTTTTACGCTAGCGACCGTGATCCTCGAAGAAGTCCACATCGCTGGCTTCGATACGTCTGCCTCAGAACCATCTGCATAGGTTGCTTCAGCTGTAATTTTTACTGTTTGTCCTTTTTTCAGTGTCAAGCTCACTTCATCGGTCTGCAAGTATTTGAGTGTATCTACATCGACGGGTACACTTTCTGACTTGCTGCCATATTTAACTGTAATCTTCGCTTTTCCGTAGTCTACTGCTTTCACTTTCCCCTTGCTCACGGTAGCGACTTTATAGCTGTTCGTTTTCCATTCTGCAGCGTCTGTCACATCACGTGTAGAACCATCGCTCAGCATTACATTCAGCGTCAGATCTATCGTATCGCCTGATTTCAGAGAAAGAGAAGACTCCGAAATTTCCATGCGTTCAATGACGTCCACTTCTACTGCAATGGTTACCTTCTGATCACCATATTCAGCGGTAATATTGGTCTTGCCCTTGCCGTAAGCAGTAATTAAGCCTTTCTTCACATCTGCTATACGGGCACTGCTTGATTTCCAGGTTGCATCATTGCTTACATCCTGCTCATTCCCATATTCATCAGATGCGGTCAGCTTCAGTTGATACGTTTCTTTGGAGAGCAGCGCTACGATCGGCACGTCAGCCTGTAAGCCGCTTGCTAGTCCTACTTCTACCGTCATGGTAAGGGTTTTACCTTGATATTTTGCCGTAATGGTCGCTTTACCTGTCTTTATTCCTGTAATTAAACCACCGGATGTAACCTCAGCAATCTTCTCATTGCTTGAGCTCCATTCCGCTTTATCGGTTACGATTTCCTCACGATCTTCTGTGTAAGTAGCGATTACATTCGCTTGGAGGGTTCCGTCTACAGGAACTACCCCTTTTTTGCTTGCCAGTGCTACCTTGGTCGGAATGTCTACGCTAACTGCTGCCTCAACCGTTTTACCGCCATAGGTTGCTTTTACCGTCGTCTTCCCTGACTTATATGCCGTAAGATTTCCATTCTCTACATAAGCAACACTTTCCTCACTTGATGTCCAGGTTGCCTTGGTCGTTACCTCTTCGGTTACACCGTTTGCGAAGGCTGCCACTACTTTAAACGTATGGGTCCCGCCTACTTTGAGTCCAAGTTCTTCCTTATCGATATCCAAATGGCGAGCAACTTCTACATCCACTGGAATTTCTACTGTCTGATTGCTGTATTTTGCGGTAATCGTTGCCGATCCAGAAGCATTCGCATACACCTTACCATCAATGACATCTGCAATCTTTACATTACTTGAAGTCCATACCGCTTTTTCAGTTACATTGACCTCAGTATCATCAGGATAAACAGCCGTTAAATCAATTTGTTTGGTTTCGTTTATATTCATGAAAAAGCTTTGTTCGCTCGCAACCAGCTTACGCGTCTTATCTACATCCACTTCAAGTGTGGTCGTCTTCGTACCGTATTCCGCTGTAATGGTTGCTGTACCTGCCTTGTAGGCTACAATATTTCCTTTAAACGCATCAGCGACTTTCTCATTACTCGAAGACCATACGGCGTCCGCTGTAACATCCTTTGTCTCGCCATCTGGATACGTAGCTGTCAGGACTACTTTCTGTTGGTCCTTTTGCTTTCCATCTTTTAAGAGCAGGGATAACTGCGTATGGTCCATCTCAATTCGTCTGACAACTTCGACTCCAACCTCAATCGTCACAGTTTGTTTGCCAAGTTTTGCTGTAACGGTTGCTGTACCTGCAGATAAAGCACGTACGGATCCGTTAACTACAGTGGCTACTTTGTTGTCCGAAGAAGTCCACTCGGCGATGCTCGATGCATCCTGTTCTGTGTTATCTGTATAAATTGCTTTAAGAGTAACACTTGCTTCCTGTCCTATACGCAGATCAAGTGCTTGTTTATTCTTCGTTAGTGCCTTTACTTTCTTTGTTACTTTTACATTCACAGCCTGTGACTTACCGTCGTATACAGCAACAATGGTCGCCGTACCTTCGCCTTTCGCTGTAATTGTCCCGTTATATACGGAAGCTACCGAACTATCATTACTAGTCCAGTTTGTGCTAATGGTTACATTATTAGATTTACCATCACTATTGACCGCTGTTGCTGTTAGTGTACTGCTGTCCCCGATCTCCAAACTTAGTGAATCCGTGGACAAAACCAGTTTGCTGATCTCCGCGTCTGCTGCGGACGCCACGTTTACGGATACAAGCCCTGTTGTCGTCATGATGAGAATGAGTGCCATAAATGCTGCCATTACTTTTGCCAATCTTTGTTTTATCATGATTTCCCCCCATATCTGCCTGAGTAGTCTTCTTCTTTTGTCGGTTAGGGAACTATTGATGTTTAGATTTTAAGCACTTTTTATTTATTAATTTGGTGAAAATATTCAACCATCTCCTCATTTTTTTCATTAAAAAGTCTACTATTTAAAAAAAATCTAATAAAAATTATAAATTTGTTTCTTATATCTAACATTTGATGTGTATAATAGCTAATGGTGCCATTTATTAATATCGTAAAAAAAGGGAGTTTTCAAAAACATGATTCAAAAACTGGTATTCTGGACTGTTGGGGCTGCTGTCCTTGTCAGTATCGTTGTTTTGTCTATTATTTTCTCAAGCGGTGTTCTGCCACCTTTACGTTAAAGACAATTCATAACTAGATAAGAGTAAAGAGCAGCGATGAACTGCTCTTTTTTAATGCTTATTTTTAGCACGATATAATCACCAGAGATGTATAGATGTTAATTCATAAAAAACCAACATAACATTCCACAAAAATCCACATACGTTTACGTATGTGGATTTTTGCTAAATAGATGAGCCAAAACTCAATTTTTTATTCAACTTCTAATATATCTCAGCGTATGAAGGTAACTTACACTGTCATAATAGATAGTATATGTCTCGAAAGTGCATACTTGTCTGTATAACTATACCAACCATATAATACATTCAGTCCCCTGTGAAAAAGACATATAGAAAGGAGAAATATATAAGAAGAACTAGCATAAGCGGGCTATAAGGTGAGTGAGCGAGAGTTTCTCCTCTTATCTACTACATTCAGAACAATCCCCCCCACTGTGTCCTGTTTCTGAGTTTAGATCAAAAAATGATTATTAAAGTAAAGTTTACTTACAATCTGAAATGAGGTTTTATGAAGATGAAAAAGTTTAAAAAGCCAGCTATGCTTACAATGACAGCGGTATTGATGAGTGCATTATTAGCTGCTTGCGGAACCGCGCAGGAAACAAAGCCTGTAGAGGAGCAAAACACTTCTCAACAACAACAACAAGAGTATGAGCTGAATTTTCAGCAAATTCGAAATGCGACAATCACCTTAGAATATGGTGGTCAAAAGTTCTTAGTTGATCCGATGCTGTCTAAAAAAGGGGAATTTGATCCTTTCCTTCCTGCCGAAAGAGATGATCGCAATCCACTCGTTGAATTACCAATGTCCGTTGATGAACTTCTTGAAGGGGTAGATGCTGTCATTATCACTCATACACATGAGGATCACTTTGACCAAGCAGCAAAAGATCAACTCCCTAAAGACATTAAGATGTTTATGCAAGATGAAGAGGATGCTAAATTAGCCAAAGAATTAGGATTTACGAATATTGAAGTTATGGAAGAAGAAGTAGCGATCGACTTTAATGGAGTTGAAATTACGGAAGTAGATGGTCGTCACGGATATGGAGAAACAGCAGAACTCATGGGAAATGTGATGGGTGTTGTATTCCAACATCCAGAAGAAGAAACTGTGTATTTAGCTGGTGACACTGTTTGGTATGAAAAAGTAGAAGAGATCATTGATACCTATACACCAGAAATTATTTTGCTAAATGGCGGTGAAAACCATTTTACTGGTGATGGTCCTGTTGGCAATCTTATTATGGGTAAAGAAGACATTTATGAAGTATACAAGGCTGCCCCTGAAGCAACCATCGTTGTTAGCCATCTAGAAGCAGTTAACCATTGGGGACTGTCCAGAGAAGAATTAAAGAACTTTATTAACGAAAAAGGAATCCAGTCTAATGTGTTGGTACCCGATGATGGAGAATCCTACTCATTTGGAGAAGATGCAGTTAATAACTAGGCACTGCTAGTACATTCTAGTGTTCCAAAGCAAGATAGGTATAGTAACTTCGAGTTATTATACCTATCTTTTTTATACGTGTAACATACTAGACAGTGGATTGTGTTTCTTAATGTTTTGTATAGATAGATACATTTTGTAATTCCCATAATCAAGAATTTTATTAAGAAGAACATTTAAATGTTCTTGAGAATTCACCTTTATTTTTAAATGGTAACAGCCTTCACCCGATACTCGGTGAGCTTCTACTATCTCTTTTTGTTCATTAATAAAAGATATAAATGATTCGTGATTCGCTGTTTTCATATAAATAATGATAAATGCGGTATAAGAGAACCCTAATTTCATTTCATTTACGATTAGAGAGTAGGCTTCAATTACACCACTTTGCTCCATTTTTTTTATGCGATTCCCTACTGCTTGTCCCGTCATATGGATTTGCGCTCCTAGGTCCTTCCATTGAATACGTGAGTTTTCGGATAGTAACCGGAGGATCTGAACATCGATGTTATCAAGTTCCATAGTAACTTCCTTTCATCATGAAATTATTAGATATCAAAGTTTTTCATCAAAGTATCGATAAAAATCATGAACTTATTTATCATTGATTATACTTAAACTATTAACGAGGTGGAAAAAATGAGCACAGCTTTAATTATTGTAGATATCCAAAATGATTATTTTCCAAATGGAAACATGGAATTAAGTAACCCTGAAAAAGCAGCAGCGAATGCAGCTAAAATCCTGGAGTGGTTTAGACAAAATAACAAAGATCATATTTTCCATGTACAACATGTCGCAAGTGACCCAGGGTTAGGCTTCTTTCTACCGGATACAGAGGGAGTTAAGATTCATGAATCAGTTCAACCATCGGAACACGAAAGTATCGTCATCAAACATTTCCCTAACAGCTTCTTAAATACAGAATTAGAGCAACAATTAAAAGAAAAAGGAATTACCAAGTTAGTCGTTGTAGGTATGATGACACATATGTGTATTGATGCAACAGTTAGAGCTGCCGTAGATCTAGGTTATGAAACTACACTTATTGAAGATGCTTGTGCAACAAAAGAATTAGCATATCAAGATAAAATCGTACCTGCTGAAGAGGTTCATTATGCATTTGTCGGCGCTCTTAACGGTATGTACTGCAATATAGTTTCGACTGCAGACTTCCTGCAACTGAATAACTAATTAAAAAGAGTGGTTAAAGAATGAACCCTCTCTATTAGATAAACTTAAGCCCCAACTGGACGATTGCTGTGAACAGCCGGACCAGTTAGGGCTTTTTTTTGTCCTTCATTTGCCATAAAAAATGCTCCCTAATCACCCACTAGAATATAGGGTTAACCAAAGGGGTTCCAGTGTCTACTCTAAAGGTTAGGTATACTGCAATTATCTAGCTAGAGCTTCTATGTTCATTAATCTTCTTTATATTGTTCTCCCCATTGACACATCTCCTGAATGAGCGGCCAAAGCGTTTGTCCCTTTTCAGTTAGACTATATTCCACTTTTGGAGGGATCTGTGGATATTCCTCCCGATGAATTAAACCATCATTTTGCATTTCTTTTAGGGTGGTACTAAGGGTTTTATAAGTAATTTTCCCTAACATACGTTGAAGTTCGTTATACCGAACAGCACCGTTTTGTGATAAATGATAAATAATAAGCAGTTTCCACTTACCGCTAATAATCGATAAAGTGTATCCAAAAAACGGTTCCTTGGACTCCTCTTTATTCGTATCTGAGTCATTACTATTCATATCCACGCTATCCTCCCAGATAGTATAAGTTAATAAGTTATATACGCATTCTTTATTATGTATTAACTATATTATAAGTCTATAGTCTAGTAAAGCGGGTCTCTTAAATGAAGATACATCTTATACCCCAAATTTTAGTATGTACATAGATAGCTTATCAATACATGAATGCGCCAGTCATACTAAGTCTCATTTTATAATTCTTATTTGTGAGACAAACACTATCTATTTAGATAGTATATGTCTTAAAAGTGCATACTTGTTTAAAAGAATATACGACTTATATAATACACATAAATCCTAGAACATCAGGATAAGAAATTGACGAACCCTATTAGGAGGACAAATTAAATTATGTTATTACAACAGAACAATATAGATATATTACTTCAGAAAATGGAAGAAGCGGATGCGATCGTGGTTGGCGGAGCTGCTGGTATGTCGGAAGCTGCTGGATACAGCTACTATCAGACTGGGGAGTTATTCAATAAGCATTTTAGAAAATTTGCCGAAAAATATGGAATTGAAAATTTATTCTATGGATTTTATCATCCTTTTCCAACAAAAGAGGAACGCTGGGCTTACCTGGCTACATTATATCAGAAGGGTGTACATGAGCTTGAAGCTGGTCAGCCCTACCTTGATTTAGAAAAATTGCTTAAAGGCAAAAATTATTTCATTGTGACAACGAATCAAGATGCACAGTTTTCTAAGGTTTTCCCTCAAGATAAAGTTGCACCGATTCAAGGGGATTCCCGTTATTTTCAATGTAACGATCGTTGTCATGACCAAGTTTATTTTAATAAAGATATGGTTGAAAAAATGTATGAAAACATGGAAGGAACAAGAATACCTACCGAGTTGATTCCAACTTGTCCAAAATGCGGTGGCGATATGGAGCCATGGGTTCGCTCCTATGTATTTTTAGAAGGTACTGCTTATCGAACCGAACTAAAAAAATATAATGAATTTCTCATCAAAAACAAAGATAAAAAGGTACTGTTTCTAGAATTAGGTGTTGGAAAGATGACTCCGATGTTCATTAAAGAGCCATTCTGGAATATGACATATCACTGGCCGGATGCCTATTATATTACGATTAATCCAAACGATGCAATATTGCCCGTAGAGCTGATGGATAAAGGACTTGCGATTCATGAGGACATTGCTCAAGTATTGAAAACCGCTGTGAAAGAACAAGAAAAACGAGCAGGAAATATCGAATAAGTACAGTTTCGCACCTACTAGAATCAAGTATTTAAATTGGAGGAACGTATGAAAGAAACATATGCAGCAGTTTTAAGAAAGATTGAAGAAGCTGACAGCATTGTCATTGGTGCCAGTAACGGCCTTGCTATTTCAGGTGGCTATAATATTTTCGCAGAGAATGCGGCATTTATAGAGAATTTTGGTGATTTTTGTGAGAAGTACGGCATTCGCAGTATCCTGCAAGGCGCCTTTTATTCTTTCCCTTCTCAAGAAGAAAAGTGGGCATTTTTTAGCCGGATGTACATGTACTTCTTAGAGAACGAGGAAGTTAGTCCTGCAATGAAAAACCTATATGAATTAGTAAAAGATAAAAACTATTTTGTTATTACATCGAATACGGATGCCCACTTTGAATTGGCAGGTTTTTCAAAAGAACGTCTTTTCGAATTTGAAGGGAATTGTCGTAAGTTACAGTGTTCTAACAGCTGTCATGATGATATTTATTCAGGTGATCACGTATTACGTGAAATGGCACAAAAACAGCAAAATGGAAAAGTACCTTCCGACCTGATTCCACAGTGTCCAAAATGTGGCGGTCCGATGCAAATGCATGTAGAAGTTGACCGTAATTTCTTAAGAGATCCATCTTGGCAAGCGAGCTATGATGCGTATCAGAATTTTATTAAGACCGCTCATGGTAAAAAATTAGTATTGCTGGAACTAGGCGTAGGTTTTAGAAACCAGTTAATTAAAGCACCATTTATGAATATTACAAACAACGAGGAAAACGCGACATATATTACGCTGAATAAAGGAGAAATTTATATTCCGCAAGAAATTGCCTCCAGATCAATTGGAATTGATGGTGATATTTCTGCCGTATTAGCGCAATTAGTTCAGCTGAAATAAACCTATAGATGGGAGAGTAATTATGCTGTTAGCAAACGTAGTACACGAGCCAATTTTCCATCCAATTAAAGAATATTACGAACGATGGTATACATTCATGGAGGAAAAAGTCGAGTTTTGGCTGCCAGATAGTGAATGGCATACAAAAACGCACAGTGCACGTGTGCTGTTACTTGCTCTTATCATCGGGCACCAAAATGGAATTCGAGATGAAGGACTAGATGCCCTTGGTATGGCGGCTGTATTCCATGACACTCGTCGCTTGGATGATGGTATTGATCAAGGGCATGGTAGCCGGGGAGCAGCGTATTACAAAGACTATTGTGAGGCAAGCGAATTACCCTATGATGAAAAAACATATTTTATGATCTATTACCATGACCAACACGATTCACTTGGTTTGTCAGAGATTGAGATTTCCTCTAATGATCATGAAAAGGCTAAACTGCTCTATCAAATTTTCAAGGATGCCGATGCACTGGATCGTTTTCGTTTAGGTCCAAACGGTTTAGATGTGAATTTTCTTCGGACGGAAGAAGCACGCCGACTCGTTGAGTTTGCTAAATATCTCTTACGTCAAAGTAAAGAAACTAAAATTTAATGTCTTAAAAAACGCTGTATAATGAACAAACCTGACCGTATTTTGTTAGGTTAGGAGGTAATAATGATGAAGAATGATGTGGACGATAGCTTCGCCCTACACACGGACCTGTACCAAATCAATATGGCTGAATCCTATTGGGCAGATAATATTCATACCAAAAAAGCGGTGTTTGATTTATATTTTCGGAAATTGCCTTTTGGAAACGGATATGCGATTTTTGCTGGATTAGAAAGAATTATAGAATATATACAAGCATTTTATTTTACTGAAATTGACTTGGATTATCTAAAAGAACTTGGTTATCAAGAAGACTTTATTGAATTTTTGAGAACAATACGTTTTACAGGAACCATTCGTGCTATGAGAGAAGGTGAGGTTGTCTTTGGAAATTCTCCGATCCTCCGTATCGAAGCACCTTTAATAGAAGCACAACTTATGGAGTCGGCCTTATTAAATATTGTGAACTATCAAACACTCATTGCAACCAAAGCATCCCGAATCAAACAAGTTGCGGGTGACCAGCCCATCTCCGAATTAGGTACTAGACGTGCCCATGAATTTGATGCTGCCCTATGGGGTACGAGAGCTGCCTATATTGGCGGGTTCTCTAGTACAAGCAATGTTCGAGCAGGTAAGTTATTTGGTCTGCCTGTCTCAGGAACCCATGCCCATTCCTTTATCCAAGCATATGGAGATGAATATATCGCTTTCCATAAATACGCTAAACGTCACAAGGATTGCGTATTTCTAGTGGATACGTACGACACGCTAAACTCAGGTGTTCCGACGGCAATAAAAGTGGCAAAAGAATTAGGTAACAAGATCAATTTTGCCGGTATTCGTATAGATAGCGGGGACCTCGGTTATCTCTCCAAAGAGGCAAGGAAATTGTTAGACCAAGCAGGATTTATTGATACGAAAATCTATGCATCAAATGATCTCGATGAATACACAATCATGAATTTAAAAGCTCAAGGAGCAAAAATTGATGTATGGGGAGTTGGAACGAAAGGTATAACTGCCTTTGACCAACCTGCCTTAGGAGCTGTGTATAAACTAGTCTCCATTGAAGATGAACATGGACAGATGAGAGATACCATCAAAATTTCTGCAAGTCATGAAAAAGTCACTACACCAGGAATAAAAAAGGTGTACCGCATTATTAACAACTATACGAAAAAATCGGAAGGCGATTATATTGCCCTTGCCTATGAACAACCGGAAAAAGAATCCGAACTTCATATGTTCCATCCCGTGCATACGTATATTAGGAAAGCAGTCAAAAATTTTACGGCGATCGATTTGCACGAAGTGATTTTTGAGAATGGGAAACTTGTGTATGAATGTCCAAAGGTTCAAGAAATCCAACTTTTCGCAAAACTACAGCTTGATCTTCTTTGGGAAGAATACAAACGTTCCTTATATCCAGCCGAATATCCTGTGAATTTGAGTCAGGCTTGCTGGGACAACAAAATGAAAAACATAGAAGAAGCCAAAAAAATTAACAGGGAATCTGTAATTATATAAGGGTAACCCGATTTAAACGGACCTTATCGATTGAGATAAGGTCTTCATTTTTTATTTAGAGGAGTCGAATTAAAATGACAAAAGAAGCTTTATTAATTGTGGATATGAGTAATGATTTTGTAGCTGATAACGGAACATTAACGGTTGGTAAACCAGCCCAAGAAATAGTTCCTTTTATTAAAGATCTGGCAACCAGATTTTTAGCTGAGGGAAATGTAGTTGTAGTAACAATGGATGAACACCAACCCAATGATCCACACTTTGAATTATGGCCGCCACATAATATTGTAGGTACAGAAGGACAACAATTGTTCGGAGAATTATATGATTGGTTTCAAGATAATAAGGATCATGATAATGTAATTTATTCGCCAAAAACGGACTATAATTCATTTTTTAATACAGATTTGGCCCAAACTTTACGAAATTCAGGTGTAGATAAAGTTCATACTGTTGGGGTGTGTACAGATATTTGTGTCTATTTAACAGTTGCAGGAGCAGACGCAGAAGGGTTCAAAACAGCAACTCATAAACGAGGTGTAACAACATTTACTGACCTTGGAGAAACAATGATAAATCACTTGAAACTTTGCTTCTACACTGAAATTTTTGAATAAACGCGACTCACACCGCTAAAGCCTCTTCTATTAAGAGGGAGTTAACTACGATAAGCAGCAAGATCAACAGGTCAACTTTCCGCATTTAATCCCTCCGATATAGTATCATCAATCTCAAACTGGAGCTGGCACTTGGTTTGTTTGCCCTCTTTCTCTTTACTTATAACTGAAGTCGTATAAAAAGTGTATGATTCTCCTTCATGGGTGAAGTGTGCTGTTGCTGTACATGATGCTGCCCACAGAGCTGAATCATAGCGAAGGATCAGCCTTGCTCTGCTACCGTTCCAGATCACTGTACCATGCTCAAAAATAGGTTCGATTCGGCTAATCAGCCTCTCTTCTATCGACTCTGCTATCCCCTTCCACTCGAACACATCTTCCAGTTCCAGTATGGACCTCTTATCATCTGAGCGGCATTGGAAGCGAACAGAGCGGGTAAAGCAGTGAATCGGCGCTTCACCATAAGCTTTCGTTAGATCAAGCACTACCTGAATCTCCTTCTCGCTGCTCTTTGTCTTAAGAACCTTTGCAGAATAGGAAGGACCTGACTTCTGCGTATGCCCGCCGATCACTGGTACACTATGACCGCCCGAAGAGATATTAATAATCGACTCTCTGCCTTCTTGAAAATAAGCTTTGGAATACATCCCTGCGCCCAAATCGCAGAGAAGATTTTCCCCCGCGCCATGGAGGATAAACTGCCCTAGATCATTGTGGTTATGAGGCTCTCCGTTATGTCCGCCTTTTAGTGCGAAACCACTGAAATTTCCTCTGCTCACCCACCAACCGAGATTTGGGAAGATTGCTGTTTTAAGACCTGTACCCTCAGAGATGCTGGATGAGTCCTCCATATGGTTCCGGTTCCGATTCTCGTTCTCGTTCTCGTTCTCGTTCTGCTTCCGGTTCTCCCTCTCGCTCTTCTTCTCATTCAAACATTGAGCTGCATCACTCCATAGGAAATTACGAATCAGGTGCGCCCATCTTCTTACAGGGTCATCCAGCATACCAGGAATAATAAAAGGAATATCATGGGTGCATCCCGTCCGCTCTGCGATTCGGTTCAGAAGTCCAGACGGAAGCACCTCCCGCTCCCTGCTATCCGAAAAGTTAACATACACTCCATCCGAAAGATGGATCGATGAGGGAAAGCGAGCGATTGTCCGCACATGCTCGGATGCAAGCAGATCTATTTTTTCATGCGAATATTCCCTTAGCATCTCAGCAAAATAGGTATAGTAACCAAATCCGTAGACCCAGTAACCCAGCCCTTCTGCACACCCTCCATCCGCTCCATAGCCGCTCAGAAAAGAGTTCATAGATTCCAGCGTCTGCATCATCGCATCTGTCTTCTCTTCCGAATCATTCATCAGAATAAGCGCAGCCATCCCGCTCCCGCCAGCACATACTGCCGACCAGTTATGATCTGCATATCGCCAGGAGAAGGGTCTTTTCTCAGTAAAAACCGGGGTAAGTACTCGTCTTCTCACCTCAGTTCGTATGCGTTCAGAAACTCTTATATCTAGTACGTCTTGGTGCATCGCATAGATTTCGGAAAGCGCCTGTGCTGTCTCGGCCGCAAACAAATCTACCTCTTGAGAAGGGTCTCCTCCCTTTGGCAGATGCGCATTTAAGCACCACGTATACTCCCCGCATATGTTCCATATCACATTTTCTAAGGAAGCTAGATACCGTTGGTGCTCTTGCTTATCTGTAATAACGGCAGTAACCACTGCGAGTGCATTCAACCTCGCTCTCCGTTCAAAATAAACATCCTCATACGCTTTACGCTCTCCTGTCTCAGCAAATTGCCTGAAGATTGCAAAAGAAAGTTCCGGAAGTGGTTCGCTCACAGCCTGAGCAGCTTTCCATCTAATCTGTTCCCAGCTCTTAGTGAAATGAGAATCTTCTTGGGTGCTGCGTAATCTTTGTCTCCAGTTTGTGATCCCAAAAGCAAAAGCAGCTGAATCTGCTTCAGATTCTTCAATCTTTGCTGACAAAGCCCATTTTACATATTGCCGATCCAGACACGGGCTACTTCCTTTATCCTTGTCCGTTCTACTTATTTCCATGGGGATTCAAACCACCTTCAAGAAATTTTTGTGTGCGCTTTCATTGTACCTTAAGTGTGGAAGCTGTTGAGGTGTTTCTTATCTATTTTCAATAATAGGGAACAGTATCCATCTTAGCTGCGTCAAAGATTATAGAAATAGATGAGAAGGAGCCATTGTCATGACGAAATCAAAGGTTATTATACTTGTCTTCCTGGTACTTTGATCCTAATCGATACAAAAGAACAAATACTTCGCGCAAAGGAGAGCAGCGATATTGCTTCGCAAGTCAGTGATTTTCAGCTAAGTGAAAAAGACATGTCTCTCATCTGTGAAAAAGCTGTCAGTCAAGGCTTGCTGCGAGAGCAAGACAAGGTCGAGGAATCCGTAACATGTAATAAAAAACCGCATGAGAATTATAAACTAACCCTATATCATGAGAGCAGTACATATCATTATGAATGGAATGAATGCGATAAAGATAAGCAGAGCCTGATGATCTTGAAGGACGTAATCATGAATGTTTTGCAGAAAAATGAGACTTACGCACAGCTTAAGGAGGATATGCCCTATGCCGAATAATAATAGACTCTTAAAACATAGAAAACAGCTGCTTTATTGGCTGCTTGTCACCGGGATCATGCTCCTGATCATCTCCTGTCAAAAGGACATATCTACAACGGGTTCCGATATTAACTCTAGTGGATTCCAGCAAGGAAAAGAGTCTACACATATAAGAGCACAGATACAAAAAGATGGGAAACTAGATCTTCTACTCGTGGAACAACAATTTCAAGAAGGAGGAGCTGTCTCTTATGAGCTGTTGAATCATTCTGGGCATCCTATATTTTATGGTGCAAATCATCAGGTGGAACGAAAAGTGGGAAAACGCTGGTTCGAGATTTATTTTGAAAATGAAGGTGTTATCAGTATTGGGTATGGACTCGATTCAGGAAATTCTTCTGAGCAGTATTCTTATGCAGGAACAGAGGACCTTCCTCCAGGAGAATATCGACTAACGAAAGAAGTGTCAATCCAGGATCCATCAGACAGCACGCAAAAAGAGTCTATTACCCTCATTAGCGATCCATTTACCATTAAGAAAAAAGCTGCCTCTATTCAAGAGGGTATGAATACATCAGCTATGTCCAGTAATTCTACCTTATCCCTCAAAGATCGAATCGAAGAAGCAGAAGGAGTCAGTCTTGGCGAGCCATCTACACTTACACGTTCAGAACGAGAGGACCTTAAACTCAAGCTCATAAACTCAGAAATCGTGATGTGCGGAATGTCGGAAAAAGAATATCTCGAGGGCAATGCGGCTTCATACCAACTAAAAAATAATACAGACATGGAACTCAATTATGGTGCGCCTACAGGAGTCGAGGCCGACATTAATGGGGTATGGACGAAAGTGTATGCTGATCTTAACTACACTGACATTTTATATAGACTGGAACCGAATAAAAAAGTGGAGCTTGATGCTCATATGACGGAAATGCTGCCGGTCGGAAGATATCGTTTGACGAAGGAAATATCCCTTGTTAACACATCAGACATCCATGCTCAGGAGGAAGTCGTACTGATCAGCGATCCATTTATCATCAGGTAAAACAACCTTTATAGAAGATAACCCGCTCCCTTTTCATTAGACGTAAACGGTTCCTAGCGGTTAGAAGATGTTAGCTTAACTCATCTCCAATGAGTACAGCAATCAAAAAAAGAGCCTTTCTCTTATTCCGAGAAAGGCTCTTTATGCTTATACGAAAACACCGTCATTTATTGGATTAAACTTGATTTCGAATGGTAAATTGGAAGGACAATTCGCCTGATGGATCAATAGTAAATTCGTCTAGCACAGGCGCTCCCCAGCTGTCATCTCCGCCAACACCCATTTGGCAGCCAGCAATCGTGACTACGGTATGATGCACATTCGGCAGTTCATAATGGTGAGTTGCTTGTTCCAGTTCGAACGCCGTGTACGGCGATATTACTGCTTCGACTGGCTGCGTTGCCGGAGCCGTAATCAGAATTCCTTTTCCAGTATCATTCGTAATCGCAACTTGACGCACTCCCATACGATTACCTGATTCTTGCGGAACGAGATAAGCAGAGACATTATCTTCGGCACGATTTTTGAAACGAGTAAGTCTTGCTCCCTCCGCACGGTCTGCATAGTTCTCTTCCGGTCCTTTTGCATACCAATCCAGGTTCGCATAATCTGCTGGTACTTTAAAGGACAGTGCAAAGATTGGGAATTTCGGTAATCCAGATACCCCTTTATACGAGGAATCCACCTGAATACTTCCGTCTGTAAATACGGTATAGGCTACCTTCACCCTTACATCTTCATGAACACTCAGCTTATAGGTATACGTGATCGTTGCTTGTCCTTCAGATTCTGCTAATTCCCAGCTTAGTGTACGGCGCGTAAGACTTGCTGCATACCAAGCAGAAGAATCAAAGTGGAACCCTGCTCCTTTATCATTATCCGTCATCGCTCTCCAGAAGAGCGGAGCTGGCGGTGCCGAGATCATCTCACGACCTCCGTAGTTCACCGAGATGAGCGTTCCGGCCTGTTTAGAGAACATGATCGAGAAGTCACGGCCGTGTACACCGATATTCACATCTCCTTCAACCACGCGGAAATCATTGGATAGCGCGGAGCCTTTGGCAGAAGAATTTCCTTTAGCTTCTTCCACAAGGAACACATGCTGTCCAAAGCACACTTCATACCCTGCTTCAGCCCATAGTGTTTCTTCCTTGAGCACAAGGGAGCAATCTACGCTATACTCGCCAGGCTGACCACTCACTTCCGGCAAAGTATACGCAATCTCTTTCTCTTCTCCCGCAGCCACATGAACATCCATTCTTCCTGTAAACAGCTGCTTTCCTTCTTTGTTCAGCGTGTATACAAGTTCATAAGCATCTGTGCTGACAAAAAGATTCTCATTTCGAATCGTAACTCCTGTAAGGCTTGGAGTAAGCTTCACATTCTGATACACGAATTTCACTTCCTGCATCTTTGGAGACCAGCGGCGGTCTGCATACACAATCCCGTTACCGGAGAAGTTGTAATCCGTAGAACGATCGTCAAAGTCACCGCCGTAGGCCATAAATTCCTTGCCATAACGATCTTTTTTAATCAGAACCTGATCCATGTAATCCCAGATAAAACCACCTTGATACATTGGATACTTCTGTTCAAGTTCCGTGTATTTATGGATACCGCCTAAGGAGTTCCCCATTGCGTGCATATATTCACAGCTGATATACGGTTTACCTGGATTGTCATTTAGATACTCTTCAATGTCTGCTACCTTCGCATACATCCGGCTCTCCATGTCACTCGTTCTGTCATAATTCCGGTCGTAGAATACTCCTTCATAATGTACGAGACGAGTGCTGTCTTTCTCCCGGAAGTAATCGGATACATTCAGAATGACGTCCCCAGCATAGGATTCGTTACCACATGACCATATGAGGATGGAAGGATGGTTTTTATCCCGTTCTACCATGGAAATCGCACGATCCATGACGATATCTTGCCATTCCATATTGTTTCCTGGTATGTTCCAAGATGGCTCAACTGCCCCCATCTTCTGCCATGATCCATGGGTTTCTAAGTTCATTTCATCAATGACGTATACCCCATACTCATCACATAGTTCATACCATAGCGTCTGGTTCGGATAGTGGGAGGTACGAACCGCGTTCATATTCCCTTGCTTAATTGCTTTGATATCCCATAACATATCTTCTTTCGTAATATTCCGTCCTTGACGGACATTGAATTCATGTCTATTTACCCCTTTAAAAATAATACGCTTTCCATTTAGATGCATTACTTTGTCTATCATCTCAAATTTACGGAAGCCTACTTTTTGAGGTACCACTTCGACAAGTTCTCCTGCCTCATTGTATAAAGAGATATAAAGAGTATATAAGTACGGTGCTTCTGCGCTCCATAGATTTACATTTCCAGCTGCCAGGCGAACTGATAGTTTGTCTTCGGGAGATACTACCGTCTGCTCTGCAATTACTTTATTTTCTGCATCTTTCAGTACAAGCTCTACTTTTGAAGCGGACTTGCCTGTCAGCTGCAGATCCGTAAGAAGTGTACCTGCTTCATACTTCTCATCCAGATCTGTCTTTACAAATAAATCTTGAACATGCACTTCTGGTGTAGTGTACAGATATACTTCCCGGAAG
Source organism: Paenibacillus polygoni (assembly GCF_030263935.1). Taxonomy (NCBI): domain Bacteria; kingdom Bacillati; phylum Bacillota; class Bacilli; order Caryophanales; family Paenibacillaceae; genus Paenibacillus; species Paenibacillus polygoni. The sequence continues at coordinate 315,409 of NZ_CP127162.1, read as the reverse complement.
ATCCCTGAGAAGCGCCAGAAATCTTGGTCCTCCAGCCAGCTGCCTGTGCTGCGTTGATATACCTCAACAGCCAGCTTGTTCTCTCCATCTGTTACATAAGGAGTAAGATCAAACTCACTTGGCGTAAAGCTGTCTTCACTGTAACCGACAAACTCCCCATTCAGCCATACATAGAAAGCCGTTTCAACCCCTTGAAAAGAGACATAGAGCGGACGGCCTTCCCATCCTTCCGGCACATCAAAATATTTAACATAGCTGCCAACCGGATTATGGTCTTCTGAAATCATAGGCGGTCTAAGGTTCTCATGGCCATCCCATGGATACATCGTATTTACATACTGCGGGTTTCCGTACCCTTGCAACTGAATATGTCCAGGAACTTCGATCTGAGCCCAGCCTCGGCAAGATACTTCTTTCTTATAAAAGTCCGCTTGGCGCGCTGCCGGCGAAGCAGCATAACTAAATTTCCAGCTTCCGTTCAGACTATGCCGAAGCGGCATCACTCCACGCTGCTGCGCCTCTTCGGCTGTAGCATAATACTTATGATCGGAATGCGCAGGCACTCTGCCTACAGCGAATACGCTTACATCAGACAACCACGCGGTGCTCGGATTTACTTTTTGCTCCATTACTTGTTTCATCATACATCCTCCATTTCTATATGGGAAAGGACTGCCTGAAATCAGTCTCTACTTGCTCTCAACTGATGCCAAGACAGCCTTTCCTGCCAAGCTTGAATCCATTTCATAAAGCATATCAACAGATTCGATTCCTATTTAAATTACTTAACAGACCCTGTCATTCCTGCTACGAAGTGTTTTTGCATTACAAAGAATACAAGTGCAGTTGGCAGCGTAGTAATGACAATCGCGGACATAATCATTCCGTAATCCGGTGCATATCCTGAACCAAGGTTAGAAATCAGGAGCGGCACTGTCATATTCTCAGGCGACTGCAAGACGATGAGCGGCCACAGATAGTTATTCCAGCTGCTAAGGAATGTAATGATGGCAGCTGCTGCATACGTCGATTTCATTGTCGGCATGTAGATTTTGAAGAAGAGTCCTATTTCAGTCAGACCATCCATCCGCCCTGCTTCCAGTAAGTCTTTAGGAAACATCTTGGAACTTTGACGGAAGAAGAAGATCAAAAATGCGGTAGTGAATGTTGGTAAAATAACTGCGGATGCCGTGTCGATTCCAAAGAACGGAATGACACTCGATACTTTTGCAAACATTTGATACAGCGGTACCATAATAGCTGCAAAAGGAATCATCATGGAAGCCAGCAAAATGTTAAACACAATATCTTTCGCACGGCTGCGATAAATCTCGAATCCGTAACCTGCTGCAGATGCAACGAGCAAAGAAAGAATCGTGGTTACAATCGATATTTTAGCTGAGTTCCAAAGTGCCTGCCACATATCCACACTGTTAAACAAGTTCCTTACATTATCGAAAAGATGTGAGCCCGGAAGAAGTCTTCCCTTTGTAACGTCTACTGACATATTCGTTGAACTTGTGATCATCCACAAGAATGGGAAGATCGAAATCAGGGTAGCAAGGATAAGAAATGCATACGTAAAAAATTTCTTTGGTTTACTCATTTTTTATCGCCCCCAATTTTGTTCTGAATGAGTGTCAGGATGATGACCATCACTACGATCGAGTAAGAAACAGTTGCTGCATATCCAAAGTCTGGTGTGTACTCAAATGATAAGTTATAAATATACTGTGAAATCGACATGGTTGAGTTACCTGGTCCGCCTTTCGTGATGTTTACAACTTCATCAAATAACTGCAGGGTACCAATCGTCGATGTAATCGTCGTAAATAAGATCATCGGTTTTAGAAGAGGAATCGTAATTTTAAAGAATTGAGTAAACGCATTGGCGCCGTCAATACGAGCTGCTTCATATACGGATTTGTCGATATTTTGCAAAGAAGAAAGATAGAAAATCATGTTATAACCTGTAAAACGCCAAGTAATCGCAATAATAATCGTTACTTTTGCCCAGAACGGATCAGAGATCCACTGAATTGGTTCTGAGATAAGATGAAAATTCATGAGCATTTTGTTTACAATACCGTCTCCGCCAAACATGTATTTAAATACAACGGAGTATGCTACAAGGGAAGTAACGGTAGGTAAGAAGATTGCGGTTCTAAAGAACCCTTTAAATTTCAAGTTATCATCATTAAGTAGAACAGCAATAAAGATTGCAAGGACAAGCATGACAGGAACTTGAATGATGAGATAAATAAATGTGTTTTTTACTGCGGTAATAAAGTTGCTGTCCTGGAACAAGCGAATATAGTTATCGAATCCAACGAAATCAAGATTCATCCCCCGACCTGATTTAAAGGAAAGGATCAGTGCCTGAATCATCGGATAGAAATAAAATAAGCTGATTGCAAGAACCGGTACGAGAATAAACAACCAGCCTGTTATATTGATACGTCTCTGACTGACCATGCCTTTAGGACTTCCGGTACTCGCCGCGGTCTTCGCAGTATTCACACTACTCCACACCCTTCTTTATATGTTTTCTAAAGTATGTTTTCGTTTCTCTCTATTTTCTCTTCATAAAAAGGGCCCTTGCCCTTTCCCTCCATTCATAGAGTTTTCTCTAAAGGAGAAGCAGAAGGAACAAGGGCCGTATTCATTCCTGAATTAACGAATTTGAGTGTCTGCTTGAGACTGCGCATCGGCAAGCACGGAATCAATATCTTTTCCGCCCAGATAGTTTTGCATGGCAACAACCAAGATGTCCTCGACTGCATACGTATTCAGACCATAATTCACATTTGGAATTTCTTCTGTCCAAGCAGCAAAGTCAGATACGACTTTTTGTCCTTGGAAATACTCATCTCCTGCTTTATAAGCTTCACCTTCGGAAGCTGGTTTGAACGTACCGATTACACCCACTTCTTTATTCAAGGTTTGGTACAAATCTACGTCGGTACCGAAAGTTGCCGCCAAGAATTCTGCTGCTGCTTCTTTACCGTCTACGTTCAATACATACCATGAGCTGCCGCCAAGGTTGGAAGCATTCACAGCACCTTCTATACCAGACAGTTTCGGCGTTGGAGCTACTGCCCATTTTCCGGACTGAGAAGCCTCTGCTTTAATTGATGGAGTAATCCAGTTTCCTGTTGGAGTGGATGCAACATCACCGCCGTTAAGAGCCCCAACCCCTTGGCTCCAGTCAGATACGACTTTAACGATACCGGAGTCCATCAATTTCTTGTAGGTTTCAAATGCTGCCTTCATTGCTTCGTTATTCGCAATGTTTGGTGTTTCACCATCTTCGGTTGTGTACCAAGAACCAGCAGATTGAACCATCAAACGAATAATTCCAAGGTCATTCGGATCTTGTGTCAGCATGAATTTGCCTGTTTTTTCTTTGACAACTTTACCAATTTCAATGTATTTATCCCAATCAATATCTTGCAGGTCATCAAGCGTGTATCCTGCTTCCTCCAAGTAATCTGTTCTCACATACATTCCAGTAGCGCCAGAATCAAAAGGAACACCATACTGTTTGCCATCTACGCTGGTAGGTCCCACTTTATAATCCGCGAAATTAGCAACATCAATGACATCAGTCAGTTCAAAGAAAGAATCTGGATAGGACTGCAGGAAGCTTTGTGCCCGGTAATCCTCAATCAGTACAATGTTTGGTAGACCTTTTGTCGATCCAGAGTTAAGGCCTGTGTTCAGTTTCTGTACTACATCGGCTTGTGCGTTCTCTACCACATTAATCTTAAGATCAGGATTCGTTTCCGCATAAGCTTCTTTCGCTTTATTCATTGCTGCAATGTTAAATGCCGGGTCCCATGCCCAGACTGTAATCTCTTTCGTATCGCTACTTGATCCTTCACTAGATTCTCCACCTGAACCGGTAGAACAAGCAGATAGAACAACCGCACTAGCTAACAGTACTGAAAGTACTTTTGGTAATTTGTTTCTCAATGAAATAACCCCCTCAAGGCTGTAATAAGTATGAAATGAAAATAAAATAAGATGGAAGCGTTTACTTTCTATGCTTCCATCTTATCACTCATGTATGCGGTTTCTTTAGAACTATATTTGTTAGCTTTGGTGCTTTTCTTAGTTCCGTTGTTCAAAACACGGCTTAGATCGTGTATTATTTTTAGGTTTTGTTCTTTTTTCAGATTAATTCCATATTTTTGGAGTTAATTTACCTTTTTATTCCTTTATGTCAGCCTGCTTTTACGTCTTTTTCTTCCTGTTTTAGAAGAGGTATCGTAATTTTAATTCGGGTTCCCTCACCAATTACGCTGCTAATATCAACCCCATAGCTGTCTCCATACATGAATCTGAGCCTATGGTCCACATTTTGTATCCCGATACCGGAGAATAACTTTCGATTTCTCTTTGTCACCGGTAATGTTTTTCCTTCCACTGTCTCCGCTGAACCAATGTCCATCCCATCTCCGTTGTCATTTACTTCACAGACCAAATGATCATCCTGAACCGAAATCATAATCAGAATTGTTCCCTCTTCTTTATGGTTAAAAGCATGAAAAAACGCATTTTCAATAAACGGCTGCAAAATAAGTTTAGGAATTTGGTAATCCATACTCTCTGGTTCTATGAAATAATTGACTCGAATTCTATCACCATATCTTACATGATTGATAAACACATAATTCTTTAGTGTATCCAGTTCTTGGCGGACGGTAACAGCACTTTGGACGTTGCTGACGGTATTTTGCAGCAAGGTAATTAAGGCATTAATCGTATCAGCAGCCTTTTCTTTATTTCCTTGTTGTACAAGAAACTTAACAGAAGCCAATGTATTATATAAAAAGTGCGGATTAATCTGCATTTCAAGTGCCGCAAGTTCGGCCTTTCGCTGCTCTTTCTGCGTCTCTACCAATCGATCTACATACACATTTAATTCGTCGAGTACATAGTTGAACGCATTGCCCAGCTCCTCCACCTCATATCCGCTTTTGGATACGTCAACACGCTGATTAAATCCGCTTGTTGGAATCTGGGACATATGATGGACAAGCTCTCTCATGGACTTCGTCATTTTCCTTGTAATAAGGTAGACAACAATGAGTGACAGTAGAACAACAGACATGATCATGAGTGTCATTGTTTTTACATTGATCATATTCCCCATCGCTGTTTCTCGGTCTAAAAGGTTCACCAGATAAAAATCAAATTCAGGTAAATACTCTGATAATACGGTGATTTTTCTTCCTTCAAAAGATAGACTTGTACTGCCGAGTCCACTCTTTTCTTGCATACCTACAGCGTGCAACAGAGAAGGGACATGCTGACCAATCAGCTCAATCCGATTACTGGAAATAATCTGTCCCCGAGAACTCATCAGCAGCACATCATTGCCTTCACTTGTGAAATTCTCATAAAAAGACTGGAAATCCTGGTCACGAAACGTGATATACAGCGTGCCATAAATATTCCCCGTGTATGGTTCATATAAAGCCTTAGAGGCAACCAGCACAGGTTTCTGTTCTGCACCTTCCTGATCTCGATCATAATAAAGCTGATATAGGATCTCCCGCGGATTTGCTTTTGTCTGTTTTGTTATCTCATGATTGTTAAGTTCATCCACCGTAACCGTCCAATACCAAGGATCTGTCGTATAACTGCGCCCGTTGGCTCCAACGAGTGTCACACCTACATCATAAGCACTTAGGTTTGATATTATCGTCTTAATCCGCTGTGTCATAGCGTAGGTCTGCATGGATAAAGACACGGAATCGGTCTCACTGCTCGACAGGTATTTACGGACTCCACTGCTTTGAGCAACTAAGGTAGCACTCGTTGCAACCGCATTATTGTAAGCTTCAAGATCTGATTTAACCTGTCCCAGTAACTTTTCATTCGTAATACTAAAGGTCTTGAGAAATAAATTCTCAGACATGCGAATCGTAATCGCTACAGATAACAAAGAGACCGTAATAATACTGATTAAGGTGACTAAAAACAGCTTTACAAACAGACTCCTTTTGTTCAAATTTGCAAGCTCCTCCTTCATCATATGTTCTGGTTCTCCTGTACCTGTTCTTTTCGATACTGACTTGGTGATACACCGGTCATCTTCTTAAATACTTTTGTAAAATAGCTCTGATCAGAGTAACCTACACGGTCACTAATTTCAGAGATCGACTCCTCTGTGGTTACCAACATTTCTTTTGCTTTCTCAACTCGCACCTTGTTTACATATTCACTGAACCCTTCATTATTGTTGGCAGAGAAATAACTCGATAAATATGATGCGTTAAAATGAAATTTCTTCGCCACTTCCGTTAGAGTAATCGGCTCCGCATAATGCTCCTGTATATAGTTTAGCAGACGATAAAAACTTGGGTTCGTTGAGGTGTCCGTCTCTCTCGTTATGCCCTCTGCTTCTTGGATAAATTCCTCAATTAGCTGGATCGCATCACGTGCGTACACTGCCTGATCAATTTGTCTGAAATAATCATATTTTCTCTTTTCGAGTGGCTCGGTCTCAAATTTCAGTTTACTTAGTGTGTTTGTAACATTAAAGATAAAATTACCAAGCAAAGATTTGAATTCAAATATATCCGTCTCATAATCTAACGATTTCTGATGTATATGTTCAAGGAAAAATGAAAAGGACTTTTGGAATTGTTTACGTTTTAATCCTTCAATAAGCTCTGCCATATCTATCGCTTGCGCCCTAGCAGGTATGGCAGGTAAATGGCCTGCTTCAAGGACTGGATACGCCGGTAAGTAGAACGAGTAACGTTTTAGTGTCTCAACTTGTTTACTATAGACGTTGCCCAATTGGCGGAAATCTTTAAATCGATCGCTAATAATAAAATGCAGCCCCTCTGCTTGCTCATGCTGCTGAGATATATGGGAAAGATCCTGTATCAGTTGCTCTATACGATCCGTCCAGGGATCATTTGCATTGAGTAAATAGAGCAGCGTGCCTGGAACAGATTCGAGTTTTATATACTCTGCTTGCCCTGATCGTAAATGATGAAGATACTGACTCACACTTTTTTCGATCTGTCTCTTCTCTAATTTATCTTTTACGGGACTCAGATTTACACCCAGTAGAAGAAACGTAGGATAAGGAAACCGGCGGCGGATGATTTCGGATGTTATCTCTGCCTCATAACCGGAGAGCATCTTATCGATTGCTTGCGCGATCTGTGTCTCTTCCGATCGTTCTTCTTTTACTGGTATACCAAGTCCTTCTATTTTGGATGCTGTTTTGTGTAAAATAGAGAGCAGATATTCGGCCTCGAGTTTAGGTTTTAGAATATAGTCTGCTACCCCGTTCTGAAACGTAGAGCGTACATAATCGAATTCGCTGAAGCTGCTCAGCACAATAACTTCAATTGCAGGATAGCGCTCTTTTACTATTCTTACTAACTTTTCGCCATCCATGATCGGCATCACAATATCTGTAATCACAATGTGAGGTTGTAACTCTTCTACCAATTCTAGCGCTTCCAAACCATTCGAAGCTTCCCCAACAATAGAGTAGCCAGCTTGTTCCCAGTCCAGAAGATGTTTGATCCCCTGTCTAACCAGCATCTCGTCATCGACGATTAGAACCTTGCACAATGATCTCATCCCTTGACCCCCTGAACTCCGATTCTCTTCTTTCTTTTACTATACACTTTCGTCGATAATTAATAAATGCGTTTTATATTTACCATATTTAACCAATTAAAGTCTATAAAATGAATAAAAAAGACGAAATCAGCGTATTTGCTGTTTCGTCTTCTTCTTTTTGAATATTGTCCTTACTTCTTAAGAAGTAGATAAACAAAGTAAGGTGCACCAATAAGTGCCGCGATCACCCCAGCAGGGATACCGTCAGGATCAGCTATATTTCTACCTATGGTATCTGCCAGCAGCAGTAGCCAGCCCCCGGTTAAGATAGATACAGGCAGTGAAGAGGCATTCCTCGGTCCTACGAGCGCCCTCGCAATATGAGGTGCCATAAGACCGATAAAAGCGATACTTCCCGCTACAGAAACGGCAGCAGAAGCAAGTGCTACAGCGGCTACAAGCAGAAGAATTCTCTCTTTGTTAATGGAAACTCCAAGGCTAATCGTTACTTCTTCACTAAGACCAAGCAGATCTATCCGTCTTGCCTTGTATAAAGCGAAGGGAATTAGAATTACCAGCCAAGGCAGGATAGAGTAAATAAAGATCCAGTCGGTGCCCCAAATATTTCCGGCCAGCCAGCGGGAGATAAAACTAACTTTTTTCTGATCCGTAGAAGAGATGAGCACAATCATAACTCCAGACAGTGCCATGGAGAACCCCACACCAACGAGCACGAGTCTCATCGGAATCAGTCCAGCACCTCGCCGATAAGCGAACAAATAAATCATGGCCGCTGTCATCATAGCCCCTATAAAAGCAACCACTGGAATCAAGTATGTTAATTTTCCTGCCTCAATCGGTACAAATAAGAAGAAGATAGCGACGGCTACACCAGCCCCTGAGTTAATCCCGATGATCCCTGGATCTGCAAGGTCGTTTCGGGTTATTCCTTGCAGGATTGCTCCCGATAACGCGAGTGCAAACCCGGCAAGAAGTGTAATGATGATTCGGGGAAGCCGGATCGAGAATAATACGAACTCTTCTTTAAATGTTCCTTCCCCGAGAAAAGTAGGAATTAGCCGGTTATAAGATAGAGAAGATGCTCCTAGACCCAAACTAACCAACAAAGTGAACAAAATAAGTAACGTAAGTCCAGTAAGTGTCCTGCTTACTTTTCTTACTTTTCTTGAATTTTGGATTTCGAGCATCAGTATCCTTTCCCTCCTTTTTGTACAATGAGCAGAAAGAAGGGCAAACCGAGCATAGCAACAATAGCGGCAACCGGGGTCTCGTAAGGTGCATAAATGGTTCGGCCCACTGTATCAGCAAGCAGCATAAAGGTAGCACCGCAAAGAGCAGACATGGGCAGCACAAATCGGTAATCCGTACCAACGATGAAACGCACGATATGCGGAATCATCAGACCAATGAATGCCATGCTTCCCACGAGAGCCACAGATGCACCGGCAAGAATGATAATAAGAAGAAGCAGAATGATTTTAATTGACTTCGTGTTTTGGCCAAGACCTGCTGCTACCTCTTCATTTACACTTAAAATAGTGAGCTGCCTTGACAGAATAAGTGAAACGATTAGGCCTATAAGTATAAACGGAATCACTAACCGGAGCTGACTCCAAGTCGTGCCGATTAATCCTCCCGATGTCCACATAGATACATTTTTTGAGATTCGGAAATATAGACTAATTCCCTCTGCAAGCGCATAGAGCAACGCTGAAATAGCAGAACCCGCAAGAACTAGCTTCACTGGTGTGAATCCATTCTTCGCTACCATGCCAATGCCAAAAACAAGAAGCGTACCAAGTGCCGTTCCAGCAAAGCAGGCTAACATGACTGTAAAATAATTAGCTGAAGGAAGAAACGCGAGCGTGACGGCCAGAGCAAAATTACCCCCTGCTGTAATACCGAGCAGCCCTGGATCAGCTAAGGGATTACGAGTCATCCCTTGCATAATCGCTCCAGACACTGCCAGTGCTGATCCAACAACCACAGCTGCTATTTCTCTTGGAAGACGAATTTCACGGATCATCGTGACCGCTTCACTCGTACTTCCAAAGGTAATGGCGGAGAAGGCATCTTTCAGACTCGTATCTGCTGCGCCAAGTACGATAGACAGCATAAATACAGAGATAAAAAAAAGGAATCCCATCATAAACTTGCCGATCATCGGTACGCTTACGGTTCTATTTTTTATCATTTGTCGCTGCATTAGTTACCAAGAAAATGTTCGCGGAAGAATTCCAGCTGATAATCCAGCGTTAACGCATCATTAAACAAAAACTCATTCGCATTGGTTTCAAATACGTGACCGTTCTTTACCGCAGGAATGTCTTTGTATGTTGTTGTCTCCTGGAACGAATTATCTTGTTCTGCATATTTACTGATCACAAGGTAATCTCCAACGTATTCAGGAAGAACTTCAGTAGAGACCGCATAATATCCATCTTTGAGTGCCATTTCTTTTACTTTTTCCGGCATTTTCAAACCCATTTGCTGATATAGAATTTCTGTTCCGCGACCCCAGTTATCTCCGAATATGTACATTTGCTTATCGAAACTCTCAAGGACAGTAACGGTAGCATCCTCTCCAATTTTTGCTTTAATCTCTTCACCAAATGCTTTAGCACGTTTCTTAAAGTCATCAATCCAAGCTTCTGCTTCTTTCTCTTTGTTGAGCACCTTACCTATCTCTAAATGTTGTGTGAGATAATCCACTTTTCCATAAGTGAAAGTAACCGTTGGAGCGATTTCCTTCAGTTTATCCAGATTTTTAGCATCAGTTGATCCTAGAATAAGATCTGGTTCCAGTTCAATGATTTTTTCCAGATTCTCATCTGAAACTTCCACTGCTCCCTGCAGTTTCTCTTTGAATCTAGAATTAGCCATGGACCAGGAATCAACACCAACCACGTTCACACCTAGAGAAATCGCATCTCCTGTATAGCCAGACAGAATGACAACACGCTGCGGATTAGCTGGAACCTCTATAGGTCCACTTTCAGACTGATATGTAATCGTACCAGATTCTGCAGCTTGTCCAGATTCGTTTGTTTGCCCAGATTCATTCGATTTAGATGCGGGAATATCTGCCGTCTTTGTTCCACTTTCCGCATTACTGCAGGCACCAATAACAAGCACCAAAATTAACATAAAAGGAACGAACATCTTCTTCATTTTTTTATCTCCCTCGTAAATGGTCTCACAATATTAGCAAGCTTCGCCTTAATTGATAATGATTATCAATATCTGCATTAGTGAATGTTATTCCCATTTACTAAATCTGTCAATAATTTAATTTGAAAATCCCAAAAAGACGAAGCATTACGCATCTGCTCCGTCTTCTTGACTAGGTATTACCATATCCTTTATAAACACAGCCGCCCTTTTATATATTACCGCCTTGATACTCTGTCTCATCTTGCCTCACCTGTTGTCCCTGTCGCTCGAACTGTTCCATGAGTTCTGCTGCATCATCCTGAGGTTCATATCCGATCAGCTGTTTAAGGTAACGTATATCATAGTAGTTATCTGTGTTGGCAGAAGTGCCATATAGACTCAAAAATTTATGTATCTCTGGTGCTTCTATGCATTTGTCTGCAAGCTGTACTAAATCTCGCTCTGAGATCCATATATGCGCTGCACGCTCGGAATGCGGCTTATTATCACCTGGGAAATTACCAATTCGGATGTTAATCGAAGAAATTCCGTGTTTGTCCGAATACAGTCTGCCAAGAAGTTCGATATAACACTTGCTCAGTCCATAAAAACTATCTGGACGATAGGGGTCATTCACATCGACTTCTTCTCCTACTTTATAGAATCCCGTGGCATGGTTTGAACTTGAAAAAATAACCCGCTTTACGCCGTTACATCTTGCTGCTTCATATAAGTAATACGCTCCCGTTACATTGATCGGCAGTACTTTACCAAGGAAGTCTTCCTCATCTTTAGCCCATCCAATATGGAGGATCGTGTGTACTCCCTTGGTAAGTTTCAGCATTTGGTCTGAATTTGTAACATCGAGCGGCAGTATCTTCTTCGTTTCGTCCCCAATCAGATCTGTTGCAATCACTTCGTATTTGCCCGTCTCTCGTAAACCTGCAGCAAGGCAGCTTCCAATTTTGCCGGCCGCACCCGTAATCAGTATCCTTTTACGTTCTGCGTCACGTTCCATGCCAATACCCCCTGTTTTATGTCATCACAGAAAGTATTAACCAAAAACCGATAGACATATCACAAGATCAGGCTTCGATTTGCATCGTTTTTTGTCTGTATTGACCAGGCGTAATCCCTTCCTGTTTACGGAACGAACGAATAAAATTCTGCGAATTGTTATACCGAAGCTTTGCCGCAATGTCTTTTACGGGAATATCCGTTTCGGCCAGCCACTTCTTCGCGATTTGAAATCGGTAAGCAGATAAATATTCACTGAAAAAGTAATTTGTTTCTTTTCGAAACACGCTGCTTAAGTAGTTAGCATTGTAGTGAAGCCTTGAGGCACATTCTTCGAGTGTCAGATCGGTATCATAATAACGATGAATAAGCTCAATTATTTTCTCCGATATGTTGTGATACTGTGCATCCTGACGATCTCGGAACACCTTAATCATCGGATGGATCACAGCTGTCCAGAACCAATCCTCAATTTCAGCTACAATATGGCAATCCAGCAATTCCTCAAACAACGTTCCTGTTCCATAATAAATCTGCTTCAAGCTAATACCGGATTCCTGCATCGTAATCAGCAGGTTATTCAGCAGACGCGATAACGGAATCTGGTACTCCTGCGGTGACATCTCCGTGGCAAACACATGCCTAAGCAGCTGTTCGAGCAGATCTTTTGCTTTCTCAGCATTTGCGAGCTTAATCGCATCCAGCAGCTCATTTTCTAGATGATTGGGGTAATTGAGTTTTAAGTAAGGTTTTCCCGAGTTAATGTTCTCGAACTGAATGATAATGCCGTCCCCAAGAGTCATGCGATGCTTTAACGCCTCTAACCCTTCTTTATAAGCGATTGAAAGGGTGCGGATATCATGGAACGGAAGACTCATGCCAATGCTGACCTGCACGCCTAAGTAACTTGTAATCTCACTCATTAGCTGCTCTGTTGCGGTATAGATTTTAGCTTGAAAAGACGTCTTTTCACTCTCCTTGCTGCCCATAAGGGCAACAACCGTATGGTCAATCATCACGGGAGCCAGCTGTTCTTCCTCTGGGATAAGCTCTTCCACCATATTTTGCACAGCAAATAATAAGAGCTCTAAATCCTGCTTCTCATATCTCGTTTGCTCAAGTGTTCCTATTTGTATGGTAAGCACCGACATTGTCTTCCACTCCTCAAGCTGCCGGCCGTAATCAAACTGCTCTAGCTTGTCATGCAGCTCTTTTGCCTTCACCTTGCCTTGGAAAGCACGAATTAAGAAAAAGGTACGCACTTGCTTAAGCTGCTTTCTTACTTCATCTTCTAATCTCGATTTTGACTGAAATAAAGCATGAACCTGCTCTCCAATCAGTTGGAACTCGTTGCTCGTCTTCTCATCTACACTCCGGTGGCCAAATTGTTTCAGTAGTAATTTAATAGGGGAATACATCCGTTTTGAACCCAGCCAGGCAATCGTGATGCAAATAAGCAGAATCAGTAAACAGGCATAAAGCGTATACGCTCCAATTTTTTTGGATTCACTGGTCATACTTTGAATAGAATCATAGCTGACATAAGTCCAGTCATTAAAATCAGAACGATAATAGGTTATGGAAAAAGGTTCATCCCCAATATGAGACTTATATTGACCCGAAGCACCGTTCAATTGAGTAAGACTTTGAATGCCTGTCTTCTCCGCAGGCTCGCCAATTAATGATTCATCCGAGTGCAAAATAATTTTCCCCTGCTCATTCAGAATCATCAGTCCGCTTAGATCGGATGGATTCGTACCCAGCAAGGACTGTATATCACAGGCGGGAATGCTCGCGATTGCCAGCCCATATGGATCAAGTCCTCTCGAAGGGAGATGTTTCACAAGACCTATGCTGTAGGAGCAGGCTGAATTATTGGCATTTTCTTCGCTGTAGAACCATGTAGATGGATTTAAAGACCAAGAGGTTGAATCAGGAAGCTTCATCAGGCTCGCCAGCTGATCATGATAGGGATACTCATCAAACTTATATAGACCGGAATTTTTAATCATCCAGTTATAACGATCATTAATAAGAATGACATCTTCGAGCTTGGTATCGAATGATTGCATATAGCGGATTTCTGTACGCAAGTCGTTATACATGATGAAATCGTTTTCAGTTATATTTAAATTAAGAGCTTTCTTCATAAATGATGAATTTATTACCTGATTAAGTGTTTGGTTGACAGTCGTTAATTTTTGCTCTACATTGGATTTAATTTGCATGATTAACATTAACTTGCTTTCATTTACGTTTTTCTGAATTTCATTGTAAGATGTTAAATAAGAGAAGGTACCGATAAAAATAACCGGAAGCGTGCTTAATAAGAACCCGAAGATCGTCATTTTGGATAGAAAACTTAAAGAACGCATGTTAGGATCACCTACACTTCAATTGTCATATTTATCGTACTGTTATTGTAGTAGAACAGCCCTTTTTCAAGCAATAATCATCTACCTGTCAGATAATCATGATCTTAGATTCAAGGGTAAGAATTAGGGATGCGAGCGATTCTCTCATTCTAATTAAGAGGGAGGCAGAATGCTGATGAAAGGGTTCAAATCAGTCTATAAAGCATTTGTAACATATTCCATTATTTTCATTATACTTCTATTTGTAAGCGCATGCAGTAATAATTCTTCAGAACAACCCAATGCTGCCTCGATAGGGGATTCACCCATTTCCATCATGCTCCCCCTTCACTTCCCTACACCCCCAAGTCATGAAATGCATTCCTTGCTGGAAGAATGGAGCGGATTTAGCCTAGATATTAACTGGATTCCTGATGGTATCTATAGCGATAAGATGAATACTGCCTTAACAACGAATTCCTTAAAGAAAGTGACCTTTGTTAGAAATGTGGACTATCTTCTCCTGAAGAATACTATAAGATCCGGCGCATTCTGGGAGATCGGACCTTACTTAGAGGATTATCCTAACCTTAAATACTTAAATAAAGATATTCTGAAACAAACATCTGTTGATAATCGCATCTATGGTTTATATACAGAGCGTCCATCGTCACGACAAGGCGTAATCATTCGGCAGGATTGGCTTGATCATCTTGGACTTACCGTGCCGCGAACGCTTGAAGAATTGTATGAGGTTCTTCATGCTTTTACATATAATGACCCTGATGGGAACGGGAAGGCAGATACGATTGGCCTTGCGGACCGTAATGATCTAATCTATGGAGCGTTCAAGACCGTCAGCTCGTATTTCGGAACACCGAATAACTGGAGTATGGAGGATGGCACATTTATACCAGAGTTTGAGACACAAGCTTATATGGAGACAATGAACTTTTTTAAAAAACTATATAATGAGCAGCTCATTAACCGTGATTTTGCTGTGACAAGCAAAGAAGTGCAGCGAAATATGATCATCAGCGGCAAAGCCGGGGTCTATATTGGAAGCATGACTGATATTCAGCGCTTATATGAGGAAGCTAAAATAATTGATCCGGATGCTTCATTTACGTTATCCAACCGGATTAAGGGGCCTGACGGATACCGGGTATGGTCTATACCGAATTACAATGGATTATATTTATTTTCCAAAAAGGCCATTAAGACAGAAGAAGAACTAAAGCACATCTTAGCTTTCTTTGACCGCACAATGAATAAGGATATAGCAAATTTATTGAAATATGGCATAGAAGGTAAGCATTATATACTGGAGAACGGCCAAGTCCGTCTTCCGGAAGAAACCACTCAGCTGCGTATTCAAGAAGTGAATGCTTTTTATATGTTGATGATTGCCGACATGAATAACCCAAGTGTTATGGACGTCACGGAGAAAGAGCCCTTAACAGCCTTAGCGGACCAGCTTAGCGAGGATAATGAAAACTTCCTTGTTGCAGACCCTGCGGCTCATTTGGAATCAAAGACGTATGATGAGCGGAACGCGGAACTCAGTAAAATTATTACGGACGCTACCTACAATTATATTCTTGGCAACTTAACAGAGCAGGAATTTCAGCAGGAGACAAAGCGCTGGCGTGTAAATGGCGGCAATACCATTATTAAAGAGTTAACTGAAGCTTTATAAAACTAACAATTGGATTCACCCCAAGCAGTTTACAGCTTGGGGTTCTTAGCATATTGCTGCATCATGCAAGTAAATGTTCCCTCTTCTCCTTCACTCGAGCAGCACTCTTAGCAGCAATTCCCCCTCTTTGCTCTCCCTATCTGTCCTACAAAACTAGTTCATCATTTCCCACGCAATAATCATTTCATCAGACTCTTATGGTTATGCCTGCATATGAGCAAATGATTGTATACGATACATACGCCATTCGGTAGTGTTTAGTGTGTAAGCCAAATCTCATCGTTAAATGGAGGTCACAAAGGAATGAAAAAGAAAAAGCCTTTATCCTTGGCTCTAAGTGCTGTCATGTCCCTAACACTGCTTCTTTCTGCCTGCTCCGGCGGAAACGGTACAGGCACAACATCTAACGGATCCGGTGATACGGGTTCCAACGCTAACGGCAGTACACAGAAGGATGACAGCCCAGCACAAATTACCGTCATGCTGCCGCTGAATACGGCGGAGACTCCAACTGACACCATTAAAAATGAACTAGAGAAGCTGACAAACACAAAACTTACGTATCAATTTTTCCCAGCAGATACATACGAGGAGAAGTTAAACACTGCATTTGCTACCGGCTCCCTGCCGCAAGCGACATATTTAAAAAATGCTACAACCTTCTTGCTCATGCGTGAAGCAATTAAGGAAGGACAGTTCTGGGAGATTGGCCCTTATTTAAGCGAGTTCCCTAATCTCAGCAAGTTGAAGCCAGAAGTACTTGATAATACAAAGGTCGAAGGCAAATTATATTCTTTATATCTCGGCCGCCCGCTTGCCCGTCAAGGAATTATCTATCGTAAAGACTGGGCAGATAAGCTGAATATTGCTCCTCCTGAAACAACAGAAGAGCTGTTTGCTATGGCTAAAGCATTTACTGAGCAGGACCCTGACGGCAATGGACAAAATGATACAACAGGTATCGCAGATCGTAATGAGCTCGTCTTTGGTGCTTTTAAGACAGTATCCTCCTGGTTCGGAACACCGAACAACTGGGGCGAGAAAGACGGCAAGCTGCTGCCTGAATTTATGTTCCCTGAATATATCGATACTATGAACTTTTTTAAATCTCTTCGTGATAACGGTTACATGAACCAAGATTTTGCTGCAACAAGTAAAACAGATGCTGTTAACTTATTCACGAGTGGTAAAGCAGGGATTTATATCGGCGGATCTATGCCGGATATTACAACCCTTGATAAGGACCTTATCAAAAACGTACCAACCGCTGTTCTTGATGCGCACAGTATGGTGAAAAGCCCAGACGGCAACATTCATCAATGGATGATTGCAGGTTATAACAACCTGGTATTGTTCCCAAAAACAGCAGTTAAGGATGAGGCAGAACTCAAGAAAATTCTAGGTTTCTTCGACAAAATGATGACTCCAGAAGTAGCTAACCTCATGTTCTGGGGCATCGAAGGCACACACTATACCGTTGTAGATGGAAAGGCGAAGCCATCTGAAGATAAGGAACTGACAGAACGTGAAGTGAAGGGCTATAAGGACAGTGTCATCGGTGAAGCAGAAACCAATGGCATGTATGAGAGCTTAAATGAGCTGCCAGGACGCATTCATGCGGAGGAGCTTATTAAGGAGAATGAGAAGTACGGCGTGAAAGACCCTACTGCTGCACTGGATTCAGCTACCTATGCATTGAAAGGCGTAGAGCTGCAACAGACGATTACTGATGCTACGTACAAGTTTATCTATGGACAAATCGACCAAGCCGGCTTTGAGAAGGAAATTGAGAAATGGAAGAAGCAAGGCGGCGAGCAAATGATCGAGGAGTTTAATGCAAGTTACAAAAAATAAAAGCAGGCGGCCCGTATAAATCGGCCTCTCGCTTAGGCAGAAGGCAGTGCATGCAGATCGTTTCCTAGATAGAGCCTGTATTCAAGAACAGCAGCTATATATGAGGCTCACGTAAGGAACGCTCTGCTCGCACTGCTTATGATGCCACAGCAGGGTCTTAGCCCCTAGGGGGAGTCAACTTTGGAAGGATGAGGACTTATGGAGGAGACCGTGATCAGCCGACAAGTTACCAAGACACAGCCCGCATGGCGCAAGCGATTTTGGCGAAACAAATTATTGTATCTCATGATTGTGCCCGGCATTATTTATTTTCTTATCTTTAAATATATCCCGATGTTTGGACTAGTCATTTCGTTCCAAGACTATAAACCGTTCAAAGGCATACTAGGGAGCGAATGGGTAGGATTTAAGCATTTTGAGCGGTTGTTTACTGAGCCTGATTTCTGGAATATTTTATCTAATACTTTACTATTGTTTGGCATGAACCTGCTATTTTACTTTCCCATACCTATTATCTTGGCCTTAATGCTTAATGAGGTGCGAATTACGTTTTTCAAAAGATTTTTTCAAACCTTGGTTTATCTGCCCCATTTCATGTCATGGGTCATCATCGTATCCATCAGTTATGTCATGCTGACCATGGACGGCGGCATCGTCAATGAACTGCTTGTTCAACTTGGCTTTAGCAAAATTAATTTCCTGCTTAGTCCTGAGTGGTTCCGGCCGACCTATATTATTCAGGTGATCTGGCGTGAAGCGGGCTGGGGAACCATTATATATCTGGCGGCAATTGCAGCAGTAGATCCTCAGCTGTATGAAGCAGCAAGGATGGACGGTGCAGGACGGCTTCGTCAAGTGTGGCATATCACGCTGCCTGCCATTCGCAGTGTAATTATCGTTCTATTAATATTGAAAATTGGCGATGTTCTGGAGCTTGGCTTTGAGCACGTATACCTGCTGCTCAATTCAATGAATCGGGATGTTGCTGAAATAATTGACACTTATGTGTATACCGCTGGACTAAGACAAATGCAGTTCAGTTATAGTGCGGCAGTCGGCTTCTTCAAGTCACTTGTTGGTTTAGTACTCGTTATGCTGGCAAATCACTTATCCAAAAAAATGGGTGAAGAAGGCATCTATTAATGCCAAGGGAGGATTCATTATGGTAGAAGATCGTACGCTTAGCGGTCGACTGTTTGTTGCGGTTAACTATACGCTGCTGACGATTATCGCACTTGTTACCGTGCTCCCGTTCATCCACGTGGTAGCGGGCTCGTTTACGACGAACGCCGAGATTGCAGCCAAGAAATTTGTTCTTATTCCAACGGTTTGGAGTCTTGAGGCCTATAAGTTTATTTTTTCGACGGATACCATTTTCAGAGCACTCAGTGTATCCGTTGGTGTTACGATGATAGGGACACTACTCAGTATGTTCGTTACGTCGCTAATGGCCTATGGATTGTCGCGCCGCGATCTAGACGGACGAAACGTTATTATGTTCCTCGTTGTATTTACGATGCTGTTTAGCGGCGGGATGATCCCTACTTTTTTAGTAGTTAAAGAGCTTGGCCTGATTGACAGCTACGCAGCACTTATACTGCCATCCGCGATTGGTGCATTTAACATGATTATACTCAAGAACTTCTTTCAGAACATACCCGAAGGACTTGAAGAATCAGCTAAAATTGATGGCTGTAATGACTTTGGAATCTTATTTCGCATTGTTCTGCCGCTCTCTTTGCCGTCAATTGCAACCATTTCTCTTTTTTACGCCGTTACCTACTGGAATACGTATTTGAGCGCTATTCTGTATTTGAACGACAGCCAAATGTGGCCGATTCAAGTATTGCTTCGTCAGATCGTTGTTCTTGCATCGGGGATGGATTACAGCTCAAACCTCGATTCTGCTGTTCCCCCGCCTGATCAATCGGTCAAGATGGCGGTAATCGTCGTAGCTACTCTGCCGATTTTACTAGTATATCCATTCCTGCAAAAGCATTTTGCCAAAGGAGCTATGCTTGGTTCTATTAAAGGATAAAGAGATATCGGCCTAAACTCGATTAAAGGAGAGTAGATCAGATGATTAAATCAGATGTGGCAAAAACACCTATGCAATGGGCTGCAGCTGCGGCAGATGCCATCATGGCAACGTATAAACCAGGCGAACTTCCGCCAGCCCATCGCTGGCATTATCATCAGGGTGTCTTTTTATGCGGGGTTGAGCAGATTGCTGAGCAGTTAGGAGAGACTCGGTATGACGAATATATTCAAGGGTATATCGATGATCTAGTGGATGAGCAAGGAAACCTATTCTTCGCACGGGACGAGCTGGACTCCATACAGGCAGGGCTGTTATTGTTCCGCCAAGCAGAGCGGACGGGGAAACCGCAATATAAAGTGGCAGCAGAGAAGCTCCGCAGTTTATTTGGAACCTTAAACCGAACTGCAGAAGGCGGATTTTGGCACAAAGATAAATATCCTCATCAAATGTGGCTGGATGGACTATATATGGGCGGTGTCTTTGCTCTAAAGTATGCTGACACCTATGGGGATGAGGAACTGCGGGAAGAAGTATTACGGCAAGAACGGCTGATGCGTACATACATGAAGGATGAGCGGACGGGGCTGCTTTATCACGCTTGGGATGAAAGCCGGCAGATGCCGTGGGCAGACCCTGACACAGGCTGTTCACCTGAGTTCTGGGGCCGATCGCTCGGCTGGTATGGATTGGCACTTGCTGAGTTTATCGCACTGCTCCCAGAGGAGCATCCGAGCCATGCTGAACTGAAAGAGGAGCTCCGGGCATTCGTAGAAGCAATTATTCGCTATCAAGATGAAGAGACAGGCCTATGGTATCAAGTTGTCGATAAAGGCAGCCATCCGGATAACTGGGTGGAAACCTCCTGCTCAAGCTTATTTGTTTATACGATTGCTAGGGCTGTCCAGCAGTCTGCTGCTGACGTTTCCTGTATGTCCTCTGCCCGCAAAGGTTTTGCCGGACTCGTTCAGATGATGGAAACCGATGAACTGGGACACTTGGTAATGCCGTCTATATGCATCGGTACCTCTGCAGGGGATTACGAGAATTATGTAACTCGCCCAGTAAGCAAAAACGATCTGCATGGCGTGGGTGCATTTATCATGGCGGCCATTGCTATGCAGGATAAGATGACGAAATAGCATTACACAAAAATAGAAATGAGCGTTAGTAGAAGAATAAATCCCCTTTTCTAACGCTCATTAATGGTTATCTAACACTTTGTTACCTATTAACAATAAAACGGCATATAATATAAACTAACAGATCTCGCCCGCACCTCTGCTTATGCATGTGGAACAGGGCGAGACATTTTTTTATGGTGGTTTTTTCTTGGTTTAAGCCTCGTTATACCCGTTCTCTCCATAAGGCTGAAGCTTCTCAAGCCAGCTTGCCTCCAATTTTTTCAATGCATCTTTTACATCAAAAAAGATATTTCCCTCTGGGATTTTTAATTTTTCCACAACTTCAATCTCGAAAGCTTCTTCCCCATACTCTTTCCATTCTTCTTGAAGCCTGCGGTTACGGTGACTTCCCATATTCAGCATAAATTGTTGACCATTCAGGCTTTTCAGGTTGGGTGTACTTGCCACATACCTTTTCCCATTTTCTTTATTGCGAATTTGATAAACGCCGGCCTCTGTCTTTATTTCTTTTGCCAGTTGTTTTAACTCTTCTCTGCGATTTGCCATTTTACGACTCTCTCCTTCCTTCGGGGTAAGCCAGTAACTGCTTCCATCCTCTTCCCGGCTGAGTATGCCATAGTCCACCATCGATCTGCGAAGCAACACATAATCCTCATAAATTTGATCTAGAATCCCATTCACTTCGGACTCGGAATATACTTTGTTCGGGTCAAAACGTTTTGCAATCTCATTCATAATAATGAGTCGATATTTCTCTTGCACTGCAAAAGTCTCGAGTGGTCCATCTGTACCAAAAGGGAAGTATTTAGTCAGTACTTTCTCCTGCTCAGCGGTCAAATTGACCTCCTTATTGGTAGCTTGGCCTGCTCTGTTATTTGGCGATAATACAGGCATGACAGGGGTATCGTGGTCTCGCGAGTGCAGCAGTTCCATTACAGCCAGCAGTGCTTTCGCTTGTCTCTCCTTCTCCCTAAGTACAAACCGATGATTGCGAATCGTTGAAGTAGAACCGATTCCTAATTCTTTTTGAATTTCCGCATCTTTTTTTCCTTCATAAAATTCTGCCAGCAGCCTGCGCTGTATATCAGAAAGTCCGCTCACTTTCTTGTCCTGTGAGATCAAGAATTGAAATACCGACCCATGCTCTTCTTGAATATGGATCTGTATATATCTGAATGATTCATATAAGACTTCATTATGAGGATAAATCACTCCTTTTTCAGCGGTATAACCACAGCAGACACAGGTATACTCAGTCTCTGTCTCGATATAGCCGCGCTTGATTTCCTCCAATGAGGCATCATATGCAAAATCATAGTGTTGGTCCGTCATAACAATTCCCCCTTGTTTGTTTATATAGATATATTATGTTCTTGTTTTCTAATTGTCAAACATAATAATTGTTTGTTTGTTTTATTGTAGACTAAACAAGTTAAATGTCTATATATTCTCTGACGATACTCTCAGAATATAATCTGTGCACGACAAAAAACCTCTGCCTTTATATAGGGGCAGAGGTTTCAGAGGTTTTTATAGATATCATTTATTTTTTTAATGGAACTTTTACAGCATCCAGATCATGATGAATATTCGTTGGAGGAATCTCTGGCTTGTACACTTGACCTTGAGGAACAGGATCTGCTACGTATACAAAGTCGCCTGATCCATCTTGTGCGCTGCCTGTAGCCCACAATCCTTCACTGGATTCATTACCTTCGGATAGATCCCAGAATTTATAAGCTTCAGGCTGAGCTTCCATTTCCGCTTCCCCTGGGAAGGTAGCAGGTACGACTACTCCATTCTTCTCTTCTAATTCCTGAATGGCTGCCATCCATTGGTACTGGTGATAACGATCTCGTGCCAACATTTTACGTAAAGTTGCACGAACACCTTCATCTTTGGTCATGTGATAGAGTCTAGCAACCTGAAGTCTTCCTTGGCTCTCTGCATGGAGATTTGAGCGCATATCTGCAAGCAAGTTGCCACTCGCTACGATATAATTACCGTTCCAAGGTACACCATTCGAGTTGGTTGGCAATCCACCAAGACCGCTCACAAGCAAATGCTGAGGATTTATACCGCCCATAATCGCTGCAGTAACTGGATCCTTCGCTGCTGCTTCCTGATCTTCCGGTGAAGCTCCATCCATAAGTTGACTGATCAAGGCACATAGCATTTCGACATGACCGATTTCTTCTGTACCGATATCCATGAGCATATCTTTATATTTTTCCTCACCGCGGCAATTAAAGCCTTGGAACAAATATTGCATCATGACAGTCATTTCACCAAATTGTCCACCTAGCACTTCCTGCACCTGGCGTGCAAATAACGGGTCTGGACGTTCTACCTTCACTTCAAATTGTAATTCTTTCTGATGACGAAACATAATGATCACTCCTTCTATTCGTATTATTCGTAATGTTCTAACCTGTATTTAAACCCTCTCCTTCTTACCTAAACAAAAGAAATTTATCCCATTTATGTGCCTCTGCGCCTCTCATCTGGATCACTTAGATAGAAACGGACGATCTATACAAAAAAGCAAGATCCTCTCACAGGACCTTGCTTACCACCATACTCATGGATCTAATGTTTGTTCTTATAATTTAAAACGTTCGATAATTTCCTTCATCTCATCAGCGATGTTTGATAATGCTGCAGCAGAAGAAGCGACTTCTTCCATCGCTGCAAGTTGCTCTTCTGAAGCAGCAGATCCTTCCTGTGCTCCAGCAGCGATCTCATCAGATATTGCAAGAGCAATCTCAAAGACTTCATTCACTTGGTCCACAGCAGAATCCATTTGCTTAGATGCGATAGATACTGCCCCCATCTCTGCTGCTACTTCCTGAACGGAGGCTAATATAGATCTAAAATGCTCGCCAGCTTCATTAACTGCGGTAATTCCCTTACGAATCTCCTGCGAAGCAGAGGACATAGAAACAGATGCTTCCGTTGTGCCCTGCTCCATTTCATATGTAAGTTGTGCTATATCTGCTGCTGAAGCAGCAGACTGCTCCGCAAGCTCTTTGACCTCTTTAGCAACGACGGCAAAACCACGTCCATGCTCTCCTGCTCTTGATGCTTCGATGGAGGCATTTAAAGACAGGATGTTGGTCTGTTTCGCTATATTCGTGATGATCTCCACAATCTGACGAATTTCCATCGTTTTGCTGCCAAGCCCTTCGATTACTTCGTTCAAATTGGATGCAGACGTACCGATATGCTTCATTTGTACGCTTGCCTGCTCGATTTGCACCATCCCTGCTTGAGATTCCGCAGAGACTTGTTCGGTAGCAGAGGTGACGTCTTCTGCTTGAAGACTAATCTCTTTTATACCCGCTGACATTTCAGCAACCTGCTGTTTTGATTCTTTAAGCACTTGATTGGAGTGTAAAATACCTACAGCCGTTTGCTGCATAATACTCGCTACCTGCTCTGTAGCGCTCGTCGTCTGCTCTGAACTGGCTGCCAGTTCCTGAGAGGACGATGCCAGCTGCTGAGATGTATCATTAACTTCATTCAGTACGGACCGCAGAGATTTAGTCATTTTATTAAACCCTTCTGCAAGCAGTCCATACTCATCCCGCTGTTTTACCGACAGGTCTATAGTTAGATCCCCGCTTCCTACTGTTTTTGACGCGTGGACTAGTCCTCTAATCGGCTTATATAGACTTCGAATAACAGGGATCATGATGAGTATTCCGACAATAGAAGAAAACAAAAGCACAAGCCCCACGGTTTTTAACATAGGGATAGATATTTGCTCATATTCATCAAGATCAAATTCCGCAACGATCTTCCACCCTGTTAACGGCTGATTTATAAAGTAACCACTTTTATTTTGACCTGATATCGAATAATTTAGTGTTCCTTCCTCGCTGCTTACAATCTGATCAGATAGAAGTTCCGTGGCGCTTGAACCTGCTCCAAAATGGGTATGGACCAGGTAGTTCCCCTTCTGATCAACAAGATAAATAACCCCTTTTTCTCCTATCTTCATTTCGTTTACTGTAGAGGTGAGTGAATTTAGTCCCAGCTGAATACTAGCAACACTTTTCCCATCAGATAAACGTTTTGCTAGAGTCACTACCACGTTACCTGTTGAAGCTGACTTATATGGCATACTTACGACTGAATCGCTCGTTTCCATAGCTTCTTTATACCAATCTTTCTCTTTTACTGCCTCGTCGTTACTGAGTGATGGTGATTTCATTCGTAATCCAGTTGCATCCGTTACTATAAGTATAGATTCAATCTGCGGGTTGCTGTCTCTCATGTTGTCTATCAGTTGCTGTACAGCGGGATTTCTATTCGCAATCTGGGCTGAACTCGTTTGCATGGAGATTAAGCTAAGATTTGCTTTTTGATTCTCTAATAATGAATCAATCTGCTTGCTAACGAGCAGCAAAGATTGTTTTCCCGTCTCCAAATCGGCTTTGCGGATCTCCTGATCTGCTGTTCGAAATGAAAATACAGCGGTAACGATACTTGGGATGAACAAGAAGAGGACAAATATAGTAATCAGTTTCACTCTTATTGACATCAAGCTTTTCTTTGGTTTTTCACTCAAAAAAACGACCCCCTTCTGCCTGAATAGTAGTTACAATGAAATGAGTTCAGATGGTTTATCTGACCGAACATTACAAAAGTAACTTATATATCGGCATATCGGGGGTTTATTTTTATGAGCTTTCATTCTCAAATATTACAATATATTGTATTTTAGATTGCTAGTAAACTAATTTACGTTCCACATAATTCAGAAACTTGCTAAGCAAGTACGTAAGTACGAAGTAAATGAGCGCAGCAGTTAGATAAGGCTCCCATACGGCGTAATATTGTCCGCTCATCATCTGACTATAATACATAATCTCTGGTATCGCGATAATTGCAAGCAGGGAAGAATCCTTAACAAGTACGATAAACTCATTACCAAAAGCAGGGATCATTCTTCTTATGGCTTGCGGAATAACAATATGCCGCATCGTCTGGAATTTAGTCATTCCAAGAGAAAAAGCGGCTTCGGTCTGTCCTTTTTCCAAGGATTGAATTCCTGCCCGGTAGATCTCTGCTGTATATGCGGCTGAGTTCAGTGTCATTGCCAAAATCCCTGCTACAATGGCATTAGAGCCTCCGAGTATAAGAGGAACCAAACCAAAGTGGATAATTAGAATCTGCACATAAAAAGGTGTACCTCGAAAAAAATTAATATATAAACTGGACGGCCAATGCAAATAAGCTTTTGCGGAGATTTTACCTAGAGAGACAACAAATCCAAGTATGGCGCCTAGCAAGATGGATACAATGGATAAACCGATTGTGATCAGCATCCCCTTCAGCATTAACGGGAGATATTCACTAATGATATCAAATCGAAAATCCATACAAGCACTCCTTCTTCTTAGCTTAAAATAGCAGACGCTGGCATCTTTGCTGACACATGCTTACTGGTTATTTTCCGTTGTTTAATTTGATAAAAGTATCCGTCTCACTGCGAAAATCTATCTTACTGAGAAAATCCGACTTACTGCGAAGATTTGTTTATCTCCTCCTGTAAACGACTCATATCCGGTTCTTCGCCAAACCATTTCTTATAAATCTCTGTATATTTCCCGTTCTCTATTATTTTCGTAATGGCCGAATCAATCTGTGCTTTTAGCTCGCTGCCTTTAGGAAGCAGAATTCCGTAGTACTCTGACGCAAAGTTCTCGGGGTCTAGTACGGTGTCAAAGGGCTTGTTCGGATTATTCTTCATGTATTCCTGTACGATTGCTACGTCCGCAACAACCGCATCTACCCCTCCGCCTTCAAGTTCCATAAGGGCAAGTGCATTGCTGTCTAATCTCTTCAGGTTGTTATTGTCTTTACCCATAATCTTCGTCATTAAGGAATCAGCTGTGGTTGCTCCCTGTACTGCTACTTTTTTGTCTTTTAAATCCATTGCGTTTGAGATCGCAGCACCCTTATTAAATAGAATCATGTTCGTCGATTCAAAATAGGGCAAGGAATAGTCATATGTCTGCTTACGGTCTTCCGTAATGGATACACTAGATATTCCCGCCTTGTATTCCGTTCCTTGCTGGACACTGGTTAACATTGCATCCCACCCCGTATTAATTACTTCATGATCAATCCCCGCCTCATCCATAACAGCGGCTACAAAATCAATATCAAACCCTGTAATCTTTCCTTTATCCATAAATTCCATCGGTGCGTATGCAGCATCGGTTGCAAATTTTACATTTTCGGTCACTTGATTCTTACCGCTTATGTTCGAATCAGGAGTTGCTTCCTTTCCGCAAGCTGATAACACAGTAATAACAAGGACAATAAATATAACACTTAGCTTTTCTCTCATTACCAAACACCTCCGGAAAATAGGATAATCTTAAGCAGATTCTAACAATTACTGGTTAATTTAACAATCTATTTTATTTATATATGTCATATAATATGACACATATAAAAAGCACGATTCTCCTCGTGCTTTTCTTAATACAGAAATAAGCTCATAAACCTACAGTGTAGATTCAAATTTCGTATCTATTACTCATTTAGCGAAGCTGAGAAATAGGCTTAGTGGCTTGGTCCCCCTTAGATAGGCGAGTAGCGAGCGGACGAAACATTTCTTTTACATAGGCATAAGTTGTACCTTCTTCATGGTCAGCCCCCAAATGAGCAACAGGCTGAAAAATAGGTACATCTCCGGTGTATGCCCGATTCTCTTTTTTAAATACCAGAAAATCGAGGAGAGCTCCGAATAATTGAAATGCCCTAAAAGTCCTCGATGCACGTACATGAGGTCTCCGATATATGGATATCTAACGTTGAGCTTTCCGATCCATGCGGGTCATTTGCTTATATTCTTTAATCGCAGAATAGACTTAAAAACCCCCTATCCTCGTTACAAGAATAGGGGGTAGTACCGAGATGGCACCTTCCAAACGAAAAGAACCTTCTCTCTATGTCTTATACTTATAAATTCTTCGCGCTAAACGTGTCTCCGCCTTGAAGCGTACCATTCTCAAAACCTTTATAGAACCAGCGCTTCCTCTGTTCAGATGTTCCGTGTGTAAAACTTTCCGGCACTACGTAGCCTTGAGCTTTCTTCTGGATCGTATCATCTCCTACGGCACTTGCCGCCGTTAGAGCTTCTTCCAGGTCACCTTCCTCAAGCAGATTCATACCTTGCGCATGATTCGCCCACACACCGGCTAAATAATCGGCTTGCAGCTCAAATCGAACTTGATACTTGTTATATTCCCGCTTGCTTAGCTGCTCTCGGTATTGTGCCAGCTTGTCCGATGTACCTAACAGTGTCTGTACATGGTGACCTACCTCGTGAGCGATCACATAGGCCATTGCGAAGTCACCAGGCGCCTGGAATTCTTGACGCAGCTCATCGTAGAAGCTTAGGTCAATATACAGTTTCCGATCGCCAGGACAGTAAAATGGCCCTACCGATGAGCCCGCTGTTCCACAGGCCGACTGAACGCTTTCTGTATAGAGAACAAGGGTCGGATTCTCATACGTCTTTCCTTCCTTCTTGAAAACCTCTGTCCACACATCCTCTGTATCAGCCAGAACAACAGATACGAACTCAGCTAGTTCCTTCTCTTCCGCTGTTTCCGTGTAAGATGTCCCCGTGTCCGATCCTCCGCCCGCAAGACCACTCAGTATATCAGCAGCATTTCCGCCGCCGAGTAGTGTAACAATCAGCAGGATAACGATACCCCCAATCCCACCGCCGATCAGCCCCGTTCCTTTCCGTCCCCTCCGATCTTCTACATTAGAGCTTGCCCTTCTCCCTTTCCACTGCATAATGTTCCCTCCTAGGTTTATTCAATATTGAAAATCTATACTCATCATGTGATATGTATATCGCTTCAAATAGGATTTACCCTAAAAAGGGCCGATTATCTCAGCCAGTGACAAGAGTAATATTCTCATGAATATGTCCGTAAAAAGAAAAAATAGTTATCACCGGCCGTTCTCTCCGGGCTCCAGCTAACAGCTTACGCTTCCGTGCGGCTTTTCTTATGAGGGATATATTAAAATAAACATCCAGTATATGGGTTGTTTACCGCTCTTACTTTCGTTAGAATAAATACCAGTATCTTCATATGAACTCTCCATCATTTCATTTGTTTAGAAGACAAGTTACAGATTCGGACTACATTCCTGACAGGAGGATTTATTACTTCATGACTTTTACTAAACAACCATCAAAAACAACGCAAAAACTGCTCACTGTACTCTTAGCTGCTGGTCTCGTTCTCGCCCCAGCCGGAGCTTTCTCCGAAACCGCCTATGCCGCTTCAGCTATGGTTACGAAACCTGCAAATATTGAAGTGGATTCACAGACAGTTACTTGGGAGTTCCCTCCCTTTGTGCAGAATGGAACGACCTTTGCCCCGCTTAGACAAGCGGCTGCAGCCCTCAAAGGAAAAGTGAAGTGGAACCAAAGCACACAAACGGTGCAAATCGAGAATCACGGGGATCTCATCTCCCATAAGGCAGGAACCAACATCATCACGATAAATGACGTCACGCTTACCTTACCTGCGAATTCCAAAAATATGTCCGGAACACTGATGATTCCGTTGCGCTCTCTATCTGATGCCATGAAATCAACGCTTCAGCTGACAAATACATCTACACACATGAACATCGTACTGAAGTCCGACCAGGTTACAAAAATAAATAAAGAGTCGGCATCCATTGACTCCTATTTGCAAACATCTGGGTTCTCCGGCATTGCACTTGTCGCCAAGGACGGAGAAGTTACCCTTCGCAAGGGATACGGCCTATCTAAAGAAAACGCACTCGTACGGCCTGATCAAAAATCGCGAATTGCCTCTATTACCAAAGGATTTACATCTGCTGCCATCATGCAGCAAGTAGAAGCCGGCAAACTTTCGTTAACAGACAAGTTATCCAAGTACGTAACCGGTGTTGATCGCGGAGATGAAATTACACTGCATATGTTGCTGTCTCATACATCCGGCCTTCCTTCCAATTTCACAAGAGAAGAAGGAGTAACACTAGAGGATACCTTGAATGAGATACGTACCAAAAAGCTGATGGCTGAACCTGGAGCAGAATATCGCTACAGCAACAATGGCTACATTTTATTAGCCCATATCCTCGAGAAAGTAACCGGTGAGGAATACGGCTCTTATTTACAGAAACATATGTTTACTCCGCTAGGAATGAAAGATACAGGTACAGCTTCAAAATCAACCAACACAATTAAAGGATTTGTGGATCAGAGTGGAAAATGGGTCCCTGCAGATTATTACGTCTCCCAGTCGGGAACAGGTACACTCTATTCCACTGTGGACGATCTTCTCAAATGGGATCAAGCACTCAAGGACGGAAAAGTAGTCAGCGAAGAATCTCTTAAGAATATGTTTACTCCGTATTCTGAAAAGAATTATGGATATGGATGGATGATCAGCGAAACTTCCAAAGGTCTTAACGTCTTCCATAATGGTTCTGGAACGGGCTATTCTACAGGCATTATGCGTGATTTAGGTAACGGAGTGACGATTGTTCTTCTTGGCAATCATGCCAGCATGGATACAATCGGGATGATGAATGAGATTCGTAAACAGGTAACCGCAGCAAAATAAACGAATACCATTCATGCTCATTAAAACAATAAACTCACATTACTATCTATTTAAAGGGGAGGGTTACCGTTGTCACCATTTGAGGACTCCTTTATCAGAACGAACCATGAGCAGGATATGCTGATCCGTATCCGGACGGTGGCTAACCGGCACATCGAAGGAGCAAGACTTGCTGATGAAAAGAATGAGCTCAACTCCGCACTGATCTCTGATCTGCTTGCAGAAGGATATCACACCTATTCTGTACCGAATGAATACGGGGGTAACCCAATTTCGCTTCCTCTTTTCCTTATGTGTCAGGAGCAGATTGCTATGGTTGACGGGCCTGCAGCACTTGCCATCGGCTGGCATCACATCACGATGTTTAACCTTGCTTTTCAGCGGCACTGGAATGAATCTGTCTTTCACTCCTTATGTAAGGATGTGATAGAGAAACGAGCACTGATCAATGCAGCCGACTCGGAGTCCGCAACAGGCAGCCCATCTCGCGGAGGAAAACCGCAGACGAAAGCACGCAGGGACAGCCATGGATATATCCTAAACGGCCGAAAAACGTTCACTTCCTTATCTACTGCACTTAGCTATTTTATCGTCTCTGCGACGGATGAGGACACAGGCGAGGTCTCCGAGTACTTGATTCATAGAGATATGCCAGGGGTTTCTATTGATCCTACATGGAATATGGCAGGTATGAGGGGAACAGCAAGTCATGATCTGGTGCTGAAGGAAGTACTGCTTCCTGAAGATTCACTTGTCTTCCATCGTCCTTCTAAACCTACGGGAATACCGAATGTGTATCTACTTAATATTCCAGCTGTATATCTTGGGATTGCACAGGCAGCACGTAATGAAGCTGTTCGGTTTGCTTCGAGTTATCAGCCCAACAGCCTAACGCATCCTATTTTAGAGCTCCCTCATATTCAGCAAAAACTAGGTCAGATCGAACTTGAACTGACTACAGCAAGGCATCTATTATACAGCGTTGCAGAACGTGTGGAGCGCCTGGGCCCTTCCCCTGCAAAAGATCATTTGCAGCAGATTGCACCCGATCTTGGAGCAGCTAAAGTAGTTGCCGTTCAGACAGCACTCTCCGTTGTAGATATAGCAATGCGTATCACTGGAGTTCATAGCCTTTCTATGAATAGTCCTTTGCAGCGTTATTACCGAGATGTTCGGTTTGGACTTCACAATCCGCCGATGGATGACGTAGTTCTTGGACAACTTGCAAAGCGGTCTATTACCAAACATTCTGCTGAATATTCATCGAAGAGTGAAGCGTAGCTCTGCTTCGGATAGCAGCCTGATAGACAATAGTCTATCTGCAAAAAACCTCCCATAATCCATAATGGATCGGGAGGCTTTTTTATGATTCAGATTAACTTTTACTTCCCCTTATTTTATATCTTTTTGCAGCTACTTCGTATCCAGCGTATATCAACCTCGTATCTAAATTATATTAAAATCTCGTATCCTGCTCGTATTTGGCCTGATTCAAAATCTCGTATCTTGCTCGTATTTGGCCTGATTCAAAATCTCGTATCTTGCTCATATTAGATATTCTTCCAACTCACCTTGTATTCTCTCTTATTTTCCTCATATCGCCTCTCATTTTCCTCGTACTCTCTCTTATTTTTCTCTTATTTTCCTCGTTCTTATATTTCCCATTCTTATTTCTCCTTTATTCCCGTCTTATTTCCCTTTCCCTCCTGTTCACATTGTATTTATCTCGCCTTTTAACTTTTCTTTAATCCCATCTCCTCGAGACCTCTGTTCTTAATCTTATCCCTTATAGCTGTCCTGCCAGCGAAGCAAGCGATTCTCTAATAACCGCACAACGGAGTCTGATAATTTACCCACAAGAGCGAAAATGGTAATGCCCACAAACATCACATCCGTTTGCATAAAAGACCTTGCTTCTTGAATCATATAGCCCACTCCTGTATCTGCCCCGAGTAACTCAGCAACGACAAGGCAGAGCCATGCGATACTTAACGATAACCGAATTCCAAGCAAAATATTAGGCAGTGCAGCAGGAATGACTAGTTTCACAACTTGTGAGAAACGGCTGAACTCCATGACACGAGCGACATCAAATAGTTTTGAATCCACATTGCGAACGCCAAGAAAAGTGTTCACATAGAGCGGGAAGAATGCACCCATCGAAATCAGCAATACTTTAGATAGTTCACCAAAACCGAACCACATAATGAATAAGGGGGTAATCGCAAGCAGCGGGATCGTTCGAATCATTTGAACGGTTGGATTCAGGACTTCTTCAACAGGTCTGTACATGCCGACAAGCATTCCGAGTATTAACCCGCTGCTCGCTCCAAATAAAAAGCCAAGCGAAGCCCTCACGACACTAATCCGCAGATGATGCGGTAACTCCCCAGAGCTTGTTAGATAAAAATACTGTTTTACAATCAGCCATGGCGAGGAGAACATCTGCTGAGAAATGACGCCCGTTCCGCTAAGTATTTGCCAGAGTGCAAGAATACCTATAGGAAGCAGTGCTCCTCGTAAAAAGAGTCTCCTTTTTCCTCCCATTCCTTTTCGAGTTTGCCTCTTGCTTATTTGTACAGACGGATTTTTTCGTAATGTCAGTGGTAAAGCCATCTTCACTTCGCCCCTTTATATCTTATATTTGTATTCCTAACGCCTGCTTAAATACTGTACGCTTCCTGTTCTTCCCGATGATCAAGCTCTTCTAGTACATGCGTACGCAGCTCTGTGAAAGCACGGCTTGTTCTTTTGCGAGGATAAGGCAGGTCAATTGGGACAACTGCTTTTATTCGTCCGGGGCGCCGGTCCATCACAACAACACGGGTTGATAAAAACACTGCTTCATCAATGTCATGCGTGACGAGGACCATTGCTGTTTTATTCGTTTGCCATATATCCAGCAGCGCCTCCTGCATATGCCCTCTCGTGAAAGCATCAAGCGCTCCAAATGGTTCATCTAGCAGCAGTACTTCAGGTTTACGAAGAAGGGCTCTCGCGATAGCTACTCGTTGAGACATCCCGCCTGATAACTGCCGTGGATAGGATTTCTCAAAACCATTCAGTTTAACCAGCTCAATCAGCTTCTGTACATCATTTCTTACATCCAGATTTTTGAGGGACAGATCAGCCGCGATATTTTTCTCTACATTCAGCCAAGGGAATAACCTCGGTTCTTGAAAAATGAATCCTTTCTCTTGAGAAGGACGCTCCACCCTTTTCCCCTTGAGCAGTACCTCTCCTTCATAATCCCGATCAAGCCCTGCTATAATCTTAAGCAAGGTACTTTTCCCGCATCCACTGGGTCCGATGACCGTAGTAAAGTCTCCTTCTTTCACAGACAAATCTATGGAATCCAGTACATGGGTATCGCCTTGCTCGCTTCGGAACGTCTTACTAACCTCATTAATCTCTAATATGTAGCGCAGTTCATCATTTAACATCTACAGTCCCTCCGATTCATTATCAATGTTCTTGATCTTGCAATACTGAAATTCAGTCCATAAAAAAAGAGATCCGACAGCACCTGATGTGCTTGCCGAATCTCTGGTGGTTCCAGTCAATTCGTAGTCCCCAAAATTTTGGGTCATCGTATAGGATTTGGCTCATCTTATCAAGGGAAAAGAATCTTGTCAATACCCGATTGTTTTAGTATGAATTAATTTTAATGAATAGCACATACAAAGAATAGAGTTACATTAATTTCTATATGAATAAAAATAAGGGTTGACAAGGTGATTTGCAGACTGATAAGATTTGGTCCATCAAAGCAACACTATCTAGCTGAATCTACTGGACGACCAGAGATTTGGAGATCTTAGAAACTCTTTTACGATCTCCCAAATCCTGTCGTCCTTTTTTTTCGGCTAAATACCACTAAACAGGTGTGAATACATTGTAAAAGGAGGCTAGACCATCATGAATCAAACTGCCTATTTATCTCGTAATTATGCGCCAAGCAGAGAGCTCAAAGCAGGTGCCAGACAATTGCATCGCTTAGCAGAGGGAAGTCAACCAGAGCAGCCGTACACTTTATTTACGCTTAAACCTCTTGGTCCCTTGCTCGGAGCCGAAATTGAAGGTGTCGATTTAGCAGTTCCCCTCAGTTCAGAATTAAAAGCAGAGCTGCATCATGCCTTTCTCGAATGGAAAGTTCTCTTCTTCCGTAATCAAGATATCACGAGTGAACAACAAGTTGCTTTTGCCAAAGAGTGGGGTGAACTGGAGAAACACCCTTTCTTGCCTCAAGGAAATGCAGAGGAGATTACCCGTTTTGAGAAAAATGCCAATATGACTGGTAACGAAAATATCTGGCATACGGATGTATCCTGGCGTCAAGAGCCTGCTCTTGGATCCGTTCTCCGCCTTTCTGAAGTTCCGGCTCTAGGTGGAGATACCTTATGGTGCGACATGGGCGCAGCCTACGATAATCTGCCCGACGAGATTAAAGAGCGCATTGATGGTCTAACCGCTATACACGATTTCACCACTACTTTTGGCCGCTTTCTGCCGCCTGATGTACTCAACGTGAAGCAAGCCGAATTCCCGGCCGCAGAACACCCTATCGTACGTACACACCCCGAGACAGGCAGAAAAACCTTATTCGTAAATGCGGTCTTCACGATCCGTATTGTTGGTCTGGAAGAAGAGCAGAGCGAGCAACTCCTAAATTACCTGTTCAGCCAGGCTCATATTCCTGAATATCAGATCCGCTTCCGCTGGGAACCTAATTCAGTAGCCTTCTGGGATAACAGAGCAACCCAGCATTATGCTGTATCCGATTATTTTCCTCACCGCCGGGTAGCAGAGCGAGTATCGATAGCGGGAGATCGTCCTTTTTAGATCTTACGCAACCTTGCTGCAGTATTTCGCTTTATCACAAACTTTGGATGGGAGTTAAAAAAAATGAAACGTCGTTCAAGTAATAAATCCAAAATGGTTACACTCGTAACCGTTCTACTTATGGTGCTTACCGCTTGCAGTAATGAAAATCGAACTTCCCCATCCATTAGTGGTGGATCTGCAGAAGCTGCTGCTGGAAGTAAATCAACCGAGGTAACTGTTCATATTGCTCGCCTTGGAGGAATCAGTCCTCTTATGATTGCAGAGGAAAAAGGGTGGATTGATGAGGCCTTCGCAGAGAAAGGCGCCAAAGTAGAGTGGAGTAACTTTACGAGCGGTCCTCCTATACTAGAAGCCATTGTATCTAATCGGATAGACCTCTCTTCCATGGGTGACGGAGCTGTGATCACAGGCTTGTCCAATCAGATACCTTTTGAAATTATCGGACTGTTAGGTGATGGAAAGGATCTAAATACGGTGATTGTTCCTGTAAATAGCACCATCTCCTCTGTTGCTGATTTGAAAGGAAAAACGATTGGTGTTGCCAAAGGGACGACAAGTCACGTGTACTTAATCAAAATTTTGCAGTCCATCGGTCTATCCCAGGATGACGTTAAACAGATCAATCTGCAAGCAGATGATGCTTTAGCTGCTTTTGAGACAGGACAACTGGATGCCTGGATAACCCTTGACCCTTATGTAACCTTAAGTGTGGAGCAAAAAAAGGCGAAAATCATTGAAGTCGAGGGGGAATTCCTTGCTCCCTTATCCATGATCGCTAGAACTGGTTTTGTTAAGGAACATCCAGAACTCGTTACAGAATATTTAAAAGTGTACCAAAAGACACTCGACTGGCAACGCGATAACCTTGACGAAGCAGCTGCTCTTTATGAAAAACATTCTAAAATGCCTGCTTCTGTCATCAAAACGGTACTGGAGCGAAGTGCCAATCAGCTCTCTGCCTATACATCTCAGGCTATAGAAGCCCATGAAGCATCCTCGGAAATACTGCTAAACAATAAATTCTTAAAAAAGAAGCCTGACTTTACAAAAGCAATTAACAATACGTTTGTTGAAGAACTGAATTAAATGAACTGCTACCCCCCATTGCTTTTAGTCCGAATGACTAGAGTATAAAAGACACAAGAGTACTTACAGTTACTGTGCCTCTCTATCTGGTCTTTAACACAAGTAGACAGGCATGAAATCTGAAATTTGTATACTATTTTTTTTATTCTATCATTGGCAGGCCTCATACCCCTCGTACACTTAGTTTTGTTATATCCGCCCTTATTGTAAGAAAACCATTATAGCGGGAGTCCGCATATCCAAGGAGGAGTTTATTCATGAATAATGTTATTCATAACCAAGTAGTTCAGCTAGAAATTGTACCGGTAGCCGGAAGAATTGGAGCGGAAGTGAGAGGTATCGATTTATCGGAGGATCTCTTTCCTGCGGTCATTCAGTCCATACAAGAAGCTTTGCTCAAGTACAAAGTTCTCTTCTTTAGGGATCAACATCAACTAGATGATGAGGGGCAAGAGCGATTTGCCAAACTTTTAGGAGAACTGTATGCACATCCCACTGTGCCCGTTAAAGATGGTACCCAAGCTGTACTTGAACTGGATTCTGCCCACGGAGGCCGTGCTAATGCTTGGCACACCGATGTTACCTTTGTTGAAGCTTATCCTAAAGCATCCATTCTGCGCTCCGTGGTAATTCCTCCTGCTGGAGGAGATACCGTATGGGCCAACACCGCAGCGGCATACGAAGATCTATCTCCTGAATTAAAAGAGCTCTCCGGCAGCCTTCGCGCAATCCACTCCAATGCTTTTGATTATGCGGCATCTGCCCAACAAGAAGCTGCAAGAGAGCAGACGCAGCGAAAAAACAACGCCTTTGTCTCGACGGTATATCAAACCGAGCATCCGGTAGTAAGAGTCCATCCCGAAACAGGAGAACGTCACTTGCTATTAGGACAATTTGTAAGAAGGATATCGGGGCTCAGAACGGCAGATTCAGATCGAATCATCGATATTTTACAAGAGCATGTTACCAGACTTGAAAATACAGTTCGCTGGCGCTGGGCCGTAGGTGATGTGGTGGTTTGGGATAACCGAGCAACACAGCATTATGCAATTAATGACTATGGCGATGAGCACCGTGTAGTACGGCGTGTTACCATCGCTGGCGATATTCCGATTGGTATCGATGGTCGTAGAAGTATAACGCTTCAACCAAAAAAAGAACAGGCCGATTAATACACCTGCCTGCTCTATACTCCATATAATAATATTAAAAAACCCCTTCGCTTTCGCGAAGGGGTTTACTGTGAAGCGGGTGATGGGAATCGAACCCACGCTATCAGCTTGGAAGGCTGAAGTTCTACCATTGAACTACACCCGCGTATAAATATCGGGATGACACGATTTGAACATGCGACCCCCTGGTCCCAAACCAGGTGCTCTACCAAGCTGAGCTACATCCCGTTATTTAAATGGCGCGCCCTGAGAGATTCGAACTCCCGGCCTTTTGATTCGTAGTCAAACGCTCTATCCAGCTGAGCTAAGGGCGCAAATATGGAGCGGACGACGGGAATCGAACCCGCGACCCTCGCCTTGGCAAGGCGATGCTCTACCGCTGAGCCACGTCCGCGAAATATATGGTGCGGTCGAGAGGACTCGAACCTCCACGGGGGTTAGCCCACACGGACCTGAACCGTGCGCGTCTGCCAATTCCGCCACGACCGCATATATATAAAAGTGAGCCATGAAGGGCTCGAACCTTCGACACCCTGATTAAAAGTCAGGTGCTCTACCAACTGAGCTAATGGCTCGTACTAAAAATGGCTGGGGATATAGGATTTGAACCTATGCATGACGGAGTCAAAGTCCGTTGCCTTACCGCTTGGCTAATCCCCAACAGTGATAAGGTTTAAAAATGGGGCGATCGATGGGACTTGAACCCACGAATGCCGGAGCCACAGACCGGTGCGTTAACCCCTTCGCCACGACCGCCATAACAAAATACTTTAAAAATAAATCTGGTGGAGGATGATGGATTCGAACCACCGAACCCGTAAGGGAGCAGATTTACAGTCTGATGCGTTTGGCCACTTCGCTAATCCTCCATAATGAAACTGGTGCCGGCGAGAGGACTTGAACCCCCAACCTACTGATTACAAGTCAGTTGCTCTACCAGTTGAGCTACACCGGCTAATTGATTACGATATACCATACTCCATTTTACTGAAGTTAAGATAAAAGTGGCGGAACTGACGGGATTCGAACCCGCGATCTCCTGCGTGACAGGCAGGCATGTTAGGCCTCTACACCACAGTTCCAGGTATTACAATTGCGGGGGCAGGATTTGAACCTGCGACCTTCGGGTTATGAGCCCGACGAGCTACCGAGCTGCTCCACCCCGCGATAGTTATATGGTGGAGATTGAGGGGATCGAACCCCCGACCCTCTGCTTGTAAGGCAGATGCTCTCCCAGCTGAGCTAAATCTCCATATAAAGTGACCCGTAGGGGATTCGAACCCCTGTTACCTCCGTGAAAGGGAGGTGTCTTAACCCCTTGACCAACGGGCCTTACTGTATTAAATATTCCAAAAAGTTCGCAACGGAGAAAGAGGGATTCGAACCCTCGAGACGCTTGTGACGCCTACACGATTTCCAATCGTGCTCCTTCGGCCAGCTCGGACACTTCTCCAAAAGTGGCTCCCCGAACAGGGCTCGAACCTGTGACAACTCGATTAACAGTCGAGTGCTCTACCAACTGAGCTATCAGGGAATAGTGGTGGAGCCAAGCGGGATCGAACCGCTGACCTCCTGCGTGCAAGGCAGGCGCTCTCCCAGCTGAGCTATGGCCCCATAATGGGATTATGAGATTAAATGGTGGGCCCTAGTGGACTCGAACCACCGACCTCACCCTTATCAGGGGTGCGCTCTAACCAGCTGAGCTAAGGGCCCTCATCGTTAATTAAACGATTAGGCGAAAAAATAACCCAAAAGGGTATTTGCTTGGCGGCGTCCTACTCTCCCAGGACCCTGCGGTCCAAGTACCATCGGCGCTGGAGGGCTTAACGGTCGTGTTCGGGATGGGTACGTGTGGAACCCCTCCGCTATCGCCACCAAACGAGCATTTGTGAAACAAATGCGATCCGCGTTGGTTTTGGTACATCACTAAATAGTGTGTATAAAACCAATAGCGTTTTTCAGGATTTGCTCCCTGAAAACTAGATACGAAACAATCTTTGCAATTTATATAGCTTATGCTTCCGAAGTAGCTTTACTTCAGAAAGCTTGTAGGATAAGCCCTCGACCGATTAGTACTGGTCAGCTCCATGCATTGCTGCACTTCCACCCCCAGCCTATCTACCTCGTCGTCTTCAAGGGGTCTTACTAGTTGGGAAATCTCATCTTGAGGTGGGCTTCGCGCTTAGATGCTTTCAGCGCTTATCCCTT
The DNA here is from genome assembly GCF_030263935.1 of Paenibacillus polygoni. Classification (NCBI taxonomy): domain Bacteria; kingdom Bacillati; phylum Bacillota; class Bacilli; order Caryophanales; family Paenibacillaceae; genus Paenibacillus; species Paenibacillus polygoni. Next base: position 275,583 of record NZ_CP127162.1, on the reverse strand, counting down.
CCATACATAGCTACCCAGCGATGCTCCTGGCGGAACAACTGGTACACCAGCGGTATGTCCATCCCGGTCCTCTCGTACTAAGGACAGCTCCTCTCAAATTTCCTACGCCCACGACAGATAGGGACCGAACTGTCTCACGACGTTCTGAACCCAGCTCGCGTACCGCTTTAATGGGCGAACAGCCCAACCCTTGGGACCTACTTCAGCCCCAGGATGCGATGAGCCGACATCGAGGTGCCAAACCTCCCCGTCGATGTGGACTCTTGGGGGAGATAAGCCTGTTATCCCCAGGGTAGCTTTTATCCGTTGAGCGATGGCCCTTCCATGCGGTACCACCGGATCACTAAGCCCGACTTTCGTCCCTGCTCGACTTGTAGGTCTCGCAGTCAAGCTCCCTTGTGCCTTTACACTCTGCGAATGATTTCCAACCATTCTGAGGGAACCTTTGGGCGCCTCCGTTACTCTTTAGGAGGCGACCGCCCCAGTCAAACTGCCCACCTGACACTGTCCTCGCACCGGATCACGGTACCAAGTTAGAACCTAGATACGATCAGGGTGGTATCCCAACGTTGCCTCCACACAAGCTGGCGCTCATGCTTCCTAGGCTCCCACCTATCCTGTACAGATCGTACCCAAATCCAATATCAAGCTGCAGTAAAGCTCCATGGGGTCTTTCCGTCTTGTCGCGGGTAACCTGCATCTTCACAGGTATTAAAATTTCACCGGATCTCTCGTTGAGACAGCGCCCAAGTCGTTACGCCATTCGTGCGGGTCAGAATTTACCTGACAAGGAATTTCGCTACCTTAGGACCGTTATAGTTACGGCCGCCGTTTACTGGGGCTTCGGTTCATAGCTTCGGATGACTCCTAACCACTCCCCTTAACCTTCCAGCACCGGGCAGGCGTCAGCCCGTATACTTCGCCTTGCGGCTTCGCACAGACCTGTGTTTTTGCTAAACAGTCGCTTGGGCCTTTTCACTGCGGCCCCCTCGTGCTATTCACACTACCGGGGCACCCCTTCTCCCGAAGTTACGGGGTCATTTTGCCGAGTTCCTTAACGAGAGTTCTTCCGCGCGCCTTAGAATTCTCTTCTCACCTACCTGTGTCGGTTTACGGTACGGGCACCTTCATCTGGCTAGAGGCTTTTCTTGGCAGTCTGAGATCATGACCTTCGCTACTGTAATTTTCACTCCCCATCACAGCCCAGCCTTACGATGTGCGGATTTGCCTACACATCAGCCTCACTGCTTGGACAGACATCCATCAGTCTGCGTCACTACCCTACTGCGTCCCCCCATCGCTCGTAACGATTTACGGTGGTACAGGAATTTCGACCTGTTGTCCTTCGACTACGCCTTTCGGCCTCGCCTTAGGTCCCGACTTACCCTGAGCGGACGAGCCTTCCTCAGGAACCCTTAGGTTTTCGGCGGATCAGATTCTCACTGATCTTTTCGTTACTCATACCGGCATTCTCACTTGTATACAGTCCAGCAGTCCTTCCGGTCTACCTTCAACCCGGTATACAACGCTCCCCTACCCCTGATACATAGTATCAAGCCATAGCTTCGGTGGTGTGTTTAGCCCCGTTACATTTTCGGCGCAGAGTCACTCGACCAGTGAGCTATTACGCACTCTTTAAATGGTGGCTGCTTCTAAGCCAACATCCTGGTTGTCTGTGCAACTCCACATCCTTTCCCACTTAACACACACTTGGGGACCTTAGCTGATGGTCTGGGCTGTTTCCCTTTCGACAATGGATCTTAGCACTCACTGTCTGACTCCCGGAATACAAGTCTATGGCATTCGGAGTTTGACTGAGCTTGGTAACCCTTGCGGGCCCCGCACCCAATCAGTGCTCTACCTCCACGACTTACTTGTTCCGAGGCTAGCCCTAAAGCTATTTCGGGGAGAACCAGCTATCTCCGAGTTCGATTGGAATTTCTCCGCTACCCCCACCTCATCCCCGCACTTTTCAACGTGCGTGGGTTCGGGCCTCCAGTGCGTGTTACCGCACCTTCACCCTGGACAGGGGTAGATCACACGGTTTCGGGTCTACGTCCACGTACTCATTCGCCCTATTCAGACTCGCTTTCGCTGCGGCTACGGCTTTTCACCTTAACCTTGCACGGGAACGTAACTCGCCGGTTCATTCTACAAAAGGCACGCCATCACCCATAAAACGGGCTCTGACTTCTTGTAAGCACACGGTTTCAGGTTCTATTTCACTCCCCTTCCGGGGTGCTTTTCACCTTTCCCTCACGGTACTGCTTCACTATCGGTCGCTAGGGAGTATTTAGCCTTGGCAGATGGTCCTGCCGGATTCATACGAGGTTTCACGTGCCTCGCACTACTCGGGATCCGTCTCGGAGGGAACAGGCTTTTGACTACAGGGCTTTTACCTTCTCTGGCGAGCCTTTCCAGACCTCTTCAACTAACCGGTTCCTTTGTAACTCCATGTGAGACGTCCCACAACCCCAACCAGCAAGCTGATTGGTTTGGGCTAATCCGCGTTCGCTCGCCGCTACTGACGGAATCACTATTGTTTTCTCTTCCTCAGGGTACTTAGATGTTTCAGTTCCCCTGGTATGCCTTCAACCACCCTATGTGTTCAGGTGGAGATAACTGTCCATTACGACAGCTGGGTTTCCCCATTCGGACATCCCCGGATCAAAGCTTGCGTACAGCTCCCCGAGGCAGTATCGTTGTTCGCCACGTCCTTCATCGGCTCCTAGCGCCTAGGCATCCTCCGTGTGCTCTTAATAGCTTAACCATATGCTCATTTTTGACTGATTCACTCCGGTTGGCATTCGCCAAAAGTCGTTCATCATTCAAAAATTTCGCTAAGCAATCTATTAATCTTCACTTGTTTAACACAAGTTCAGCTTAAAGGATATTTCTAAAATCGCAAAATTGTTTCGTTATCTAGTTTTCAAAGAGCAACTTTGTTGCGACCATAAAATTCTCGGTCCATCACGAATAGTGTGGATGAAATTTTATGATTTGGTTTTGAGAGATTAAACTCTCAAAACTGAACAACGAGTGAGTGTTACTTTGCTTTCGCAAAGTGTTCCGCCGACTTTCGTCGTGCGTTATATTTGAATGTTTCCGTTGCAGGAAACGATTCTCCATAGAAAGGAGGTGATCCAGCCGCACCTTCCGATACGGCTACCTTGTTACGACTTCACCCCAATCATCTACCCCACCTTCGACGGCTGGCTCCTCGCGGTTACCCCACCGGCTTCGGGTGTTGTAAACTCTCGTGGTGTGACGGGCGGTGTGTACAAGACCCGGGAACGTATTCACCGCGGCATGCTGATCCGCGATTACTAGCAATTCCGACTTCATGCAGGCGAGTTGCAGCCTGCAATCCGAACTGAGACCGGCTTTTAAGGATTTGCTCCACCTCGCGGCTTTGCTGCCCGTTGTACCGGCCATTGTAGTACGTGTGTAGCCCAGGTCATAAGGGGCATGATGATTTGACGTCATCCCCACCTTCCTCCGGTTTGTCACCGGCAGTCACCTTAGAGTGCCCACCCAAAGTGCTGGCAACTAAGATCAAGGGTTGCGCTCGTTGCGGGACTTAACCCAACATCTCACGACACGAGCTGACGACAACCATGCACCACCTGTCTCCTCTGTCCCGAAGGAAAGGTCTATCTCTAGACCGGTCAGAGGGATGTCAAGACCTGGTAAGGTTCTTCGCGTTGCTTCGAATTAAACCACATACTCCACTGCTTGTGCGGGTCCCCGTCAATTCCTTTGAGTTTCAGTCTTGCGACCGTACTCCCCAGGCGGAATGCTTAATGTGTTAACTTCGGCACCAAGGGTATCGAAACCCCTAACACCTAGCATTCATCGTTTACGGCGTGGACTACCAGGGTATCTAATCCTGTTTGCTCCCCACGCTTTCGCGCCTCAGCGTCAGTTACAGCCCAGAAAGTCGCCTTCGCCACTGGTGTTCCTCCACATCTCTACGCATTTCACCGCTACACGTGGAATTCCACTTTCCTCTTCTGTACTCAAGTTACCCAGTTTTGGGTGCGACCCGAGGTTGAGCCCCGGGATTAAACACCCAACTTAAATAACCGCCTGCGCGCGCTTTACGCCCAATAATTCCGGACAACGCTTGCCCCCTACGTATTACCGCGGCTGCTGGCACGTAGTTAGCCGGGGCTTTCTTCTCAGGTACCGTCACTCCTTGAGCAGTTACTCTCAAGAACGTTCTTCCCTGGCAACAGAGCTTTACGATCCGAAAACCTTCATCACTCACGCGGCGTTGCTCCGTCAGACTTTCGTCCATTGCGGAAGATTCCCTACTGCTGCCTCCCGTAGGAGTCTGGGCCGTGTCTCAGTCCCAGTGTGGCCGATCACCCTCTCAGGTCGGCTACGCATCGTCGCCTTGGTAGGCCTTTACCCCACCAACTAGCTAATGCGCCGCAGGCCCATCCACAAGTGACAGATTGCTCCGTCTTTCTTTCTTCCCTCATGCGAGAGAAGAACCTATCCGGTATTAGCTACCGTTTCCGGTAGTTATCCCAGTCTTATGGGCAGGTTGCCTACGTGTTACTCACCCGTCCGCCGCTAAGTCTCAGAGAAGCAAGCTTCTCATTGACTCCGCTCGACTTGCATGTATTAGGCACGCCGCCAGCGTTCGTCCTGAGCCAGGATCAAACTCTCCAATAAAGTTATTGAAAAGAGCGATAAGCTCATTTAGAAAATGCTGACGAGAACTTAACGTTCTCTATTTCATTTGTTATGACCAACAAATGAAAGTTGTATTAATTCACTCACGAGTTTTACTTACGTAAAACTCCTCGTTGTTCAGTTTTCAAAGATCAATCTCGCTAACAACTCTCGTCGTCAGCAACTTTTATATCATATCATTTCCGGTTGAGAGTGTCAAGCTTTTTTTTAGAAGTTTCATTCAACTTCGTTAAGTTGCTTGGTTATTCAGTGTGTTGCTTACTGGCTAACTTCTTGGCCGGAATTAGAATATACCATGCTGATATTAATTATGCAAGTCTTTTTTAATAAAAAGTTAATAACCATTTTTTGATAATCGTTTGAAGAATACAATTCATCAAATATAATCTATTTCTTCTAAAGCTTCTATAGTAGATTCTATATAAAAATCGGCTAGAATCAGTTTTTCTGAAGATTAGACCATTCCTCTACATAGGAAGCAATCTGTTTCGCAGGATCAAAGACGGGACCACTGTGACACACTTCTAATCTAACCGGCTTTAGCTTTTCAACGATACGACTGCTTTGGACCGCTTCATGCATATCACCCGTAAACATCTTCATCGGTCGTGTTAGTTTCCCTTTTTTGGATGTAAATAAATCACCTGCAAGCAGGACCTGATCCTGTTCATGAAAATACACAACATGACCTGGAGAATGACCCGGTGCTAAGTAAGTATGCAGCGCTCCAAAGGAAGGAAGCTGACCATCTTCTTCTATATAAAAGGGACGGGCTACATCTTTAGGCAAAGTCTGCTCTGCCTTTTTTCTTCTTGGGTAGGGCAAGTTGCCTTCCAGGTAAGGAATTTCTATTGGATGTGCATATACAGGTGCCTTCGTGCTCTCCACTATTTTTAAGACAGATCCTACATGATCCGAATGACCATGCGTTAAAAGAATTTGCTGTATAGGGCCTTTATCTAATTTCTTTACAAAAGCTAGTATGTCTTTAGCCATCCTGCCTATACCCGCATCCACTAAGGTAACGCCACTTCCCTCCTGATTGGCAACAATCCATACGCGCACTCAAAGAACATCCAGCTTTTTAATGTCCAAATATGATCTGAGATTTGTTCAATCTTCATGATCCACTCTTCCCTTCTCTTATTTTCTCATCAAACCCGAGCAACAGCGTCTCAAACGCTAAGTTAAATGTCCCTTCTAGACGTTCATATAATTCTTCCATACTTTCTTTAGAGTACTCGTAGGTGGAAATGATTCCATGAAGCATATAATAGTAAACCCGGGTGAAGGTGAGGATTCTTTCGTCTCCTTTGTGTAAAGAGAAGTTTTGCTGAATTGCTGTCTCAAGCATTTGGAAAAGATGATTGCGAAGTTCTGTAAGTGGGATTGCTGACTCTTTAAGGTCCACCCGCTCTGCATTAGCACCAAAAAAGATTGCATGCATGTTCCGATGCTGTAAGCAAAAAACGATAAACAGAGTGCTCAACTGAATGATTCGTTCCTTCGGCAGAATATGTTGATCATCAAGTACATCCTGCATCCTTTCTTTCAGTACGGAAAGTGGTGGTAAAGATAACGCATGGAGTAATGCTTCTTTGTCATTAAAATAAATATAGATCGTAGTGTGAGAACATCCTGCCGTTTTTGCAATTTCACGCATTGTGACAGAATCGTATCCTCTCTCTGAAAACAAGGTAGCTGCTGCCGCTAAAATAGCCTGTTTTGTTTCCTCAGATCGCTGGGCTTGACTCCTTGCCATGAAAATAATCCTCCTCTTTTTATAACCAAAGGTTAGTAACCAGTGGTTATATTGTAATACGCTGGACGGGGTGTTGTATATAGAAAAATAAAAAAACAAGCAAAGTGAGTTTTACACCCTCTGCTTGTTTCGTAATTCATTATCTGTAAATCAACATTTGTAATTCAATATTTGTAATTCACCAATGTAATTTACGATCTATAGTTCCAATCGTGTTTTTAGAAAAGCGATTGTTTTCCAAGATGGACAGATCTGTAAAATTGATAAAACCAAGGTCTGAAACTAGAAATGAATACGGAGCAAAATTACACGAAAATTACAGTTCCATGCTCGGATTGTTCATCGTATCTATTTTCGCCATATCCGCATCTAGCTATTTTACACGTTCATTAGGTTCATCGAGTTCAATGAGTCCGTTAGGTTTCATTAAGTTCATTGAAATCATTGAGATCAATTGAGTTTAATGAGTTCATTGAGTTCATTAAGATTATTGAGCTAATGAGTTCATTGGGTTCGTTGGGTTTGTTGAATCCGTTGAGTACATTGAGTTCGTTACGTTAATTTGGTTCATTTTTAATAACTACCCTGTCTATTTTGAAAATCTTATTCCTCTTCAATGATGTGATCTCCCCCAACGATAACAAGCGATGTGAACTCAGCCTTTTCAAGCGGGTTTGACAGTTCCAATGACGGCAATTGATATCTTAATCGCACAGCCTCATCATGAAACCCATGATTCTCCAGAAAACGTTCTACAATGAGCAGTGACGGATGATCCGCTTGGGCTCCTACCTCACGTGCAATCCCAAGGACAGCTGGAAGGCTGGCTTTTTCTAAAAATGCTTGAACAGCAGCTTCATCTCTACTCTCGATTTGTTCTAACCATTGCTTCTCATCTTCTGTTGCTATACCGAATTTATTTGGCAGAACAATATGGAGAGATTCTCTAGTTAGAACACAAGCCTGTCTTCTTCGTTCTTCTTGTAAAGTGCGTATATACTCATAAGGGCGGTCAATAACAGGAAGTTCAAAGGTAGTACGCAGCATTGTTTTTATTTCTTCTGCATATTGTTTCTCTTCTGGTGTATCACGATAAGGACTCTCTTCTTCTTCACGCTTCCATTCAGTAACTTGCTTCAGGTAAGCAGCCTCACTCTCGAAATCGTTATAAAATAATTCACTGTTATCCAAATGGATACTAAGAAAATCACGAAAATTACGAGCGATGAGCCTATTCGTATGTCCAAAATCCATGGGGCTGATACAAACAATCGGGGCCTCGTCCAAATTGTCTACTGTACCGAAATCAGTGAGAAACCCATAATGAATCCCATCACAGCCATTTGACCCAAACACCACCACATCACACGGAGTACAGTAGTAGCGAAAACCACCGATTTCTGGTATTAAACCAATTGTTGAATCTAAAACCTTCATATTCCCCTTTATTTCATGCCATTGATCCAGCTCCATTAGACGTTTTAGATCACTCGGAATCTCATATTTACCAAAGTTCATTCTAATCGCTTCATCTTGTTCCTTCATATTATGGCACCCTCCATTAAGACTGTTGTATCTAACAATACGGGAAGAGTGCCATGTTATCCTGCATTACCCATAATCTAGAAAAAGATGGTATAACCTAATCCATGGCTATATAACTGAACCATTTTCATATAACCCTTAGTTCACTTGATTAAGAGTTATGGATCAAAATAGTCTTATTTTTTATATAGTTACGTACGAATTTATCATTCTATTGAGATATAAAATTGACTTCCTTACTTGCGCTCTCTAAGAACAATCGCGGTTAGAGGCTCAAGAATGATCCCTTTATCTATCCATTGCAAGCCTTGTGGGTCTTTCAAATTATGAATGCCCGCTCTTGACTGATCGACAATAACATCAAATCCGGAATAATCTTTCGTTAGTCTAAGTCTTCTTGACTTGTCATCTGCATTCACAAAGACATGATAATACTCACTAAGGTTGCTGGAAGCACAGCTATATGCAATCACCAAATCTTCCTTAGTAATATCAGGAGTCTTAATTAGGTTTACATTTTGATCAATAAGAGTAAGATCCCCTAATCGAAAAGCATCAGATGACTTACGCAGCTGAATAAGGCCCTTCATATGTTCACGGGTTATATGATTTACTGGGTAGCTTGTACGATCCGTCGCTTTTGCCCAATCAAACCGGTTAATCGCATCCGATGAATCACAGGAATCATGGATAAAATAACCCACTACCTCGCCTTTACTATCCGTAAGTTCGTTATATTTATCCTCTGGCTGACCTGCCGCTTCCCATTGCTTCGTTCGTCCATATTCCTGACCCCCATGTATAAATACGGTCCCTTGTGAGGTCAACAGCAGCACGTTTCCGATTCGAATACGCCGGTGAATTTCTTCATCGTGCTCAGCTACCTTTGGATCTTTATGAATCGAAATAGCAATCACATCATAGAGGGTTAGATTGTCATGAGCTTCGATATACTGCACGACATCTCCCGGACTGTCGGCCGGAAAATTAGATGGCTGTGCCTTTATATTTTTAAAGATCAACTCTATATTCCTAGCTCCACCTGTCAAAAAATGCGGCTCTCCCTCAGATCCAAAACCTGACTTGAGCTCATTACGCATCTCATCGGAGAACACACCCACATTATCCGTTTTATCCATCCAGTCTTGATCTGCGGCCATTCCTTTTAGAGACACATCATGCTTGTCCCCTGCAAAAGTACGCCACCCTTCACCAATAAACAGCGGGCTTGGATGGATACGAGCAGCTTCATCGTACGCTTTTTGTACGGCAGGATACGTTGCATCCCCCATCATATCCCAGCGCATACCATCAATTTTATACTCGCTAAACCAGTATTTTACCGAATCAACGAGCAGCTTCTCAGCCATAGCACGGTCTGTAGCTAGATTGTTGCCAAATGCTCCAATAAACTCACCATCTGCATCCTGCCAAGCATAATACCCAGGTACGATATTATTCAGGAAGTCCACAATGGCCATATGCGTATAAACCACATCTAAAATCACACCCATTCCTGCCTGATGAATCGCATGAATCAGCATTTTCAGTTCTTTAATGCGCAGCAGAGGATCTGCTGGATTCTCAGAATAAGCTCCAGTAGGCGAAAAATAATGCTTTGGATCATAGCCCCAGTTGTACTCATTGTTTATAGCGGAATGATGGAGTTCCCTCTCCCCCATTTTGGTCTCGTCACCATAATACCAAGCCATCACGGGCAGCAATTGTACATGTGTCACTCCAAGAGATCGAATATAATCAAGCTTATCTACGAAAGCTCTATATGTACCCCATCTTGCTGAAAGTTCACCTTCTATCGCCGGATCAGAAGTAAAATCTCGTACATGGATTTCCCATATTATCGCGTCTTCCCTTTTCTTATAACCTTCTATATGTGCAAAATCAAAGTGATCAGGAGCCGTATTTGCGAGATTTACGATTGCTGCTTTTCCTATTTTGTCGCCATCGCTTCCCGCATCGCCCGTAGTATTAACCCTCGAAGGAGCCATTGATTTGGCGTAAGGGTCCAGCACTTTTCGGGCCACTCCTTCATTCGTTACTTCGTACTGATAAAAGTATCCGCATAAATCATCTGTACCGAGCTGTGAAGGCAATAGATGGATAGCCCACACCCCGCGATCTTCTTTAATAAGAGGAAACTGACCTGCAAGCTGGGTGTCATCATTTTTATCGTATAAGTAAACAGTAACTGCTTCTGCAAGGGGTGCCCATAGTTTTAATGTTACTTTGCCTGAATGGTAACTCGCCCCTAAATCGTTCCCGCTGTATGCGTATCTCTGGTCGAACACTTTCCACTCGCTTGGTTTACGTACTACGTTTGCCTTCGCATCTTGATACAACAGTTCTTTTTTCCCCATGTGTTATAACTCCTCCGCTGGATAACTTGTGATCTAGCCCTATTTATTTAATTCATTATTCCCTAAAATCAACTTACTAGAATCGAAATAGATTCACTAAGAACTATTAAGTCAAAAGTGGAGAGTAAAAACATAAGGAATAAAAATTCAACCTTTTTAGCTTGTACTTAGTTTCTGTATTAATTCATCTCCTAACTGAACCGCCAGTTCTGTTAAAAGCGGAATTTCTTCTTTTGTAATCTGGTCGAGATGGGCACCGCAGCAAATGGCAAAGTTACCACGAAATGATTTGCGCAGCCTTACAGCAACTTCTTCTGTAATATAAAATTCCTTATGCGTCTGTAATTGAATCGTTTGAAGAGGTTCTAGACGAGCCCCCGCTGTAATGGTACCAAGGTGCGGACGATCTCCGCCCGTAATAAGTACGACTACATCCTCCCCCATAAAAATGGCCTGTAGCTGTAGATGAATCCGTCCTGATTTTTTTTCGAGTACAATCATTAATAACTTACTCCTATCTCTCTCATCTTATATATCTAAAATGAGCCTACCTGGATCAAGATATGTATTCTGCTATAGAAATCACAAAAAAGCAGCACTCTTTAAAAACAGAGCATGCCTAACACCTGCTATCCGGTCATTCTTTACATATATAATTTGCTCCCCTACCCTTTACTCATAGGTCACCCCTCTGATCTTCAAGATGCTTTCACTTAGCGTGCGGCGGCCTGTTGGCTTCTCCTTATCGTGAAATTTTTCATCCAGCTGGTCAATTGTCCCTTGGTAACCCAGTGCAACCACTGCATGCGGTTCAATATATTCTGGGAGTCCAAGAACCTCGATCGCTTTTTCACGATTAAATCCACCAATTGCTCTTGTAGAAAGACCTAGGAGATTCGCTTGTATGGATAAATAACCCCAGGCTGTTCCTGCATCAAACTTATGGGCACTGTTGATTTCTCCGCTATCATCTTTTCTTTTATCTGATGCAATTAAAATAAGTACAGGAGCTTTATCCGTCCAAAGACGGTTCCCCGGCAGTATAAACTGCTGAAATAAGGTATGCTCTTCCTCCGTTTGTGCCACAGCAAAACGCCATGGCTGAAGATTACTGGATGAAGGCGCCCATCTAGCAGCCTCTAATACGGTATATAGAGTCTCGCTTGACACAGGTTTATCTGCAAAAGAGCGGGAAGACCAGCGTTCGATAAATAAAGGATTTACAGGGTATTCTGCATTTCGATACACCGAGATGTCTTCCGAGACTGATTTCTTGAATACTTCACTTTTTTCCTTATCCCCCTGATTTACCTGCAGTCCCGTTTCCTTTGTGCTCACTATAACCAGCTCCTTCGATTAAGTAAGATCATATAAAATAATTTCTGTTATTATTATTGTTTTGTTCCGGGCAGGATGCGATATTTCTCTGTAAAAACTTCAAAAAAAGGAGTCGTGTCTCTTTCCGCCATTGTAGAAGTTGCCCCTTTGTTCCAGCCAATCTCCGATCTCCAGCTGCCTAGCAGTCCTGAACTGCGAAGCTCCTCCTCATCTACTTCTACCGAAATTTCCGCTTGAGGTGCCACATACAATGCATCTACCGGACAGTAAGCTTCACATATAAAACAGGTCTGGCAATCTTCCTGTCTTGCAATAAAGGCAAGTGATTCATTCATTTCAAATACATTCGTCGGACATACCTTAACGCACATCTTGCAGCCTATGCAGCGATCTGTACTCACAAGTTCAATCACGAGCTTTGCCACTCCTTTGCAGGCAACAATTCATGAGCATGAGGAGCATGCTCCACACTTTGGCAGATATCATCAATGCCTGATAAAATGATGCGGTGGGTTTGAAGCGGGTCCATATAGGGGTATTCTTTAAGCGCCTGGAGTCCTCTTGTTTCTTTGCGAACGAGTGCCGCTGTATACATCCATCTCGCAGCGGCCAGCATTCCAGCCGACTCTCTTGATTTCACTCTTTCTTGAACCGTGGAAGCCGTTAGACCGTTGATTGAAGGGAACAGAGAATGTAATCGACCTAATGATTCCCTAATGACGGATTCACTTCGGAAGAAGTTTATTTCAAGCGGCAAAACTTCTTTTTGTATAGATGAGATCATTTGCTTTATGGACAGCTCACTCTTCTGTTCACTCTGCGTACTTACTAGTCCATATCTGCCAGCGGGAAGAAGGGAGCGGGTGTCTGCTTTTCTAGAGTTAGCCAGGGCGTACGCGGCTGCTCCTTCCCCTGCCCAAGTTCCACTGCATATGGCCCAGGATGCGTTATATGATCCGCCTCCAGTCATTGCTCCCATCACTTTTTCCCGAGAAGCCGCATCTCCTGCTGCATATAATCCAGGAACTGTCGTTTCGCAATTACTCGTTGTTATGCGAATTCCTCCTGTTCCTCTCATGGTCCCTTCATAACGCAGTGTCAAAGGAAATTTATCACGAAATGGATCAATGCCGGCTCGTTCCAAAGGCATGAAGAAAATGGGATGTGCATTGCGTAAGAACGCACGCTTCTCTTCTGTATCTGCTAGATCTAATGATGCATATACCGGACCTTCAAGGAGCATCCTTTGCATACTGCCAGGAGTTCGTTCGCCCGATCGAATACGCTCCCCATTCTTATCATACAGACTTGACCAAGCAAGCATTCGTCCTCTCGTTACACTTCCGTCAGCAAAGCTTGGTGCGTACTGCCTGCTAAACTCCATACCAGATAGATCTGCACCTGTCTCGGCTGCCATTAATAACCCTTCACCCGTCAGCACATTGCAGCCAAGTCCTTTACTAAGAAACGTACACCCGCCTGTCGCAATAATGACCGCGTTCGCTCGAACTTCGTAGTCAGCACCGGTTATTCGGTTGACCCCCCTTGCTCCTCCGACACCATGTTCATCGACGAGTAACTCCAGGGCAGGGGACTGATCCAGAATCGTAACCCCCGCTTTGCGGACCACTTTTCTCATAAGTTTCATATATTCAGGTCCATGCAGATGAGTACGAAGTGTGGTTCCATCTGAATCTTTTGGAAAAGGGTATCCCCATTCCTCGATCAGCGCGAGGTTCTGTTCTATTTGCTCAAGTACACGGTAGATCCATTTCGCCTCAGATAAATAGCCTCCATCCTTCAGACGAGTTTGTACCGCCTTTTCTCTTAGTTCAGATATATCAGGTATAACAAGAAGCGTTGTCCCTCCTGGAGCTGTCGCCCCGCTTGAACCAAGATACCCTTTATCAGCGAGAACAACTTTTGCTCCCTGAGAGGCCGCACTCCAAGCAGCCCAGGCACCCGCTGGACCTCCACCTAATACAAGTACATCTGCGGTCAACTTCACATCATGGTCATTTGGCATTTTCGTTTCCCTCCTCTCCTTCCACTAATAGAGCGATTCTTCGTCTCTCTTATTTGAGTACCCAATCGTTAATTTCAAAATTTCTTTTCGCCAGTTTCTCCTCGACGAGGAAGTCTTTTGTTCCCTCCAGCAGTTTCAGCCCTTCCTCTGTAAACGGTTCTTCCTTAATCGCACTGATTGGATTCGTCTGCTTCACGATCTCCACGGATTGACCTTGCAACTGAGCTATGAACTCGTAGTACTCTTCTTCATGTTGCTTCAGATCAGCGAGTGCCTTTTCACGGGCATCATTCCACACTTTTTGAAAATCAGGAAAAGAGGCAAGATACTCATCCGCTGCTACTGTTGTTCCGCTTCCTCTCAGATGCGGATGTTTTGTGGCATCATCGAGATGGATAAATCCTGCCTCGATCTGTTCTAATGCCCCCTGAGTAGTATTGTTCGTCATTGCATCTACATCGCCCCTTGCAAGGGCTGCCTTCGCATCGGGTATCAGCATGTGCACGAGTTTATAATCCGTTATACCTGCATCTTTCAGTAACCCAACCACATATCGATGCATAAAAGAGCCTTTTTGAATGGCAATCGTTTTTCCCTTCAGCTCTGAAAGAGTCTTTGGTCCATCCTTTTTCCCAATTAGATAGCCGATTGAATTAGTTGATCCCTGTGTAATAAGCCGGATTTTAGCTCCGGATGAATAGGCAATAATGGAAGGAGTGTCTCCCATGCTCCCAATATCAAGACGACCACTGATAAGAGACTCTGTTAAATCAGGTCCGTTAGGAAAACCCGTCCATTTTACTTCAGTAATCCCGTGTTTTTTTAGCTCCTCCTGAATAATCCCTTTATGGAGGCCCCAACCTTCAGGTCCACCAGGTAAATTAAGATCATTCGTACCAATAAATCCAAAGTTCAGTACTGGTTTTACGTTTCCCTTGGCTTCTGCAGTGCCAGCCTTCGCAGCTGATGTCTGCGCACCTGGCTGAGCATCTGAGCTTTCTCCTCCTGTATTACTGCAGGCTTGAAGTAATAATAAACTTAGGAACAATCCGGCTATAAACAGCCTTCGGGGTAGCATACTGCTTCTTTTCTTCGATTTCAGAAACTTATTCATCATGTCTAATGGCTCCTCTTCATTTTAATTAGCGCCTGTATCTTAAGATCAGCCCAGATAACTATCGCGATAGTGAAGCAGCTTTTTCTCTAAAATCCGCATCATAGAGTCGATCAGCTTACCTACGGCAGCAAAAATGATAATGCCGACAAATATAACCTCTGTATCTGAATTTTGCTTTGCCTGATTAATAAGGAATCCAACCCCTGACTTAGAACCAATAAGTTCGGCTACAACAAGTCCAATCCAGGAGACAGCCAGCGACAAACGGACACCAAGTAAAATACTCGGTAAGGCTGCAGGAAGAATGAGTCTCATCAGTTTTCGCTTCAAGCTGAATTCCAGCACCTCTCCTACCTCATAAAGTTTGTTATCGACGTTTCGAATTCCCGTGTAGGTATGGATATAGAGCGGAAAAAAAGCGCCGCTTGTAATGATGACAACTTTGGATATCTCTCCAAATCCGAACCACAGAATAATAAGAGGAGCAATCGCAAGATGCGGAACAAGCCGCAAGACTTGAATACTTGGATCCACAAGATATGAGGCAATTCGCGAAAAACCTGTAAGGGTGCCAAGCGCTAATCCTAGAAAGGATCCTGCAAGAAATCCAATAAACGCACGATACATGCTAATCCCTAAATGATGAAAGAGTTCTCCTGTAGCAATGAGATGAGAAAATTCTTGAGCAATGGAGAACGGAGTCGGTAAAAATAGAGAAGAGATATAGCCCTCACCCGCTGCATATTGCCATACTGCAATGATAATGAGCGGAATAAGCAGCGCAGCGGCTAGATCAGCTCCCTTTTTCCCCTTCCGCTTTCGGATATTCCTCGGTCGATACCTCTTGTGATGGTTTGCTATGACTGTACCTTGAATCTTACTTGGCCTATTTGCTTTGTGCTGCAGTATCGGATCTGCCCGCTCGTTCATTTCCATCCTCCCTTTCTATTTTCTTAGCCGCCATATGTATCTTTCCATCGCAGCATACGAGCCTCAACCAGCCTTACAAGCCCGTCTGTAGCCAAACCCGCACAAGCGAAAATAATGATGCCGACAAAAACAACCGGGGTGTCAGCGAATTGCCTGGCGTCGGACATCATATATCCAATCCCTGAGGTAGAAGCAATCAGTTCGGCTACCACTAGTCCAAGCCAGGAAAGGCCAATCGATAACCTTACACCGAGCAAAATGTTTGGCAAAGCTCCTGGAATCACAAGTCTTACGATTTGCTTCCATTTGTTGAAACCGAGAACCTTAGCTACCTCAAATAACTTATTATCTCCCCCGCGAATTCCCATAAAAGTATTGATATAAAGGGGGAAAAATGCGCTTTTTGCGATCAGTAATATTTTTGATTCTTCGCCGATTCCAAACCAGAGAATAAAAAGAGGTACCACAGCTAAGCTTGGAATCATTCTTATCATCTGGATCGATGGATCAAGAAACCTTTCTGAGGTTTTAAATAAACCTACCAGAAGCCCCAAAATAAACCCCAGACTTCCGCCAAGCAGAAAACCAGCCAACGCTCGCATGATACTCACTTTAAAATGTCCCCATAAATCCCCTGATAGGGTTAGCTGGATTAGTGCTTTACCAATCGCAAACGGGGTTGGAAATAATAATTCAGAGATCACACCGTAAAATCCAAGAAGCTGCCATACTAGAAGTACAGATACAGGTATAATTAGACCTAGTCCCAAGAGGCTCCATTTTCCTGGACTCTGCTTTGAAGACGTGGCTGTAATACTGCTCAATTTGATTTCCCCTCTCCAACCTAAAATAGCGAACATACCTTGCCGCCTTATCAAGGCTAGCAGGATATCTCCGCAGGTACGGTCGATATGTTATGACAACGGTATGTTGCCACAAAAAAGAGGTATTGCTGCGCGGCTGACCGCGTGCAATACCTCTGTATGAACAGTCGGTTTATGCATTCCATATTAATCCAATGGGGATTAAGTAAATTAAAAATATCACCTTTCCCATTTCTTGTCAACGGGAATCGTATTGGTTATTTTACATCTGACCTAAGCTACGTAAATTTTCTATAGCTTTGCTGCTATGAAATAAAGCCCATCAGTCGTTTTACTTCCTTTGTATTCGCCTTAGAAGTTAGCTTCTCAAGCAGAAGAAACGCTACATCAAAACCCATTGACGGACTTGATGAAGTGATTAGATTATCGTCGATAACAATCGGCTTGTCAGGAATAATCTTGGCACCCATCTCCGCAAGCTGGGCCTGTCTTTTTCCATTACTCAAATGGTATGTTGTGGCGTTTCTTCCTTCGAGAATCCCGCTTTTTCCAAGAACCAGCGCTGCTAAACAGATCGTCGCAATGATCTTTTTCTGACGATTAAATTCACGTACCAGCTCCAGCACATCTTCCCGGAAGGCATCCTCAAAATAACCCGCTTCTTCAAATCCGCCTGGAATCGCTAATCCATCGAAATCATTTGCACTAACTTGGTTAATTAACAATTCTGGTGTCACCTTGAAATTCCACGTACACGCTAGTGTGTCTCTCGTTCCTACGGTGATGAGTTCCGTAGTTCCATCCCCCTCCAAACGGTTCCAACCCAGCACATCGGTAAATACACTGGCTTCTATTGCTTCAAATCCATTAGGCAACAACAAACAAATCCGCTTCATAAGGATCATCTCCCTTTCTGCTTTTCTAAAATCAATATGGCGAGTAGATAAAAAGTAATTCGATATCTTATAGATTATTCTTAGATACGGTCAATCGCTTCATAGAACCTTAGCAAAAAAAGGGATATAATACGAAAAATAAAGGATAGATGAAAATCAAAACCAATTCACCCAGGAGGGAAATAAATGATTGTATCACCAAAGCAAACAACTGTAGGATTTATCGGTACCGGCGTTATGGGCAAAAGTATGGCAGGGCATCTGCAAAAAGCCGGCTATCCTCTTCATGTCTATACAAGAACTGCCGCCAAAGCAGAAGAATTGATCAAGCAAGGTACAACTTGGCATGAGTCACCGGCAAGCCTTGCAGCAGCATGCGAAGTGATTATTACTATGGTAGGGTACCCCAAAGACGTGGAAGAAATTTATCTTGGAGAAAATGGAATCATAGCAAATGCTCCTTCGGGTGCTTATCTCATTGATATGACGACATCTAGTCCACAGCTCGCTGCGCGAATCCATGAAGAAGCTTTGAAATCAGGGCTGCATGCTCTTGATGCGCCAGTATCGGGTGGAGATATTGGGGCAAAGAATGCCAAACTATCCATCATGGTCGGCGGAGAGAAAGCAGATTATGAAACAGTTAGCCCCATCTTTGGGCTGATGGGCGAAAATATTGTATACCAAGGATCTGCAGGAGCTGGTCAACATACAAAAATGTGTAACCAGATCGCGATCGCATCCAATATGATGGGTGTCTGCGAAGCGCTAGCGTATGCAAAAACTTCAGGACTCGATCCAGAGACCGTATTGAAAAGTATTGAGACAGGAGCCGCAGGAAGCTGGTCACTCAGTAATCTTGGTCCGCGAATGATTGCAGGCGATTATGAACCTGGATTTTTCGTTAAGCATTTTATTAAAGATATGGGGATTGCTCTATCTTCGGCAGAAGAGATGGGACTGCAGACACCGGGTCTTGCTTTGGCCAAGTCTTTGTATGAAGAATTATCAGATCTTGGATACGACGATAAAGGAACGCAAATCTTATATCAGTACTATATGAAATTCAGCAACTAAATCTATCTTTGTGCAAGAGACATAATTCCGATATCATCGGGCAAAGATATAAGGGCATAAGAACTGCCTAATCTTCCCTTTATGCACCTAGTAGATGAAAAAAAGGACCTTCTATGCTACAATACTGAAATTGCTCTGGCAATTATTCTAGGGAGGTTTA
This sequence comes from Paenibacillus polygoni, assembly GCF_030263935.1. Classification (NCBI taxonomy): domain Bacteria; kingdom Bacillati; phylum Bacillota; class Bacilli; order Caryophanales; family Paenibacillaceae; genus Paenibacillus; species Paenibacillus polygoni. Next base: position 256,826 of record NZ_CP127162.1, on the reverse strand, counting down.
TGGTATCACATGCTGATTATTGGTATTGCCGGGGGAACCGGTTCAGGTAAAACAACAGTAGCTCGTTCCGTTATTGAACGTCTAGGTTCGAGTAAAGTGACTTTTATATCTCAGGACAACTACTATAAAGATCAGGCTCATCTTAGTCTGGCTGAGCGTGAGCTCACCAACTATGACCATCCGTTTGCGTTTGATAATGAGCTGTTAATTCAGCATTTAAATGCTCTTAAAAATGGACAAACTGCCCTTGCTCCTGTTTATGATTTTACAATACATGCACGTTCTGCATCAGAGACAGTCCAGCTAAAACCAAACAATATCATCATTATCGAAGGATTACATGTTCTTTCAGATGAAAACCTGCGTGCGATGCTGGACATTAAGGTATTCGTAGACTCTGATCCCGATGTACGGATTCTGCGCCGTGTTGTGCGTGATATTGAGGAACGTGGACGGACCATTCAGTCCATTCATCAGCAGTACCTCGCAACGGTAAAACCGATGCATGAAGCATTTATTGAGCCTTCTAAGAAGTATGCTGACATTATTATCCCTGAGGGTGGTCATAACCAGGTCGGCATTCAGCTTCTGACTGTCCTTACAGAGAAATATCTGTCTGGCGAAAAAAATTGGTAACAGCCCCATTCATCAATGGGCTTGTGTAAAACAAATCAAAGGAGAGACTTCTTGCCTGAAAAAGGCTGAAGCCTCTCCTTTTTCATATCTAATGCAACTTCCTGCTCATTACTGTTGTTTATAAGTTAAGTGAAGAAGTGAATATAAGTAACTAGTAAGGGTGGGAATTACGATGAAAATGAGTCCCTCAGAACGATGGGCTATGTATCCTATGCATCTCATGTTTATGTTTATGATCCATTTCTGCTTTGGAGGGATGAATATTCTCTGGTCCATTTCCTACGGGGAAAACAGTGCTGGAATCTATGTCTTTACAGTTCTCTTCTTGCTTACTTGGCTGCTCTATTCGATATCGATGAGAAATCGTCGGATCGATTTCATGATTATAACTTCTATCTACTGGCTTGGCGGACTGGCATTTTTCTTGCTGCTTTACACCTATAATCAAGACTCCACTTCCACTTTTATTCTATTATTCCCCTTCTATGGCACCCTTGTTGGATTCAGCCGATTATTTGTAAACACATCTTATGAAACCACCGGAATGATCAGCTTTCATCTAATTTATTATGCAATAATTCTGCTCTTCACCCTGTTGGCAGAGAGACGTTCGAAGCGAATGAGCAAGACCATGTAACCCTTCTGTAAAAGCACTAAAAATGGTGAAAAAACAAATAAACATCCCCCAGCGTTGTTACCATCGGGGATGTTTATTTGTTATCGTATTTTTTTAAGCTGTACGTTTGTAAGCTTTGAATGCTGTCTCTTTCTCTGCTTTCTTGCTCAGTGGAGGGTTCATTGTCATAGCAATCAGAACGGAGATTACACATAGTCCGCCGATAACGATAAAGGTTGACTGAAAACCGCCCATCATTGCAGCGATAAACGAACCGGACAGTGCACCAATACCAAAACCTTGATAGATAATGCCGTAGTTTTTGGTTTGATTTTTCAGTCCAAAGAAGTCACTTACTATCGCTGGAAATACGGTAATATTACCTCCAAAACAGAATGCAATTGCTGCTACACAAGCGAAGAACAGTCCAAAGTTTAATGGAACTACGCTAAGTACGACCGCGGATGCTGCCGTTACGGCCAGTGTACAGCCCACAAGTTTTAAGCGGCTGACTTTATCAGACATTGCTCCAAGAATAAGCCGCCCTGCTGTATTAAAGATAGCCACAAGCGCTACAGCATTAGCTGCCGTCGCTGCATCAAGATGGGCTAGCTGAACACCGATATCTTTTACAATACCAATTAAATACAATCCGCTCATACAAGCAGTGAAGAAGATAACAAACAGCAGATATGCTTGTTTCGTGCGAAGCATCTCTCCCACGGTATAATTCACCTGCACAGAAACTGCTGCATTCGAGGTTGTTGTCTGCGTTTTAGAGTCCGCTTTAGCTTCTTCGGATTCTACCGATGCTTCTCTGACGAGCAATGAACCCACCAAAATCATAGCCATGACAATGAGTCCCCAAAACAGGAATGCTTGAGAAACACCAACGGAATGAATCAAACCGCCATTAACATATTTAAAGACAAGACTCCCTGTGCCGTATGCCCCAACGGAGATACCAGAGATCAGCCCTTTTCGATCAGGAAACCATTTCATAAGATTGGATAAAGAAGTTATATATGCCGTACCGTCGGCGAATCCGACAATCACACCAGCTAAAATATACAGAGAAGCCAGTGAACTTGCTTGTGAACTAAGGATTAACCCAATACCAAGCAGAATACCAGCGGCAGCTGTCAATTTGCGAAGACCGATTTTCTCTTGTATTTTCCCTGCAAAGAGAGTGGAGAAGGCGAGTGCAAAGCTGGTAATTGAAAATGTAATGGAAACCGAACTAAGCTCCCAACCGAATTTGTCAACAAGCGGTGAATTAAATAGACTCCATGTATAGATGGTGCCAAGCCCCATCTGCATAATAACGGTACCAAGAACAATAAGAAGGCGATTTACAGGTTTTCCATTCATGTTGTTTTCCTTCTTTCTTTTGTCTAATGTAAGTGTACTTGAGCTCTTAACACACCCTTATTGTAGCGCTTACATTTAAGAAAAAAGCGAAAACAGGAATGAAATAACCTGAATTCGGAATGAAATGCCTCTATAGTCGCATAAGTTGCCTGAACTCTTTAGCTTTACTGCGGCTGACAGGGATTTCGGCATCAAGCTCACTTAACCGAAGTAAATATGTATTATTAAACCATGGGACAATCTCCTTAATTTTCTCTGTGTTCACAAGATAGGAACGATGACAGCGGAAAAAGACCTCTTTAGGAAGGCGCTCATAAAATTCGCTGATACTGAGCTGCATTATGTATTTCTCAGTCTTTGTCACGACCTCTGTTGTCTTCTCTTGGGCTACCGCATAATAAATATCGTTTGCATCAACAACCATGATTTTTTCATTTTTATATAGATTCACCTTGGTAATGGAAGGCGTATGTTGTTCCGGCATCGCTCTGCGCTGTCCTATATATGTCGTTTCCAGTTTCTCCAGCATAGAAGTGATGCGGGACTCACTGTAGGGTTTGAGAATATAGTCAAAGGCCTCTACTTCGAATGCTTCCACCGCGTGTTCCTTATATGCTGTAATAAAGACGATGTAAGGTTTAACAGCAAATTTACTGATGTTATGGGCAAGCAATACCCCGTCAATTGAAGGAATATTGATATCTAAGAACAAGACGTCAACCTCTTGACTCTGCAAAAATTTTAGAGCATCCAGACCATCCTCAAACTCAGCCTCTACCTTGATCTTGCTATGTGTTTCAATTAGATAACGCAGCTCTTCCCTCGCTAATATTTCATCTTCCACAATGATTGCTCTCATTCTACTTAACACCTCTTTTTGTTACATTAAAATCAATGCTTGTCCCCTGATCCAACTGGCGAATCCGAAGACCTTCTCCATAGATCAGCTTCACGCGCTGATGAACATTATATAGCCCGATTTTGTTATCAGGCATATTGTCACTGTACACTTTTCGGATAACTTCCGGTGCTATTCCCGCTCCTGTGTCTGTGATGATAATCCTTACGTTTTCTCCGTAATCTTTGACCGAAATCGTCACTTTCCCCGGCCCCTTAACCTTCAGAATACCATGGACTATTGCGTTCTCAACAAGCGGCTGAATAATAAGGCTCGGGATGCACACTTCTACTTCGTCTATATCATATTCCACTTCAAGCCGATTACCGAATCTAGCTTTCTCAATCTCTACATAATGCTTTACTTGCTCAAGTTCTTTGCGAATATCAATCATCTCATCACTAAGCTCCAGGTTAAAACGCATATAACCAGACAAATTTACAATTAATTCTCTCGCCTTATCAGGATTCGTCCGGATAGAAGAAGCGATGGCATTCAGCGCATTAAATAAAAAGTGAGGATTAATCTTCGTCTGAAGTGCTTTCAGCTCTGCTTTATTGGCCATTGCTTTAATTCCCTCTACTCGTGACACTTCCATGAGTGTAGAGATCATCTGTGACAATCCTACTGCCAGCGCTTGTAAGGAATCCGTAATTTTATGTGCTTTCGCATAATAAATCTTGAGGGCTCCGGTTACCTCTCCCTTTTCTATCAGCGGAATAATAATCAGGGATTGAATAAAAGGGTTCGTATGCTCTGTATCATTATTACGAATCATGATTTCCCCGCTTTTCAGCGTATTCTTCGTTTCCTCGCTAATAATGGCATGCTGCTCTTTATAGTGCTCCTCACCCACACCAATATAAGCCAAAATCTGCTTCGTATCGGTGATCGACACGGCGTCTGCGCCAATCTCATCCTTGATAATGCGGCAAATGGTATGAAGCGAATCCGGAGTGATGCTTCGAAAATAAGGCAGGGTTTTGTTCGCTATATCGAGGGATAGTTTGGCCTGCTTGGCTGCCACTAGCTCCTTCTCCCCTTCAACACTCTGTACGAGCATGACAATAAGACCCACGCTGACTTGGCTGATGATCATGGGAAGACCAATTCGAGAAACGATAACCACACCAAGTGAGGTGGGCTCAGCGAATACGATAATTAAAATCATCGTTAATGCTTCACATGCCATACCTGCGATGATCCCCATCTTCCATCTGCGTTCCCCAGATGTCATACGGTATATTTGTCCTGACACAAATCCGGCTGTAATACTCGTAATCAGACAAGGCAAGGAAGTAACGCCCCCGATATCAATTAAAAAACGATGAATTCCGGAGATAACCCCTGTTGCAAGACCGACCCAAGGGCCAAATAAGATCCCGCCCGATAAGATAGCAATAATTCGGACATTCACTAGGGAACCTTCTACGTTAATACCACTGTAGGTACCAAATAAGGCAAACCCGCTGAAAATGATGGTTGCTAAAATCAGTTCATATCCTGTTTTTTCCCTCTGCTCAAAAAAAGCTTTACATCCTGGTATTCGTGTCAACACAAATAAACACATCAGCAAAAGCGCTGCGCGTTCTAACAGCTGAAGCAACATTAACAAAGACTCCTGCATGATGTTCCATCACTCTCCAAATCCGATCTAGCAATCCGTTCCATATCCTCACATTTTGTTATTGTACCACAGAAAAACGATCGTTTAATGCCACTAACCCCTTACTAAGACACCGCCCAAAATTTAAAATATTTCTCTGTTTATGATTAGAACTTCGATTATGCGGTTATAAATTCAACAGCAAACGAAAAAACAATGGAAAGGTGATGTTAAATATGGGTTGGTTATGGGCATTAATTATTGGTGGTATTATTGGTTGGTTAGCAGGTCTAATCGTCGGCAAGGATATTCCATTCGGTATTGTTGGTAATATTATCGCTGGTTTCATAGGGGCTTGGCTTGGTGGCCTTCTACTTGGAGAATGGGGACCTGAAACAGGTGGATTCCACATCTTCCCTGCACTGATTGGCGCGATCGTTCTTGTTGCTATTCTTAGTCTTATTCTTCGCAGTACAAGAAGAGCTTAAGGATAAACATTGTAAAATCTTTATTCTTTAAATTACGGATATTATTATTAACCATAATACCAGAGAGAGTTCGTACTCTCTAAATAAACCCGAAGTCTCTAGGAGACCTCGGGTTTGTTTTTTTAGATATCCAAAAAGTCTAAGTTTACATCCATTTCTCAGCCCATTTTTCGAACACTCGAAGTGTAACTCCCAGCTCGTTTCCCTTTCGGGTTAATGAATATTCTGTTCTAACAGGGCGATCTGTTATCACGTTTCGAATTACAATACCATAATCCTCTAGTTCTTTCATGCGTTCATTCAACATCCGCTTACTTAGGTCAGGAATAGCCCCTAAGATTTCACTAAATCTCTTTGGCTCTTTCGATAAGGTATGAATAATAATCCCTACCCATTTCTTACCTAAAAAATTATACCCTTCTTCGACTTTATTACATGTCTCCTGTGTATCATTTCGCCCAGTCACAACATGCACCTCCAAGTACTCATATTACTTTTATTCCCTTATATGAGAATATATAACTAAGTAACATTAAATAACCTATTTATATTATTCTACCACATTTTTTTCAACACTAAAATCTTGACAAATATTGCTTTTTATTTAGGTTCACAAGATTGACACAGATTTAGTGAGGGGTTAATATGGTTATGTAAAGTAACTCGTATATAAAAAGTTACCTAAAATCTATTATAAGTAAGGGGTGTAGCTATAGAAACTTATTGGTTCGTCACATTAGAAAATACAAGGTTTAATACAACGGAAAGACAGCATGAATTCTGAAATAGTTTTAAAACCGCTTACATCAGCTATTAGACGAAGGGTATCGAACCAAATGAAGTAACTAGAAGGTACATTGTCAATATCTCTAGTAAGTTAGTATTAAAAACGCAGAACTAAAAAGCTTGTTTATCTAAAAAGCACCCTATAGTACTAACCAGCATTATAGCCTCACGATGATTTATTAGGACTTTAAAAACTTTTTTGTAATTGTGATAAAAGTCGCTGAATAATCAGAGTTAGTATTTGTTTTTAATTCAAGCTGCTTTTTATCTCGTAATGCATCTTTTCACAAAACCACATAAAAAAATCAGACTTATACATACCCTAAGAGGGGATTAAGGAGACAGCATGAATAAAAATAAGAAAAAAACCCACTTTGCTTGGTGGGTACTTGTCGGCGTATCAATCATGGTCGGATTAACAAGAGGCGGCCTCAATAGCTCAGGCGGATTATTCCTGACACCCGTTACACAGGATTTAGGTATTCGTATGGGAGACTTAAACATCTACTTTAGTATTGCTTCCATTGTTACTATGGTCTTCTTGCCCTTCGCTGGTAAGATGATGGCTAAGTACAATCTTCGCAGTCTACTCATAATTTCGGTTGTACTACAAGCTGGTTCATTTGCAATGTTCGGGTTCATGAGCTCTGTATGGGGTTGGTATTTGTTCTCAATTCCTATGGCTATTGGCGCTGTTTTTCTTACTCAGATGGCAGGCCCCGTACTTATTAACAATTGGTTTAAGAAGAATAAAGGTCTGATGATCGGTATTATGATGGCTGTATCCGGCGGTTTAGGCGCAGCGCTTCAACCTATCATTGGTAACTTAATAGCTAATGAAGGCTGGAGAAATACTTACATTATCATTGGTGTGGCTATCATCATCATCGTCATTCCTGTTGTATTTTTTGCACTTCGAATGTCTCCAAAAGAAAAAGGTCTGCAGCCTTATGGCGCAGATGAAGTTACTGAAGAAGATGAATCGAAAACACCTGTACTTGAAAAAGGAGTTTCATTTGGAGTAGCGAAGAAATCCTCTGCACTCTATGCATTAATTGCCTTCTTATTCTTTATTACTGCCATTGGATGTTTTGCTCAACACGTTCCAACCTTTGCAGTAAAACAACTTGGTTATGATGGAATATTTGCAAGTAACGCGATGGCAGGATGGATGGTCGGAGCATTACTTGGTGCTTTAGCTTTCGGATTCTTAACTGATAAGATTGGTGCGAGAAACACAGCTATTTTTGCTATGATCCTAGGACTAGTTCCTGTAACCATTCTATTAACATCTGCTGAGAACTCTGTGATGTTCTCTATCGCAATGGTGATTTTTGGATTTGTGGTTTCATCGATTGGAACACTTGGACCCCTGCTGACATCGGCTTTGTTCGGTAATAAAGAATACAGTCAGATCTATGCAATCGTAGCTCTAGGACTCGCTGTAGCAGGAATTGTTGCCTTGCCTGGATATGGATATATTTACGATGCAACGGGTTCTTACACGCCTGTGTTAATCGGCATTGCTTGTATGATGGTTATAAATATCATCATGATTATCCTCGCGTTTAACGGGAAGAAAAAGCTTGAAAAAGCAGGTGCGTTTAACTAATCCTCTTTCGGATAAAATAAAAAAGACTGCGGGCAAACTAGTTTAAGCTAGTTTGTCTGCAGTCTGGGAGGTTTCCTAGAAGGAAACCTCTTTTTGTTATCCACTAATTGAACGGATTGCAATTATAATAGAGTCCCGCTCACAAGACGCCCTTTGTACCATACTGCTGCTCGCTCTGATCTTCTGGCAACGGCTTCAGCCGCACAGCTCGCATGCACTAACACAAAACTTGCTGTATCCCCTGCTTTTGGCCACACTTGTTCACCTTTGGAACTAAGCGGTGTTATTCCGCCTGTAATGAAACCAAGAGACTGAGATAAAGAGAACTCATCATCACATCCGTATAATTCTGCATAGCGCCCTGCCTTTTCAAGCTGATCACCGTTACCAAAAGGAGACCAGTGATCGGTTAGGCTGTCCGTTGACAGTTTAACGTTAACTCCCATCTTATGTAACATCGGAAGAGGCATTGTTGATCTTCCAATCGGTACAGTCGATGTGATTGACATGCCTAGTGAAGCCATTCGAGCTGCTAACTCCTCAGCTTCCTGTGCTTCAGCGCTGGCAAACCAGAAAGCATGACTCACCGTAACCCTCCCTTGCAATCCTGCTTCTTCCGTCAGATCAGCAAGTCTCGTTAATGTTTGCTTACCCGCTTCATTTCTATCATGCAGGTGAATATCAATTCCCGCTTTACCCGCTACAGCTATCTCTACCATTGCCTGCAGTGACTTCTCGATATCTCCATCCACCGTGTATGGATCTACCCCGCCTACATGAGTTGCTCCCTCAGCTATTGACTGCTTTACCAACTGTACAGAATCAGATCTAAGCAATCCATGCTGCGGAAAAGCTACAATCTCTGAGGAGATTTTTCCTGAAAAAGTATCTAAAGCTTGCTTTGTTGCTTCTAACCTATGTAATCCGCTCACCGGTTCAATATTACAATGACTTCGAACATATGTAGAACCATATCCCTGTATAAGTTCCAAAATGCGCTCCGCTTGTTGTCTTGCTGCCGGCAGGAGCTTTGGTAATAAACGCTTCTCTTCCTCAATCCTTTCAAAGATACTGGTTACCTTTCGTACCGCTTGCCAAGGACCACCATAATACGTTTTATCCAAATGAATATGCGCTTCCTCAAAGGAAGGAAGCATTAATAATTGCTTGCCGTCGTATTTGGGAAGAGGACTCACGATCTCTGTACCTGCTTCCACAACTTCCTTAATTACACTGTCTTCAATCCGGACGTGACAAATCCCTGTCTTCGTACCCACTACTTGTCCATCTTCCACGACATATCCCTGTTCTAATCTTACATTCGTTAACCAATAAGAAGCATTCATCATATCCTCACCCTCTTTTCCACACATATGGTATCATAGCTGCCAATAAACGAAAAATATAAATAATATTTCGTTGCTACACTTTTTTCATATATAAAGAGGCATATCTATAGGGAAACAATATAAAAAAAGACACCTTAGCGGTGTCTCTTTAGGGTCTTCTGATGAAGTCGCATTACATGAGGCTGTCTATTAGGTCAATTTTTGACCACAGTTTGGACAAAAGTTAGCTCCTTCTGTCTTCGTACCGCAGTTCGGGCAGAAATTCGGTTTTTTCTGGCCTTGATCTGCCGAGGAAGATGCTGCAGGCTTAGCGTTTGAACTTTCAGAAGCAGCGGACTTCTCGTTAGATTCTATATTTTTCATCATCTGATTTGCTGCATTCATTCCCACTTGGATTCCAATCATGTCAGCAGCTGTACTGCCGCCTTTGAGGTTGCCGGACGCAATCCCATCGGTGATGCTAACCTGCTGATATTTTTGCAGATTACCGATCATTTCATGAGAAGCCGTCTTCGTAATCATGTCTTGAATTTCTTTTGGATAATTAAAACTCATCACCTGAAACCCGGTAATCGTCATCCCATTATTCATCACTTGCATATCGAGGTCTTCCTGAATTCCTCTGGCAATTTCGGATGCATTGGCCTGCAAGTTAAACATATCCTTACCTTCGCGGCTAATCCATTTCATTAAGAGCTGATCCAGCACAGAAGTAATTCGAATCTTAACGTCCTCTACAAGATAACTGTTCTTCACCCCGGCGATTTTATCAATCAGTGTCACATAATCATTTACTTTGAAATTGAACGTACCGTTCGCACGGATCGGCATTCCGCCCGGTAACTGCGAGGTTGGAATTAGAATAGGATTCTGTGTCCCCCATCTGACAGTGAACTCTTTTGTATTGACGAAGAGCACTTCCACTCTCATTCCACTGTTAAAGCCAAACTTAAACCCTTTCAGTGTAGACAGGAATGGAACAATGTCGGATTCAATGCTATACTCGCCTTCTTCTTCAAAAATCCCTTCAATTTTTCCGTTATGAATAAAGATCGCATCTTGCCCGGAACGGATCAGGAGCTTACTTCCTTTTTTAATCTCTCTATTGCTCCATTTCCAGAAAATCATATCATCTCTGAACTCTTCCCACTCGACTACGTTTGCAAATTGGTTTTTGAAAAAAGACATGTATTCTCATTCCTTCCGTTTAGAACGATCCTCTGCTTCCGCTATGCGAGTGGCCGCCTTTGCTGATTCCTCCGCCGCCACCGCCGCCAGGACCGCCATTATTATTATTCCGTTCAATCTTGCGTTTGGTCACTGTTGTTCTCAGATACCGATCTTGTCGATCCAGTATGCCTGATGCATTTGCATCTTCATATGTCTGCCGGTTCACCGTGATACGTCCCCCAGAGCGGTAAGCCATCACCCCGACGACTAGAGCGCCAATCCCCAAAGAGACGGCCAATTGAAACCAAATATTAAATAAAACTCCTGGGCGGTGTTCCATAAACTCATAGACGGTTAGAATATAATCTTCAAATGCCAGTTCATAATTACCATAGCTTAGATCAGGACTGATCTTGGTTCGGATTTGGTCTAGCCTTCTGTCATTAAGATAATCCAGCCCTTTATAAAATCCAGCGATATATACTTCTGTATTGTTCATATCCAGTGTCAAAATAACGGCATTCCCATGCGGCCGATCATATCCGGGAGCATGCTCATCATAGAAGTCTTCCGTCAAAATCATAGCATCTATATCTTCTTCATTTAATGTCGTATAGATGATAATATCCGTGTTTCGCTCGGCCCCATACGCATTGGCCATGGTATTAAGTCTGTCTGCTTGTGCCTGAGTTAATAACCCTGCTTCATCAAAGATTAACTGTTTCTCCGCAGCTATAGAACTGGATTCGGCTGCACCCGCTAGGTTAGGAGGAGTAATAACGAAAATAACGGAAAAAATCAGGAGAAAAGATAGGATCGATTTTATTTTTTTCACCAAAATCCTCCTCCCATCATCCAGGAAATCAGTTTCAGTGATAAAAAGGAAATACCCGAGATTCCAGCAAACCAAGCACTTATTTTCCCTTTGCTAATCGGAGGTTTGCCCACCACTTTACCTGTCTGTCCGTTCATCGCAAATGTATGCTCTGCCTTATTATAATCATATTGCACCATCCATACCGGTAGCAGGACATAATCGGCTCGTGCTAAGGTTGTATCGATCTGCTTATCTGTGAAACTTACTGTGGCATAACCAGAAGCCGAAGACTGAATGTAAGAATCGATATACTGGCGAATCTTTTCCTTTGCCCGCGGCAGCAGCTCTGATTCATCGTAGCTGTATTTTTCGGCAATAAACCCGGCAAGATAAGGGGATTTAAAGCTTTTTAGCTGACCATATGGGAAAGGTTCGAGCTTATCCATCAGTTCATCATTCATTTTCTCTGCCGCGTCAATCGGTACATTCTCGTAATTGAGCCGGATCTTACGATAAACCTCATAATGCATCGTTTCCGTATAATGATAATCTCCTCTTGTGTAACTCCTCACTTTTGTACCCAGTCCACGGACTTCAATGTGATTATGTAATCCATATAACCAGAAAGGCACGTAGATTCCGGTAATTCCTTTAATTCGGTCCGCCGTCATAAAACCACTTGGCGTAAGCAGTCCATTCCGGCACCATTTTCGAAAAGCTTGTATTGCTTCTTCTTTGCTAATCGAAAATGGAATGATTTTTGCTGGAGCTAGTTCTCCAGTAAGCCGGTCGCCGAGCACAACAGAGGAACCACAGAAACTACATACCGTAGCTACTGTTTCTGCCTCTGTCATGATGACTGCCCCGCAACTGGTACAGTGGTATTCACTCACTTCATTTTCGGTAAACACATTCCTGGTTAAAGGATCCGGGATTTCCTCAATATTATCGTCACGGCCGCAACTCGGACAATGCAGCATCCCTGACTCACTGTCAAACACCATGCTGGTTCCGCAGTTCGGACATTTATATTCGATGACTGGCATATGTTCACCTCACTACCCATCCAAGAATTTATGACTTCTTGTTGTTGAGTTTATCTTTAATCATGGCAAGCTCCTCTTCTGCATTCCTAATCGAACTCGTATTGTTCTCCCTCTCCAACTGAGCAATAAGTTCATCGAGATCGTCCTCCGGTTGCTCTCTAAGTTCAGCAATAGCCATGGCTTCATCATACGCTTTATTAACCTTTTCTTCGATTACATCGAACACAGAGCCGCTAACATCCACATTTGAGCCCATCGTATTTATTTTCTGCTGAGCAGCCGTTGCAGCTATCTTTCCGTTTAATTCTGCGTGTCTATTCTCTAGAACGTTAAAATCAGAGATCAGTTTATCGTGCATCTGCTTCATACTTTTCTTGTTAGATAAAGCACGTTCATATGCAGATTCCAGCTCACCTAATTTCTCTGCTTGTGCTGCCTTACGTTCTAGAAACTGCAATGCTTGCTCCTCATTCCCGGACCCCACTGCTTTCTCAGCATATCGCTGCAGTTTATTTACTTCTGCTTTTGCCTCATCCAGCGCTCTCTTTGCCCTTTTCTCTTCCGCTGCTACCGACGCTGTTTCTGATTTCACTTTACCTATGTCTATGTTCAGTTGCTTCATATAGTTATTCATCATTTTCTCAGGATCTTCTGCTTTGGTAACCAAGTCATGCATATTCGCTTTCATCACGTCTCTGAATCTAGATAGGATACTGATAAATATCTCCTCCTTTTGGAAAGAATCTTTACTCTATAATACATAAAAAAGAATACGAAGGTTTCAATCTAATGAGTTCGCTGAAAGCACCCTTCTTATTTTTTACTGTCATCTACATATTTTACCCAATAAAAAAAACACCATATCGTTGGTGTTCATTACGTCTTCACTATTTTATCGATTTCTTCTTTTAGTAAAAGATATCGATGCACACTTCGATTAATCGGTACCTTGGTTAATTTATGTTTATCTACATACACTTTCATTTGATCTTTGGATAAACCCAGTAGATTTCCCGCCTCTGAAACCGTAAGTACCTCTTCGGTGTTCGTTGCATTGAATGTCTTTTTCACTTTTAAATTATAATCCTGAAACAAGTGCATACCTTTCATCCCTTTCTATCCGTCTGACACCGCATAAAAAAAAGAACACCGAAGCAAAGAAATCGGTGCCTTTATATAGGAATAGAGAGTAAAACTCTCCTCCCCTTATTTTTTATTCTGGTTAGGACTCGTGTTCGTCACAGCTGCAAGCATTTTCTCATCTTTTATCATGCTAGACTGACACTGAGGGCATACGGGAACCTCGGCGAATACGAAGTTATCTCTCATCCATCCTTTGCATTCGTCGTTTGAACAAGACCATATTGCCGTTAACTCCATCGGTACATCTTCCATTGGCTTTCTTCGAGAATTATACATTCGTATCCCTCTTTCTGTATCTGAATAGGTTATATAAATAAAAATGCCCCAAACGATACGTTTGAGGCATAAGACTCTTAATTAGAGTTTTACAACATTTTCAGCTTGTGGACCGCGTTGGCCTTGTACGATGTTGAACTCAACACGTTGACCTTCGTCCAAAGATTTAAATCCTTCGCCTGTGATTGCGCTGAAGTGTACGAATACGTCGCTTCCGCCTTCAACCTCGATGAAGCCAAATCCTTTTTCTGCGTTAAACCATTTTACTGTTCCTGTTTCCATTGTTATTACCACCTAATTTTAAATTTACATGAAATTCTTACCTTAAAATAAAAATACACATAGGGTACAAGGTTATTATTAAAGAATAACCCTCTACGCTATGTGGATTCGTTAGGTCAATGCTTCAATAAACTTAGTATAGCATATTTCCGAACATTTAGCCACATATATTATAATTGTATAATATGGTAATATGGCTGCCCATCCCTTTCTTCATCTATATAGAAAAAAGTCTGTAGAGATCCTCTTTGTTCAAGAAGGACCCTATCTACAGACTTTTAGCTTCTTTCAGGTTCTTTTAGCTAAAAAAAGGTATTCGCCGTTAATTATACTTGTTTGAATTCAATCCAGTCGATCTGCATTCCAGGCTTGATATGTTCAAACTTCATCTCGTAAAGTCCTGCTTCCAGCTCTACCTTAGCTTGTTTCAGCTTGATCCATCTGCCTTCTGTACCATTCGTCTGAAGGGTCGCTGCTACCTGATCATTCAGAATCAGATTGCAGGCACTTTGTGACAGCACCCCATCTGGAGACATAAGGCCGGCAAACATACGATATACGCCTGACTCATTCACTTTGATGATGGTTGAGCCGGATACATTCACTTTTATCTGCTCATCTTGCCCGATCACTTGAGCCTCTTCTGCTTGCAGAGAAGCATCTGCCTTACATGTTTCAATCTTCTCCTGAATAACTTGCTCTCTAGAAAATACAAGTGCTTGCATTAAGAAACCACAGATATTCATTGCATTACGCTGTAACTCACCGCGGGTAAGAGTACCATTATCAAGTGACTCTATTGTGTTGTCTCCCCAGGCATTTGTTTCAGCTCCATAATTACTAACGACCATATATAGATCGTTTTGAGCACGCGCCATGTGATTGGTATATTTACGATCAGCCGGTCCGCCGTTTACGACATCGTTCATTACAGCCCACCAGTCCGTCATTACGATTCCTTTGAAACCCCACTCACCGCGAAGAATCGTTGTATTCAGATCATAATTCGATGCTGCCCAATGTCCGTTGACCGGATTATACGAAGTCATAATGGAATTTGCTCCGCCTTCTTTTACAGCGATTTCAAATCCTTTAAGATAGATTTCTCGCAAAGCACGCTCAGATACAACTGCATCCACTTTCGTACGGTATTTCTCCTGGTTGTTGCAGGCAAAGTGTTTCAGCGTTGCCTGCGAACCACCCTTGCGAAGCCCGCGGGTACAAGCTGATGCAAACAAGCCGGAGACCAGTGGATCTTCTGAGAAATATTCAAAGTTACGTCCATTTAGCGGACTACGACGAATATTAAGTCCTGGTCCGAGCAACGTATCAATATTGTTACGCACCAGCTCCTTACCTTCCAAAACATATAATTCTTCTACCAGGTCCGTATCCCATGTTGCGGCAAGCAATGTCCCAATCGCAACCTGAGTTGCCTGCTGCCCACTATCCATTCGAATCCCCGAAGGGCCGTCAGAGGTACAGCCGACTGGAATACCATAGCTCAGAAGACTGTCGCTTACACCGCCAAAAGCAGATGCTGTTCCTGGTGTAACGAGCGGGCTGCTCATGCCTTCTCCTCTAATAATCGCTGCTAAATCTTGATCACTAAGTTGAGCGATAAAAGCTTCCATGTTGACTTTCTGCTCATGTACGTCACTCAGCTTGTAACCTTTGTCTCCTGTTTGATCCAGTGTCTTCGGTAAATTGGCTTCAATTCGATCTGCTAACGAAATTTGGCGTGTAGGAACTTCAGCCTCTGCCAATTCATAAATCCCATTTTCTTTACGAACGCCTGGCTTCATTCTATTGAATTTCTCTGTTGGTGCCATCGCTTCTTGCAGCTGTTCAACGACAATAAGTTCCTCGGTATAGTAGCCATTCTGTCCATCCACCGATACTTTTTCTACCTGTTTTACACTTGTGCCAACATAAAATAAATAACTTCCTTCTTCTAAAACATAAGCAGATGGAAATCCTGTTACCCCGCTGTCATCATACGAAGCCATTGAGTTCACAGGGAATTGCAACGTCAAACGTTCGGATTCACCCGGCTGAACAATTTTTGTTTTTGCAAAAGCAGCAAGCGCTTTGGCCGGCTTTCCGAGTTTCCCTTGAGGCGCTTCATAGTAGACTTGTACTGTCTCTTTGCCTGCATAAGTATCCCCGGTATTAGTTACAGTTACCTCAAGCTCAATATACTTCGATCCGTCTTTGGTGATCTGCTTAGCTTCTTCAGGCTTTACTTCGAAAGTGGTATAAGACAGGCCATACCCAAATTCAAATTGAACCTTATCTGGACAGAACGTCTCAAAGTAGCGGTAACCTACATAAATATCTTCTTCATAGAGGTTCTTAAATTCATTGCCGTAATTCTTTGTGGAGGGGTAATCTTCAATAGAATAAGCAATCGTATCCGTTAATTTCCCGCTTGGTGTCACTTCACCAACCAGCACATCCGCAATTGCATTTCCGCCTTCCATTCCGCCCTGCCAAGCGTAAATCACACTTGAGATCGGATGAACTAAAGTCTTCTCATTCAGCCAGCTCATATCAATAATATTGGATACGTTCAGTACCACAATCGTCTGCTCGAAATGGGTTGTAACGATCTTTAGCATTGCTTTCTCATCATCTGTCAGCTGATAGCTTCCTTGCTCGTCTGCATTATCTTGATCTTCCCCAGCGGTACGACCGATGACGATAATTGCTTTCGCTGATTTCTGTCTTGCAGCAGCGACGAGGTCATCCGTTAAAGGCATTTCTTGTTGATGCCAAGGCTCTGCAGCCCAGCCTCCTCCACCATTATCAAACGGATTCTTTTCAATCCATTTCTCGTATACGGATGCCAGTTCTTCATTAATACTAAATTGTGCCTTTGCACGGAGTCCATCCAGCAGATTGGTTGTGTATACAACGTTTACGCTTCCGCCCGATCCTGTACCGCTGCGATAGTAATTTACCTGGGTGCGCCCAAAAACTGAAACGTTTTCGGAAACCTGTATAGGAAGAACTTTTTCCTCATTTTTTAAGAGAACTGCACCTTCTGCTGCGACTTTTCTACTGAATTCTGCAAACCCTTCCAATGGAACGCCAATAAGATCTGAACTCAAATGATTTCCTCCTGATCTACCTATTCTAGTAATAGGAATATGTATTGTGGTTGATTGGGCACGACTTTAAAATCTAGTACTCTCTCGGTGAATTTGCTTACACATTTTTTTGAATACGTTTACTTGTTTTTATAGTAACAGATTTCTGAGAAATTAAAAACTTCTATTTTTTACGGTTTTTTCTATGCGTCTCTTTTGAATGACACCAATGAACAGAAAATTTATTGTCCATCAGTGATAATTTTTACAATAACCAAAAAATTTAATAATTTTTAAATACACATACTTGCGACCTGAATTATATAGAAAAATGGTCCTTTTAGTGAATATAACAACGCGTTGTCGTTCTTCATAGACTCACATATCTACATAATATTCTGCGAAATCTACAGAAAATACCGTTCACAAATTAAACACTAGGAAACTCTAGAAAGTTTTTTAGTTTCGTGCTATTCTAGATTCATAAACAAGAACAGTCCTTTGTTGCTGGTACCCAAGAAAGAACGTTCAACTATATTTCTCTTAGAATCAACTTTCTATTTTTATATTTAATAGAATCTGTGAATTGTTTCACAATATTATTTCTATAACGAGAAGGGAGTTTTTACGATGATGGACTGGTTTGATCAAATACCTGTAGAGAAGATTTCAGAATGGAGACAACATCTACATAAACATCCTGAACTCTCATTTAAAGAATTTAAAACTTCACAATATATTTACGATATCTTATCTACTTTTCCTAACCTTGAATTAACACGTCCTACTCCAACCAGTGTAGTTGCTACCTTAGTCGGCGCTGCTGGCGAGGGTAAAACAATTGCACTTCGTGCAGATATGGATGCTTTGCCAATTCAGGAGGAAACGACTTTAGATTTCAAATCGGTAAATGACGGTGTTATGCACGCTTGCGGACATGATACCCATGTTGCGATGTTGCTTGGAGCAGCAAGTGTACTATCCGGTATGAAAGACAAACTAGCTGGAACCGTTAAGTTTATTTTTCAACATGCAGAAGAACAAGTTCCTGGCGGTGCTCAAGAACTCGTTGATGCAGGCGTACTGAAGGACGTAGATCAAATCTTCGGTATTCACATTATCCCAAGATTAAAAACAGGCTCTCTCGGTATTGTACCTGGGTATACAACCACTGCTGCTGACGGATTTTTCTTAAAAATCCAAGGGAAAGGATCTCACGCTTCTACACCAGAATTGTCCATTGATCCAATCGTAGTCGGCAGCCATATGGTTATGGCACTCCAAAGTATTGTATCTCGTAATGTTCCAGCAAGCGAAATGGCGATTCTTAGCATTGGTGAATTCCACAGCGGCCAAGCTCCTAATATTATTGCAGATACAGCTACCCTAAGCTGCTCCATCCGTACGACTAATGAAGAAATTCGCAACCTCATGGAAAAACGGGTTAGAGAAGTGATTGAATATGTAGCTGCTGCATACGGTGCTACGGTTGAACTCGATTATGTCCGCGGTTACTCAGCTGTGTACAGCACACCTGAACTTGCTGAATTCGCTTTTGAATCGGCTACAAAAGTACTTGGTAAAGATTTAGTCTACGAATCTCCTATGCTAATGGCGAGTGAAGATTTCTCCGCTTATACCAAAGTTGTTCCAGGTTGCTTCATGTTATTAGGCGCCGGCTTAGAAGAAGAAGGATGCGGTTATATGAACCACCATCCGAAATTCAGAGTCATGGAAGAAGCTTTAGTTAACGGTACAAAAGTCGAAGTTCAATTAATCTTAGATTTATTGGGACAAAAATAGATTATTCATATCAAACTCGGGAAGGTGCAACTCATGGCTAAAAACAACAAAATGTTCTATGGCTGGTGGATCGTAATCACAGCCTTTATGTCAATGACATTCCTTTTCACGCCCATTGTTAACTTGATTTCATTTTTTACAGACCCTGTATCACAGGAGCTCGGTATTGAGAGATCTCAGTTTAGTCTATACTTTACGATCGTTACCTTAGTTGGTTTAGTAGTCGCTCCAATTGCAGGTAAAATACTTAAAAAAGTAAATATTCGAGTTTTTATGACGGTATGTACCCTTCTAGGTGCACTATCCTTTGTTGGATTTTCTTTTGCAAGTAATATCTATGTTTTCTATGCACTATCTGTTCTTCAAGGTATTTCGCTCATTGCAGGGTCAATCGTTCCCTCTTCCGTGCTGATTACCAACTGGTTTAATGAGAAACGCGGTTTAGCACTCGGTATTGCCTTATCAGGCAGTGGTTTAGGCGGTATTATCCTAAGTCCAGTCGTTAGTTCCTTGATTAATTCCGTGGGCTGGAGAACAACCTACCTGATCATTGGTATTGTGATTGCTGTTACCATTGTTCCGCTGACTGCATTTGTTGTCAGATTCCACCCATCCGATATGGGTTTGACACCGCTTGGTCAAGCGCCTACTAAAGATAAAAATCAAGTGTTATCCGGTATGAACCAAAAAGATGTATTAAGAACACCATCGTTTTGGATCTTGTGCGCAGCTATTATCGTAACAGGGATCGTCGCAAATACCATGATTATCAACCTTGCTCCATTCTTGACAGATATCGGTGCTACTTCATCAAGAGCTGCCTTCCTATTATCCTTGGGATCCGCAATGGTTATTGTCGGTAAGCTGCTCGTTGGCAGAATGTTTGATAAAATGGGACTCACTATCATGATCATCTTCTTAGGACTATGTAACGTACTCAGCTTCGTATTCCTAAGACATGCAGATGGACAAATTGCAGGTATTCTTTATGCAACATTCACTGGATTTGGTGCAACTGCACTTACGATTGCTCCATCCTACATTACGGCTTACCTGTTTGGCGAAAAAGATTTCAGTTCCATCTTTGGTACAGTTTCGATGTTCTCTTCCTTAGGTACTGCACTTAGTGCCGTATTCGGTGGCGTTGTATATGGTATCAATAATTCTTATGGTCTCGTTTTAACTGTGCTGATTGTACTTTCCTGTGTAAGTGCTGCTTTGTACTTCCTTGCAGCTAAAACGAAACCTAAATATGAATCTGCGTCTTTGCCACAACCAGATCAAGTAGTCGGAAATAACGCTTAATCAGGATTATATGTAGCAAGACCAACCTTTTCCTCCCTTTTCAGATAATTGATAAATATAAAAGCTAACTACAACGTTTCACCAATATTCATTGGTTGTAGTTAGCTTTTTTAATAGAGCTGATCTTCATAATGATCGATAAAGTTTACAGCATATGAGGTGCACACCGTGATACTGACAAAAGAACAATGGAAAATTGCGATAACTGTTTTAATTATGGGCAGTTTTATCTCTATGGATAAAAATATGATTTCGATGACTGTACTGGCCTTGGGTGATCAATTCCACTGGTTGCCGAATCAAACGGGGATGATTCTGAGTGTCTACTATATCGGTTTTACTTTAATTACGATTCCAGGAGGATGGCTGGTGGACCGATTCGGTTATCGTAAATTTATTTTATCTTCATTGTTTGTCCTCATTCTCTTTACGATCTTCTTTAGTTTATCCAGCTCATTACTTGCACTGGCTATGATGCGGATGGGCGTTGGACTGGGGCATGCAAGTTACACAACAGGTTCACCTAAGATCATAAGTACAAATTTCGGCGGCGAGCAGCATGCTTCCATTCAGTCGAAAGTACTTGCTACAGCTGGAGTCGGCGGTGTTCTCGCATTCACTATTGGAACACAAATCATTAATAGTAACTGGCGAGTTGCATACTGGTTAATCACTATTTTTTACATCGCCTTATGGTTGATGATGTTTATATTTGTGAAAGAGAAAGAACACTCCCCGAAAACGACAAAATCCAGAGAGTCAGTATCTCTTTTTGATGCGTGGAAAGAAAAAAATGTACTCTGTATCGCAATCGGTATGTTATTTACGAACTTAGTTGCTACAGGCGTCATCTCCTGGCTGCCGTCCGTTTTAAAAGCGAATTTTCATATGATGGACAATACAAAAATCGGATATCTACTAACGAGTAATTCGATACTTATGGCCGTTGCCACGATGGCGGCTGGCATCTTAATCAACAAATATTTTAAACAGAAAGAGAAAACATTCATCACTCTCTCTTCTCTGGCTGCTGCAACTTGCCTAATCGGTTTTATCTATTCGACTCATTTTGTCATTACCGTTTTATTGCTGTATGCTATATCCGTCTTACTTATGTTTGCCTTCACCGCTTATATGGTGCTGCCATATCGTTTAGTATCCAATCAGGTCATTGGTGCCTCCTTTTCTGTCATTAATATTGGTGCCTTTATGGGAGGAATCATTGCACCTATTCTCATTGGCAATCTTGTCACTGAATCCGGAGGTTCTTTTGTTACTGCCTATATTGCCATGAGCATTTGCTTGGTCGCTGCGAGTATCGTGCCGTTTTGCATAAACTTGAAACAAACGGTTCATTCTTTAGCAGAGTCCTATAAATAAGAAAATTCGAAAATAGGTTTGTTTTTTACATTTTTACCGAAGACTTTAATCTGTATAATAAGGTATCTCGGTATTTATATTTTCCTTAAATATATAAACTTCACAGAGGAGGTGCTGATATGAATACAGAACAACGAATTATTGAAGAAGGAAAAAAGTTAATCGACCAGTATGGATTCCGTAAATTCACGATGCATGAACTGGCAGATAACCTGCGGATCAGTAAGAAAACCATCTATCTCCATTTTAAAGACAAAAATCATCTAATCAGCTCGATCTGTGATTCGTTTATCGCTAATGACCGAGAGGAACTGAACCGAATCATTCATGAGAAACATGATTATGTCGAAAAACTGCGCGCTGTTTTTTATCTATACAACATTCAAACACTTCGCAAAAGACATCTGAATGAATTGAAAAAGTATTTTCCGGAAGATTGGGAGAAGTTTAGAGCATTTAGTGAAAATCGAAGAGAATGTGTTCGAGACATCTATCGAGAGGGAGTAGAAAAAGGGGTTTTCATTCCTCAATGTCCCATTATTCCGAATACACCTACACCAGTGGGTAAAGATCAAACCGTAGAACTATTAATCTTTATTCTGTCCTCGGTTATAAATCATGCCTTTGAATCGGAAATGACAGATTATGATTTTGATGTGAATACAATGCTAATTTATTCTTACGAAATGCTAATTCAGTTGTTCCTCGTTAAGAAATAACAGACGATAACATACATGGAATTTATGACGCTTCAAAGAAAGTGTATTGTTCCTTTGAGAACGTATAAACAACAATAGAGCCAAGCCATTATATAATATGGCTTGGCTCTATTGTTATTCGAATAAAAGAGTAGAAATAAAAAAAGACCCAAACCTAACGTTTGGGTCTCAGACTGTAGACAAACTAGCTTAAACTAGTTTGCCTGCAGTCTTTTTTATTTTACAATAGAAGCAACTATTTTATTTGAGGTGACAATCTTGCTAACGAAACAATCCTCCACTCAACGTGACCAACTTGAAATGGTTGCTCTAGATCAACTCGTTCCAGAAGATCATTTGGTTCGCAAAATCGAATCGGCGATCGACTTTTCTTTCATCTACGACTTGGTTCAGGATCATTATTCGGAAATTGGACGACCTAGCATCGATCCGGTCATCTTAATTAAATTACCTCTTATTCAATATACCTTTGGTATTCGTTCCATGCGAAAAACGATCGAAGAAGTTCAAACCAACATGGCGTATCGTTGGTTTCTGGGCTATGGATTTTATGATAAAGTTCCGCATTTCTCTACCTTTGGAAAGAACTACGAACGTCGTTTTAAAGATACAGATCTATTCGAACAGATTTTCTACCGTATTTTGCGGACTGCAGCTGAGAAACATTTACTCAGCGCGGAGCATGTTTTCATCGATTCTACACACGTAAAAGCGAGTGCGAATAAACGGAAATTCGAAAAGAAGGTTGTACGCAAAGAAACAAGAGCATATCAACGCAAACTGGAAGAGGAAATTAACCAAGATCGGGACGACCATGATAAAAAGCCGTTTCCTCCGGACTCTTTTAAAAAAGAAGAAGAAAAGGAAATTAAACAAAGCACTACAGATCCCGATAGCGGCTACTATGTCAAAGATGAACGGACCAAACAATTTGCTTATTCGTTTCACGCAGCAGTAGACCGAAACGGATTTGTACTCGGTAACATCGTCACTCCCGGAAATGAACATGACAGCCACTTGCTTGCACCCCTCGTAGAAATGGTAAAAGAAAAGATTGGGAAACCTGTAGCAGTAGCAGCCGATGCTGCCTACAAAACACCTTGGATTAGCAAATATTTGTTGGAGCAAGGGGTTACTCCGGCGCTGCCTTATACACGTCCGCGTTCTCAAAAAGAAGGTTTTCGAAAAGATGACTACGTGTATGATGAATATTTTGACGCCTATTTATGTCCTGCTGACGTGGTATTACCTTACTCGACCACCAATAAAGAAGGATACCGAGAATACAAATCTCCAAAAGAAATTTGTAAATCGTGTCGTTATTTATCCATGTGTACAGGGAGCAAGAACCACCAAAAAGTAGTGACGCGACATGTATGGCAAAACCACTTAGAAGAAGTAGAACATCTAAGACAGTACCAGCATGTAAAGCAAATCTATGCGAAACGAAAAGAAACGGTGGAACGGGTATTTGCAGATGCAAAAGAAAAGCATGGCATGCGATGGACAACCCTGCGAGGGCTAAAAAAATTGTCCATGCAGGCGATGCTTACGTTTGCTGCCATGAATTTGAAGAAAATCGCCAGATGGTCGTGGAACAGACCAATTCCAGCGTAAATCAGGCGGGTTTCCACCTGATTTATTCATGAAAAGAAGTAGAAATGACAAAAGGCACTCAGAATGAATACATTCCGAATGCCTTTTGTCTACAATCTGAGACCCAAACCTAACGTTTGGGTCTTTTGAAAACTGAATACTACAGTTTTACAACATTCTCAGCTTGTGGACCACGTTGGCCTTGTGTGATGTTGAATTCAACACGTTGACCTTCGTCCAAAGATTTGAAACCTTCGCCAGTGATTGCGCTGAAGTGTACGAATACGTCGCTTCCGCCTTCAACCTCGATAAAGCCAAATCCTTTTTCTGCGTTAAACCATTTTACTGTTCCTGTTTCCATTGTTATTACCACCTAATTTTTAAATTTACATGAAATTCTTACCTTAAATAAAAATACACATAGGGGACAAGGTTATTATTTAAAGAATAACCCTCTACGCTATGCGGATTTCTCTAGGTCAATTACTTCAATAAACTAATTATAGCACATCACAGAGAAATTAGCTACTTAAACGTTCAGGTATAATGTGGAAGTGATTTAGATGGGAGCTATTTCTCATTGGTTCTTCGCCTGAATAAGCGGTGCCACTCATTTATATGAGTGGACCTTCGCTTTATTTTTATACGACTTTCTATGATTGATCCCGGCGATATAGTTCACGACTTTTATACCCTTTGCGAAGGATCATTTTCATCTCCTCACGCCTTTTTTCTCTCGTTTGCTCTTGTTTTGCACTGTAGACATAACGTGCCCAGTCTTTGCGATAGCCAGGGGTTAGTGATTGGTAGAAGGCGAGTAAATCCGGCGTATCATAGAGATCCTTTTCGACACTTGGTATAAATGAAATATAATCATCTACATACCCGCTTGGTTTAGAAGAAGCTTTCTGCTTGTTCTTCGCGTCTTCTTTTAGTCCAACTACGGTAAAGATGGAGTCCAATCCCACCATTCGCGCAAATTTAATATTACTTGTCCCGACATAACCATTCTCGTCACTGCCAAGCCCTTCTAACAATTCGTCACGGTGAATAAATGTGGGATAGACTTTGTTTCCCTTTTTAGGATACGCTGCAAAGAGATATCCACCTGTCTGAAGATGCTGATTCACAATCACACGATCTACCAGAGCTTTTAACGAATCCATATTCAGTACAAAAGCAAATATGAGATCATATGCATGATGGTCTATAAGCTCTGTATCATAACCTGTTAATTCAGCTAAGTAATTCGAGCCTTCTGGGGCATCCAAAACAGCGACTTCATTGTATTTATGTAAATTTAATTTTTCTACGATGGATTTAGCCATTTTTATTCGATAGCTCCTCCGTTATCATTATGCCTTTATTTGAACACAGACCACTTCTTTTGACAAATATCCTCTCAAAAGAGTTTTCACATATGTTTTAACGACTATTCATGTACTAACAAAAAACGCTAGGACTAGACCAAAGTTTCGCTGATCCACCTCATCTATCTAGACTGAACTAAACTTAAATCGCAAATAAAAAAAAGCCCCAAACCTAAGGTTTGGAGCTTTTTAAAGCTAAAATTATAGTTTTACAACATTTTCAGCTTGTGCGCCACGTTGGCCTTGAACGATGTTGAATTCAACACGTTGACCTTCGTCCAAAGATTTGAAACCTTCGCCAGTGATTGCGCTGAAATGTACGAATACATCGTCTCCGCCTTCAACTTCGATAAAGCCAAATCCTTTTTCTGCGTTAAACCATTTTACTGTTCCTGTTTCCATTGTTATTACCACCTAATTTTTAAATTTACATGAAATTCTTACCTTAATAAAAATACACATAGGGGACAAGGTTATTATTTTTAAAGAATAACCTTGTCCCCTATGTGAATTCGCTAGGTCAATACTTCAATAAACTTATTATAGCACAGCGTGAGCTAAAAAGCTACTCTTTAATATAATTAAATGGATTTTGTCTCTAAAGAAATATGACATTTCGGGAAATTGATCTAATGCTTATCTTCCTTATTGAGGAGAATCCTTTATTTTCAGGGCCATTTTTAGTGATGTCATTTTATGTATTTGCAAAAAAATAATAGCGAAGGCCTCACGTGCTCCCTCATCCGTCAATTTGCAACCTTGGCGTTTTGTAGTCATCGATAGCGAAGAAGGAAAAGAAACACTTAGCCATCTTGCCAGATTCAACAAAGATAAAGTCATGAGCTCATCAGCGGTAATCGCTGTTTTTGCCGATATGGATAACTTTGATTATGCGGAAGAAATTTATGAAAGAGCGGTTGAGCTGGGATATATGCCTAGCGAAGTGAAAGAGCAACAGATGAACGCCATTGGACAATTTTATAAAGTGATGCCGGAATCAACACTAAGAGAAACCAACATACTAGATGCTGGTCTGGTATCCATGCAGCTTATGCTTGTTGCACGTGCACACGGTTATGACACCAATGCGATTGGTGGTTATGAGAAGGTTCAAATCGCTGAAGTGTACGGCCTTGATAAAGATCGTTATGTACCGATTATGCTCATTACGATTGGCAAAGCAGCCAGCGAAGGATTCGAATCGTATCGCCTGCCTGTGGAGACGGTAACCACTTGGAGATAAGATAACCTAGATCTATCCGTTGGTGACAGTAATAGCCGATAACAATAAACCCAGACTTTACTGGCTCATCTATTTGAATCTTCGTAAACGGAGTAGTGAGCTGGT
The DNA here is from genome assembly GCF_030263935.1 of Paenibacillus polygoni. Lineage (NCBI taxonomy): Bacteria > Bacillati > Bacillota > Bacilli > Caryophanales > Paenibacillaceae > Paenibacillus > Paenibacillus polygoni. The sequence continues at coordinate 230,117 of NZ_CP127162.1, read as the reverse complement.
AAAAAGCTGTTCTTTATATAAAACCTCGTTCCCTGTTTCATCAGGAAGCGGGGTTTTTGTGAAGAAATCTAAATTACATAGATCCCACCCACAACCTTTCACTGGAGAGTCTTATATATAATTTAAAATAAAAAAAAGCCCCAAACCTAAGGTTTGGAGCTTTTTAAAGCTAAAATTATAGTTTTACAACATTTTCAGCTTGTGCGCCACGTTGGCCTTGAACGATGTTGAATTCAACACGTTGTCCTTCGTCCAAAGATTTGAAACCTTCGCCAGTGATTGCGCTGAAATGTACGAATACATCGTCTCCGCCTTCAACTTCGATAAAGCCAAATCCTTTTTCTGCGTTAAACCATTTTACTGTTCCTGTTTCCATTGTTATTACCACCTAATTTTTAAATTTACATGAAATTCTTACCTTAAATAAAAATACACATAGGGGACAAGGTTATTATTTAGAAGAATAACCCTCTACGCTATGCGGATTTTTTCAGGTCAACAATTCAATAAACTTAGTATAGCACAATTCCATCTAAAAAGCTACTCTTAATAAAAAAATATGATATTCCAACAACTAAAAAACACATTAAATGCTGATAAAGCGTTAAACCTCCTCTAAATTTGAGCTGCCTTCAACGATATTGAACTCGACTCGATCGCCTTCATCCTATGATTTGCAGCCGCCTTCGACCTCGATAAAACCAAATCCTTTATATCTGAGGCACAAAATTTAAGTGATAATATCATTTTTATCCTATTCTAAATAACACAAAAAAGGCAGCTGTCCTCTCAATCCTAAGGAACAGCTGCCTGCGCAGATTCAAAGGCTAGCTAATCACTACGCCTGAACACCCGTCTGGTAATTGAGCAACTGTCTGAAGGTACCTTTACTTTCCTGCGACAATTGCTGGTATCCACCTTGTTGAATTACGTTACCCTCTTCCATCACAATGACCTGATCAGCATTTCGGATGGTGGACAGCCGGTGTGCAATAACGATAATCGTCATTTTTCCCTTAAGAAGCTCCAGCGCTTCTTGGATAAGTCGTTCATTTTCACTGTCTAGCGCACTTGTTGCTTCATCTAATACAAGAATTGATGGACGTTTCAAGATAGCCCTTGCAAGAACGAGCCGCTGACGTTCTCCTCCCGATAAGCGGATTCCGCGGTCACCGATAATTGTGTCTAACCCTTGCGGAGACTTACGAATAAATTCATCCGCGGCAGAGAACTTCAACGCTTCCCATAGCTCAGCATCGTCTGCATTAGGAGCAACGAGTTTCAAGTTGTCCCGAATACTCTCATTGAAAAGAAATGGATCCTGCGCTACATAACCAATGGCTCCGCGCAGTCCAAGAAGCTGCTGATCATCTCGAAGTGATACCCCGTCGATCAAGACTTCCCCATTTTCCGGTTGAATTAACCCCATGAGCATATCAATAAGCGTGCTCTTGCCGGCACCGGATTTCCCTACAATTGCTGTCATACGATTAGCAGGAATATGAACATTAATATCCGTTAAAGCATACACAGATGAATTCGAATCATACCGATAATCAACATCCCGGCATTCAATTCCATATTTCATTTGGAACTCATGTGGTTTAATAACGGCAGTTACATCTTCAAGTTCCTGATCTGCCTCATATTCCATCTGTAACTTACGCATAGCTCGGAACGCAGGGAAATTGGAAGCAAGCTGCTCTGTATTCGATTGAATACTAATAAACCTTGGCCATAAACGCGAGAAAATGAGAATAACCACAATCAATTCCTCTGGTGGCGTATGGAATACCTCAAGCGCCAAATACACGAAGCCCGCAACAAGAACAACCGAGGAGAGACGATAAATGAGCTGGGACAAAGAATTCATTTTTCCAAATTGGATAAAGTTATCTTCCATTCTTCGAGATAAATTTTTGAACCAGTGAATATGAGACTGCTCTAACCGATTGCTTTTAATATCCTTAATTCCATTGAAATGATCATTAATTCCCGCAAAGTAATACTTAGACAGCTCTGTTGTCTCCTCCCCAATACGCTTGGACTTCTTAATAAACCTACGCCCGAATAGAGCAAGCAGCCCGCCGCTAATGAGAACAACGAGTGTTAACATAGGTGACAACCATAGAGCAAGGCCAATCTGTATTATCGTGAACAGAACGGAAGTAATCATTTGCAAGAATAAAGATGTTCCGTAATTCACACGCCCGAGCTCATTAGACATCACATGATTAAAATCCGACTTCCGTCTCCGTAAGAAGAACTCCCACTTCGCCTGCAGCAATCCCTGGTACGTCTCCACCCGAAGTCTGCGAATAAAACCCTGTAGAATCTTTGCATTCAATAAGGTCTGACTCCGCTGAAGCAGTGCCTGTCCCCCAACAATCATGACATATAGCGCCAGCACCATCGGTAAATTCAGTTCGAATGACCATGAATTGATGAAGTCTTGTAGTAAGGAGATAAGCGGTATCCCATCCAAATTGGTGTTAAATATACCTATAATGCTGAGGAGAGGAACGATCAGATAGATTCCTATTCCATCTAGTAAACTGATGAACAATGTCATGGACATATTTATGTATAACTTCATACCTGCGAAATGGTGCATTTTACGAATAAAATAAAATAGATCCTTCAATATACATAACTCCTTGTGCGGATGACGGATCACCGCTTCATGGGCGATAAAGTTGCTCCCTTTACTTCCTTCCCAAAAATCCCTACAACAGCGTACCTTTCATGGCCTTCTTTACCAGTTACAATATATGGACCGCTGCGTAGCCAAGCGTGAGCAGCCATCTGCCCCTTCTCATCCCGGCCACTCCCCAGATAAAGTGTGCACGAAATTCCTCTTCGTTCAAGCATCTTCATCGCAGCGACCGCCTTAACTAAACACTGACTCTCCCATAAAGTAAGACGGCTCATGACATGGACTGTCCTGGAGATCTTACGCAATAGCAAAAGATCCTGTTCCGTATAGCCTGTTGAAGGGGTTTCCTTCATATGCGCCCCTAAAGAGGGAGCTACCTTGGAAAAGGGAAGCAGCTTAAACACTCTCCCCCAGGCAAGGTAAAAATAAGCTTCAAAGAACATCCGCTTCATATCGGGTGGATAAGACATAAACTTGCGTGCTTTTTTATAGAGACGCATTACTGCTGTTTCACCTGCACAAGCCCCTCAGAGATGAGCTGCTTCAGGAATGTATGTACTTGCTGCTCGCACACCTCAGGTTCGATCTCATACTCGGTTACTAGTTGCTCAACCATGCCAGCGATGGTCACAGGTGAAGCGGCCAGTTCCCAGATCCGGCCGCCGATCAGACCCAGATTATAATACTTACCGTTCTCGATGCTCAGCATCACCTTTTCGCCATCCATATCACTAACCAGGAAACCTTCGGATTGTACGATATGATCATCCGCTGTGATGAATTCAACGCTCATGGAAAGAACCTCCCTTAAAAATAACTGATACATTCTGTATCAATTATAGCAATGACGTGCCATTTAGTATACATGATTTATACGAAGTTATGAGATTGTGGGAAGTGTCGATTTGCATTACAGGAACATTATCTCCCCAACTTAAATAACTTTCCTTCTGATTCAGACTCTTTTCTTAAACTCCTCCATAGCCAAAGGAATGGTCGAAGAGGGAAATACAGAAAGTGAAGTGATTTCGGCAATGGGAGAAGCAATACATCCTTAGGACTAGGATAAAGGTAAACAATTATTTGCGACAATTTTTGTTTCCATGTCATAAGTGAATATAGATAATGTTTATGTAGACCTAAGATATGTTTATCCCCATCTGGAGATAGATCTACTTTATTTTTTATAAAGAAAAGTGCAGAGTAAGCCAACTTCTGCGAGCGTTTATTATGTGTTAATATTTCAAGTTGATTTGGCAATCTTGTTGAGAAAAGTTTAGAGGTTAATAAAAGAGATTGGCCAGCTAGGTGTTGGCCTCCATCGCTTTTGTAGATTTGCTTCAACTTCTCAATATTGATCATATCTTTACTCATCATTTGATCAATATCATAGAGCCAACGCAAACGGAACCATCCATGCTTTGATCCATGAGAAACAAGATACACAAGTAAATCTTCATTGCCTAAATAATTTATTGGGCTGCTTGATACGGTTGCTGTAATTCTGCGTTCCCACAGATCTTCAAAAGAAGGACCCGGTAATTCAAGACTCATATGCCAATGTAGTTCAACTTGGGTTAAACGTAGCGGATGAACATATGAAATATGATATTGCTTTCTTTTCCGTATATTGATTGCATCTTGATCTTTTTCTTCAGTCTCATATCCAAGTCTGACCAAAATTTCTTCCGCTTGTGTTACATGATGGGGTGAAACCAGAATATCCAAATCCTTTGAAGTTCTAAGTGATAAATCACCATAAAGCTTCAATGCTAATACTGGCCCCTTTAATAATAAGGATTGAATATTAAGATCCAAGAACTCCTTATTAATCTTCTCTAATTCCGAGCTTAGACGTAACATGTTGATTACATTGGTGGAATACTTAGAATGTAGAGCCTTTATTACAGTGTGAGGTATACTAGTATTGGTATACTCTTTTAATCTCACATACAAGATCGGATAAACACGATGGTGAAAAGCCAGATCAAGAAATTTATTCCAGTCCACATCGACAAAATGGCTCTCATCCAAAGAATGAGAGCCTAAAATTTTCAACAGTAATATTAACTCCTTCGGGAAACCAGTAGTGTCAATTATGGGTGCAGTTTTCATTAAATTACCTCTCTCAGATTAATCTTAATTTCAACAATAAGAACAAGCAACTATTCCTGATACTTTTGTTCTTATTAACTCTGTCCACAGAATCAAAACCACCATTTAAGCAAAACCCGAACTAGCAGCAATAATTAAATTAGAAGTCCAATCTTCACAGAAACAAAAAAATCACGTAATTTCAAAGTCCCACCTTATTAGTCAAACAACTACTATTCTTACGAAATCCCTCTCTAGAGGTAGACATTACCTTTACTTCCGATTGGTTTATTGTCATTGTAATAATGATCTATTCATAATATCAGCAGTAATTTTACAAAACTCTATTAATCACAATACCCAAAATTCGAGCAATTAACTGCTGTAATTTGAGGTATCTTGATAGACTAATTTCTTAACCTGTGAATTGTTCGGTGGTGTTATCGATAGACTTGAAGTTAATTCCTCAGCACTTTTACCAAAATCAGTATAGTTTTCAACGACTTTATTCATAATAGCTGAGGATTCGATAGACAGGCTTCATACATTTACAATTCCCATTTTATTTTCTACCATAGAAGATGACTATATACTTTAACTCTCAATAATTATCAAGACGGTAATCCTGCAACAAAACCCAATGATACATATTGTATATTTTACATCCCAAATCTATGATACATTTCATATTTTGTCAAGGATATATTCGAATTAGCACTTCTACATAAGTTATAAAATGTATTTATTATACTGATATTTTTATAGTTTCTTTTTTTGTATGTTAGAAGCACTTTCAACATATTACGTACGCGGCATGTTTAGAATGATATGAACCTTTCCCATGCACATCTTCAATGTGTTTAATCTACATGGGGATTAATTCTACAAAATCATATTCTTCTTTCTCTCTTAATTAAACCTATCCCTGGTAAATATCAAATCCCTTCTTTCTTTTAGTCATTCAAATCTCATTAAATTCTCTAGTTATTCTAATTTAAAGGTGGACGGGTTTATGCTGTAATTAGTATTCCTTGGGCACCACTCTTGCATTTATTATATTAATCTTCTTAAACAAAAAATGTTTAAGAAACTCAAGCAATTGCCTTGGCCGTTTAACACTATTAAGTAATTTATTTAAAATAACAATTGCTACTATTCGTATCTCTGATATAATGACTATAGAACTAATCGGTTAACAATTTAATTTGCACAATAGGTACAACGGAGGAAATATAATGAGTGCAATTGCTGGTATTTATGGTTTTAATGGAGCACCCGTTTACATGGAGCACGGCCGACTTGTAATGGAAACGTTAAAGCAATATCCGGCTAATCAAAGCGCGACTTGGCACAAGGACCGCATCATGCTGGGCTGTCATGCTCAGTGGATCACGAAACAATCCACTAACGAAATCTTACCTGCCTATGATCCGATCCGAGGGCTTGCCATAACGGCAGATGCTATAATCGACAACCGGGAAGAATTGATGGAGCAATTGCAGGTTCCCAGAAACCTAAGATCTAAGATGACAGACAGTGAGCTTCTCCTACTAGCTTATGAACGCTGGTCCGAACAAATGCCAGAAAGGCTTGTCGGTGATTTCGCCTTTGTCATTTGGGATGAGCGTAAGCAGACCCTTTTCGGAGCAAGGGATTTCTCTGGTGCACGAACACTTTACTATCACCGTAATGAGGAGTTTTTCTCCTTCTGCACAGTCATCAACCCTTTATTATCTTTACCTTATATACATAAAGAATTAAACGAACTTTGGCTAGCTGAATTCCTCGCAATCAGCGGTGTTTTTGAACCGCCAGATGCATCAACTACGAGTTATAAACATATTGAGCAGCTACCACCATCTCATAGAATAACAATTAAGAATGATCGAGTATCCATCACCAGATACCATAGCCTTTCAAATGTAGTTCCTTTGAAGCTTTCTTCAACGCAAGAATATGTGGAGGGATTTCAGGAAGTATTCAATAAGGCCGTCACAGTGAGGATTGGACGAACGGACCAGAATGTGGGAGCACATCTTAGCGGCGGTTTGGACTCAGGATCTGTTGCTAGCTTCGCTGCAAGATCCTTGCAGAAGGATAATCGCAGACTTCATACCTTCAGCTATGTACCAGAGGATGGATTTGAGGACTGGACACCCAAGCGGAGGCTCGCAGATGAGAGACCACTTATCCAGCAGACAGTTCAGTATGTAGGAAATATTCACGAACATTACTTGAACTTCAATGGAAGAAGCTCTTTTTCAGAAATCGATGATTGGATCGATATCATGGAGTCACCTTATAAATTTTTTGATAATTCATTCTGGTTACGAGGGATATACGAACAGGCTCAGCTGCTTGGAATTGGTATTCTTCTTAACGGAGCCAGAGGAAATTACAGCATCTCTTGGGGATCTGCCGTCGATTATTACTCCAAACTCATAAAGAAGTTCAGTTTTCTTCAACTAACAAAGGAAGTAAACCAATACAGCAGAAATGTAGGCGTAGGGCGGAAACGACTCTATTCCATGATTGGCCGTAAAGCATTCCCTGTAATCGAGCGGCTAAATCCTTCACCATCGTTTGCAAAGATTCCACAATTAATAAATACCGATTTTGCTAAGCGAACCGGTATTTACAGTAAACTTAGCGATCCTAAATTTATTGGAATTGGAACAACAGCGGATATACCTGCAGATCCACTAGAAGCAAGAAGACAGCATTTTGATCGAGTAGACATTTGGAACATTACAGGGACAAGTGGGTGCAAGCTCTCTCTTCGTTATTCAGTATGGAGTCATGACCCAACCAATGATCTACGAGTTATTCGCTACTGCCTGTCATCTCCTATGGAACAATTCGTTCAGGATGGCATGGATCGTGCATTAATTCGTAGATCTACACAAGGCTTCCTTCCTGATTTCGTAAGGCTTAATCAACGAACGAGAGGGATACAAGCAGCTGATTCTATCCATAGAATGCGAAAGGACTGGCCTGATTTTATTGATGAACTTGACCATATGAGTAACGATGCTCGAATGCAGCAAATTCTAAACATGCCTGTTATCAAAGATACCATTACAGAAGCCCGTCACGGCCTTGAACCCAATCAAGCCTACAATCCGTCCATCAAATTATTAATGCGTAGTTTAATTTTGTACCGGTTTCTTCAAAAAACTTTTGAAAGGAGGTGAAACATACATATGAAAAAAGAATGGAGCATTCCCGCTTTGGAAGTTCTTGATGTTAATATGACGATGGCTGGTCCTGGTGGTCTAATTCCAGATGGAGTTCAACCCGACCCAGATGAAACTGTTCACTTCAGCTAAGTCTAAGTAAAGAGCTATCATTTCCTAATAAGTCCAGCCCTTATACGCCTAACTGGGTATATGGGCTATCCTTTTTTATATTCGTATTTCAATCAATGGAGTGAGGACAGTGACTCAAATCCTTAACAAAAACCTATACACGGCCTTCGGGTATTCCATACATAGCGATATTGCCTTGCCTGAGGTGCAACAACTAGATGATCCCAATCACAATGTCGATATTGTCATTCGCTACGCTGACTTAACAGAACAATGGTCAAAGCTCTCGATTACATCGAAAACATCCGTATGTATGGAGAACATAGTCATGTTCAGGGTCGCTGATCTGGCTGTTTTCGCTATAGAGGACGGAAAAACCATCTCTATCTCCCCTGAGAATGGTGCCGATGAAGATAAAATACGTTTGTATATACTTGGAACATGCATGGGTGCTATTTTAATGCAGCGAAAAGTCCTTCCCTTACATGGTAGTGCGATAGTCATTAACGGCAAAGCTTACGCATTCGTTGGACATTCCGGACACGGTAAATCCACACTCGCTTCGGCTCTTCTGCAACAAGGGTATCAACTATTAACAGATGATGTCATAGCAGTAACGCTGGATCATCAGAATATTCCTTATGTAACACCGGCCTACCCGCAGCAAAAGCTATGGCAAGAAAGCTTAGATACTTTGGGCATGAATTCAAATCAATTTCGCCCCCTATTCGAACGTGAAAACAAATACGCCGTTCCTGTGGAATCTCATTTCTCCTCCGATACCCTTCCGCTAGCCGGTATATTTGAGCTCATTAAAACAGATTGTGTTAATCCCCAAATAAGAGCGATTCAGAAGTTAGAACGGTTACCGCTTCTATATCGTCATACATACCGTAAATCCCTTATACAAGACAGTGGGTTAGCAAAATGGCATTTTGACACGACAGCCCGCTTAGCCAGCAATATGGATATATACGAAATTCAAAGACCAATACATAAGAATACCGTGAATGAACTAACTACGATGGTTTTGGATACAATCGGGAAATAAGAATAATCATTGATCATATAACTATTGAAAACAAAATAAGTTTTTTAACAGCAACCGTTTTCTGGGTATACCCCGGGAAACGGTTGTTACATTTTTCTAAACGAATAGTTACACAGTATCCAGCACATTATACTCTTAATCACTAATCCGATTCATGAGGAGGACCATTCATTGAGCCCTAACCAACCTGACAAAAACCTGGTCAACGAAGTAAATGATTTGGAATCAACACCTGTAAACAGCCTAGATGCTCAGCAACAACAGCAGGCCCGTAATGATCGCCGGAAACAATCGCAACATGATGACAACGGTAAGCATAAGGAAAGCTATCACTAGTCAAGAACCTATGAGTGTATACAAAAAAAAGGACCAAGCATCCGCTTGGTTCTTTTTACTGAGCATCAAATGGATTCTATAGTCGTCTCTTAGAGCCATTGATCCCACTGATCTATGATTGTTAGAAGCTAAGTAAAGCTAAGTTATAATTTCTTTGCAAATTCATTCAACTGTTCTGACATCCGATCCACTTCTTCGATAAAATCGGAAACCTGGCGGGACGATGTTGCCTGTCGTTCAACAATCGCGGTCATTTGTTCAATGGATACGCGCATTTCGCTAATTGCCTCTTCAAATGTTTTCAGTGTAGTTTGAATCACATTCGTAGAGTTAAGCGACTCCTTGGATAATTTCCGTATCTCACTCGCTACAACACCGAATCCTCTTCCTAGATCTCCTGCATGAGCTGCTTCAATTGCCGCATTAATTCCTAATAAATTCGTCTGATCCGCCACTCTTTTGACAATTGTTACAACTTTATCTGTTTCTTTCACCTGTTCTACCGTCTGATGGGCGAACGTAAGTAGCTGCTGAGCAGAATCGGCTAATTTTGATGAATCTTCTGCCACCTCTGAGATCTGTTTGTTGGCTTGTGTTAGTGAGAGCGAAATTTGATCCGCTATGGCTATTAGCTCACTTTGCTTGCGTAACTGAATGGCTATACCGCCAATGACATGACCACTTGTATTGTGAAGCGGTGTAGCCGTCCCTATAAATTCAAAACCATAAAATGAGGCAGGCACCTCTGCTTTTAATGCTATATTATCCCGAATTGCCTGCGTTAACGGTTCTTCGTGGTGCAAAGGTTGGCCGACATGGATCTCCAAATTAATATCTTCTCCAGGCCAATAGGCAATAAATTTCTCTGTATCACAAATGGCAATCGATAGTTCAGCAGGAACTGCTGCCTTTAAGATTGGAATCATGGTAATCAGAGTGTCCAAGGATTCAATGGTATTCATTCTATGATTCTCCTTAATGCGTAGCTATGTATTAAAACTACTAATCATTCAATTTTACCATCATTGGTTAATTCTGTGAATGAGTATAGAAACAATAAAAAAGACCACCGCAATCGTGGTCTCTCTGACTTTAGTATCCTTCTCGAATTCGTTGTTTACGCATCCACTGAGTCGCTACCCATTTTTCACCGCGGATCACAGGCTTTCCACTATGCAAAGTTAATTCGTTTAACTCCTCATTGTTATAGAAATATTCGAAGTAAATCGCAGAACCTTTCACTGGTTTCATGGTAATGCCTAACCTCGGAAGGGTTGTTTCCCCTCCTTCTTCTACCTCATTTAAATATATAATTAATGTACTGATTCGATTGTTATGGCTAGAAGGACTACTGGCCCCAAAAAAATCATAATGTTCTTTAAACTCTTGCCCAGGTTCATAATGCAATACTTGTAGTCCTTCCGCATGTGAGATGGGTACATGCATTAAATTTGAAATGCGATTTTCAATTTCTATTATTAAAGGGCTTTCATTTTCTTCAAAAAACATGCCACTGCTCGTCCTTATTTGACTCTCTTCTTTATTCGCGAGTTTTGATTTTGTAAGACGTAAGGCAGCAGAATCAATAAACATCTGACATTCCTCATCATTTAATACCTGATCAAATTTCATTACTAAAGGTTCTTCATGTAGAACGGTGGCAGTAATCATGTGATTATTAATAGAATAGACGGATTGAATGGGTAAGATCGAAACTTCCTTTGTCATAATTGAATCAACCTCTCTATTATCACTTACAATGACCAAAAATGAGAACCTATACTAAACAATAACAATTTACATTTATTTCAAATATATTATAGAAACAGCTCACGTATAGGAATATACTTCAACACATATTCTTTAGACTATTTTCCACTGAAAAAAGGTCCCCTAAACCTTATAAAGGATTCTAATATCTTCATTAAATAAAAACATCATCCGTTTATGAATGATGCAGACTGGTTCTAGAAGATCATTTGGTTTGCAAAATAGAATCGGCGATCGACTTTTCTTTCATCTACGACTTGGATCAGGATCATCATTCGGAAATTGGACGACCTAGCATCGATCCGGTCATCTTAATTAAATTTCCTCTTATTCGATATACCTTTGTTATTCGTTCCATGCGAAAAACGATCGAAGAAGTACAGACCAATATGGAGGATCGTTGGTTTTTTTGAGCTATGGACTTTTATGATTAAGTTAAGCATTTCTTCACTTTTGAAAATAACTATGAACGTCGTTTTAAAGATACAGAACTATTTGAACAGATTTTCTACCGTTTTTTACGGACTGCAGCTGAGAAACACTTACTCAGTACAGAGCATGTTTTCATTGATTCTACACACGTAAAGCGAGTGCGAACAAACGAAAATTCAAAAAGAAGTTTGTACGCAAAAAAACAAGAGCTTACCCACGTAAACTGGAAAAGAAAATTAACCAAGACCAGGATGATCATAAATTTAAAGAAAATTATCAGATGGTCGTGTAACAGCCCAATCCCGGCGTAAAGCCACAGGAAAAAAAGAAGTAGAAATGACAAAAAGCATTCAGAATGAATACATTCCGAATGCCTTTTGTCTACAATCTGAAACGCAGTCTTATAAGTGACTGGGTTTGTAGGTTATGCAAAGCCTCATTAGAATAATTAAAGTTTTTTCTTTTTAATAAGTCATACAAATTTAAGCTATATTCATTTTTTTAATCTTTTTATTATGCTCATTAGCCTTCCATTCCCGTAAACCTTGGACCGAGAGCAGCGTATTGATACCATAAAGAATTGCCATTGGGTACAAACCACTTAAGAGAACTGTACATACAGCTAAAGCATCAGAAAGAATGAAGAGATGCCAATTCTCTAGATACTTGCGGCTGAGCCAAAATTCAGCTACTAATCCAATAACAGCTGTTAGACTATTCAGAAAAGGCAGAGATCCGCCAAATACATTTTTCTCAAGTAGTCCCCAAATGAACCAAGCTGCAACCATTCCCAGTATCCAAAATTGTAATTGTTTACGTGTAAAACGGTTTGTTCGGGGAACTTCATCACCTTGCTTTTGTTTATTCCAGAAAAACCAGCCATAGCATAGAAACATAGTTTGTACAAAAGCAACGACAGCCATAGCATATAATCCGGAAGAAACATAAATATATACGTAACAGCCAAAAGCAATAATACCAAAAATAAAATTAAGCATCTTTTCTTTCATCAGTAGCCATACATGTACCATGCCTAGTACAGAAACCACCGTATCAAGTAAAGGGGCTTTCATAATTATACCTACGATAACAGCTAATATACTAGCACCAATAATAAACAGAGGATGTCTCAAACATTTGCCCAATCTCTAGCTGCCTCCTGATCGAGTTACTTTACATATTTCTTGTTAAAAGGATACCGTTTTCCACTTCTATCTTATAAAATTAGACCGACTACTGCCGCGGATAAAAAGCTAACAAGGGTCGCTCCATAGAGCAAACGAAGACTAAAACCAGCAACGACTTTACTTTGATCCGGACAAAGACCTTTCAAGGCACCAATGATCATACCGATTGAACCAAAGTTAGCAAACGATACAAGGAATACCGAAATAATACCTGTAGATCTTTCTGATAATCCTTCCATTTCTATAAAGCTTGTCATTGCCACGAATTCGTTAGACAGCAGCTTAGTTGCAATTAATCCACCGAAGCGAACCGCTTCGTCCCAAGGCACACCCATTAAGAAAGCAAAAGGAGCAAAAATATAGCCCAATATAGTTTGGAAATCCACACCAAAAATACCGTCAAAAATACCATTTAGGAAAGCAACCAATGCTACAAATCCTAGCAGCATAGCAACAATAGCCAATACCAGATTGAATCCGTCCATCATGTAATCAGAGAGTATTTCAAAGAATCCGCGTTCGTCTTTTTCCGCTGGCTGGCTAATCACTGTCAGTGCTTCATTTTCCTCATCTGGATTATATGGGTTAACAATGGATAGAATGACAAATACACTAAACAGGTTAAGAATAATTGCTAAAATCACAAACTTAGGATCAATCATATTCATATAAGCGCCAACAATACTTAAATCAACCGTTGATATCGAACAAGCAGCAATTGTATACATTTGTTGTTTGTTGAGTTTTGGCAAAAGATCTTTAATGGAGACGAATACAGCTGTCATACCGATAATAACGGCACTTACTGCACTATAGGATTCTAGCTTGCCAAGCCTGCTGATTTTGTTCAATCCTGTCCCCATAATTTTAATGAACCAAGGAAGGATCTTGAAGTATTGTAAAATACCAAGTAACGCACAGATAAATACAATAGGGAATAATGCGGTTAATAAGAAAGTGGCGTAACCACCCTCGATCATACCCCCGAATACAAATTCAATCCCTACATTAGCGTAGCCTAATAGCTTCTCAAATAATTTGGAAGCACCACCAATTATCTTGATACCAATCGTTGTATGCAGGAAAACATAAGCCAATAGAATTTGAATACCTAGAATGATAGCAATGGTTTTGAGCTTTTTCTTAACCATTTTCCTATCGAAACTCACTAAATATGCTAGTAGAAAAATTGCAATTAAGCATAGGATGAAAATTAGGTACTTCATGACAATCCCCTTTTCTGCTAGAAGGTTAAAATGTCTGAACTTTCTAAACTAATGCAGCAAATAACTTTAATAGTCTGAACCTTTATTTCATTCGATGTAGGGTTTCAAGAAACCAAACCTGAAAAGCTTCCGAATCAATACCAACAGCAACATTCATATTCGTTGTCTCTTCTTCAAACTTCTCCATTGTCATACCGCTTGCTGGTCCTTCGGTGATAACCTGAATATGTCTGCGTTCGATGGTAAACAATTCGGGTTTCGTTAAATATGCAATAGCACAGGAGTCATGCATAACAACACCATGATCCATATCACCATCTCTATAATGATGGAAGATTGCATTAAACATCTCAGCAGACTTGTTTTGACATTGAGCTAGTTCTTTCTCGCCGATAAGCGCTTTCAATGTTACGTCAAGACCAATCATCACTACCTCTACATCCGATTCAAGTACAATCTTCGCTGCATGAGGATCAGCCCACATATTAAACTCGGCTGGACCATTCATGTTTCCTCCAGATAAGGAGCCGCCCATAAGTACAATTCGCTCAATTTTGTGTTTCACATGCGGATACATTAACAGCAGTACCGCAATATTCGTTAATGGACCAATAGGAACAATCGTTATTTTCTCTTCTGATTCCTCCAGTAAGGAACGAATCGCTTCAACAGCATGCAGCTTTATAATCTCTTGAGTAGGTTCTGGAAAATCATAACCGTCCATGCCTGTCTCCCCATGTACACAGCTTCCTTCATAAGGTTTGAGTAACGGGGTCTCCATACCTCTCGCAACAGGAACATCTTGATCAAAGAAAGATACAAGCTTCAGGGCATTCGCTGTGATATTAGTAATATCAACATTTCCGGCTACTGTAGTTATTAATTTCACGTCTAATTCGTCTCTATGAAAAGCCAAACCAATCGCTGCTGCATCATCAATACCTGGATCTGTGTCAATAATAATTGGAATTTTTCTCATGGTAATGTTCCTCCTCAAGATTTTAAAATGAGATTGACAAGAATGTGTAATCGGTTACACATTGATACATCTGATTTCTAACATAAACACCTCTATTATACTCTGTCCTGTTAACCCTTAACCCTTACCTAATTAAGATACTCTTCTAATTGCTCGCGTTTAGGCATTCCTCCTTGAGCACCGAATTTTGTTACTGATAAAGAAGCAGCGCGATTTGCAAATTTCAATGCTTCTATAGTTTCTTTTCCTTCTGCTAGGGCTACAGCAAATGCCGCATTAAATGTATCTCCAGCTCCAGTCGTATCAACTGCTTCAACTGGATAAGCAGGGACTACTACCTCTTCATTTCCATTAAAATAGCGAACGCCGTTTTTCCCTTCTGTGATAAATAACTTATTCGGATAATGCTTCAATACTTCCGATAAATGTTTCTCTTTAAATAATTCAGCTGCTTCATGTTCATTAGGTGTCAAAAATGTTACTCTGCTCAAAATATCTTCCGACAACGGCGCAGCCGGTGCTGGATTTAAAAGTAATGGTACACCATATTTTTCGCACATTTGGCTGACATATTCTACTGTCTCCATCGGAATCTCATGCTGAATAAGAACAATATCTGATGTCTGGATTACCTCCAAAGCTTTTTCGATAGTAGCAGGTGTGACATGATTATTTGCTCCCTTCACTACCACAATGTTGTTATCGCCATCCGTTATCATAATATGAGCTGTTCCGCTTGGCACACCTGTAACCGGTTTCACATTACGAGTCACAACACCATTCTTTTCGAAATTATCCAGAATAACTTGACCATAATAGTCATCGCCGACGCAGCCAATCATAGAAACATTAGCTCCCAATCGTGCTGCAGCCACTGCTTGATTTGCTCCTTTCCCTCCGGGAACAACCTTAAAGGATTCACCCATGACTGTCTCTCCTACACCTGGACGTACCCGTGTCGTTACAACGAAGTCCATAGAAGAACTTCCAATAACCGTTACATTCACCACGTTTATTTCACCTTCCTAGTTGTATTGCGATTTACGTATGATACATCTAATTTAATATGCGGTTGTTCAACCGCTTGCTTCTTAATTAATTTTATTAGTAATTTAGCCGCTTCTCTTCCCATATCATAAATCGGTTGTCTAATCGTAGATAAGGATGGAAACACCAGGCTGCTTTGCTGAATATCGTCAAATCCAATAATTTGGACCTCATCGGGAATAGATTTCCCACGACTCAAAGCTTCATGCAGTATGGCTGTAGCTGTCGTATCATTACTTGCAATAATTCCATCTGTCTCAGGAAACTTCTCAAAAATTTCATATGCTCGTCTCATTCCTTCTTGGAAAGAAAGAGACTCCAACGAAATCACTTGAAAATCGACATTGGCTTGGACTAAAACTTCAATAGTTCCTTGAAAACGCTCTTGAACCGGCATGACATGCGCCGGACCTTTGAGAACTGTTATTTTACGGCTGCCTCGCTTAATCATTTCACTGGCCGCTATTCTGCCGCCTTCTACACCATCGGAGTAAACAGAATATTCGCTTTGGGAACCACGGTCCAAAAACACGGTTGGTATGGGTAAATTATCGTAATTGGCTTTATCTGCTAAGTTTGTTGCAGATATAAGACCGACCACATTATTTTGTACAAAAGTTTGAATATACTTTAGCTCTCGTTCTAAGCTCTCATCACTGTTACCAAAAAGCAAATAGAATCCTTCTTCCTGAAGCTCATCCTCAACACCACGAGCCATCTCTGGAAAAAAGGGGTTTGTAATATCCGGCAGCAGCAAACCAATAAAACGGGATTCTTTTTTATATAAAGAACGCGCCACTTCATTAGGGATATACCCAAGCTGATCGATCGCCTCTTCCACTTTTTTTCTAGTATCTAATTGTACATACCCATTGTCATTCAAGACTCGAGAAACTGTCGCAACAGAAACTCCAGCTCTTTCTGCAACCTGTTTAATAGTAGCCACTAAAAGCATCCTTCCTAATTTCATGTAACCGATTACATATTTAGTTTAATCGAATTTAATAGTATAGTCAACTACAAGAATGAAAATAGTCTAATGTCACCAAAAGTAGAATGCTTACAAAAAAATATAATAGCGTCGCAGTTGTTTGGAATATCGATTCTTCTACATCATTTAAATATATGATTAATGTACTTATTCGATTGTCTTGATTGGAAGGGTTATTAAAGACCATAAAAATCACTTGTCAGGCTCCTAGTGTACCACTTATAGTCCTTCCTCATGTGTCATGTATAATAGGTACATGCATTAAGCTGGGATATTCGGTCCCTAACTTTTTGGATTTTTTCAAAAAAACATACCGTTGCTCGTTCAAATTGGTATTATCCCCTCATGGTAGACAGTGAAAAAAGAGAACATGTTACAATGAACTCAAACACTGGAAAACCGGAGGGGATTTTTGTTATGTCAGCGAAGAAAGGTCAAACTTTTAATCGATATAGTGAAGAAACGAAGAAAGAGGCTGTCCGTTTGCGAGTAGAAGAAGGGTGGACGTACAGTCGAATCATGGAGAAGTTTGGAATCAAAAGTGAGAGCCAGATTATCACATGGGTTCGTAAATGCCAAAATGGTGAGGGGTTTGAGGATTACCGGGGACGTTGGGCGAAGAAGCATTTTAGTAGTGCGGAAGAAGAAAATGCATATCTGAAAGCGCAGGTAGAATATCTAAAAAAGCTAAATCCAAACTTGCACGGGGAGGGAAGCTGGATTTCGAAGCCCGGTGCCAGTCCATTCGAGAAATAAGCAAAGTGGCTCCCGTAGTTTGGCTATGTAGAATCGCTGAAATATCACGTGCAGGCTACTATAAATGGAAGAAGAATTTAGTTCATCGAGAGAAACGAGCAAATCGTGATGCAGATCTAAAGGCACACATCTTGAGCATTCATCGAATTCGTCCGTATTTCGGTTACAAGCGAATGCGTACTGCTTTAGGAAAAGAAGGCTTCGTTGTGAATCACAAGAAGGTCCGTCGCTTAATGAGAGAACTTCAGATTCGTTCTGTTATTCGCAAGAAACGTCCGTTTTGTGGCCGCAAACCATCGGCCTTGTTCCCTAATGTCTTAAATCGGGAATTCTCTGCGACTGCTCCTGTGCAGAAGCTTGTGACAGATATTACATATGTCCGGATTGGGCATGAATTTGCTTATCTCTCGGCTGTAATGGATTTATATAACAACGAAATAGTAGCCTGGGAACTCTCCGAGCGCAATGACCTAAAACTCGTTATGGACACTGTGCAGCAACTAAAAGATGGACCCTCTTTGCTCCATTCGGACCAAGGGTTTCAGTATACCTCGAAAAGCTATGCTAAGTTGCTTGAAGAGAAGCAGTTGACAGGGAGTCATTCCCGACGTGGAAACTGCTATGACAATGCTTGTATCGAGTCGTTCTTTTCCCACTTAAAGACGGAAAAGCTGTATTTGGAAAAGCCTAATAATCTGGAACAAGCAAGAAGCCAAATTACGGAGTATATTTCATTTTACAATAAGGAACGTTTCCAAAACAAACTCGGCGACCTCTCCCCAATCGAATTCCGGGAAAAAGTCGCCGCGTAAATGGAAAATCCTCTTTTTTTAATGTCTACTTGACGGGGCTATGACCAAATCTGACTCTCTTCTTTATTCGCGTGTTTCAATTTTTTAAGACGTGATGCAGCAGAATCAATAAATATCTAACACTCTTCATTGCTTAAGTACATAATCAAATTTTATTATTATAGGTTCTTAATGTAAAACGGTGGCAGTAATATTGTGATTATCAATAGAATAGACCGATTGAATGCGTAAGATTGAAACTTCTGTTATCATATGACGGATCAACCTCCTCTATAATCACTCACGATGGCAAAACAAAACGAGAAACTCAAAACTAAGTACAGATTATTTTTCATTAATCAGGATATTTTTTGAATAGTTAAAGACCCTTTAACCTTACGAAAGATATCATTAAAATAAAAAACACCAACCGTTTACGGAAGGTGCTTCGATAAAACAAAATCCACAATCTTATCTAATGATTTATCTTTCACCAGAATCCAGAAATTTCTTCTCATTTTTAACACCTGCTTTGAAATCAGCAAGCAACTGAATTACGACATACATTTTGCGGAGGACGGCGATTCTGGACATTTCAACCGATAACCACTTTGGTACGAACGACAATTTCTTTCTAGATCCTGTCCTCTGATTTTATCGTAGTTACATCATTCAAAAATGATTCGTGCATTAATTCCATTCTTTTCTAACAAGTAGAGTAATCCTCCGCCATCAATTAACTCAATCGGCTTATCTTTTGCAAATTCATAGGCATCTGGACCATAACTTTTTGTTGTAACTAAAATTCCTTTGTTTGCTCCCTCATTTAACATTGTCCCGTACAAGTCTCTTACAGCTGAAACACCTACAGTATTTTTATAACGTTTTGCCTGAATAACTACTTTACCGCCCACTATAGGCCGGGTATCGAAGGCAACGCAATCAACACCACCATCTTTTGATGAACGGGTCAATTTTGCATCTAATCCCATTCTTGCGAACAAATCTGTAACTAACATCTCAAACTCATATGGGTTTAGTTCCATTAAATTAGGAAGCCCTTGCAATGATCCAAGCATATCTTCATGTTCAACAAAACGTTTGTCAACCATATCAAACTCCAAAATTGGTTTTACAGCTTGCAATTCAGTGGGTCGAGGAGATACCTGTGCTCCCAAATTCCTTAAACATACTGATTTTTCCACGCGATTTAAATCAAGCCCCTCAAATTTTTCTTTCGTAACCCTAATTGAAATGAGGTACGGCATACTATCTTTACCCGTAGCAGGATCGACCGAATGCACATACGCACTAAAAACCACAACATCTATAACATTCCCCTGATCTGCCTCTAATACCTCATGAATGGTTCGAAGGGTCACACCCGCTACAACATCTGAATACATATTTTTAATCTCTTGAATTTTTCTGAATTTCTCACTTATCTCATCTTTTGTTTTAACATATCTATATTCCATCGTTGTTGGGACAATATCCTTATTTGGAAGCTCGTAATCAATCACTAGTTCTTTAGAATCTGATATATATGCTAATCGAAAAATTTGAGGAAATCCAGCAGGGTATTCAGAACGTTCAAGTACCATAGCATTATAATCAATAATTGCTTCTCTTTCACCATTTCGATAACTTTCCTCAAAGGCATCGATTTCTAGATTTCTATCTCTAACTTTTATCTCAAACATATACTTTTCTTGATCGTATTCTGACTTTAACCTGTCCTTTGCAACTAATCTTTCATTTTCTTTTGCCTCGTACAGAACAAGGCCATTCTCGTATTGTTGTTTTGCTTCAATTAATGCACTCTGATATTTCTTTTCAAAACCAGGGATTAACTTTGTAAAAAGATTTGGGGACTTTATCTTATTAATATAATCATCTAGTTGAGGTTTAGTTAACGGAACAGAAATACTAGTAGGCACGATGAAATCTCTAAACTTTTCGTTAATCTTCAAAGAGTTAAAAGAAACCATATCATTCACTTGTAACGTGTGATCTAATATACCGTATAAATCTTTAATACGTTCAGCAAGCTCATAATTCAGATCATCTGTTTCCTCTATTCTGCTTTCTATATAACGTAATTTTGCATCCTTTTCATTTTGAATATGTTGTCTTTGCTGTTCTTTTGCAATTCTAATTTGTTCGCGTTCATATCTTTTCCTCTCTGCCTCACTTATTCTTGCCTGTCTTGCAGCTTCTCTTGCTATTGTAGCCATTAAACCACTTCTTCTAGCCAACACTATCTCCCCTGTTCAATTATTTTATTTTCGAAAATGTTTCCTCATATATAACAACCCAATTTTTACCTATAAATTATTATAACTACTATACAGGAAATTACTATCTAATATAATGCCAAAGATCTAGGTGCTTAGAGCAAAATTAGCTTAGATATAGTAAAAACACAAAAGACCACTATCCAATTAAGGCGAGCGATCTTTCTTAACGAGGAAAAGCCTGGAGAATATCCGCGGTGATAGACTTCACACTAAAATAGGCCCATCATAGTGTAGCTTTCAAGTAAAGGACCAAAAACAATTCCGTATACATTAATTAGAAAGTTAGGAAGGCAACAACGAAGATCTTGGCCTCTTACACTAGTTAGTCGTTATATTGACGGCTTCCTAACCGAAATCCCCTCTAAAACTTCATCAAACGCAAAATGAAGTTGGCGGGAGTCGAACACCTGTCCAAAGATAACAACAACGCAAGCTTCTACGGGTGCAGTTACAGGTATGATGTCACCAAGGCCGACGCACCACAATCGGCTACCGCTAAGATCAGTCTGATTGTCTTCTTCAGAATGGATTGTCTATGAGAGATAAAATACGTAAGGATTTAACGAAGTAGATTCTACTATTTATGGAAGTTTGGGATGGTTAAATCTGAATACAAAAGATAAGAGATAACTCACATAGTTTGCGAGTTATCTCTTTATGATAGGCAAATTGAATTGATAATATTCGTACTCTACACTATTCGTTAGATTTTAATGCATCAATCATGTTCACTTTTTTGAGCTTCGCATGCATGATCATCATAACGATAGTTGAAAAGAATATTGTTATTGCTGCAGATAAGATATGACTAAGAATAGATACATCCGGATACATCATCATCGTATCTGTTTCTGCTGTATAAATGATAAACATGTGTAATCCATTTCCCAAAAACGACCCCGTAAACACTCCTAATAAGGTAAGTATGACATTTTCTCTTACGATATACATCGTTACCTCATTGTCATAGAACCCTAGCACTTTTATGGTAGATAATTCCCTTATACGCTCTGATACATTGATGTTGTTCAGATTATATAGAACCACAAAGGCCAAGCATCCAGCAGAAATAATGATGACGATCATCACTAGGTTCATATTTGCAACAGAGTCTTCGCTAGCTTCTTGAATGTTGGATGTTAACGTCACATTTATCACATTTTCATGATCCATCAGCTTAGAGGAGATCTCATCTTCATCAGCTAGATCTCGATTGAAATTGAGTAGCTGCGTTTGATATACAGGCTTCTTTTCAAATACCTTTTCATAATACGCAGGTGACATATAGATATAATGTTTAACGTAGTTTTCAGCGATCGCATCTACCCGAGTGTCATACGTATGATTATCATCATCTGTCATCGATACCGTATCTCCAACAGAAACGTCTAGGAGTTTGGCTAATTTTTCGGTTATCACGACACCATCATCTGATAATTTATACTTATCTCCAGATTCACGATTACCCAAAATGATATAGTCATCTATGTGTTCTGTAGATTGCGGCACATACAAGGTAGCTTCTTGATTATTCACATCTTCCTTACTAAATACAACAGCTTCTTGGTGCAGATCTAACTTATCTTCATATCCAGTTAACATATTCAGTGTACTATCATATTCTTTCATTTCTTCATCTGTAGAATCGTCACCTAGAATGACCATCGCCTCATAATTCCACAACTGTCCAAACTGCCTGTCAACCATACCTATATTTGAATCTTTAAGTCCAAATCCGGTAACAAGTAGCGCCATACAACCTGATATACCGAAGATCGTCATCAACATACGTTGTTTATATCTAAAAATATTTCGAAATGTCACCTTATAATTAAAATTGAATCTTCTCCATATCGGCGTGACTCTCTCTAAGAGTATCTTTTTACCCACCTTCGGAGCTTTTACCTTCATTAGATTAGCTGGCTTATTTCTTAATTCAACTCTTAAGACAAATAAACTAGCTCCTACCGTACATAATATAGAGATGAACAGCGATTGAGCGATATAGGACGGATAATAAACAATGCTGACTTTAGGTAGGCTATATAAACTTTCATGTGCATTACTGATAATGCCTGGGAGTATACTCGCTCCAATGAGTATTCCTAACACAGCTCCTAAAATACTTGCTAAAGACGCATAAATCATATATTTCTTCGCTATTTCAAAATTGCCATATCCTAAAGCTTTTAACGTACCAATCTCGGTTCTATTTTCTTCGACCATTCTCGTCATCGTTGTTAAACAGATCATTACTGCTAATAGAAAGAAAAACACCGGTAACACGGAAGCAATACTATCTAAACTATGAATGGAATCTTTATATCCTAAATACCCCGGGTTATCCGTTCGATCGGATACATAATACGTTAACTGATCTACATCCATCGTACTCTGTGCCAGTTCATTTGTAGATGGTTGATTCATTTGATTCGATTGATTTATATTCCCCGTACTTTGAGAAAATTGTTTTTGCAATGCTGCCTTTAATTCTTCTATTCTTTCTTCCTTTCTGGCAGCGAATAGTTTTTCAAGATATTCAGTATTTTCATCCATTACATCTTGATACTCATCACTATATCCATCAAGGCCTTGTACATTTTTAAATCTTACATATAGCTCAGTGTATACATCCATGGTTAGATCAGAACGGTTCAGTACGGCAAAGTAATCAATACTTCCTTTTCCCACAGATGTAATGCCTCTAGATCCTTTTTCAATATACATTGGGCTTCTTACAATACCTACGACCGTGAACGTTGACTCCTTAAAATTCTTCATTGTTTCATCGTCAGTCTTGATTGTATATTCTTGTCCGATCTGTATGTCCTTATTGAGTTTTAAAGCTTCTTCATCTAATGCAATTTCCCCACTGTTCTCAGGTAGTCGACCTTCTACAATAATAAAATCATTGATATTACTTTCCTTATCGTATTCCATGAATCTAACTACATTACTGGCGTTTGTAAGATTTACATCTATGTTATGCGCAGCGTAAAAATCCAAAATGCGATCATCATTTCTAAGCACATCAATATCATCATCATCTAATCCAAAATTCGAAACAACTTTACTATCCATCAAATGATATTCATTAAAAAGATGATTAATCGCCTTGTTCATATCGGGTCCTGACGACTTTATACCTGAATAAAAAGCAACTCCTAAAAGAATAATGATCAATATCGAAATGAATCTGGCCTTAGAAGATAAAATTTCTCTAATCGTTAATTTCGTATATGACTTAAGTTTCATCATGTACCCCTACCACTCAATATTTTCAATGGGAATCGGATTCTTATTCACTTCTACACTTCGAACCTTCGCATCATTGATTTTAATCACTCGATCTGCCATCTGTGCAATTGCCGAGTTATGCGTGATCACGATAACGGTTGTTCCCATTTTCCTGCATGTATCTTGAAGGGTTTGTAAGACCTGCTTTCCAGTATTGTAATCGAGAGCACCCGTTGGCTCATCACAAAGCAATAATTTAGGATTTTTGGCTACAGCTCTTGCAATCGATACTCTTTGCTGCTCACCCCCAGATAACTGTGATGGGAAATTATCTTTTCTATGATCAAGACCTACTAGTTCAAGCGTTTGATCTACATCTAACGCATTCTTGGTGATTTGTGTAGCAAGTTCTACGTTTTCCTTGGCTGTTAAGTTTTGTACCAAATTATAAAACTGAAATACAAAACCTACATCATCTCTTCTATATTTCGTAAGCTGCTTATTATTAAATGTAGATATAGTAAGCCCGTCCACGATGATTTCTCCTGAATCACAGCTGTCCATTCCTCCAAGGATATTAAGTACCGTTGACTTTCCCGCTCCGCTTGGACCTAATATAACAACGAATTCTCCCTTTTCGATAGAAAAAGAGATCCCATTATTAGCGACAACTACGGTATCTCCTACTTTATATTTTTTATATACATCCTGAATTTTGATATATGACATTGTATTCCTCCATTAGCTGCCAGGCTTGTTTTATATGCTACCGAATTAATGAGTATTCAATTCATATCGTCATTAAATAGACAACTTGTTTGTTTAATAGTACGTTAATATTATAAATTAGCAAAAATCCAATAACAACGACCACATATTTTCTTTGTGTTATGAAATGAACATATTGAACAAGTTTGTTCAATTGATAACAATTGCAGAGTTAGATCAAGTTCATAATACCTTTTAATGAGTTATGAAATTGATTTAGTTAGATAATTTCAAATTTTTATAAGGAGATTCGTTATGGTAGGCATTAAAGGGAATCGAAGAGTTGTGTACACGAAGAAGGCTATTAAAGACAGTATCCTTACCCTGCTTGAAGAGAAAGAAATTCACCAGATTACGGTTACTGATATATGTAAAAGAGCAGATGTGAATAGAGGAACGTTTTATGCACATTACAAAGATCCACATGATTTGCTCCAGACGATGGAAGATGAGCTATTCCATAAAATCGTGAAATATATTGATGAAACGCCTGTGAACGAGTATTCAGATTCACTACTATTGAATGTACTTGAATTAATCTCAGAAAACAGGGCTTTGTGTAAGATTTTATTCTGCAGACAGAGGGACAATAAGCTGCTAGATAAACTTATTGTTATAGCGAGTAAAGCTGATCTTGAACAGATTTCTGAGGAATTTAGTAAGTCTTATTCCCATTATTATATGAGATACATTGTTTGCGGCTGTATTGCCATTGTTCAAACATGGTTAGAAAATGATTTACCTGAATCCCCTAGTGAAATTGTTAAAATTATTAATTCGGTAAGCACTATAAATTATAACGATTTAACCCAAGCCGAGATCACACTTAAGTGATTCTCGTTTATCACTGATAAGATGCTCTATAAAAACGAAAAAACCACCTCTGAGGTGGTTTTAAATTATCGACATCAAACTGTATATAGCCATTGCGAATGAAATTAGTATTCAATAAAGCCAGATCTTGCTTCAACAACTCCCTAATTATAGCTTGAGTATTCTCGCGAATATTCTTTACTTTCTTTTAAATGAACGATATCATGGCCCGTAGGATTTTGGAAGGCACGAAGCCCAAAGGTCGGCGCAACTGCAAAGATATGATCGAAGATATCAGCCTGAACTGATTCATACACCGCCCAGTTGGTATCGTTGCTAAACGCGTAAATTTCCAGCGGCAGCCCGTTATCGCCAGGAGCTAACTGTCTAACAATTAGTGTCATATCCTTGTGAATTTTAGGGTGATTCCTCAGATATTGATGAATGTATTCTCGGAATATACCTATATTCGTAAGCTGCCTACCGTTCACCTTGCTCTCCGTATTAATCTCGTGTTCCATATTATAAATATTAATTTCATTTAATCTCGTCGTGACATAATCAGTGAGATAGTGTATCTTCTGAAGTTCCTCAATCATTTCCTCTGTACAAAAAGAAATACTGCTTGTATCAATATTAATACTTCGCTTAATCCTTCTGCCACCGGATGCTTGCATGCCTCTCCAATTTTTGAATGAGTCTGAAATAAGGGCGTAGCTCGGAATCATCGTGATTGTCTTATCAAAGTTCATGACCATTACCGTATTGAGTGTAATATCAATTACGTCACCGTTCGCATCATACTTAGGCATTTCAATCCAGTCGCCTACACGTACCATATCATTCGAGGATAATTGCACGCCTGCCACGAGACCTAAGATGGAGTCCTTAAAAACTAACATCAGAACAGCCGATAAGGCACCAAACCCGCTGAGAATGATCAAAGGATTCTGACCAATGAGGCTAGATATCACTAAAATGGTAGCGATGATGTATAGTAAGATCTTTGCCACCTGAATGTATCCTTTGATCGGTCTGATCTTAGAAACCTCAAATGTACGATATATCGCTTCAACAGCATTAAGTAGCGCACTAAACACCATAGTGGTTACGATAATCATATAAATGATTGCCAGCTTTTTAATCAAAATTTCATATGACGGAAAGATGGGTGCAGAAGAATAGATAATGATGGCTGGCACGAGATGCGACAGCTTATGAAACACTTTTTTCTCCAAAATAATATTGTCCCATGTATACCGATTGTTATTAATGATATGAATAATCGTCTTCAGCACGATTTTTTTGGTTAAAAAATTAGCTAGAATGCAGACCAACGCTATAAATACAGCCATGGTCAAGTTGGAAAGATAACCAACCGCAGCTTCGCTCATTCCATATCCGTCTAACTGATTTCTGATAAATTCCATTGTTTCCTCCTGACTATGTGTAGATTAGCCTAATATTATAGTGTAGTTTTAAAACCTAAGCAAATACAAATGATGTCTGATATGGATGTTAAAAACAAAGCGAGCATCCCTTTTTCTTAAGAAAGTTCGCCTAGTTCATTAATTTTGTATTCTTATGACTCCCAACTACTGAAATATCAAAAGTAAATCCTCTCCCGTAATTGGTAGCAACTTCGTCTATTCAGATGTAAGACAGTGTACCAGAGAATCAAACACTAAAATCCCCGCACCTTCATAGAGCGCGTCATGTAAGATCCTTATGCTTCTAGTCCCTAAAATAGATAATCAAAACATCGAAACTTCTATCTTTATATACAAAAAAAAGCCTAGTTATATAACTAGACTTGAATAAAATATTGGAGCGGGTGATGGGAATCGAACCCACGCTATCAGCTTGGAAGGCTGAAGTTCTACCATTGAACTACACCCGCATATTAAGTATCGGGATGACACGATTTGAACATGCGACCCCCTGGTCCCAAACCAGGTGCTCTACCAAGCTGAGCTACATCCCGTAATATATATTATGCCGGTGAAGGGACTCGAACCCCCACGGTTTCCCTCACGATTTTGAGTCGCGCGCGTCTGCCAATTCCGCCACACCGGCTTATTTAATTAAAATGGCGCGCCCTAAGAGATTCGAACTCCTGACCTTTTGATTCGTAGTCAAACGCTCTATCCAGCTGAGCTAAGGGCGCATATATATAAAAGCGGACGACGGGAATCGAACCCGCGACCCTCGCCTTGGCAAGGCGATGCTCTACCGCTGAGCCACGTCCGCAATTAAAGGATGCGCGTGAAGGGACTCGAACCCCCACGTCAAAGACGCTAGATCCTAAGTCTAGTGCGTCTGCCAATTCCGCCACACGCGCATGTAAATATATGGTGAGCCATGAAGGGCTCGAACCTTCGACACCCTGATTAAAAGTCAGGTGCTCTACCAACTGAGCTAATGGCTCTTACTAAAATGGCTGGGGATATAGGATTTGAACCTATGCATGACGGAGTCAAAGTCCGTTGCCTTACCGCTTGGCTAATCCCCAACAGTGATAAGGTGTATAAATGGGCGATCGATGGGACTTGAACCCACGAATGCCGGAGCCACAATCCGGTGCGTTAACCCCTTCGCCACGACCGCCATCTTATCTTTTACTGAAACAAATAAGATTATGGCAGGGGCAGCAGGAATTGAACCCACACTAACGGTTTTGGAGACCGCTGTTCTACCTTTAAACTATGCCCCTAAGAAACTGGTAAAGGAAGATGGCATTGAACTACCGAACCCATAAAAGAGCAGATTTACAGTCTAATACATTTGGGCCACTTTGCTAATTCTCCATAATGAAAACTGGTGCCGGCGAGAGGACTTGAACCCCCAACCTACTGATTACAAGTCAGTTGCTCTACCAGTTGAGCTACACCGGCTAATTGATTACGATATATCGTACTCCATTTTACTGAAGTTAAGATAAAAGTGGCGGAACTGACGGGATTCGAACCCGCGATCTCCTGCGTGACAGGCAGGCATGTTAGGCCTCTACACCACAGTTCCAAGGTTTACAATTGCGAGGCAAGATTTGCACCTGCAACCTTCGGGTTATGAGCTAAGCAAGCTACCGAGCTGCTCCATCCCGCGATAGTTATATGGTGGAGATTGAGGGGATCGAACCCCCGACCCTCTGCTTGTAAGGCAGATGCTCTCCCAGCTGAGCTAAATCTCCATATAAAGTGACCCGTAGGGGATTCGAACCCCTGTTACCTCCGTGAAAGGGAGGTGTCTTAACCCCTTGACCAACGGGCCTTGCTGTATTAAATATTCCAAAAAGTTCGCAACGGAGAAAGAGGGATTCGAACCCTCGAGACGCTTGTGACGCCTACACGATTTCCAATCGTGCTCCTTCGGCCAGCTCGGACACTTCTCCAAAAGTGGCTCCCCGAACAGGGCTCGAACCTGTGACAACTCGATTAACAGTCGAGTGCTCTACCAACTGAGCTATCAGGGAATAGTGGTGGAGCCAAGCGGGATCGAACCGCTGACCTCCTGCGTGCAAGGCAGGCGCTCTCCCAGCTGAGCTATGGCCCCATAATCGAATTATAAAGTTACATGGTGGGCCCTAGTGGACTCGAACCACCGACCTCACCCTTATCAGGGGTGCGCTCTAACCAGCTGAGCTAAGGGCCCTCATCGTTAATCAAACCCATTAGGGCAAAAAAAATAACCCAAAAGGGTTTTCGCTTGGCGACGTCCTACTCTCCCAGGACCCTGCGGTCCAAGTACCATCGGCGCTGGAGGGCTTAACGGTCGTGTTCGGGATGGGTACGTGTGGAACCCCTCCGCTATCGCCACCAAACGAGCATTTTTACAAATGCGGTATTCAAGGATTTGCTCCCTGAAAACTAGATACGAAACAATCTTTGCGATTTAATTAGCTTATGCTTCCGAAGTAGCTTTCCTTCAGAAAGCTTGTAGGATAAGCCCTCGACCGATTAGTACTGGTCAGCTCCATGCATTGCTGCACTTCCACCCCCAGCCTATCTACCTCGTCGTCTTCAAGGGGTCTTACTAGTTGGGAAATCTCATCTTGAGGTGGGCTTCGCGCTTAGATGCTTTCAGCGCTTATCCCTTCCATACATAGCTACCCAGCGATGCTCCTGGCGGAACAACTGGTACACCAGCGGTATGTCCATCCCGGTCCTCTCGTACTAAGGACAGCTCCTCTCAAATTTCCTACGCCCACGACAGATAGGGACCGAACTGTCTCACGACGTTCTGAACCCAGCTCGCGTACCGCTTTAATGGGCGAACAGCCCAACCCTTGGGACCTACTTCAGCCCCAGGATGCGATGAGCCGACATCGAGGTGCCAAACCTCCCCGTCGATGTGGACTCTTGGGGGAGATAAGCCT